>JBBEBI010000020.1:0-32517 GCA_040882365.1 Anaerolineales bacterium
CTTTTAGTAATAGTGACCTTTATCCTATATATGCTTGGTTATGTAAGACAGAATCATGCCAAAAATATATAAGTATCCCAAGCGCCACCTCGTAATGCGAACATTCATAATGGTTTTGTAATCAAGTTTTTTTTATTCATTCTTCTTCGCAACTACCAGCAGAGAACCTCCGAAACCGAACCTGGCTCCCTTCCGCATCATCCAGCGCTCGAAGCGCATAATCCCCCCCAGCGCCTTATCCAGGAAAGCGCCTATCTTGTACTCCGGGGAAGACCTGAGATCATAGACACCCGAATCGGCCTTTCGCCTGAAGATTCTAGACAGAAGCATGATTGGGAACAAAAGGGTAACGAAGGAGGAAATATAAATGGGTTGGAAGCCGGCTTCTTCTAACTTTTCCACGATCCCTTTACGGCTGTAGCGCCGCTTGTGGTGGCTGACCTGATCCAATACACTCCACAGGAACTTGTGTTGCGGAACGGTGATAATGACTCCCCCACCGGCTCGAAGTGCCTTGCACATTTCTGATAACACGAGCCGGTCTTCCTCAATATGTTCCAGCACGTCGAATGCGCCGATCACGTCAAAATGGTCGGTAAAGGGCAGGCTCCTTGCGTCCATTTGATAGAGCTGGGCGTTAGGCAAGCGGGCCGCGGCATGAACCAAGCCCTCCACAAAGAATTCACTACCGTGAAGCTCTAATGAAGGGAAACGCTTCTGGAAACCGGCTAGAACGTATCCGGTTCCCATTCCTATCTCAAAAAAGCGTTTCGCTTGAAGGAAAAATGTTTCGTAGGTCCAAAAAAGCAGTTCATTCCGAGACTTGAACCAGAAGCTATTCTCTTCGAAACGAACCAGGTTGGAAAAGAAGGTTGGGTCAAATCCGCCGGTGCGCTCCTCAAGGTCCTCCACAAAACAGAAGAACCCCTTCTTTGTTGGGGGTTGGAAACCGCACAGGGGGCAGTGCCAATCGACGGCCTCGTGGGCGTGCTGGCAGGTGGGGCACAATTTCATGTGGTTAAATTAGCCTTCAACCGCATAATGCAGGAATCTGTTTTGCAGGTCAAGAGTATTATACGGGACAAGACCTGATTTCCCGAGAACAAGGAATTGCTTTGATCAGACGATTTCTACACTACCTTGCCTCAAATCCCCGGGTCTACGACCTTATCCAATTGGCCGCGGGCAGGAAACGGGCGTACGAATTCCTTGCCCCCACTTTCCAGGAACTTCAAAATCAGAAGATCGTGGATATCGCGGCCGGAACAGGGAACTTGCTTGCCCTAATTCCGCCTTCGAATTCGTATGTTTGGCTGGATAATGACTGGGATAAATTGCGCGGTTTCAGGCAGAAATATCCTTATAAGGCAGCCAATATAGGCGATGCCACCCGGTTGAGTTACGCCGACAAATCTTTCGACGTAAGCGCCAGCCTAGCGCTGTCACACCATCTCACGGACGAACAGTTCGATATGTTCCTGCGTGAGGCGCAAAGGATCACGCGCAGCAAACTGATCTTCGTGGACGCCGTGGCGAGCAAACGTTGGTCCAGCAGGATACTGTGGACCTACGACCGCGGATCCTTCCCGCGAAGTCGAGAGCGGATTCTCGCTCAAATCGAAAAGTATTATGAAATTGAGCAAATAAAAACGGGGATAGGGTTGCATGAACTCATGTTATGCGTCGGCCAACCCAGGGCCGAATAACTAAGCGCGCTGCTTAAGCCGCGCTAATACGATCTTTTGCAAATCGACCGCTACCGCTTCGGGTGGCTGTGCGGCATTCACCACCGCCCAACGCTCGCGCTCGGCGGCGATCAGCTTGTGGTAGCCGTCATACACTCGGCGATGAAACTTCTTATCGTAATCGTCTAACCGGTTCCAATCGCCGCCACGGTTTCGCCGTTCCAGCCCCTGTTCAACTTTTACATCTAAAAATAAGGTCAGGTCGGGTCTCAGCCCGCCAGTGGCAAAACGGAGAATCTCTCCCAACACGACCAGGTCTACCCCATGCCCGTAACCTTGATAGGCCAGCGTGGAATCGGCGTAACGGTCGCACAAGACGACCTTGCCAGCCTTCAACGCGGGGCGGATGACTTCTTCCACCAGTTGGGCGCGAGAAGATTGAAACAACAGGATCTCGGTGCGCGGGTTCATCCCCTTGTTAGCCAAGTCGAAGAGCACCTTGCGTACCTGGTCGCCGATGGCGGTGCCGCCCGGCTCGCGGGTGGTCAGCACGTCGTAGCCCTGGGCACGCAGCGCGGCGGCCAGGCCCGGCAACTGCGAGGTCTTGCCGCTGCCCTCCGGGCCTTCGAGGGTGATGAACATGCGGGAAGTGTACCGCCGTCCAACGAAATAAAAAAGCCTCCGGTAATTACCGAAGGCTTTGATCCTTAGTGGATTTCCTGCTCAGGGTTTGCCGCCCAGGAAGAAGGCGCCATCCCCGCTGGCCGTGGCGCACACTATGCTGCCCGTAGACCGGGCGGCCACATCCCATACTCCGCCGAAGAATTGATAGATAGTCCACAGGTTGCCGCTGGGGTTGTTGAAGCAGACCTGATAGCCGTCGGCGCCGGCGCCGCCATCCACGCGCACGTAGAGCGTGGCCAAAGGCGTGGTCCAAATTTCGGCCTTGGCCAAGCCGGGCAGCACGCTGTCTATCGTGCAATTGTGCCGGCAACTTTTGTCGAAGAAGGTCACCCAACCATTTTTGCCATGCCCAAGTTTCAAGGTGAAACTTTCGTCTGAAGGCCCATCGGAAGATCTAGTGGTTCCCCGGCCACCACAGAGCGTGGAAACCTGCACATCATTCTCAAAGAAGGTGGTGTAGGAAAGCTGGCTTGTACCGCAGGCAGCTACAGCCGTTGCGGAGCCGGCGGGGTAGATGCACTTGCCGTTTTCCGCATCCGGCCCATCCCAGGTACCGCCCGCGGCGGAGCAGGCGTGTGCCGAAGCAGCAAAAGTCGGAGTCGCCCAGAGTAGGGCGAGCAAGAGCACAAGGCTAATGGGGATTATTTTGCGCAACAGGAAGCTCCTAGTATTTTTCATATGCACTCTCCTCTCGATAAAAGTCAACGCAGGAAAAGTGTAACTCAAATAAAAAATTCCCAGCCACTGGCTGGGAACTCTATTGATTGGCAGTAGCTTGTAAAGACTTAGGTGGCGATTGCCGCTTGCCGAGCGTTCCGGAACTGCGTTTCATATAAATTCGCATACAGTCCGCCCGCAGCCAGCAACTCGGCGTGAGAGCCTTGCTCCACCAGGCGGCCTTCTTCCATCACCAGGATCACATCGGCGGCCAGAATGGTGGAGAGACGATGGGCGATGACCACCGAGGTGCGGCCGCGCATCAAGGGTTCCAGGGCGGCCTGGATGAGTGCCTCGGATTGCGAGTCAAGGTGCGAGGTGGCTTCATCAAGAACCAGGATGCGCGGGTCCTTTAGCACCACGCGGGCGATGGAGAGGCGCTGCTTTTCCCCGCCGCTCAGGCGGTAGCCGCGCTCGCCAACGATGGTGTCGTAGCCATCCGGCAGGCTTGCGATCATGCCGTGGATGTTGGCGGCGCGCGCGGCGGCTTCAAGCTCGGTCTGCATCGCATCGGGCCGCGCATAGAGCAAGTTGGCACGCACCGTGTCGTGGAACAGATAGCTCTCCTGCGTCACCACGCCGATCTGCTGCGCCAGCCATTCCTGTTTCAGGTCGCGCAGGTCGTGGCCGTCGAGGGTGATGCGGCCTTCGGTGGGGTCATACAGGCGCGGCAGCAAATAGGTGATGGTGGTCTTACCCGCGCCGCTGGGGCCCACCAAGGCGGCCAGCTGCCCGGGCTGAATTTCGAAGCTGACTTTCTTGAGCGCGTCGCGGCGCGTGGGCACAAGCGCAGACGAGGTTTCCTCGTCGCCATTCTTTGACGGATCGGCCGGGGTCTTTAAGCCCGCCGCCTCATCGCCATCGAGGTAGCTGAACGAGACCTCTTCGAAACGGATCTCGCCTTTGACCGCTTTCAATTCCAGCGCATCGGGCTTGTCCTTGATCTCCACCGGCATATCAAGAAATTCAAAGACGCGCTCAAAGCTCACCATCGAGGTGGCGAATTCAACCTGCACGTTGGAAAGTGAAGAAATGGGGCCGTATAAACTGAAGATGTAGGCGACGAAAGCCACAATGCTGCCAGGGCTAATAGCGCCCTGCAATACCAAATAACCGCCGCCCCAGAAGATGAGTACCATGCCCACGGTGCCGGCCAACTCCAGCCACATGGAAAAGAAACGCCCGATCAGAGCGCGGCGCAAGCCGATGTCGCGCACGTTCTGGTTGGCCTTGCGGTAACGCTCGCGTTCCTGGCGCTGGCGGCCAAAGGTCTTGACCAGCAGCGCGCCGCTGATGCTGAGCGTCTCGCCCACGATGCTGGCCATGTCGGCGTTGTTGTTCATCGCCTGGCGGCGGATCTCGCGCAGCACGCGGCCCACGCGGCGGGCCGGCAGCAGGAACAACGGGACGACGGCAATGGCCATCAGGGTCAGGCGCCATTCGATGGCCAGCATCACCGCCAGGGTGCCGAGGAGCGTGACGCCGTTGGTGAGGATGCTGGGGATGGTGCCGGTTATGGTGCTTTGCGCGCCGACCACATCGTCTTCGAAGCGCGAGATGATCAGGCCCGATTTCGTGTGCGTAAAGAAGCGCAAGCCCATGCGCTGCAAATGTTCGTACATGCTTTGGCGCAGGTCGAAGATGATGCCTTCGCCGATGCGGGCGCTCAGGTAGCGCTCGCCGACGCCGATCAGGTTGTTCACCAGGGGCACGGCCAGCATCAGCAGGCCAAGCGCGGTCAGCCGCGCATAATCGCCCGTGGGCAGTACATTGTCGAAGAGGTCGCGATACAGCAGGGGCGGGATCAGCTCGACGACGGCGGTGACCACGATGGCCGCCAACATGAGCAATAGCGGAAGGAAGTAAGGACGCCCGTAACCCCACACGCGGCGCAGCAAGGCGCGGTCCACCTGCGCCTTGCCTTGGCTCTCATCATACGAAAGGAAACGCCACCAGCCGCCGTACATATCGAAGGCCGTCTATTTTATCCTGACAACTCCGGATGCAAGAGGACCAAAGGGATCACCCGTTGGGTTCTTTTTGCGTACCTGTCGTACCAGGGAGATAACTGCAACAGCCTTGCCCATAAATGGTTTCGGTGTTCGAGGGTTGCCTGCCTGGCGATAGCGGAGAATTCCTTGTCTTTTATGCGAATACGCACATTCGGATTGTTTTTTAGATTAAACAACCACTTGGGATGAGAATCGGAACCACCATTGGAGGCGATAAGCACGTAATCATCCCCTTCCCTAAAAAAACCAAGCGGGGTTGTTCGCGGCTTTCCGCTTATCCGGCCCGTGGTGGTTAATAAGAGTACGTCCAAATTCACCATCGACCCGCCAATGACGCCGCGCGAAACTTTATATAAAGCCATATGAATACCAATAACGAATTTGTAAAACAGATTCATCAGGGCGTCCTTACTAAAGCACGATCAACCCCAGCCGCGCCCCGCGGCGTACGGCCTCGGTGCGGTTGGTGACGACCAGTTTAGCGTAGATGGCTGAAACGTGAAATTTCGCTGTATGCTCGCTGATGTTCAACTCCAGGGCGATCTGCTTGTTCGGCAGGCCCTGGGCCAGCAACTGCAACACCTGTGCTTCGCGCTCGGTCAGTTCTTCCACCAGTTCATCAGTTTGGTCCAGCGCGGGCGCGGGACCCAGCAGTGGCTGCATCAGCGCGGGCGCCGCCGCCAACAGTCCCTCGTGCACGGCGAAGACCGCGGCCAGCAATTCCTCTTGGCCGGCTTCGGGGGGCAGCAGGCCCCAGGCGCGCAGCGGCAGCCGGGTTAGCCTACGGGCTGCCTGCGCATCCTCGCTGAGCAGCAATAGTGCAGGCGGCGCCTCGGCTTCTTCGAGCGCACTGCGCAAGATCTCCAGCGAATATTCGTCCCCGGCGACCAATAACACGTCCAGACCGTCCAGCTCCTGGAGTTCGCCGATCGTGGCGGCTTCGGCCAGCACCTCGATGCGTTCATCCGCGCTCAACAAGGCGCGCAGACCACTGCGCAGGGCTGGTGTTGGGGCAAGAATGGCGAGGCGAATCATCAGTCAACCGGTGAACAGTGATCGGTGAATTGTGATTAGGAAAAGCCCTTCCTGTTCACTACTCACTAATCACTCATCACTGGCGCATGCACGTACGCCAAGAAATCCAGCACCACCGCGCTGGGAATGGCCAGCCCCTGGTCGCCGCCCACGATCATGGTGTTGACGCCCACCACCTCGCCGGCCGCGTTCAGCAACGGCCCGCCGGAATTTCCGGGTGCTAAGCGCGCATCGGTCTGGATAATAGGGATGAGCCCGCGGCGCCCTTGCGTTTTAGCGTTGCCCAACTGGCTGACGATGCCGAAACTGGCTGCGTTGCGCTGCCCCCAGGGATGGCCGAGCGCAAAGACCAGCTCGCCCACGCGCAGCTGAGTCGAGTCGCCGATGCTGGCGGCGGGCAGATCCTGGGCTTCGATGCGCAACAGAGCGAGGTCGACTTCTTCGTCGGTTGCGATCACCTCGGCTTCAAACTGACGCTCGTCCATCAGCAGTACTTTGGGCGTGTGCTGGCCAAGCACGTGGCGGTTGGTCAACACTAAGCCATCGGCGCTCCACAGGATGCCGGCGCCCGCGCCGTAGCGCTTGGCGAAGACGGCCACCAGGCTTGAACGTGCCGCGGAGACGACAGCAGAAAAATCGAGAGGCAGCGCCATCAGCGCCTCCAGCCCCGGTGGCTAAAGCGGCGGCCACGCTGTCGCCCGTGCCCCTGGTGCACTTCTTCCTGCTCGCCGATGGTTACTTTCACCAACTGCGGCTTGCCGCCGCGCAGTACCTCCATATCCACGGCCTTGCCTACCACGCCGCCGTTCAGTTGCAGCAGCAGCTCATCGTGCTCGGCCACAGGCTGGCCGGCAAAGCCAACGATGATGTCGCCCACCATCAGGCCACCCGCCGCCGAGGGACTTTCCTTTTCCACGGTCATCACCAACAAGCCGCTGGCCTGTTCGCGTTTCAGCGCTTTGCTGTTTTCCTCGCTGAGTTCCACCAACTGGCTGCGCACGCCCAAGTAACCGCGCTTCACGCCGCCGTGTTCCTGAATAGCCGCGGCGATCTTCCAAGCCAGCTTGGCCGGAATGGTCAGCGAGGCGCCCATGCCGAGGCCAGAGGTGTTGATGCCCAACACGCGGCCTTCGCCGTCCACCAGTGGGCCGCCGGAGAAGCCGGGGTAAGGAATGGCATCCGTGCGCAGGTATCTTTCCAACAGGCCGCCGTGATGCGAGCGCAGCGGGCCGCCGACGGCGCTGATGATGCCGAGGCTGGCTTGCATGCCTTCGGACGTAGGGCGGCCGAGGGCCAGCGCCAGCTGGCCGACCTGCGGATCTTCGTTGGTCTGCGCGGCAGCGCCTTTGGCCGTGGAGAGCTTGAGCAGGGCCAGGTCGCTGTGCGGGTCGCGACCCAGCAGTTCGGCGCTCAATTCTTCGCCGTCAGGCAAGGTGACCTTGATGTCATCTTCTTGCACGGCGTGACTAGCGGTGAGTACGAAGCCGGGCGCGGTGACCACGCCGGAAGCGGGGTAGCGCGGCCGGGCGTCCACGGTGACGACGGAGGCGCCCGCGGCTTGCACGGCATCGGCCAGGGCGGAGGACAAATGTTGTAGGGCGGGCTTCTTGGGCATATTGCTCCTTAGACTATCAGTTGACTATTGTTTTCCTGTTAGAAAGTCTATTGCGCCGGGAGCAAGCTGACATCAGACGTTCGGCTAGGTGAGCAACTGGAGGTCCGGGTGGGTATGGTAAAGTTGGCCGGTTTGCTATAGAAAGGAAACAATGACAGAAAACAAACCCGAAATGGTCGTGGATGATCTAGTCGTAAGCCTGGCTTACAAGCTCACCGTGGATGGCGAGGTACTGGACGAAGCGGGCGACGAAGATGCCCTTGAATTCCTGCAGGGCCATCGCAACATCATCTCCGGCCTCGAGAGCCAACTGGCCGGCATGAAGGTGGGCGAGCGCAAGTCCGTCGCAGTGCCCGCGGCTAATGGCTACGGCGAAGTGGACAAGGAGCTGATCAATGAAGTCCCGCTCAGCGAGTTTCCAGAAGAAGTAGAGCCCGAAGTGGGCATGGAATTGGAATTGAAGGACAAAGAGGGGAACGAGATGTATGGGAAGGTGCTAGCTATGCAGGGCGAAACCGCTACGATGGATTTCAATCACCCGTTGGCGGGCAAGGAACTGCACTTCGATGTAAAAATCGTCGGCCTGCGCCTCGCCACCGGCGAAGAACTGGCCCACGGCCACGTACATGCCCACGGGCATCATCACTAAAAGACGATTGGCATTGACAGTAGACAGAAGAAGCGCACCAAGAGGTGCGCTTCTTGTTTTGCGTCAGGCGGCCACCGCTTCCCTCAGCGCCGCCCGCGCCAGCAGCCGTGTCGAGTCCAGCGTGGGCAGCGCGGCATCCTCCGGCGCGATGAGCAACGGGATCTCTGTGCAGCCCAGCACCACCGCGTCGCAGCCCTTGTCCGCAAATTGCTGGATCAAGCCTTTGAAGTAATCCCGCGTACCCGGCAACACGGTGCCGTAGATCAATTCATCTACGATGTATTTATGCACCTGTCGCCGCTCGGGGAGATCTGGTGTCTGCCAACGAATGCCGCGCGGCTCTAATTTACGCGGGTAAACCGGCCCTTCCATGAGCGGTTGGGTGCCCAGGATGGCGACGTTGCGGAAGCCTTTGGCATTTGCTTCCCGGGCAACCTCCTCTGCGATGTGCAGCCAGGGCAAGGGCGAGCGATCCATGATGGCGTCGATGGAGAAGTGGACGGTGTTGTCGGGACAGATCAGCAATTCTGCGCCGGCATTGGCAAGGATATTCGCGGAAGCCAGGATGCGCTCGCTCACCAGGTCCCAACGCTCCGCGTCGGATGGCATTTTGTAATCATTGAGATTGAATGTGTGCATCGTGACCTGGGGGTGCTCGTACATGCCCAGCCAGTCCTTGCCCTCCTGGCAGATGGTGCGATAGCACAGCGCGGCACCTTCGTAAGAAACGCCGACGATGCCGATGTGTTTGGTTGATGGCATGGTTAAAGGATCAGGGAGATTGCTACGTCAGGCCTCACGGGTTCGGCCTTCCTCGCAATGACGGACCTGGCTACTCTCTGAAAATCCTCACCCGGCGGTTCGGCTCTTTGCCGTAAGAGTGAGACACCAAGTTGGACTGCTGGGCGAGGGCGTGCTGCAACCTGCGCACATAGGAGGAGGCGGGCGGCAGCTCCACCCAGCGCTCTCCGTTCAACACGGCATTGATGGCCTGCTGCGTGCTGCGCATCTGCTCTTCGACGCCGCCATTTTCTTCACTCGGCCCGGGGATATCGAATAACCCCGAAAGGAAACGCTCCATTTGCGAAACGGTGTTGGCGCGCAATACATAGACCGGCATGCCGCGCTGCTCGGCATCCACAATGGCGCGTTGGCGCTTGCGGTAATAGGAACGCAGGGTGACCAGGACGTCGGCCTCGCCGGGCTCTTTGACAGGCAGGGCCGGCACGCCCAGGCGTTTGGCGGCGCTCACCAGGCGATTGCGGGCGACGCCATAAGGATAGACCCGCACCGGTTGAAGTCCGGCGCCGTTGTGGCGGGACGGTGCGGCTTGCACCGGGCGCGGTTCGCTGGCGACGCGCGCGTAAGCCTGCTCGGGCGTCGCCGGTTCGGAGCGGCGCGGCCCGCTGGAGGCGCTGCCGCGCGCCGGTTTGCGCGCCGGCTCGGCTGCCTTCTTGACCTGGATCTCACCACTCACGTCGCGCGTGCGCAATTCGGGCGTCAACGGATAGCCGCGCAGTAAAGCGTCCACCGAGGCAGCTACGTCGCGGTGCACGGCCAGTTGGTCCCGGGTTTGGATTTCGACCAGGAAATCGAAGGTGGGCGGGGAGCGGCGTTCCAAAACGCTCTTTTGGGTGCCGCGGCGGCGGGCTTCTTCGTCGGAAAGGGTTACGGATTCGATGCCACCCACCAGGTCGGACAAAGTTGGATTGAGGAGCAGATTTTCCAGCGAGTTGCCATGCGCCGTGCCGATGAGTTGCACACCGCGTTCGGCGATGGTGCGCGCGGCCATGGCTTCCAGCTCGCGGCCAATCTCATCGATGACGATGACTTCGGGGCTGTGGTTCTCCACGGCCTCGATCATCACTTCGTGCTGGCGCGATGGCGTGGCCACCTGCATGCGGCGGGCGCGGCCGATGGCAGGGTGCGGCACGTCGCCATCTCCGCCGATCTCGTTGGAGGTATCCACGATAACGACGCGTTTTTTCTCAGCCAGGAAACGGGCCGCTTCGCGCAACAGAGTCGTCTTGCCGACGCCCGGGCGGCCCAGCAGCAGGAGGCTCTTGCCTTCTTCGATCAAATCCTGAATGATATCGAAGGTGCCGAAGACGGCGCGCCCCACGCGCAAGGTGAGGCCCACCACGTCGGCGCGGCGGTTGCGGATGCCGGAAATGCGGTGCAAGGTGCGCTCGATGCCGGCGCGGTTGTCCTCGTCGAAATCGCCGAGGCGCTTGACCACATACTCAATATCGTCCTGCGTCACCTCGCGTTCCACCAGCACGACTTCTTCGGTGGTCAGGCGCGAGGTGGGCACGCGCCCGAGGTCTAAGATGACTTCCAGGAGGTCGCTGCTGTTGTTGCGTTCGCGGACTGCGGCTTCGATGTCCTTGGGCAAAACCGAAAGCAGTGCGTCGAGGTCATCGGTAATTTGGCGTCTGGTCATAACCTATCCATTCGGATACATGAAGTTGTGGGGCCGCAAAGCGTGCCTGTGGCTGGGGCACATGGATGGGCGTGGTGGGCTCGGCGCTGCGATTGGGCACGGCCACGCGGCGCTTCTCCTCCACAGGCAGCGGCAAGCTGGTGCGCCTGGCCATCACTACCTGGCGAGGCCCGGCATGGGCGCCCAGGTCTTCCAGCGGGCTTTGCAGCCAATCTTGATAGGAGCGCAGACATATGTAAACCGGGCGGTTGCTGCGCGGCCGCAACCCGGCAACGAGCTGGCCGAGCGCCTCGTCGAAAGGCTCCGCATCCAGGTGAACAAATGGCTGCACCCAAATGCCATGCGGGCCTCGCGCCACTTCGGCATAGGCCACGATCTCCCCCTGGCGGCGCAATACATAGCCATCCAGGGGTTCGTGGCGTTCGATCTCGATCTGTTGCACCTGGCCGGGGACCAACGACTTACGCAATAAATGGATGGCGAATTGATCGCGCTCCAAGGCCGGGCGCCAGGCCGAATCGCTTTCATTCGCAGCCGGCGCCTTTGTAGCTCTCCATATCCGCTGGCGCGCGTAGATGCTGAAACCATTTTGGCGCAGGGCCTTGAAGGCCGGATGCACCTCTTCCACTTCAGCGATCAGACTGTAGGCGCCGCGGCTGGCCAGCTCTTTGGTGACGCCTTCCAGGATCTCGGCGAGCGCCGGGGATTCCAGTGCCGTGGATGGAGCCAGCAGGATGCAGTAACCCAGTGGAGAGCCGGCTAGGTGGAAGGCCTGACAGATGATAGGCGGCCGGCTGCCACGGTCGTCGCAGATGAAGGTGTAAATGCCGGTGAAGGCAGACAGGGGCGAAAACAGGGCCCCTCGCGAAAAGGCCCCCGTTCCCCGGGTGAGCATAAATTGGTTATTCAGGTAAATGGTCTGCTTGTCCAGTTTACGCAGCAGGCCGTAGTCTGCAATGGTGAAGGCGCGTAACACGCGGCTATTCTACAACAGCGACTTGAATGTTGCGCCGATTCGAACGGGAAAACCGGGCTTCATTCGGCCATTTTAAGGAAGTAACGGTGGAAACGGTCGTCTCCGGTCAGCTCAGGGTGGAAGGCGGTTGCCAGCAGGTTGCCTTGGCGGGCGGCCACGATGCGCCCATCCGGCAGGGAGGCCAGCGCTTCAGCTTTCCCCGAGACCTTTTCCATGAGCGGGGCGCGGATGAAGACGGCATGCACGGGTTTGTTCTTCTTATCGATTTTCTGCAAGGCCGGAACATCCAGGTCCACCTCGAAGCTTTCCACCTGGCGGCCAAAAGCATTGCGCTCGACGGTTATATCCATCAGTCCCAGCAAGGGTTGCTCGCGGCGCGCATCCTTGGATAGGAAGATGGCGCCGGCGCAAGTACCCCAGATAGGTTTTTCTTTGCCGAAGGAACGCAGCGGTTCCATCAGGCCGAAATCCACGGCCAGTTTTCCGATGGTGGTGGATTCCCCGCCGGGGATGATCAGACCATCCAGGCCGGCGAGATCCTCGGGCAGGCGCACCTCGCGCGCTTGCACACCCAGCCGCGCGAGCATGGCCAGGTGCTCTGCGAAATCACCTTGGAGAGCGAGGACACCGATGATCATGTGGTGTGAATCTACCAGCCGCGTTGCGCGATCAGGTCTTCTTTTGGAATGTCGGTCACCTGGCGGCCCACCATGGGCTCGCCCAGGTTGCGGCTAACCTCAGCCAGGATCTTGGGATTGTTGAAATGCGTGGTGGCCTTGACGATGGCGTCGGCGCGGCGGGCCGGGTCCCCGGACTTGAAGATACCGGAGCCCACGAACACGCCGTCCACGCCGAGCTGCATCATCAGCGCCGCGTCGGCCGGGGTGGCGATGCCGCCGGCGGCAAAGTTAACGACGGGCAGGCGGCCCAGTTCCTTGGTTTCCTTCACCAGTTCATAGGGCGCGCCGAGTTCCTTGGCAAACGCCATTAGCTCTTCATCGGGCATGGTCTGCAGGCGGCGAATGTCGCCCAGCACGGAGCGGGCGTGGCGCACGGCCTCAACGACGTCGCCAGTGCCGGCTTCTCCCTTGGTGCGGATCATGGCGGCGCCTTCGCCGATGCGGCGCAGGGCTTCACCCAGGTTGCGGCAACCGCACACAAAGGGGATCTTGAAATCGTGTTTGTTGATGTGATGCTCTTCATCGGCAGGGGTGAGCACTTCGGACTCATCCAGGTAGTCCACGCCGAGAGCTTCAAGGATCTGCGCCTCGACAAAGTGACCGATGCGCACCTTGGCCATCACCGGGATGGAGACGGCCTCCATGATCTGTTCGATGAGGCCGGGGTCGCTCATGCGCGCTACCCCGCCGAAGGCACGGATATCAGCGGGCACGCGCTCCAGGGCCATCACGGCCGCGGCACCAGCGTTCTCGGCGATCTTGGCGTGCTCGGCGGTGACCACGTCCATGATCACGCCGCCCTTGAGCATCTGGGCCAGGCCCTTCTTGACTGCGAACGTTGCGACTTGCTGCTCCATCTTAAGCTCCTGACGGCGAATAACCTACTAGGGAAAAAATTCTACCATGTGGGGCTTTCCAATCGCGTTCGGGGGCGTATCCCACCCGTGGGCCTGGGGTTTGATACGTACCGACAAAGAGCGGATGGATATCGAGGTTCGCCATGAGACTATCCGGCTGGCAGAAAGTCCTTTATTCGACCGGGGCGTTGGGTACCGCCCTGTCATATTTGGCCTTCGGTACCTACATCCAATTCCTGTATATCGATATTTTGGGGCTCAAAGCTTCTCTGGTAGGCATCGGCTGGAGCCTGTATGGGATTTGGAACGCCTTCAACGACCCGCTGGCCGGCTACTTAAGCGATAACACCAAATCCAAATGGGGGCGGCGTATCCCGTGGATCGCTTCCTCTTTTATCCCGCTGGGCTTGTTCTTTTATCTCCTCTGGGTGCCGCCTTCTCCGCTAGTGGAGGGTGGCGAAATTCCCCTATTTCTTTACTTCATCGGGGTCGTGCTGGTCTTTGACACGCTATGGACCTTTGTGGTGATGAATTGGACGGCTCTTTTTCCTGAAATGATCAGCGATGAAAAGGAACGGGCTGGCGTTTCGGGTCTGCGCCAGGCCTTTACCGTAATTGGCCTGATCTTGGGCGTGGCGCTGCCACCGATCTTGGTGGGCCAGGATTGGAGCGGGCGGGGCGGCATGGCGATCGCCTTCGGCGCCATAACCTCCATCACCTTGGGACTTTCGCTGTTAGGCAGCCGGGAAAATAAAGAGATCCAACACGAGAAACAACCCCCATTAATTCCAGCACTGACCGCCACTTTTCGCAATTTATCCTTCCGCTGGTTTCTTATCGCCAATTTGCACAAAGAATTCATCGTGAGTGTGCTGACGGCCTCCATCCCGTTTTGGGCAAAATATGTATTGAATATCCAGGGTCCGATCCTGGTGTTCGGGCAAGAGCTGTCCGCAGAATTGCAGAATTCCCTGCTGCTTGGCTCCATCTTTGTGATGACCTTGCCCGGGATCCCGTTTTGGACTTGGGTGGCTAAGCGTTATGGCAGCCGGCGCGGCTGGCAAACGGCGCAAGCTACCTTCGCGCTCTCTATGCTGAGCATTTATGCCGCCAGCGATTTTCAACAGGCTATCTTGGGAACAGCAGTGATCGGGCTGAGTCTGGCAGGGCTTTTGGTCTTCCCGGATTTATTGATCTCGGATGTGATCGACGAGGATGAAACCGTGGGGGGAGCGAGGCGCGAAGGAATGTACTTTGGGATCAATGGCTTTGTGATCCGCTTTGCGTTTACTATGCAAGGGATCACCACCGCCATTGTGCTAAGTTCGAGCGGCTACATTTCCGGCGCGGTAGAAGCCGACCCGGTCCAACCTGCCAGCGCTATCTTTGGCATTCGCGCCATGATCGCTCTGGTACCTATTCTGGCCTCGCTGGTCACTATTGCCGCTTTGCAAATGTACCCGCTACACACTGGGCGGCTGAAGACCGTGCGGGCCAGGGTGGGGCGCATAAGGAAGGCGGGCTAAGACTTGATTACTTGGGGGCGGTGAAGTTTTGCGACCAATGTTTGGCGGATCTATTAACCTGCACCAAGTCTCTATAAGAGGCAATAAAGACCAGGACCACAATTCCAAACCCAAACAGAATGTATTCGACTGGCCGGGCGTTGATAACAAATAGGATCCCCAACGCGACAAAGGCGGCGATAGTCGCTGACGTCCCATTACGCAGGCGCCAATTGACCAACCCCCAGAGCAATGCGCACACGACCGCCTCAGGCCAGGCGATCCAAGCTATGGCGCCGAACGCCCTCGCCAACCCCTTGCCCCCGCGGAACCCTAACCAGATGGACCAATTGTGTCCGGCCACTACGAGTAGACCCGCCAATAAACTGGCTGGGTAACTTACGCCGATTGATCCTGCGAGCCACATGGCCGCCGCGCCCTTGGCTGCATCCAAGGCTCCACCGAGCAAACCCCAGCCCGGACCTGCGTTGGCGATGAGATTGTTGCCGCCAACATTACCGCTGCCTACTTTGCGCAGGTCGATCCCCTTTGCGAATCTCCCTACGAGCAGCGAAAACGGAATCGAGCCGATCAGATAGCTGAGGAGCAGCAGGATAAATAAACGTTCCACGGGCGAATTCTCCTTAAGGGATTCTACCGGCGAGTGGCCGCGCGAGCAAATAGCTAAGCAGCCCGTAGAAACAAATGCATTACGTGCCTGCGGCTGCCGGCGCGGCCGGTCTCGGTGAAGCCGGCCTCCTTGAAGTTGGCCACGAAACCCATGAAGCGATAGCTGGGCGAGTCTGGATCGACCGGATAAGCCTCCACCACGCGGGCGCCATGTTTGCGGGCGGTCTTGATCGCTTGCTGCAGCAGTTGCCTCATGATCCCTTGCCCACGGAGAGGCCGTGGCACAAAGAAGCATACGAGGGACCAGATACGCTCTTCATTGACGCCTGGATACTCAGCGCCGCCCAGCGAGCGGTAGCTGCCGCGCGGCGCTATGGAGCACCAGGCCACGGGCCGGCCATCCTGGTAGCCCAGGATGCCCACCGGCGTCCCGGTGGACACGATGCGCTTCATGGCCTTCTTGCGGCGTTCTGCGTTGGTGGCCTTGGATCGGTCGCCCGGCAGCGGGCGCCAGGCCATGCACCAGCAATATGAAGGGCAACCCTTGCTTTCGAAGAGGCGCACGAAGTCGGGCCAGGTGGTAGGGGTGACTTCCTTAAATACAAGGTCGGTCTTTGCCTTGGCTATGTGGCTTACCTCGTCTCATACTAGCAAACGCATATAGCATGGTAATGGTGGATGCTTCGCGTCGCCTTCCGCAAGGCGGAAGGCGGCTCAGCATGGCACATCAGGCGCGTGTGGCGAATTTGTAGCTCAAGATCTTGTAGATCAACTTGGCGGCCAGGAAATCCGGCGCCTTGTTCTGCTCATCGGGGCTCAATTCCACTACGTCGCAGCCCACCAGATTGCGGGCTGCGATGACATCCTTCAGCAGCCCGAGCACCTGGTACCAGTACATGCCGCCGGGTTCCGGGGTGCCGGTAGAGGGCATGATGGCCGGGTCGAAGACGTCCAGGTCGAAGGTGAGGTACACGTTGGGCTGCAGCAGGTCGATGACCTGCTTGCTCCAATCCATCGAATGGAAGATATCCTCGGCGTAGAAGACCTTGCGTTCGTCGAGGTACTGGAGTTCGCCTTTGTCCAGGCTGCGGATGCCGACCGACACGATGTCGTCATTCAACTCCGAAATGCGCCGCAGGGTGCAGGCATGGCTGAACTTGTTGTCCTCGAATTCGTCGCGGCGATCGGTATGGGCGTCCAGGTGCAGGATGCTCAAATTGTCGAAACGCTCGATGTGCGCCTGGGCGGCGCCGTAAGAGATGGAGTGCTCGCCGCCCAAGGTCACCACGAACTTGCTGGCATCCAGATGCTTGCGCACCCGCTCGTGAACTTTCTTGTTCAGCTCCTGGTTGTCTTTGGCTTGGACATCGCCATCAGTGAAGATGCCGCGCAAGTACGCCTCGCTGCGCGTCTCGATGTCGTAAAGCTCCACGTAGCCGGAGGCTTCGATGATCGCCTTGGGACCTTGGCTGGCGCCGGCCATCCAGGAGGTAGTTAAATCAAAAGGCACAGGCACGATAGCTACCTGCGCCTTTTCATAAATTGTGAACTCTTGCGGCAGCCCCAAAAAGTTATAAGGGGGCTTTTCCTCACCCATCAGTCTTCGATCAATACGGCGGCCGCCAGCACCGTGGTCCATAGCCCGTTCTTGTTGGCCTCAGCGGATTGCACGATGTTGCGGGTCTTGAAAATGTGCGGATTGGCGTTGTAGATCTGCTTGCGCTCGTCCCAGGCTAGGTTGGGATCGAACTCGATGCCCATAGTGGTAGCCAGCATACTTGCGGCCAGATCCTCGGCATAGTCGCCACTCTTTTCGCCGGTCTCCCCGTGGGCGTGGTGCTCGGAAAGATAGCCGTAGCGCAAATTGTCCTGCGGCAGCGCCACACCTATGGCCGCCGAGACCAAGCGGTTGGGCTCATTGGTCTCGCTGCGCGCCATGACGCAATATACGATCTGGCCCGGCGTAAGATGCTTGAGACCCTCTTCCACCGTCACTGTTTTGCAGCCCGGCGGGAAGATGCTGGATACGTACACCAGGTTGAACTTTTCGATCTTTGCGTCGCGCAAGGCGGCCTCGAAGGAGGCCAGGCGGTCTTTGTGAACGCCGGCGCCTTTGGTGAAGAAGATCTTGTTGGGGATCAATGTTGTCTCCTCGTGGATCAGATGGGGTTTGCTTCGGCAGCCTTCCGGCTGCCTCGCAACGGCCTACTGGCCGCCTTCCAGGAAGGCGTTGAAGTTTTTCTCTTTGCGTGTCATCCAGTTTCCTTGGTGGTAGGCATAGCTGGCCAGCAAGGGGAAAGCCAGCGTGGCCTCAGCGAAAACCATTTGCTCGGCGCCCTGGTCCACCTTGCCCCAGGAGTGCGCTTCTTTTAATGTGGAACCGGAGAGACCGCCGTCGCGCTCGTCGGCGACGGTGATCTGCACCGCGTATTTGTGCATGTCGGCTTCCTCTTCCAAGATCTCGGCGGCCACCGTGGTGTCTTGGGCAAAGTTCTTGGGAACGCCGCCGCCTATCATTAATAACCCCGTGGTGCCCGCTTCGATTTTGATTTTGGTCAACTCGAGGAAGTCTTTGGCGGAGTCGATGGACACGGTCGGCTTTGAGCCGGCGCGATACTGGTGCTCCACCAGCCCGAAGCCGGCGCTGGAGTCCGAGAAGGCGGGCACGAAGATGGGCACCCCTTTTTCGTAAGCGCGGCGCACAACGGATCCCTCCCCTTTTTTGTTGTCTACCAGATACCTGCCCATATGCCAGATAAATTCGCGCGAGGAGTAAGGCCGCGCGGGCAGGCCGTCGGCGATCTCCCTGGTGGTGTTATCGCAAATGCGCAGCTCGTCCTCGTCGATGTAGGTGTCGTAGATGCGATCGATGTGCTGTTGCATCAGCTCATCGTCGTCGGCGTGCGGGCTGCCCACGTAGTGCTTGAACCCCAGGCCCTCGAAGAAATCTTGGTCGACGATGATGGCGCCGGTGGAGACGATGACGTCCACCATGTTATTGTCCACTAGGTCGTAGATCACTTTGCGGAGGCCGGCGCTGATCAGCGAACCGGCCAGGCAAAGGATCACGGCGCAATCCTTGTCCTTGAGCATCTGGTCATAAATGAGCGAGGCCCGGGCTAGGTTCCGGGCCTGGAAAGCCATGCGCTCGAATTGCTGCATCAAGGGACGCGCGTCGAACGCCCTGATGTCGAGGTGTCCTATTTCAGTATGAAGATATTTTTTGGCGTGCATACGCGCATTATAACGAGATTTGCCTGCAAGGTTTTTATGGATTTCACCCAACGGGAAGGCAGCCGCTGGGCTTTCGTCCGTGCCTAAGACGGTTGTTTTCGGTGAGCGAATAGCCGCCGGCCTCGGAACCCTATTGACAAATTGATTGTTCTGTATACAATTGTACAGAGATACAATCATACAAAGGCACAATGATACAGTAGTCATGAATAACACGACTTTCCAGGTCGACCTCACTAGCCACCACCCCGTGTATCTGCAGATCATGGAGCGGGTGAAGCAGGCAGTGGCAACCGGCGAACTCAAGCCCGGCGACCAGCTGCCCACCGTGCGTCAGCTGGCAGCCGACCAACGCGTGAACTTCAATACAGTGGCCCGGGCATACCGGTTGCTGGACGAAGAAGGCATCATCTCGACCCAACATGGGCGTGGGACTTATATCCTCAGCCCGAGTTCGGCGAAGGACTCGAAACGATTTAAACAGCAGCAATTGGCTTCGCTAGTGGAACACTTCGTAGGAGAGACAGAGAAACTGGGTTTCTCCCCCGAAGAAGTGGGTGAAATCGTGACTGAACAACTAAAAGCTTGGAAAAAGGAAAAAGGAGAAGAATGAACAGTACACAGTCGTTTTTGGTTAAACCGCGCCCCGCCATAGATGACGCCTTGCGCGTAAACGCAGTTGCCCTATCGACCGCCTTTCTGATTTGGGTTGCGAGTGCTATTGGCAGCGTACTGCTATCTTTCTGGGCCAATGAATGGTGGGTGGTCGTTTATGCGCTCGTCACCGTACTGGCCGGCGTTTGCGTGCTATTCGCCCTCAAAGTAGCCAGCCAGTGGGAGAAGGCCATCGTGCTACGCTTCGGGAAGTTTGCCGGCCTTAAAGGCCCTGGCATCTTCTGGATCATCCCGATCGTTGAAACCATCGCACAATGGATCGACCACCGTGTGATGGTGTCCCCTTTCCGCGCCGAGAAGACCCTGACCAAGGACACCGTTCCCGTTGACGTGGATGCCGTGCTCTTCTGGCTCGTGTGGGACGCCGAGAAAGCTGCCCTCGAAGTCGAGGATTATCGCTCGGCGATCAGCTGGGCCGCCCAGACCGCGTTGCGCGAAGTGATCGGCTCGCAAGAGCTGGCCGATATCCTGATCGGGCGCGGCAAGATGGACGCGTATCTGCAGAAGATCATCGATGAGCGCACCACGCCCTGGGGCATCACAGTGCAGTCGGTCGAGATCCGCGACATTGTCATCCCGCCGGATCTGGAAGACGCCATGTCCCGCCAGGCGCAAGCCGAACGCGAACGCCAGGCGCGCGTGATCCTGGGCGAATCCGAAAAGCAGATCGCGGCTTCCTTTGCGGAAGCTTCGCAAGCCTACAAAGAAAATCCGACAGCGCTACACTTACGGGCCATGAACATGCTGTTCGAGGGCTTGAAAGAAAAAGGCGCCATGGTCATCGTGCCCAGCAGTGCAGTTGACACTATGAACCTGGGCGGGCTCAGCGGTATGGTGGCTTTGGCTCAGAACGCCGGCGGGGATAAGGGCGCCGACAAAGGTAAGTAACGCCTAATGGCAGCTTACGCGGCGATTGAACGCAAACGGAAGCGACGCCTGGATGAAGAAGCAATGACTCGGTATAGCGAAGCGGACCTCGAAAAGGGATGGGAATTCAAGATCATGCGCTCTGCCACAGGCTCCTTCACGAATCCGCAGGTGTTGCAGTCGGTCGTGCAGCAGGAAAGCCTGGGAAGCTGGGACCTCTTGGAGAAGTTCGATGATGGGCGCCTGCGCTTCCGCCGGCCTGTAGCGGCCCGCAACAACGACGGCAACCTACCGCGCGGTTACGATCCTTATCGGGCCCAGGTTGGCATCAGCGAAGGCGCGCTCGTGATGTATGTTTTGATCGGGCTGGCCGTTTTGGTCGGCGGCATCATCGGGATCCTGGCCTGGGCCGGTTTAGTCTAGGGCGAAAGGTTTGAATCGAAAACATGGCGCCCCGGCAAGGCGCCATTTCTTCGCCAAGCAAAGCCTGGCTCAGAAGATGGTTTCACGTGAAACACTGAAAGGATGAATGAAGCAAACCTTGGATCTTCGTAGGATTGGGATCTTCCTGGCCTTCGCCTTCGGCATCGCATGGGCAATTGCGTTGCTGATCTATCTCACCGGTTGGGTCAACTCAACCGAGGAATTGATTCCGGGTCTAGGCATCACACTTGCGGGCGCCCTCATCGCCTTGGGCTATATGTGGGCACCTGGGCTCGCCCATATCTTCACGCGCCTGATCACCCGCGAGGGCTGGAAAGATTCGGGACTGGCGCTCAACCTGGAACGCTGGGGCACCTGGGCGCTGGCCTGGGTTTTGCCGGCTGCGCTGACTCTTTTTGGCGTTCTCGTTTACTTCGCAGTATTTTCCCAGCAATACGATCCCAACCTAACCCAACTAGGAGAACTTGTCCGTGTTTCAGAAGCGGCCACGGGCCGAAGCATTTCCCTTGACTTGTGGACGCTCTTCCTCGTGCAAACGGGACAGGCCATTTTCATTGCGCCGCTTTTCAACGGCTTCTTTACATTCGGCGAGGAGTTCGGTTGGCGGGCCTACTTGCAGCCCAAGCTGATGGTCCTGGGTTTCCGTAAGGCTGTATTATTGCTTGGCCTTATTTGGGGCGCGTGGCATTGGCCGCTGACGGCCATGGACCACAACTATGGCCTGGATTATTTCGGCGCACCGTGGACCGGTATGCTGGCCATGGTCTGGTTTACCTTGCCCGTCGGCGTGGTTTTCGGTTGGCTGGCTTTACGCGGCCGCAGCGTTTGGCCCGCCGTTATCGCCCACGGCGCCATCAATGGCATCGGGGCTGTTGGATATCTACTTTTGGCGCCGGCTGTGGTGCCTAACACTCTGCTTGGCCCGGGCGCGGCTGGCATCTTAGTCACCCTACCTTGGACACTGCTGGCCGCTTACCTCCTCTGGAAGGGCGTGCCAGCTGCTCCCAACGTTTCACGTGAAACAACCCACTACCCATCGCCTTCAAAGGAAACGTTGGTGGCCAGTCGTAATCTCACCAAGCATTTCGGCAAGCTGGCAGCGGTAGAAGCGCTGGACGTGGATATCCCTGCCGGCCAGGTTTTTGGCTTGCTGGGCCCGAACGGCGCGGGCAAGACCACGACCATCCGCATGTTCAGCGCCCTGATCGCCCCCACGGCTGGCGAGGCCTGGGTAGCCGGCTACCGTTTGGGTGAGAACGACGGCGCCTTACGCAAATCTGTCGGCATCCTCACCGAAACCCCCGGCCTTTACGAACAGCTCAGTGCCCACCGCAACCTGTCTTTCTTTGCGCAGCTCTACGAGGTCGAAAAGGTCGATAGGCAGGTGCAACGCTACCTGCAAATGCTCGGGCTCTGGGGCCGCAGGCACGAGTCAGTTGGAACTTTCTCCAAGGGCATGCGCCAGAAGTTAGCCATTGCCCGCGCTCTGCTCCATGAACCCAAGGTACTCTTCCTGGATGAGCCTACCAGTGGGTTGGACCCGGAAGCCGCCCGCCTGGTACGCGACTTTGTCTCCGAGCTCAAGGAAGAAGGGCGCACCATCGTGCTATGCACCCACAATCTGGATGAAGCGGATCGCCTTTGCGACCGCGTAGCCGTCTTCAAAACCCGCCTTTTGGCGCTGGATACGCCGACTAACCTGCGCCGCAAACTATTCGGCCGGGCAGTGGTGTTCCATTTGGATGAGGTGAAGCCAGCGTTTTCGAACGCGCTGCGCCAAAAGGACTTCGTCCAAGGCATCGAAGTGGTGAAGAGTAAATTGGTCGTGAAACTGGACGACCCCGAAACGCGCAACCCTGAGCTTGTCCGTGAATTGGTTGGGCTGGGGGCCAAGATCCGGTTCGTGGGCGAAATGCGCCAGAGCCTCGAGGATGTTTATTTGCAATTGATCGGGAACGAGGTACAGAAATGAAGAAGGTATGGATCCTGGTCCGTAAAGAATGGTCCGAGGTTTTCAAGAATAAGATGGTCCTTTTCAGCGTCGGCTTCATGCCGCTGCTCTTAACCGCCATCCCGTTAGGTATTCTGTTCAGCTTGCAAGGCACCACGGATATCAGCGCCCTCGAAGCTGAGTTTGGCACCGCCATCGACCAGCTGCGCCCCTTGTGTGGCACGCTCCCCGAGCTGGAGTGCGCTCAATTCCTGCTCCTCCAGCAATTCATGGTCCTGTTTCTATTGATGCCTGCCATCATCCCGGTGACCATCGCTGCTTACAGCATCGTGGGCGAGAAGAACACGCGCACGCTGGAACCGCTGCTGGCAACGCCCATCACAACTGGGCAGTTGCTGGCCGGCAAAACGCTGGCCGCTGCCATCCCGGCCGTCGTGGCCAGCCTCATCAGCTTCCTACTTTTTGCCTCAGGCACCGCCCTGCTGGCAGCCAGCCCCGCGGTCGCAGTGCAATTGTTCAGCCCACTATGGCTGCTGGGTATCTTTGTCGTGGGCCCTTTGCTTTCCCTGGCCGGCGTGAGCCTGGCGGTGATGATCTCCTCGCGGGTCAACGAGCCGCGCGTCGCCGAGCAGATGGCCGCCTTGGTCATCCTGCCGGTAATGGCGCTGTTCATGGGCCAGATCTTCGGGGCAGTAGTGATCAATCAGCAATTCATGCTGCTGATCGCAGGCGCCTTGGTGGTCATCGATGTGGCTTTGTTATTTTTTTGCCACGCAACTCTTCCAACGCGAAAATATTCTTACACGCTGGAAATAATCGCGCTGGTGGACCTGGGATTGAGATGAAAATGACGGGAAGAATTCTGTTGGTGTCTTTGCTCGCCATGGCTGTCGTGCAACCTGTATATGCTCAAGGCGAAGACGCAGCTCTGGTGCTCGGTCTCAATCGCGATTTCGGATACGGCGGCTTGGGCAATGACATTGAAGGGCTGTTCACCATCAGCGCCACGGGTCCCGAGGATCTAGTCCGCGTCGATTTCTATATTGATGATGCGCTAATGGCGTCAGCGGAGGTTGAACCGTTCGCCTATCAATTCTCCACCAGCGCTTATGCTCCCGGCTTGCATACTTTACACGCGTTGGGTTATTTATCCGAAGGCACTGAATTGCGCTCGAATGAGATCGCGCGCAACTTTCTCACCAAGGAGCAATCGCAAGGCGCCATCTGGGGCATCCTCGTTCCGGTATTTGCGGCCGTCATTTTGATGATGGCCCTGGGCGCGGTGATTCCGATGTTGTTCGGGCGCAGAATGAAATTTACAGGAACGTATGGAATGCTTGGTGGTGCTATTTGCCCCAAATGCGGCCTGCCATATTCGCTTTGCTTTTGGGCGCCGCGCTTGGTGGTGGGGCGCTTGCAGCGCTGCCCGCATTGCGGCAAATGGGCCATGGCGCGCCGCGCCCGGCCGGAGGATTTGGCCAGGGCTGAAGCGCGCTGGCGGGGAGACGAGAGCAGCGCTGGCGGTCTTCAAGATGGCGAACAGCGCGCCCGTCGGCAAATAGACGAAAGTCGATATGACGAATAGGTAGCTTCACTCTAAACTAACCGGGGTCTGCATTCAGGTGCGGACCCTTTTTGTTAGTAGCCTACTTTGTATATAATCCCGTCAATTAACCAAATGCCAGTAAAAGAAAATTCGCCTGCAATTTCGAAGCGCTGGATCTGCATACTCCGTACGGCTTGGATCGTTCTTGTGGTCGGCTTGATTGCGCTAATGCTGTTTGGTTGGCAATTGCAGTATCGCGCCGCGCCGGCCACATGTGCCGATCCTATCTGTGCGCAGGCGGATCTGGACGCGTTCGACCTAGAGTTATTGACTCAATCGCTTGGCATTTCCCCGGCGGCTGGCGCGGCGTTAAATATCGGCCTGGACTTATTGGCCATCCTTCCGTTTTTCATCATGGGGTCCATCTTATTCTCACACGTTCCTCCTCCAGCCCTCTCGTCTGGTTGGGCGCTTTCATGCTCCCCACTTTTGCCGCCTCGGCCGTAAGTACCGCCATCTTCCCACCGATCGTTGTTCCCAATTGGCTCGGCTCGCTTGCCAAGACCATAAGCGTGATCGGGCAGATCACCTTTGTTGTCTTCTTCTTTATCTTCCCGGATGGCCGCTTCGTTCCCCGCTGGACCTTCTGGTTGGCAGCTATTTGGACCATAGTTTTTGGACTTTCTGTCCCACTGGGTTTTGATCCATTCGAAATATTTGGTGAGCTATTTATTCTCTTCGTCGCCGGCCTACTTGGTTTTCAAATATATCGCTATCGGAAATTTTCCGGTGCTGTGGAAAAGCAACAGACCAAATGGGTGGTCATCGGGTTGGCCATATCACTAGGTGGTTTCCTGGTGTTGGTTTTGCTCGGTGGGATCTTCTATAACGATCAGCCACCCCCATTGGTTGACGTCATCATCTCTATCGCAATTTCATTATTGTTTGCGCTCATCCCTGTTTGGATCGGCATTGCTATTACCCGCTATCGCTTTGGGATGTGGAAGTGATCGTGAACCGGGCGCTGATCTACGGCCCGTTATCGGCAATTCTGGCTGGTGTTTTTGCGGCCTCGATCGCATTGATCAACCTGGCTGCCCGGGATTTCTTCGGCACCGAATCCACGGCCACCGCTACAGTGGTGGCCGCGTTATTTTATTGCCACCATCTTTCAACCATTGCGCACCCGCATCGAGACCTGGGTCAATAAGCGCTTTTATCCCGACAATTTGAATTTAAGCAAAGAGTTTATTGAATTCTCTCCCGAGGTGCGCAGCGTCATCAGCCTTAAGGATTTGCTGGAAGTTGTTGCCAGGAAATGGTTGGCCTATTGAATGTGCAACACTCGGCGATTTTGCTGGCCAGCAATGGGGAATATCGCCGGGCCGAAGCTTATCCGGCGGATGGCCGGCATGCAGCCTGGTTAAAGCCGTACAAGGCGGTGCAAGCGGATCTTCAAATGGGAAAAGCGGTGTCCCAAAAGCAACCACAGGGCCTGTGATTGCCCCTTTATCTGCGCCGCCTGCACAGCCAGATGTCCTAGGCGTGCTGGATATCGGTCCGCGCAAGAACAGGACCGGCTTCTTAAGCGACGATAAGCGCGCCCCCAGTCAGCTTGGTGCAGAGATAGGCACCTCGATCTACGCAGCTCAATTGGGCGAGAAGAAAGACAAATAATATTCTAGTACTAGAATATTATGCCGAGGCTGAATGAGCCGGGCGGGAAGCGCAGCTAGCCTGCTTTTTTGGAGGCCCCCAGCGGCATCTGCGCCTGGCGCGGTATCTCGGCCAGCCGGTCGCGCATCTGCTTTTCGACGAAAGCCAAATGCTCGGGGTTGCTGATGATATTCAGCTGGTTGGTGTCCACGCGCAGCACGGGTACGCCCTGGAAATAGTTGTCGAAGAAATCCTCGTAAGCATCATTTAGCGTCCCAATGTAGCTCTCTTCCATATTGCGCTCATAGGGCCGGTCGCGCATGGCAATGCGCTCCATAAGCACTTTGGTGTCGGCGCTTAGATAAACCACCAATTCTGGCAATGGGATCTTTTCGGCCAGGGCGTCGTGCACGTTGTAGTACATATCCAGCTCGTCGCCCTGCAGGTTGATGCGGGCGAACAAAGCATCTTTGGCGAAGGTGTAATCGGTGATGAGGTTCTTGCCGCGTTGCAGCGCGTCGGGCACGGTGCGGTTCTGCTGGTGATAGCGGCTGAGCAGGAAGAAGACCTGGGTTTGGAAGGCGTAGCGCGCCCGATCCTCATAGAACTTGGCCAGGAAGGGATTCTCCTCGAACACCTCCAGAAGCAGCTCCGCCTGAAGCGTTTCCTGCAACAAGCGCGCCAGGGTGGTCTTGCCCACTCCGATCACGCCTTCGATGGAGATATACATGTCAGGATTTAGCATACCACCGGTGGAACCGAGTAGTGAACAGTGAATAGCGACCAGGGTTTGCTCGTTCACCATTCATTTTCACTGTTCGCACGCCCAGCGCAAAAGAGGGCCCGATGCTATAACTACGCTGGAGAGGTCTATCCTATGAAACGAACCCTATATATACTCCTGGCGCTCAGCCTGGCGCAGGCTTCCTGCTCGCTGCCCTTTTTCGTTGAGCCGACGGCGACCCCGACGGAGATCATCCTGCCCACGGAAACGCCAACTTCGGCTGCCTCCAGCACAGCAACCTCGACTCCGCTGCCGACCGAGACGCCGACGCAAACCATGCCGCCCAGCGAGACCCCGGAGCCCAGCGACACGCCAACACCTACGGCAACGGCAACTGAGTTGCCCTTCGACCCGTTGGCCGAATACGGTTCGCCGACGCTGTTCGATAGCATGGACACAGACCGCAATTGGGCCTCTGGCAGCGGTGGCTTGCCGGACAATGACCTTATCCGCTTGGCCTTGGGCGGCGGACGCTTGCACGTGACCGGCAAGCAAGTCGGTTTCGACACCTGGTGGTTCACCTCCCCGACCCCCAGCGATTTCTTCATCGAGATGAAAGTGGAAAGCGGCAACTGCACCAGCAAGCAGGCCTACGGCCTGATCGTGCGCGGCCCGCAGACTGCTGGCGGCGAGGCACGTGGATACATCTACACCTTCTCCTGCGATGGTAACTATCGCCTTGAACGCCTGGATAATACGGCGCCATATACGACCGTCGAACTGATCCCATGGACCGAGTCGGATTACATCAACGCCGGCGATAACGAAACGAACATCATGGGCATCCGCATGATTGGCGCGGACATTACGTTGTACGCCAACGGCTTCGAGATCGACGACCTGGATGACGACCGCTACCTGACCGGCCGCTTCGGCTTATTCGTCAACGCCGGGCCGCCTGGGAATTACACGTTCGATGTGGACGAGCTGTCGTACTGGGATCTGTAAAAGTTGGCGGTAAGACAGACGATGAAACGAGCGCACTTTAGGTGCGCTTGTTTGTTTTGTTGATATGAGATCCGTTCATTTCCCCCAACTCCATTACTCCGGTGGCGTTGACTAACAAAGATCCGTCCTAGGAATTCCTCCCATTCACTTCGCTCAGGGCAGGCTCTGGCCTGCGGCCTCGCTCGGATTGACAAAGCGGGAGGACTGCTTCGCTTCGCTCGCAGTGACGGCGAAACAATCTATGTCGCCGTCAGCTTCCCCAGTTCGTCGACCATGCCGTTGACCACATCGAAGCCGCCCTGCCAAAAGGCTGCGTCGCGCATGTCGATGCCGGCGCGGGTGAGGATCTCTTCCGGTGATTTTGAGCCGCCGGCGGAGAGCAGTTCCAGGTAGCGCGGCTTGAAGGCGGCCCCTTCCGCCTTGTATTGCTGGTAGAGGGCGAAGACGAGCAGCTGCCCGAAGGCGTAGGCGTATACATAGAAGGGATAGTAGAAGATGTGCGGGATGGAAACCCATTCCCACTTGAACTCGTCGCCGAGCTCGAGCGAATCGCCGAATTGGCTCTTGAGGTTCTCCATGTAAGCCGCGGAGAGTTCATCCACCGAAGCGCCTTTGACCACCATCTCATGGCCCTGGCGCTCGAAGAGAGCGAAGTAAACCTGGCGCATGATGGTGGCGTAGGAATCATCCACCTTGGCAAAGAGGATGTCGCGGCGCACCGCCGGGTCGGTCTCCTGCTCCAGCAGCTTATCCACCAACAGCATTTCGCCGAAGGTGGAAGCCGTCTCCGCCAGGGGCAGCGAGGAATGGAAGTTGAGTGCGTTGTGGTGCTCGGCCAGCATGGCGTGAATGGCGTGGCCGAACTCATGCGCCAGCGTGGACACATCCCGCGCCAGGCCGGTGTAGCTCAGCAGCACCCAGGGCGTCAGGGCCGGGTCGCCGGAGGAACAGAATGCGCCGCCCATCTTGCCCTTGCGCGGTTCGCTATCCACATGGCCTTTGTCGAACACTCTCTTCGAGAGTTGTTCGAGCTTGGGATCGAACTCGGCGAAGGATTGCAGGGTCAGATTAACGGCCTGGTCGTAGGAGTAGCGCTTGTCGGAGCTAGTCACCGGCGCATAGATATCGTAACGCCCCAGTTTTTGCATGCCCAGCAGCTTGGCTTTCATCTTGAAGAAGCGCTGGAAGACGCGGCTGTTCTCTTCCGAGACGCCCAGCAGCGTGTCCACGACCTCGTCGGGGATATCGTTGCCCAAGTTGCGCACGGCAATGGGGCTGCCGAACTTGCGCATGTCGATATTCTCGTTGTGCCAGTCGCGGGTCAGGGTCTGGTAGATCTGGCCGAGGATGGGCCCATCGTTGCCGTAGACGCGATAGAGCTCCTGGTAGGCCGCGGCGCGCAGCTCGGGTTTGGGGCCGTAGACCAGGCGCATCAGCTCGGCGCGGGTGAATTCCTTTTCCTCGCCGTCTTCTTTCACTTTGAAGACGTAGCGGTCGGTCATGAGGCTGTAGAGGGTCTGCAGCGCCTTGGCGCCGGTGACATCCTTGAGGTTGATGACCTTTTCTTCGGGCTCAGCCAGGGTATATGGCTTGAAGTTGCGCATCTGGCGCAGGAAGTATTCGAACTCGCCGCTGATCTTCATCAGGCGTTCGGCGGCCTTGTCGTCCAGGCCCTTCCACCATAAGCTGAAGAACAGGGTGCGATTCTGCAGCTCGGCCGTCTTCTGGTCGATCTGCGCTTGGAAGGTTTGGGCGGCCTGGTTCTGCGTGTCTGCAGCGAACCAGAGGCCCGCAAATTGGCCCACGCGCGCCGCCAGACGGGTGTTGGCCTCGAATTCCTGGAGTATGGCGAGGAAATCCACCTCGGCAATGTCGGGGCTTAGCACCTCGCGCCATTTCTCAAAAGCAGCCACATTCTGATCGAGCTGCTTGAGGGCGGACTTCATTTCTTTGCTGTCGTGGCCGGGGAAGAGGTCGGCCAGGCTCCAGCGGCTGGGGGTGTATTCGGCGGTTTTACTGACGGTCACGTTCTTTCAATCCTTCTCGTATGAGATTCCTCAGGGCATCGATAGGGCGCCGTTGCCCGCTGTCGGGGTCCAAATAATACCAGTGCTGCCAGCCGTTGGCGGGAGCATCCAAAAGATGCTTGGCTACCTCATGGATTGAGCCGCGCACGCCATTCACCTTGAGCGAGCCGTCGGCCAGGATGCGGGCGCTGAGTTTGCTGCGCTCCCCAAGGTACAGGCGCTGGCCGGGCTCCAGCAGGCCGGCCTCCAGCAAGTTGCCGAAGGGGATGCGCGGCGCGCGGCGCGGTTCCTGCGGCTCGAAGAGTTCTGCTTCGTAGGCGACCGGTTCGGTCTGGTCGATGCGTTTGCGTGCCAGGCGGGCATAGGTTTTATCGCGCTCGATGCCGATCCAATGGCGGTGCATGCGCTTGGCCACCGTGCCGGTGGTGCCGGTGCCGAAGAAGGGATCGAGAACCAAATCGCCGGGTTGCGAGCTGGCGAGCAACACGCGATAGAGCAGCGCTTCCGGCTTCTGCGTAGGATGCGCGGCTACTCCTTTGGCACGCAGCCGTTCGCTGCCGGAGGACACCGGCAGCAGCCAATCGCTGCGCATCTGCAACTCTTCGTTGAGCGCCTTCATGGCGTGATGGTTGAACGTGTAGGGTGCGCCTTTTTCTTTCTGCGCCCACAGCAAGGTTTCGTGGGCGTTGGTGAAGCGCACGCCGCGGAAATTGGGCGTGGGGTTGGTCTTAATCCACACGACCGAGTTGAGCAGCCAGTAGTCCAGATCCTGCAAAATGGCGCCGACACGGTGGATATTGTGATAGCTGCCGATGACCCACAGTGTGCCCGTGGGTTTGAGCACGCGACGGCAGGCGGCCAGCCAGGCGCGGGTGAATTCATCGTAAGCCTTGAAGTCGTGGAAGCGGTCCCAGGCCTCCTGGACGCCGCGCACCCGCGTGTTATTAGGGCGGCGAAGTTCGCGTTGCAGCTGCAGGTTGTACGGCGGGTCGGCGAAGACCAAATCGATCGATTCGGCCGGGAGTTCCGCCAGCACTTCGGTGCAATCGCCAACGAGGACCTGGTTGAGCGGTAGTTTGGACATCGCGGACAATTATGGAAGAGGACAGGGATTTGCGCATCAAGGGAACGAGTCCAGCTTTAGAAACAGAGCTGCACGGCAGAGATCTGTCAAGTTGTACTTGTACCGAGCGATACATAGGGCCGGTACAACTTGACAACCATAGCCGACGCCTAACATGTAAATATCGGACTACATGAGGAAGGCAAGCAGGACATGGAACCCCCAAGGCAAGTGAGAATTCAGAATGATGAATTAGGAATGTAGCAGGGAAAGAAGAATTAGTGGAAAGGAAAGTCGAAAAATCAAACAGGTTGATATTTGTGGAAAGCCAGTGGACCAAGCCTTAATGGAATTTGTAGACCAGTGGTGAGTCGGATGGATGCTTCGCTACGCTCAGCATGGCACACCCGGAATGCGGATGGCCGTCCCGCACGGCGTTGATCAAGCTTTAGTGGAATTGGAGACCAGTGGTGAGTCGGATGGAGGTTTCGCTGCGCTCCGGCACGCCGCGGAGGGCTAAATATTGAACCTCACGTTGATCACATCCCCCTCCTTCATCACATATTCCTTGCCTTCGAGCCGCAGGCGCCCTTTGTCGCGGGCGCCCGCCATGCCGCCGAGCTCCAGCAAATCTCGGGCGGCGACGATCTCGGCGCGGATGAAGCCGCGGGCGATGTCGGAGTGGATGGTGCCGGCCGCGTCCAGGGCGCTCTCGCCGCGGCGCAGCATCCAGGCGTGCGCCTCGGGCTCGCCCACCGTGTAGAAGGTCTGCGTGTTGAGCAGATCGTACGCCGCGCGGATCACACGGCGCGAGCCGCTCTCCTGTAGGCCGTATTCCTTTAAGAAGGTCTGCGCGTCCTCGGGCGGGAGCTGGGCGAGTTCCATCTCAAGCTTGCCCTGCAGCGGAAGAACGGGAACAGAGACGCCGGGCAGCGAGGGAGTAGATTGGCCCTCGCCGAGGTTGATCACCACGAGCAGCGGTTTGACGGTGAGCAGACCGGCACCGGCCACCTGTGCCTTTTCCTCGGCGGACAGGGCGGCGTCGCGCAGGGGATTGTTGGCGGAGAGCGCATCGTGGATGCGTTGGTAGAGGGCGAGGTCGCGCTCCAAAGCAGGGATGTCACGGCCCCCTTTGCCGCGCTCCTCGCTGAGCTTGGCTAGGCGACGCTCGACGATGACCATATCGTTGAGCAGCAACTCGTCTTTGGCGTAGCCCAGGTCGCGGGCGGTATCTACGGTTTCGTGGGGATGCAGCACACTTGAGTCCTCGAAGGCGCGCAGAACCAATAGCAGGCCATCCATGCCGGTGAGCGCGTTGAGCAGTTGGGGCGAGAGCCCTTTGGCGGCGTCGCCGGTGCCCATGCCCGCCACATCGGCGAACGAGATCTGGGCGTGCACGACCTTCTTAGAGGAGAAGAGGGCGGCCAGCTGCAGCAAGCGCTCGTCGGGCACGTCCACTACGGCGGTGGTGATCTCGACGCGGCCGGCGCTCATGGCCAGCGGGCGGTTGCTGCGCGTCAGCGCGTTGAAGATGGTGGTTTTGCCCGCCTGCGGCAGGCCGATAATGCCGAGCTTCATAGAATCGTCTGCTCTTCCTTAGAAATTTGGGCCATTCTTGACCCTGAGGTTTCGATTGATTATACTTTTATGCCTCTAGCCGAAGTGGCGTACGCAGCGGGAACGCACCGCTGCTAATGGAGTTTCTACTCGGCTTCGCCGAGTAGCAAAACTCCAGGGATCTTTAAAAGCCGAATGTGGCGTACGCAAGCTAGCTTGCCATGGCAGACGCGCACGACTCTCATCGTAGTTCCTTACGCACGGCCTGTCGGCCGAG
>JBBEBI010000021.1:0-730 GCA_040882365.1 Anaerolineales bacterium
TGGACGCGGTAGCCCAGACGTTGGTGGCTGCCGGCTTCAAGCTGGTAGCGGAGCCCTGGGATGCGGTTTGGGGCCAGCGCTATGCGATCGTTCAAGACCCGGATGGATACAAGGTGGACTTGTTCGCGGCCCTATAAACGAAAGGAAGGACATGCGCAACTGGACCTTGTTCGTCGCTTTGGTGGCCATCTCATTGCTGGCCGCATCCTGCGCTCCTGCAGCCACGCCGACGGTGACTCAGCCTCCTCTGCGCCCCGTGCTTCTCTTCTATTACAATCCCGAGCTGGATGAGGATTCCACTGGCAACATCCAATGCAGCGAGGCAGGCCTGGTTGCTGTAATGCGCGAGCTGCCCGCCTCCGTTGAAGGCGAGGCGCTGATTGGGGAAACAATCCGGTTGTTGATTTCCGGCGAATTATCTAATGAGGAACGCGCACAGGGAGTTACGACCGAGTTCCCGCTTGAGGGCCTGAAGCTGACTGACGTGAGGTTGGATGGTGGGGTTCTGACCCTCACCTTCGACGATCCCAACTTCCGCACCAGCGGCGGCGCCTGCCGCTCCGGCGTGCTTTGGGCGCAGATCGAGCAAACCGCGCTGCAATTCCCGGGGGTGCAGCAGGTGCGCTTCGAACCCGAAAGCGTATTCCAGCCCTAACAACCTCACAATGTATAATCGCCCATGGAGAATCCGCTCGGCTTGCCGAGTTGGATTCTCCCGCGTTGAGCTAAG
>JBBEBI010000021.1:740-31579 GCA_040882365.1 Anaerolineales bacterium
CAGCTTCACCGTGCTTAGCTCAACGCAAGGGCCTGTAGCTCAAGGGCAGAGCAGGCGGCTCATAACCGCTTGGTTGCAGGTTCGAATCCTGCCGGGCCCACTGGATTTGCTCTATATTGAGGAGTAATTATTGAGCACTGCCTGTTGTATGTGGACCCTCTATTATTGAACATTGATTGTGACACTTAAGGTCTGACCGTTGACAGTGCCCGAAGCGGTGTAATTTCCAAACTGGTTTATGACCCAAGTGAGGCGCAGCCTTCCATTATCGCCGATGGTGCCTGACTGGGAGCTGCTACCAAGGATCCCGGGACCACTGAGCGTGAACTGAGCGACTGCCCCCGCCGGTCCCTGGATGTCCAAGTAGACCTCGCTCTGTACACCGGGTTGGGTGTGGGCATAACTGCCACTTACGGTTATACCCCCGCTGCTTTCGCCCCCGCCTCCGCCGCGCAGGGCGGCCACTCGCTGATTGGCATAGGCGCGGAACTCATCATCATCGGGATGGAGTTCCAGAAACGTGAGATAAGAATCTAACGCGTCGTCGGTTAGCCCAAGTTGATCTTCGGCCAAGGCGCGACTGTACCATGCCATGTCGTAATCCGGGTTGATGTGGGTAGCTTCGCGGAAGGCTTCACGGGCCTCGGCATATTGACCCAACTGATATAGGCTAATCCCAACGCCATAGTAGGCTTGCTCGGAATTGGGATTCAATTCGAGCGCGCGGCGGAAATCGTTTAGGGCTTCCTCGAAACGGCCCATTTCGTAGAGCAGCACGCCTCGTCGGTGGACCACCCCAGCCTCGTCGGGATGGTTCTCGACAGCTCGATCAAACAACTCTAGCGCCAGGTCCCAATCTCCAGCTTCATACGCTTCAATGGCGGATGCACAATCGTCTTTGGTGTCTAACTGGATGTTAGAACAAGGGCCCACAAAAAAAGAGCAAAATCTCCAAATTGAGATGAATGATCGGCTTAGAAATGGTAGCCTCTTGGACGCAAGGGCGTTATCCGAGCTTCCCCCACTCTATTCTGGGGAACACCTTGGTCTTGAAGCAAAAGCGAAAGTCAAATTCACTCTTCCGGACCATGATTGGACATGGTATGCCTCGGAGGTTGATGGCAAAGATGCCTTTTTCGGATTAGTTGCGGGTTTTGAAATAGAATTGGGTTACTTCTCTTATAGGGAGCTAGCGGAATTGCGTACCTCAGAAGGTATAGTAGTGATTAGGGAAGAAATTTCAAAGATCAGTCCATAGGTGAACTTATTGATTTGCACAGGCAAGAGCGAGCCATTAAATAGGGGAGTTTTTGTTTTCACCTTTTCTTAAGGGAATAGAATATCCAAGCAGGCATTGAAAAATACGCGTGCTGTTCTGAATGAAGGTCACTCGCCGGGTAGGTTAATCCCGAACCGGAACGGATGATTCCAATACTTACAAGCTGCTTTACTTCTTTTAGAGTGGGATCCAAGGGAACATCAAGCATTTGGTTTTTCGAAATAAACTGTGCCAAAATCCCCTTTTCACTAGGGTCTAAGAATCTAAGATAAAGCCGCATAACTGACCGCTCCAGGGCGTGAAGTAGCCGGTTGATCACGATGATTATTGGCAGCGATAAAAGGGCATAATTCCATATTGAAATAAGGACAGGGTCCCACTGGCTGGGCACGAAATCGTAGGAGGTAATGTCAGCAGTTTGAAGCATAAAGCAGGCTAAGCCGATAAGTAACAATATGACAAATAACTCGAATGAAAACATCCGCCTACTTCTTAAAACCGCTTTATACAAGAAAGACAGGATGGATTTCATTAAAAGAATATTCCTGGCCACCACGTTCTAACCACCAGGATTTCCAAGATAACTTGTTGTTAGTGGTGGACTACCCTTGAAAAAGAACGGGCCCGCCGACCAAGCCCACCTTAAAGCTCATGGGAAATTGAGGACCTGCGGCAGGGCCCACAAACAGAGTACACCTAAACCAACCATGATTGGATTAATATCTTCCACGGAGGCTTCTAGGCGGATTTGCTATTTGACAAAAGCGAACTAATTTTCTAACATCAAGAATATGGGGAATTGGACTGCCCGATGAAATCATTTGAGGAATATAGGAGATGAAAATTAAGATCGGTGAAGGCTCCATCCTTTACCGTATGTGATTAACGCTGTTACAAGATTACTTACTATTCCTATCCTCGATGACCTGATAGGTTTCCAATAACGCCAGCAAGACTTGATTAGCGAAGATCTCCAACTTGTGTGTCACATCTTTCCAGGAATGTGCCGATTGAATGGCTGCTGCTGCGTAAGTGTTCAGCATGCTTTCCTGCAAGGCGCCGCGGAAAAATAAATAAGCGCGTGTGGCCTCCAATGAAGTTAGGCCATGCCGCCTCCCCAGCAGAGCATAGTCATAGCCGGCAATATGCGCTTCCGCTTGTGCTGTCTTCTCGTCCGAAGTGGCCAAGAAATTCGACAAGCTGTGAAGTAGCTTTCGTCCGCTGCGGCGAAATTCCTCGCGGGCTTTTTGATCCAGTTTTAGGTACCATGCCTGACTTTCTAGGTTGCTTTCACTGATCTGCAGGCGCGTGTAGCTTAAAGCACTACGTACCACCGAAGTTGCCTCCACGTTAAAGAGCGCGGATTGCGATTTCATCCACAGATCTAATTCATGACGGCGGAACCGCCGGTGCCCACCCTGAGTGCGGGAGGATGGCACACGCCCCTTATCGGCCCATTTGCGTACCGTGCTGGGATGTACACCTAGCATCTTGGCCACCTCACTGAGGGTTAGCCATTCAGTCACTTTACTTCTCATTTCCAATTTTGGGCAACAATCAAGAAATCTCCGGTGGTGGGACCCCTTGAAACATTGAGGTGCGGTTGGTTTGTCATTTAGCGCGCACGGTGCAATATATAGCGCTTATATAAGGTTTTAGGCTCGCCCAGCGAATATCATAGAAATTTACCAAAAGGCACCTTGCTCCGCAATATAGATTTACATAGGTTTGCCACTTAAAAAGTTATATAAAAGTGAGTTTACTCAACTCGGGGTTACCCATAACATTTGGAATGAATATTCATTGAAAAACAGATGCCCAGAATAAACCCCAAGGAAAAGAAATGCCTGAACAAACCCCTCGCATTTTAAATCATTTCGCCCTTTTTCGTTTCCGCGAAGCCTACTTTCGGCTTGAGAATGATAAGCGCAAAAAGATGCATAACCAGTTGCTCCTCCATTTGGAACGTGCAGCCAAGCATTTGGACATATATCAACTTTATCCCGCCTCAAACGCAGCCGATATTCTGATGTGGACGGCGATGGAAGCCGACGATCCTAAATCCCTCCATGGGTTTTTTACCCGCTTTAGTCAAGCCACCAATCCCTTCCGCGATCTTATTGAACCAGTGTACACATTCTGGGGTCTGACCAAACCCTCCCAGTACACCAAGAGCAGATCCACGCAGGAAATCGATCCTTTCAGTAAGTCCCGCAAAGCCTATCTAACAATATATCCCTTTACTAAGACTGGCGATTGGTACTTGATGAGCCGCGAAGCCCGTCAGGGGATGATGAATGAACACATACGGATTGGCAAAGAATACCCCGAGATTAAACAGCTGCTACTCTATTCATTTGGATTACAGGATCAGGAATTTGTTGTGGTTTACGAGACCGATGACCTTGCCGAGTTCTCGGACCTTGTCTACGTCCTGCGTGATACAGAAGCGCGTCGCTACACCAAGGGCGACGCTCCACTTTTCACTGCTATTTACCATAAGCCAGAAGAAACCTTGGCTTTGTGGGAGCAGCTCACCAATATCGAAATGGTTTGACGATGCCCGAAAAATCAGAAACTATTGGGCTGCTACTAATGGCCTACGGCAGCCCAGAGGATCTTGGTCAAATGGAAGCCTATCTTCTTGATGTACGTGAGGGCCGCGCACCTTCGCCGGAACTCATAGAAGAAATTAGCGAGCGCTATAGCATGATTGGGGGCAAATCCCCTCTTTTGGAGCGAACCAACGAGCAGGCAAAAGCGCTGGAAGGTGAATTGAACAAACGCTTCGCTAACAGGGGGAAGACTTTTAAAGCTTTTGTTGGTATGCGTCACTGGCAGCCACGCATTCATAGTGCCATAAATCAAATGGTTGCGGCCAAGATTCACGAGGCGGTAGCGTTAGTGATGGCCCCACATAATTCTCGTATGAGCATCGGGATGTATTACAAGAGGTTGGATGAGGCATCGGATGGAAAGAAAATTAATTTTGTACGCATCCAGAGCTGGCACAATCATCCGGGGATACTTGATGCTATTGCTGAAAAAATTGAAATTGGCCTGGCAAAGTTCAATGACAATAAACCTTATATCGTCTTCACTGCTCACAGCCTGCCCTCCAAAGTCCTAGAAATGGGCGATCCCTATGATGACCAACTCAATGAGACCGCCCGAATTCTGGCAGACCGATTTGAGCTGCAAGCTAATCAATGGCAATTTTGCTATCAAAGTGCGGGGGCAAGAGCCATCCCCTGGCTTGGACCGCAAATCGAAGAGGTCATTGCCGAGCTTGCCAAGAAAGGCAAGAGAAACATCCTAGTAGTACCAATCGGTTTTGTCTGTGACCACGTAGAAGTCCTCTATGATATTGACATACGTGCTCGCCAGATTGCCGAACAATACGGCGCCCGCCTTGAGCGTAGCCCATCTTTAAACGCTTCGCCCACTTTTGTGGCGGCACTGGCGGATTTGGTGCAGAGGCATTTGTCTATTTCTTGAAAGCGCAGGTCAATTAGCATGGATTTATATTGTCTTGGTCTGAGCCATCACACTGCTCCACTAGCCCTGCGCGAAAAGCTGGTCTTGGAGGAAAAGGCGCTAAGAAAATTTCTGAGCGAACAATACTCGAATGGAAAGGTAGGTGAAATAGTGATGCTTTCTACCTGTAACAGGGTGGAAGCATACTTTACGTCTACTTCACATAGTATTCGTCAGATGATCGATAGCTTTGCGGCTATAAGTGGCGAAAGGCCGCAAGAGATAGAAGACCACAGTTATCGGTTACACCAGGAAGAAGTTGTGAACCATTTATTCCGAGTCTCAGCCGGTTTAGATTCACTGGCGCTTGGAGAAGCCCAGATTATTGGACAGGTCTCCCGAGCTTTTCAGTTCGCTCATGCCAGTCATTCCGTCGGGCTGCGACTGTCCAAGCTTATTCATGCCGCAATTTTTAGCGCAAAGCGTGTGCAAAGTGAAACTAAATTAAGTAGATCATGTACCTCGGTGCCCTCTCTTGCCGTCAAGTTGGCCAGCCGAAAGCAAAAGCATCTGGATCAGGCGCATGTACTACTTTTCGGCGCTGGGGAAATGGCAGAGCTGGCGGTTGAGGCCTTTCGCAAGCGCGGTGTAAAACAGTTTAGCGTTGTAAGCCGCACGCAGCAAAGCGCAGAAAAACTAGGTCAACGTTGGAATGCGCGTGCCGGGACCCTTGATCAGCTCCCCGCATTCCTTGAAGAAGCCGATGTTCTGCTGTGTTCATCTTCCTCCCCAGAGATTTTGATTGGGGGAAAAATGATTGAGCAAGTTATGGCAATCCGTCCAAAAAGATCGCTCGTGATTCTGGATATTGCTGTTCCCCGCAATGTGCACGCGGATGTGAGCCAGGTGCAGAATGTTTTTCTCCACGATATGGATCACCTGCAGCAAGGGTTGGAAATATCGCAATCTACGCGCAGCAAAGAGCTGCCCAAGGCAGAGCAAATTGTGGAAGAGGAGGCCCGCGACTTCATTGCTTATTTAGCTAGCTTGGATGTCATAATCCCAGTGATTCGCGGTCTGCGAGAGCAAGCCGAAAACATTCGCCAAAACGAACTGCAAAAAACCCTGCGACGTCTTCCTGGCCTCAATCAAAAACAACAAGAGCAAATCAGCGCTCTTACGCATTCAATTGTGGGCAAGATATTACACAACCCCACAGCGCGTTTGCGCCAGCGAGCCGCGGGCGAGAATGGTGATCATTATGCTGAACTGGCGCGTCAGCTTTTCGGGTTGGATCAACAGTGAGCTGCCTTTGAGATGAGAATAAAACTGCGCTTTGCTACCCGGCCCTCGAAACTAGCTCGCTGGCAGACCTCAGCTGTAATCGAGGCGTTGCATTCCCATTGGCCCAGTTTGCAGTGCGAACAGGTCGTCATGAAGACGCGCGGTGACATTTTCCTCGATCAGCCCTTGCCGGATATCGGTGGGAAAGGCTTGTTTACAGCCGAGCTGGATGATGCTCTGAGCAAGGGTGAAATTGATGCAATAGTGCATTCCTTAAAAGATCTTCCTATAGAAGAGCGCCCCGGGTTAATGATCGGTGCCATCCCTCGCCGTGGGCCGTCCTCCGATGTGCTGCTCAATGCCAAAGGGCTCACCTTGTCTGAATTACCCAGTAGGTCCAGGGTAGGTACTTCAAGCCTACGCCGCCAGGCGCAATTACTCGCTTATCGTTCTGATCTTCAAGTAAAGTCGCTCCGCGGCAACATAGATACTCGCATTCGCAAAATGCTCGTAGGGGATTACGATGCCATTGTGCTGGCATCAGCGGGTGTAACGCGGTTGGAGATGGAGGATTGCGTTGCTGAGGAGTTGCCTTTTGAGGTCATGCTGCCTGCACCAGGGCAGGGCGCCTTGGCAGTGCAATGCCGTAGCAACGATGGAGATCTCGTGAATTACTTGGCAGCCATTGAACATGTTGAGACGCGCCGCGCAGTGAGTGCAGAGCGTGCTTTCCTATCCGCCTTGGGTGGCGGGTGCTCTCTGCCGGTGGGGGCTTATGCGACTTTGGCGAATGGGCAGATCGAAATGCAAGGCGCAGTAATTTCACCCGATGGACAGCGACAGATTCGCGTCTCCGGGCGGGGCGACCACCCCATAAGACTAGGGGCAAGGTTGGCAACCGAAGCCTTTGCCCTGGGCGCAAAAGAAGTGCTCAATGTCTGAACTGCAAGGAAAACGCGTGCTGGTGACTAGACCACGCAAAGACTTTCATGCTTTTGCTAGGTTGCTTGAGGCACAGGGGGCCATCCCCATCTCTTTTCCCACCATCGAGATTAGGCCAACCGTGCAAACTGATCTCCTCAAATCCACACTGCAGCAGTTACACAGATTCGATTGGCTTATTCTAACTAGCGCAAATGCGGTGAAAGTACTCAGCGATCATATTACAAGCGGTTCGATGCCCCCTTCGCTCAAACTGGCTGCTGTAGGGCCTAAGACGGCCAATTCCGCGCTACAGCTTGGCTGGAGAGTTATTCACATCCCTGAGAAGTATGTGGCCGAGGCGATCTTGCCTGGATTAGGAAATTTAACTGGCCTGCGGGTACTTCTGGCGCGTGGGGATCTTGCGCGCCCGGAACTGCCCGAAAGCATTCGCCATCGCGGCGGTCAGGTGACGGAACTATTTGTTTATCGTACTCTACCGGCGTCGGAAGATTCGGAGGGATTGTATGAAATTCGTCGGGGTATGGATGTTCTTACTTTTACTAGTTCCTCGACAGTGCATAATTTCGTGACATTGATGCGATTAGCGCAAATGAACCCAAATGATCTCCCCGGTTCGCCCATTTATGCCTACATTGGCCCTGTGACGGCCCGGACTGCAAAAGACTATAAATTGGCAATCGATGTGGTGGCGGATATATATATGCTGGAAGGCATGATTGATTCGCTTTGCCGGTTTTATTCGAAAAAGAGAGTTGAAACTCGATGACCCCCTTATCTCGAACCACTTATCCTGTTACACGACCGCGTCGTCTGCGTTTTACCCCAACCTTACGCCGTATGCTACGCGAGACGCGTCTTGCTACCGATAATTTTATTAGCCCCCTGTTTGTCCGGCATGGCAAAAATGTACAGCAGGAAATTGCGTCTATGCCGGGCATTTACCAATGGTCAGTGGAAAGGGCTGCGAAAGAGTGCCGGGAGCTTTTTTCCCTAGGTATTCCTGCCGTGATCCTGTTCGGTATTCCTCAAGAGAAAGACCCGATTGGCTTGGAAAACTTTGCTGAAAATGGCATTGTGCAGCAAACCATTAAAGCTATTAAAGACAAAGTGCCAGAGATGGTGGTAGTGACCGACGTATGCCTGTGCGAATACACCGACCATGGCCACTGCGGCATCTTAAATCGAGCCGAACATAACCACCCGCATTTGCCGCCAGATTATGTGCTTAATGAACCCACTTTGGAGATCCTAAGCAAGGTGGCGCTTTCTCACGCCCGCGCCGGGGCGGATATTATGGCCCCGAGTGGCATGATCGACGGGATGGTTGCCGCCATCCGTGCCGCTTTGGATTCCGAGCAATTTGAACATATTTCAATTCTTTCTTATGCTGTCAAGTATGCCTCCTCTTTTTACGGTCCATTTCGCGAGGCGGCTGAGTCCCCTCCCAGCTTCGGCGATCGCAAATCCCATCAAATGGACCCCGCTAACCGGCGCGAAGCACTGCGCGAGGCCGCGATAGACGTAGCCGAGGGAGCGGATATTCTAATGGTCAAGCCGTCCCTTCCCTATTTGGATGTGATCCACCAGGTGCGCAAAGCTTTTCCCGAACTACCATTGGCCGCGTACAACGTGAGCGGTGAGTACAGCATGCTTAAGGCCGCCGCAGACAAGGGGTGGTTAGATGAAAAAAGCGTTGTCTTAGAAACGCTAACTTCGATCAAGCGCGCCGGCGCTGATTTGATCCTAACCTACCATGCCAAAGACGCTGCTATCTGGCTGAATGAGTAAAGAGGGCAAAAATGTCGAAGCCAAACACCCGCCTTTCCAAAATTGCGACTGCCGAACGCGAATACCATGATCAGCGCATGATAGTCGCTGATTTTGACCAGGCGCCATTTACCGTTGCCTGGGAAGTAACGCGCGCTTGCGCTTATGCCTGTGTGCATTGTCGTGCCAATGCTATCCCCCAAAAAAACCCTGCGGAATTAACTACGGAAGAAGGATTTGCCTTGATCGATAGACTGGCTGAATTTGGTTCCCCGATTCTTGTCTTCACCGGTGGTGACCCAATGATGCGGCGCGATTTATTCGAATTAATCAAATACGCAACGGAGAAGGGACTACGTTGTTCCCTTACTCCAACAGCCACAGCATTGCCAACCCTAGAACGATTGCAGCAAGCCAAAGAATCGGGTATCCGTCGGATTGCTTTGAGCCTTGACGCACCGCGGTCTCAAGTACATGATAATTTTCGAAAGGTTAAAGGATCCTGGCAGCGTACGATGGATATTTTCCATCGCGCAAATGAGGTGGGGATAAGTGTGCAGGTAAACACGACTGCGACGAAGTTCAATGTGGGAATTTTGGGCGAATTAGTGCCATTTTTGGAAGAGATAGGGGCGGTGCAGTGGTCGGTATTCTTCTTGGTGCCGACCGGACGGGCCCAAGCCCAGCACATGATCTCACCCGAAGAACATGAACGGGTATTTCACTGGCTGTACGATCTTTCCCAGGTGGCCCCCTTTGACATTAAAGCTACTGCAGCTCCGATGTACCGCCGGGTGGCGATCCAACGTAAGCGCACCGAACTTGGGACGGATAAAGAAGTGATTTTTCAGGGCGCCGGTTTTCAATACGCTGACGGCCTAAACCGTCCGCGCAAAGGCGTAAATGATGGCAATGGCTTCCTCTTTGTTTCGCATATTGGTGAAATTCAGCCCTCAGGTTTTTTGCCAATTACGGCGGGTATGGTCCGTGAGGATGATGTAGTGGATGTGTATCGCAATCACAAGATCTTTACCGAGCTACGTGATTACACTCACCTAAAAGGCAAATGCCGTGTATGCGAATATGTTGATGTATGCGGTGGACAGCGTGGACGAGCTTATTGCCTGACGGGCGATTATATGGCTTCAGATCCGGCCTGTGTATATATCCCCCAGGCGCTACGCAAAACGGGACATGTACCCAATGAGTAATGAACCAATCGGCCGTTTTTTAAGAGCCTGTAAACGACTCCCGGTAGATGCAACCCCTGTCTGGTTTATGCGCCAGGCCGGGCGTTATATGCCGGAATATCGTGCTATCCGCAAAAAGTTTGGCCTGCTCGATATGATCACTCACCCTGAAATCGCCGCGGAAGTCACCCTTCAGCCGGTGTATGCGCATGGCGTAGATGCGGCGATCCTGTTTAGTGATATTTTGCTGCCTTTGCTGCCAATGGGATTTGACCTTGAATTCGTCAAAGGGATTGGGCCGCATATCGGTAATCCATTCCGCACAAAGGAAGATCTCTGCCGCCTTAAGATCTTTGATGTCAAAGGGGAATTATGGCATGTGATGGAGACAATCAAGATTTTATGCAGGGAATTGCCCGATAATGTTGCTCTGATCGGATTTTCTGGAGCCCCATTTACTGTTGCTTCATACATGATAGAGGGAGGATCTTCCAAAGATTTCCAACATGTTAAATCTCTTATGTATGCTGATCCTGAAACTTGGCACACTTTAATGGAAAAGTTAACGAATGTTCTCGTTGATTATCTTGTTTCCCAGATCGAGATGGGAGCCCAGGCTATTCAGGTGTTTGACACTTGGGTTGGAACATGCAGTCCGCAGGATTACCGGGAATACGTCTTCCCTTATTCTCAGCAAATGCTGACTGCCATCCGGTCCACAGGAGTGCCAGCCATACACTTTGGCACCAATACGGCTTCATTGCTCCCCCAAATGAAGGAAGCCGGTGGTGATGTCATTGGACTTGATTGGCGCATCCCATTGGATCAAGGATGGGAATTGCTTGGGGAAGACGTTGCGGTACAGGGAAATCTTGATCCAATGGCTTTGTTTGCACCGCGCCATATATTGCAAGAAAAGGTCAAGGACGTAATTGCTCGTGCTGGCAACCGAGTGGGCCATATTTTCAATCTGGGGCACGGTGTTTCCCAATTCACCTCTCCGGATAACGTAAAAGCCATTGTTGATATGGTGCACGAATGGACAGCAAAATGAAAGTCGCGGTTGTGGGTGGCGGAATCGCCGGGTTATCCGCAGCCTATTACCTTGATAAACAAGCCAGGGCAGTAGGGCATGATGCTAAAATCATTTTGTTAGAGAGTGCAAATTACTGGGGCGGGAAAATCAAGACCGTGGTGGAAGATGGATTTGTGGTTGAAGGGGGTCCGGATGCTTACTTGGTGTCCAAGCCGTGGATGCGTGCCTTGGCATGCGAAGTGGGCTTGGAAAATGATCTACAAGGCACCAATCCGAACTTTTCTGCAACCTTTATATTGCACAACGGAATACTAACCCCTCTCCCTGCCAAGCTCACGATGACGATTCCGACGGAAATTTCCCCAATATTCAAAACAAAACTGTTGACTTGGCCCCAAAAAATGCGAATGGGACTAGATTTATTTCTTCCTGCCAACAAACAAAAAGGTGATGAAAGCCTTGCGGAATTTATTTCACGGCGCTTGGGCCGAGCCGCATATGAGCGCCTCGTAGGCCCTCTACTTAGTGGTATCTATGCCGGCGATGGCAATCGACTGAGTCTGCAGTCCACCTTCCCGAACCTACGGCAGATGGAACTGGAACACGGCAGCTTGATAAAGGGGGCTTTATCTTTGCGAGTGAATAGGGTTACCAAGGCCGGGCACCTGGCCAAGAACGGAAACTACAATGGTAGTCTACGGCAGGCCAGCATCTTCGAATCACCTAGATCTGGTTTAACTTCGATAGTCAATCGAATCGTAGCGCGACTAGAGGAAACCGGAGTTGATCTGCGATTAAAGACATCTGTCGGCAAGGTCGTAGTGTCAAAAAGCGGTTGCATACTCACTTTGACAACTAGTGAAGAAATCCGGGTCGATGCTGTGGTGCTGGCCACCCCGGCATATGTAGCGGGCGATCTGATGAAAGACGCCCTTCCGAATTTAGCAGACGAGTTGAATAGTATCGAATATGTCTCCACAGCTACGGTGTCCTTAGCCTATTTGAAGGATGAGCTGCCCACCAATCTGGAGGGGTACGGATATATAGTCCCCCAGCAGGAAGGTAGTAAAGCGCTGGCCTGTACCTGGACATCCAGCAAATGGCGGCACCGTGCCCCTGATAATCGGGTTTTACTGCGGGTTTTCATTGGTCGTATTCAAGATGTAAATACCTTGCCAACAGACAAGGACTTATTGATTTCAATGGCACGCGAGGAACTGCGTTACTCGATGGGCATCAAGACCCAACCCATAGCAGCTTGGGCTTTTTATTGGGAAAAGGCTATGCCGCAATATAACCTGGGCCATCCGGAACGGTTGGAACGGATCGAAAGGCTTTTAATGGAGCATCCCAATCTAGTCCTGGCGGGAAATGGTTATCGTGGCATTGGGATCCCGGATTGTGTTCATTCCGGCATGGAAGCAGCGGAGAAAATTGTGGAGTTTCTAAAAAGAACTAAAGAATAATATGAATATTCAAAAGTCGATTGATTTATTCGCCAAGGCCAAAGGACTTCTGCCCGGCGGTGTTAGTTCACCGGTCCGAGCCTTTCGTGCAGTAGGAGGTAATCCTCTGTTTATGGAACGCGGTGTAGGGCCATATCTTTATGATGTGGATCACAACCGCTATATCGACTACGTACTTTCATGGGGACCACTAATTTTGGGTCACGCACACCCAAAGGTGGTGGCCGCTCTCGAAAAAAACATTCGGAAGGGGACTAGTTTTGGAGCGCCAAGCTCGTTGGAAGTGGAGTTAGCCGAATTGATCCAACAAGCCATGCCAAATATTGAAATGATGCGTTTCGTCAATTCGGGTACAGAGGCAACTATGAGCGCTCTTCGCCTGGCGCGGGCTTACACCGGACGAAATAAAATTATCAAATTTGAAGGTTGTTATCACGGCCACGCCGATTTGCTCCTCGTGCAAGCTGGGTCTGGTGTGGCCACCCTGGGGCTGCCCGATTCCCCAGGTGTTCCGCCATCTACAACCCGAGATACCCTCGTGGCGCGCTATAACGATCTAGATTCAGTGACTACCTTGTTTGACGAATTCTCCGCGAAGATTGCCGCAGTGATTGTCGAGCCGGTGGCGGGAAATATGGGTGTGGTACTGCCCAAGAAGGAGTTTCTTAATGGGCTACGCCACCTTACGGATAAACATCATGCGCTCTTGGTTTTTGACGAGGTCATGACTGGATTCCGCGTTCATCCGGGAGGGGCACAATCCCTTTACGACATTGAGCCAGACCTAACCACGCTGGGGAAGGTGATCGGAGGGGGATTACCCGTTGGCGCCTATGGCGGGCGTAAAGAAATCATGGAACTAGTCGCGCCCTCCGGAGATGTCTATCAAGCAGGAACACTTTCTGGAAATCCATTGGCCATGTCTGCGGGAATCGCCACACTTAAAGTTTTGCAAAAAAAAGGTATTTGGGGAAAGATTGATATTGCCGCAGATTGTATAGTGAATGGAATCGAAAAAGCAGCCAAGCAGCTTCAAGTCGAGGTAAAGGCAACAAGGGTCGGCACGATGTTTTCAGTATTTTTTACGGCACAAGATATTACCGATTGGAACTCAGTAGCAAGCTGCGACACAAATTGTTACTCGGAATATTTTTTGAAGATGTTGGAAAATGGGGTTTACCTTCCTCCCTCACAATTTGAAGCGAATTTCGTATCGCTTGCCCACTCGGAGGAAGTCGTGGAAAAAACAGTAGAAGCGGCAACGCGGTCGTTTTCTCGCATAACTGGAAAAAAACTACCTAAACTAACTACCTTATGAAAAGAGGTTGATATGGGACAAATCACAAAATCTAACGATCAGGCCAGCTCCCTCCCCGTCTTTGCTTTCGGTTCCGTTGCCATCGGTGTGCCTGTCCTGTTAACTGCTGTGCGGTGCACCCTTCAATACATCGTTGTGCCATTAGTGCTTCCTCTCTTTAGCATTAGTGGATCTTTTTCGCCCATGGTTAACATTTCGGCGGGAATTTTTAGCCTTGGCGTGGTTCTTTATAACCTAATGCGCCTTTGGCGCACAAACTGGCGTAAGCGCTATTTGCTTTTGAGCTTGTTTATCGTTCCGGTTGTTCTAAGTTCAATTTACTTTGATTATTTGACCTATTTATCCTTCTAGGTAGGATTATTTACCGAACCACCTTCCCTATCAGATTTTGGGTCCAATTTGGGTGCAAATGGGATGGAAAACTATGGAATTAGTAGAACCTATTGACTGATTTCACCTCACTTTTGGGGCCGTCTAGAGGCTAATTTACGGTATAGAATCTATTTACGAAATCGGGTTCCGCCGCTTGGTTGCAGAGCCTGCCCTGAGCGAAGCGAATGGGTTCGAATCCTGCCGGCCCCACTTCTGACATATGTTATCTTCAGTTTTAGATCCGCCAAAAATAAGGGAAATAATGATATTTGTCATTCATTAATGGGGGTAACTAGCCGTCTTCCTTAGGTCTCGAAATCATATACTCAGATTTATGAAGCCGTTTTATAAGGCCGTTTCACCAGGTGTGGAAACCTTACAAGGCTACCTACTAAAAATCTTCTTCATCGCCGTGATCTACCATATGGCGGCGCGCTTGGGTCTGATGATGGCCTATGTCCAGAACAACACCTCGCCAGTCTGGCCGCCAACCGGCATTGCACTGGCCACCCTTCTAATCTTCGGCTACTCGGCTTGGCCGGGCATCAGCTTGGGTGTGCTGGTTGGCTCTCTCGTCACCGGCGCCGATCCAGCTATTGCCTTGGCCATGACAGTTGGCAATACCTTGGAAGCCCTGGTGGGCGCTTATCTCCTGAAGCGTTTCTTCGATTTCCGCAATAACATGGAGCGCATCCGTGACGTGCTGGGCTTGGCTCTTGTCGCCACGTTCAGCGCCACTATCAGCGCCACGATCGGCGCCGGCGCTCTGGCCCTCACCGGGCAAACCCCTTGGGTGGTCTTCGGGGACATCTGGTCCACCTGGTGGATTGGCGATCTGCTCGGGGCACTCGTCGTCGCCCCCGTCCTCGTGGTTTGGATTTCTCCGCCTTCCATCAAGATCCGTCGGCCTGAATATGTTGAGGGAGCGCTCCTGCTCCTTCTGCTCATCCTGGTGAGTTGGTACGTATTCGGGAGCGTCCCGCGGGACGGCATCCTTCATCAGGCTTTGATCTATATGGTTTTCCCCTTTGTCATTTGGGCCGCTTTGCGGCTTGGGCAACAAGGGGCCACGCTGACAACCCTCTTGGTTTCCGGGATCGCCATTTGGGGCACCGTCCAGGGCCTGGGTCCATTTGCGCTGGAATCCAAGAACGAAAGCCTCATTCTCCTGCAAACCTTCATGGGCGTAGTCTCGTTGACCGCGCTGATCCTGGCCGCGGCCACTCTCGAGCGGCGCGCGGCGGCCAAAGCCCTTCAGCAGCGCGCCGAGGAACTGGGCACGCTGACCGATGCATCTCGGTCCTTCCTCGACAACTTTGACATCGCCAGCATTTACCAGACCATCTGCCGCTTGGCGGTCACCCGCCTCGGCCTGGATGCCGCCTGGATCGAGGGACCCGAGGGCGGGAACCCCGCGCCTCTGGTCGCGTTCAATGGTTTGTCACCTGATGCCATACAACGCCAAAAGCGGGATTGGGAATCGCATTTGGGTCGCTCCCCGCTGATCGCCAATCGTATCGACACGGTCAATGGCACCCACACCGCCTCGGGCAGCGAGCCAACCTATAAGGCCTACGCGGCCTTCCCGCTCGTCTTCAGCAACCAGCCCATGGGCGCGCTTAAGCTGTTGAGCAAGAACAAGGCTTTCTTCACCCCCGATAAGCAATTGCTTGTTCAGTCCTACGCCAACCTGGCGGTGGTCGTCATCCAGAATGCCCTGTTGTTCGATGAACTGCGCGCCACCAATCGCCAGTTGCATGGGCTGTCCCAGCGTTTGATGAAAGCCCAGGAGGATGAGCGCCTCCACTTATCTCGCGAACTCCACGACGAGGCCGGGCAGCTGCTGGCCGCCCTCACCGTCCAGTTCGGCCTCCTGGAGCGCGAGGCGCCGGAATCCTTCCGCGTCCGCGTCGGCGAACTCAAGAACGCCGCCAACGCCGTTCAAACAAATCTGCATCACCTCGCCGTCAATCTGCGGCCGGCCAGTCTTGACCATCTAGGATTGATAACCGCTCTGCATCAATCCATCCGCGAATTCAAGCAGCAATACGCCATCGACGTCGAATTCGAAGCGCTGGGCATACAGGACGAGCGCCTGCCGAGCGAGATCGAAACCGCCTTGTACCGCATCGTCCAGGAAGCCTTGACCAACGTGGCGTTGCATGCCAAGGCCACCCGCGTCGACGTCTTGCTTAGCCGCACTCAATCTTGCATCAGCATCATCGTGGAAGATAACGGCGTGGGCTTCATCCCAACCTCGACGGATGCCGAAGAACAAATTGGCTTATTCGGGATGCGCGAGCGGGTCGAGATGCTGGGCGGCAAGCTTTCCATTGAGAGTTCACCCGGCAAAGGCACGACCATAAAGGCGGAGGTCCCTTGCAAATGATCAAAGTATTGATCGCAGACGACCATGCCATCGTGCGCGCCGGGCTGCGCGCCCTGATCAACTCTGAAACCAACATGAAACTGGTGGGCGAAGCTTCCAGCGGCTACGAAGCCGTGGAACTGGTCGAGCAGGTCCAGCCCGATGTGCTTGTGCTTGATCTCAGCATGCCCGACCTGGATGGCATTGCTGTCATCAAGAAGGTCAAACCGCTCTTTCCCGCGCTCCATATCCTGATCCTGACCATTCACGCCGACGAAGCCCTCTTGCGCGCCGCCATGAAAGCCGGCGCCTCCGGGTACATCCTGAAGCATGCCGCCGAAGATGAATTGATCTCTGCCATCGGCGTCATTCTGCACGGCGACCTCTATGTGGATCCGAGCATGGTCCGCAAGCTCGTGGTGGAAGAGAAACCAAAGGCAACCTCAGTGCCCACCGCCGGGGTTTCACTGACAGCCCGCGAAGCTGAGGTCCTCCAGCTGATCGTCCAGGGTTACACCAACCGTCAGATCGGGGAGGAATTGAACATCAGCATTCGCACCGCCGAAAGCCACCGGGCGAACTTGTCCGATAAACTCGGCCTGCGCTCTCGCGTGGAGTTGGTGCGCTACGCTCGCGAGCACGACCTGATTAGATAGCGACTTATCTTCTCCGCACCCAACCGACCGCGTAGAAACTACGTGGTCGGTTCGCGTACTTGTTACGTACTCCTCTAGTTCAAATAAATCCCCACTTTCTACGCTTATAAAATTGACCTCCCTTTCATAAGATAGCCATAGGTCGAGTTCGCCCCCGACCCATAGCGAAAATGCCAATGGCGAAAGCAAAGATGCCCACGGAGAGGAAACCTCTCATCACTTTGCGCGGCGTTACCAAGGCCTTTCCCCATACAGTCGCCAACGACCACATCGATTTGGATATCTACAGCGGGGAGATCCATGCGCTGCTCGGGGAAAACGGTGCCGGCAAAAGCACCCTGGTCAAGATCCTCTTCGGCTTCTATCACGCCGACGCAGGCGAGATTCACCTGGATGGAAAGCCGGTCACCATCAAGTCACCCCGCGATGCCCTGGCCCTCCACATCGGCATGGTTTTCCAGGACCTCAACCTGATCCCGGCCTTCAGCATCGCCGAAAACATCGCTCTTTTCCTTCCGCACCTACAAGCGGTTTTGAACCCTGGCGAGATCAACGCTAAGATCACCGAAGTCTCCCGGCTCTATGGGCTCGACGTCGACCCGGGCGCCATCGTTTCCCAGCTTTCCATCGGCGTACAGCAGAAGGTGGAACTACTGAAATTGCTGCTCTCCGACGCGCAGGTTCTGATTCTGGATGAACCGACCCGTGTGCTGGCGCCCCACGAGGTCAAGGCGCTCTTCGATATTCTGGACAACCTGCGCAAGAAGGGCTACGCCGTCATTCTGATCACCCACAAGTTGAAAGAAGTGCTGGAATGCGCCGACCGCATCACAGTCTTGCGCGGCGGTCGCGTGTCTGGCTCCTTGTTGCGGGCTGCGGCCACAGAAAAAAAGCTGGTTGAGATGATGTTCGATAAACATCTCTCTGGGCTCAAAGTCGGCGCAGTCGCTAAGGCGCCCGAATTTGCACAGCCGGTTCTGGAGTTGCGCAATGTGGAAACGCGGGCCGAAGGTGCTGGCGTCAGTCTGAAAGCCATCGATCTCAAGATCTACCCCGGCCAGATCATCGGCGTTGCCGGGGTTTCCGGCAACGGCCAAAAGGAACTCTGCGATGTGGTCCTTGGCATGGAGCGCAGCATTAGGGGCGCCAAGCTGCTGTATGGGAAGGATGCCACCAACCTCTCGGTTCAAAACGTGCGCCGTTCCGGCGTCAGTTTCGTCCCCGAGAATCCGTTGGCCATGGCCTCCGTACCCTTCATGACCACGCTAGAAAACTCGGTTCTCACTAACACCTGGCGCTATGCCCGCCACAACGGATTCTCTATCGATTGGGCCGCCGCCAGATCGGACATGGAAAAAACAGCCAAGCGGTTGGGCTTTAGCGTCAGCCCCTATGCTTTCGCCCGTTCGCTGTCGGGCGGCAACCTGCAGCGCATGGTCATTCTGCGCGAACTGACCCACGATCCGCGCCTCATCATCGCCTCCTACCTAACCCGCGGCCTGGACGTCCAGACCACCATCGCCGTGCGCCAGGCTCTACTCCAGGCGCGTAATGATGGCGCCGGGGTGCTGCTGATCTCGGAGGATCTTGATGAATTGTTCACTCTAAGCGACCGCCTCATCGTGCTCTACGCTGGCAGGATCGTTGGAGACTTTGCTCCGTCAGAAACGGATGTTTACCAGGTCGGGCTGCTTATGACCGGCTCGAAAATTGACCATGGCAATTAACACCAGATCTTTTCCGCGGCTTGCCGCTTTTACACCATTGCTGAACGGGGTCGTGCGCTACCTGCTGATGATCCTGCTGGCCCTTTTGCTTTTTGCTCTCATCCTGCTGTTTTCGGGCCAGGACCCCATCCAGTCCTACGGCGATATCTTCGCCGCCACCCTCGGCAGTTCGTACGGCTTTTCCGAAGTGCTTGTGGCCATGATCCCTATTCTGATAACGGCTCTGGCCGTAGCCCTGCCCTCGCGCGTCGGGCTGATCAACGTCGGCGGAGAAGGGCAGCTCTATATCGGCGCGGCCTTCGCCACCTGGGGCGCGCTCACCTTCCAGCAGCTTCCCGCCTGGGCCTTATTGCCGCTGATGGTCCTCCTGGGCATGCTGGGCGGCGCGCTGTGGGCCTTCGTACCGGCTTATCTCAAAGCCATTGGGTTAGTGAATGAGACCATCACTACCCTCCTGCTGAACTCCGTAGCGCCCAAACTCGTGGGCTTCCTTATTTTTGGCTTTTGGCATTCAGCGATGGATACAGTCAAAACGGATAACTTTGTCGATGCCGCCAAGCTGCCAACCTTCTTCGGCACCCGCGTTCACTTGGGTCTTGTCTTTGCCCTCATCCTGCTCCTGGCTTTCTGGGCCTTCATGAAATACACGCGCTGGGGATTGGAAATGCGCGCCATCGGCGGCAACGCCCAGGCCGCCCGCCGCAACGGCATCCCGGTCAAGCGCTATCTGATCGCTGCGATGTGCCTTGGCGGCGCCATTGCGGGCCTGGCAGGCATGGCCCAGATCTCTGGTTTCTACGGCGTCTTGCTGCTGAACTTTTCGATCGGCCTTGGCTTCATGGGCTTCCTCATCTGCTGGCTGGCGGGCGGGGATCCGCTTGGCATTTTGCTGATGTCCTTCACTGTGGCCGTTATCACCACCGGCGGCAACATGCTGCAACTAACCCGCGACCTACCCTACGCCGCAATCAACATCCTGCTGGCTCTCACGCTTTTCGTCGTGCTGGCCAAACCATCCTTCTTTGAACGGAAGAAACCATGAGCCTGCTACCTATTCTCGGCGTCCTATCCAGCGCCATCTTTTCAGGCACCTCCCTGCTTTACACCACTCTCGGGGAAGTGATCCACGAGCGCTCCGGCATCGTCAACCTGGGGCTGGAAGGCGTGCTGCTGGTCGGCGCTTCCTCGGGCTTCGCCGTCACGGTGATTACCGGCTCACCCATCCTTGGCGTCCTGGTTGCCATGCTAGCCGGCGTGCTGATGAACATGGTCCTCGGCTACCTGGTCATCCAGCGCAAAGCCAATCAACTCGCCAGCGGCCTGGCCCTCATGTTCTTCGGCTTCGGTCTCAGCGCCATCATCGGCAAACCCTACGTGGGCTCACGCATCGAGGGTCTTCCTCGCCTGCCGCTTCCGGGGCTCGATGGCCTGCCGCGCCTTTATAGCTCCCTGTTCAGTTTCGACATTCTCATCTACCTGGTCATCCCCGTCTCCATCCTCGTTTGCTGGTTGCTCTTCCGCACGCGGTGGGGCCTCGGCTTGCGCGCCGTGGGCGAGAACGCCGATGCTGCCTTCGCTTCCGGGCGCAACCCGCGCCTGTTCCGTTACCAGGCCCTGTTCCTCGGCGGCCTCTTGGCCGGCCTGGGCGCTGCCCACCTGGCCATCGCTTACACCATGAACTGGACCGAATACATGACCGCCGGGCGCGGTTTCATCGCCGTTGCCCTGGTCATCTTCTCCCGCTGGCATCCGCTGCGCGCCATCGTCGGCGCTTTGCTTTTCAGCGGCGCGGTCGCCTTCCAGCTCCTGCTGCAATCCAGCGGCGCACAGGTCTCGCCATTTCTCCTGGATACCCTCCCATATATTCTAACTCTCCTCGTCCTGATCGCCTGGGGCGGCAACCGTAAACAATCTGCGCCTGCCAGCCTCGGCCGCGTGTATCACGGCTCGGAATAATGAACGATCTTTTCCAAGGAGGTGCTTCCTCAGAAAAAACAACGCATCATCAATCAACCCGATCGCAATAAAGGAGAATCAGATGAATAAGAACTTGCTTTACCGGCTCTTGGTGTTCGTGGTCGGCGCCGCTTTGCTGCTCAGCGCCTGCGGCCCGGCCGCTACCGTGGCCCCCACCGAGGTGCCAGCGCCCGCCGGGCCCACAGATGCTCCTGCAGAGGAACCCGTCGAAGCTGCTCCCGTTGAGGAAGGCCCTTGTTTGATCGTCGGAGCGCTGTACGGCGGCCCCATTACGGATGCCGGCTACAACCAGGCCATGCATGAGGCCGTGGTGGCGATCAAAGAGAACATCGCCTGCGTCGAGATCATCGAGGCCGAGAACGTGCCCGATGAAGCCGGCGCCACCACCACAATGGAGAACATGATCTCCCAGGGCGCCACCCTAATCTTTGCCACTGCCTTCAACCACCAGTATCCGGCCTTGGAGCTGGCTGGCCAGCACCCCGAAGTGATCTTCGAACACGCCGGCGGCTGGGAGATGAGCGGCAACTTTGCCAACTTCTTCGGCACGCCGCCGGATGGCTGGTACATGATGGGCGTGGCGGCCGGCATGATGACCGAGACAAACAAGCTCGGCTTCGTGGCCGCCTTCCCGCTGGGCTGGACCTCCACCTTCATCAACGCCTTCACCTTGGGCGCCCAATCCGTCAATCCGGATGTGGAGACCATCGTGGCCTACACCTTTAGCTGGGGTGACCGCGCCAAAGAAGCCGACACCACGAACTCCCTCATCAACCAGGGAGTGGACGTCATCACCATGCACGTCGACTCGCCCTCCACCGTGCTCTCCACGGCTGAAACGCGCGGCGCTTACTCCATCGGCTACCAGAACCTGGCCGCGCAGCAATTTGCCCCCGAGTACTGGATCAGCGGCACCGGCTTCACGCTGGGTGGCACGCTCACCTGGCTGACCTCCACCGTGCTCGACGGCACCTGGGAACCCATCTTCCTGCGCTGCGGCATCAGCGATGGCTGCATGGCCATCGCGCCTTTCGGGCCCAATGTGCCGCAAGACGTCAAGGATGCCGTGGCCGCTGCCCAGGCGGCCATTGACTCCGGCGAGCTGGTGGTCTTTGCCGGCCCCATCGTCGATCAGGCTGGCGCCGTTAGAGTCGCCGAGGGCGAAGTCCTCACCGACGACATGATGAGTGCTGTCGACTGGTTCGTAATGGGTGTGACCGGAAGTTCGCAGTAGCTAATCCTAACCCTTTGGCATCGGCAGTTCGCCCTGCCGATGCCCATCCGGTCATGCGGACATGCGTCTCCTGCGAATGGCGGCAAGACCGGGTGAAAGGAAGAGACATGGACATCAAACAGAAGATCGAGAAAGCCAACCAGGAAGCCGCCAACCGCCTGATGGCGGGCGCGCCGGTATTGGTGGACATCGCTCCGGCCGGGGAAGTGATCCCCGGCCTGCAGGGAAAAATGATCCTCCATGCCGGGCCGCCCATCGAGTGGCGCCGCATGTGCGGCGCCCAGCAAGGCGCCATCATCGGCATGGCCATCTACGAGGGCTGGGCTAAGACCCCCGAAGAAGCCCGCGCCATCCTCAACAAAGGCGAGATCCGCCTGGAACCCAACCACCACCATCGGGCCGTCGGCCCCATGGCCGGCACCATCTCGCCCTCGGCCCCGGTCTGGGTCGTGGAGAACAAGGCCTTCGGCAACCTGGCCTTCTGCCGCCAGGTGGAAGGCAATCAGCAGTTCGGCGATTTCAGCGCGCAGGCTTTGCAGGCCTTGCATCGCTGGCGCGATGTGTGGGCCCCCACCTTGCGCAAGGCTCTGCGCAGCCTGGGCGGCCTGGACCTCAAACCCATCATCGCCAAAGCCCTGCAAATGGGCGATGAGCTTCACAATCGCCACAGCGCTTCTTCGAGCCTGTTTGCCAACGCTATGGCCGTCGGTATCGCCCAAACCGAATACACCAACAAGGATGCCGTCATCGGCACGCTCAAGTACATCACCAACCACGAGCTGATCTTCCTGGGCTTGGCCATGGCGGCGGGCAAGGCCATCGCCGACCCGGCCCGCGACGTCGAATACAGCACGATCGTCACGGCCATGTGCCGCAACGGCGTCGAGTTCGGCATTCGCGTCAGCGGCCTCGGCGATGAGTGGTTCACGGCTCCATCCCCCGTGGTCGATGGGCTTTATATGCCCGGCTATTCAGCCGCCGATGCCGGCCTGGACATGGGCGACTCGGCCATCACCGAAACCGTTGGCTGGGGCGGCTTCACTCTCGGCGGCGCGCCCGGCATCCTCAGCCTCGTCGGCGGCACTCCGGAAGAAGCGCTGAACTATTCGCGTGAGATGAAGAAGATCACCGTGGCGGCGCATCCCACCTACCGCATGCCTGCCCTGGGTTTCGTCGGCACCTCCACCGGCATCGACATCCGTCTGGTCGTGCAGTACAACCTCACCCCCCTCATCGACACCGCCATCGCCCACAAGGATCCCGGCTACCCCAAGATCGGCGCCGGCTTGCTGCGCGCTCCGTTGGATTGCTTCAAGAAGGCTCTGATCGCCTTTGGCAAGAAGTACAGCGCAGGCTAGGAGGAACTATGGCGACTGGAGTAATTACCCGCAGGAATCAATACTACGATTCAGTTTTCCTCATGGGGGTTAGCAAGCGCATTTCCGGTTTTCCGGGCGTCCAACAAAATGCGGTCCTGATGGGCACTGATGCCAACAAGGAAGTGTTGTCCTCCCTTGGTATCCGCGATCCCCAGCTGGACGCGGCTCAACCATCCGACCTGATCGTGGCGGTGATCGCCGATACGCAAGCAATCGTCGCCGACGTGTTGGCGAACTTGGATGATTACCTGGCAGGCGGCGTAGCGCCGTCGGCCACGGCTAATCCCCACACCTTCGAGGATGGCTTGGAGCAGAAGCCCAATGCCAATCTGGCCGTGGTTTCCGTTCCCGGTGAGTTTGCCGCCCGCGAGGCGCGCAAAGCCCTCGACGCCGGCCTGAACGTGTTTCTCTTCAGCGACCATGTCTCCATCGAGGATGAACTTGCCATAAAGCAGCTGGCTGCGCAGAAGAAACTGCTGGTCATGGGCCCGGGCTGCGGCACCAGCATCATCAACGGCGTCGGCATCGGCTTCGCTAACGTGGTACGTAAGGGCAACATTGGGGTGGTGGCCGCCGCCGGTACCGGTCTCCAGGAGTTCACCAGTCAGATCCATAATGCCGGTCTGGGCATTTCCAACGCCATCGGCACCGGCGGCGATGACCCTTCTGACTACATCGGCGGGCTCACCACCTTCGCGGCCCTGGCTGCCCTCGAGCGCGATCCGCAAACCGAGCTCATCGCGATCGTCTCCAAGCCGCCGGGCGCCAAGACGCTGGCGAAACTCATCGAACGCATCCGCAACTGCAAGAAGCCAGTCATCGGCTGCTTCCTTGGCGCGCACGTTGATCCGCAGGCGCAGTTCGAAAACTTCCGCCGCGCCTCTACCATCGATGAAGCAGTCAATCTCGCCCTCAAGCTCAGCGGATCGAAACCGGCTTTGACAGCAAAGGGGCCCACTTCGGCCGATCTGCAGCGCGTAACGCAAGAAAGATCCTCTTGGGCGCCCGAACAAAAGTACCTGCGCGGCCTGTTTGCGGGGGGCACCTTCTGTTACCAGTCCCAGCAGATCCTTCTGGCCTCCGGCATCCCCGTTTATTCGAATGCTCCGCTGGATAAGAACTACCAACTCAGCGACCCCAACCGCAGCCGAGAACACACGCTCGTGGATATGGGCGCCGACGAGTACACCGTCGGCAGGCCGCACCCTATGATCTACGGCGCCATGCGCAAGCAGCGCATCCTGGCCGAGTCGGACGACCCGCAGGTCGCCATCCTCCTGCTGGATTTCATCCTGGGCTACAACGCCTCCACCGATCCGGTGGGCGAATTGCTCGACGCCCTGCTCCAGTCCAAACGGAACGCCAGCCTGCGCGGAGGAAACCTGACTGTGGTTGCCTCCGTCTGCGGCACCGACGGCGACCCGCAGGGCTTCGCCGTGCAGATGAAATTGCTGCGCCAGGCCGGCGTGCATGTATTCCAGACTAATGCGCAGGCCGCCTCGTTCTGCGCCGCCCTATTGAAGTGAACGGGAGCTTTCATGCCATCTACAACTGACGCCCTGATCCAGGAACCGCTGATCGTCATTAACCTTGGCCTCAAGGCTTTCGCAGATAGTCTTGAGCAACAGCAGGTCGAAGTGGTCCAGGTCGACTGGATTCCTCCTGCCGGTGGTGACCAAGCAGTAATCGATCTGTTGGATCAGCTACTTTAGGTCGTGGCACATGTGAATCTCAAAATATGATCTGCATCTCTCTTTTACCACTTCCGAACCGCTTTCCCTGTTCGAATCCTGGCGGGCCCACTAGCGCCAGCGCGTAACGCGCTCGGGAATACTCGCATCGCCCAGTTCCGCGCACAGCTCCTTTAGGCGGGGCAGGGCGCCTTGCCATTCGAGATCGCCAAGAGTTTCCGCAAGGGGAACATCGGTGCGCAGGGTGGCAAGCCGCCGATAGAGCAAGACTTCTTCGCGGTGCTGTTCCAAGCTGATGGACAGGCTGGCGGCGCGGCCGGGCGCCATCCCCTTTATCTCCCACTTGCCTACGTCTTGTGGAATATCTTCCAAATGCCCAAATTTTGAGAGCACGCCGGAGGCTGATTTTGCGCCCCAACCGGGGAGGCCCGGATAACCATCAGCGGCGTCGCCGACCAGCGCTAGCCAATCCGGGATCGATTGCGGGGTCACCCCGAATTTCCTGAACACGCCTTCTTCATCGAGGATGATGTCACGCCGCCGATCCCAGGCGACGATCTTGTTGCCGGTCACCATCTGTGCAAGGTCCTTGTCCGGCGAGCAAATAAGGATCTGCTCTACGGATTTGTCGTCCTTCCAGCGCGCCGCGGCGGCCGCCAGGGCGTCGTCCGCTTCGAATTCGATCATCGACCATACGGTAACGCCAAGAGCGGCAACAAGGTCTTCGGCCAACTGGAACTGGTTCCAGAGGTCAGGGTCGATGCCTTCTCCGGTTTTGTAACCGGCGTACAGGTCGTTGCGGAAGGATTCAATGACGTGATCGAAGGCGTAAGCCACGTGGGTAACGCCTGGCTGCGCCAACAGCGCCACCAGGCTGCGAAGCAGGCCCAGGGCCGCGCCTACCTCGCGGCCATCGGCTGACTTCTTCGGAGGCGCGCCATAGTAATTGCGAAACAACTCGTAAGTGCCGTCTACAAGATGGATTTTCATGTCAGGGGGGATTCTAATCGTTAACCCAGACGAATCTCAAAGCAGGAAAAAGCTGATGTTTTATCGGGGGCATTCAATAGAGTAGCAAGTAGGCTTTGGTCGTGTGCACCCCTCGAGTGTATTCATACCTATGTTATTGGTATGGCTTATTCTGCTCTTATGGACAATCAAAAAATGGAGAAAAATTCGGGTTGCCTTACCAGAATTCTCATCCTTTTTGGTCTTATAGGTATAAGGGGGAAAAAGCAATTATCAATAGAAGAGGCGTATAACAAAAAACCAAGCGTGCTTTCACCCAACGAATTGGCGTTTTACAGTCAGCTGAAGCTTGTGGTAGGTCAGCGGTTCGTGATCTTACCGAAGGTGAGACTATCGGATGTATTCGACCCAAGGCCGACCACTTTCTCCGGAAACCAATCCGCCCTAAATAGGATCAATTCTCGCCATCTTGATTTCTTGATGTGCGAGCCAGACACTTTTAAACCTGTGTTCGCCATTGAACTCGACGATCGTAGTCATCGCCGGGCCAGCCGCAGGGATCGGGATAAGTTTGTCGACGAACTCTGCATGGGAACGGGGCTAACCCTGGTACGGATTCCGGCAGCAATGAGCTATTCCGCCCATGCCATTTATACGCAGATTCTGGCCGCTTTTAACAAAAAGTGATTGGGTTTCGCTATGCTATGATTCGCTCGTGTTTAATCAGCTCGATCCCGGTAAGCGCCTGGTCGTTTATCTGGTGATCAACGTGATCGTTTCGGCCCTTACCACCTTGCTGGTGCTCATCATCTGGTCCAGTTTTGCGTTCTCCGGCGGGCCGGACCTTGGCACGCGGTCAGCCTCCACGCAAGCCGCACTGCAAACCGACCGTCAGGTGGACATCAGCGCCGTGATCGGCGCCGGTGACCTGGACAATGAGCACGTGGTCTTCGAGCAGGTTGGCGACGAGGACCTTTCGCTCGCTGGCTGGCGCCTGCGCGACGAAGACGGCAACGAATATCGTTTTCCCGCGTTGGTGCTGCATCCCGGCGCCCAGCTCAGCGTTTTCAGCGGCCAGGGCGAGGACACGGCCACGGTGCTGTATTGGGAACGGTCCGTGGCGGTATGGTCTTCAGGAGAGGAAGCCATCCTGTACGATGCCAGCGGCCAGCCGCAAGCCGCCTACCAAACGCCATGATGGATCGCAAAGCGCGCGGCATCGAAGAAATCATCCAGCAGGCGATGCGCGAGGGTGCCTTCGATAACCTGCCCGGCAAAGGCCAGCCGCTGAAGCTGGACGAGAATCCCTTCCTCGACCCCGAGTGGCAATTGGCCTATCACCTGCTGAAGCAGAACGGCTTTGCACCGGACTTCATCGAGCAGCGCCAGTCCATCGAGTTGGAGCTGGCTGCCGCCCGCGAGGCGCTGGCGCGCAGCTGGGCCTGGCGGCAGAAAGCCCTGGCCGCCGGTGAGCGCGCCGATTGGGTGGAGGCGGAGTGGGGGAAGGCGAAGAAGGAATTTGATGAAAAAGTGGCGGAGATGAATAAGAAAATAAAAAACTACAACTTGGCGATACCCACTCCGACTCTTTATAGAAAACCTGTTGATCTGGAACAAGAATTAATTATTCTCGCAGCAAATATCAAATAGCCCTCCTTGCCCCTCACCTTTGCCTCTGTTACACTAACCTTAGTCCCGTCGTTAGCGCAAAGCCGTTTGCAAAACGCTGAAAGTTAGCACCATGTCCCTCTCACTCTACCGCAAATACCGCCCCAGCAACTGGATCGACGTGGTCGGCCAGGCGCATGTGGTGGATACGCTGCGCAATGCGGTGGCCGCCGAGCGCGTGGCGCATGCCTACCTGTTCGCCGGGCCGCGCGGCACCGGCAAGACCAGCGTGGCGCGCCTGCTGGCCAAGGCGGCCAACTGCGAGCACGCCGACCCGGCCAAGCGGCCGGATGACACCTGCGAGAACTGCGTCTCGGTCCAAAACGGCAGCTTCCTCGACCTGATCGAGATCGACGCAGCTTCCAACACCAGCGTGGAAGACGTGCGCGACCTGCGCGACAAGATCAACTTCTCGCCCAACCGCGGCCGCTGCAAGGTCTACATCATCGACGAAGTGCACATGCTTTCCACCGCGGCCTTCAACGCGTTGTTGAAGACGCTCGAGGAGCCGCCACCGCACGCCATCTTTATCCTGGCCACCACCGAAATGCACAAGATTCCGGCCACGGTTCTATCCCGCTGCCAGCGCCACGAATTCCGCCGCCTGCCGGTCGCAGAAATGGTGGCCCAACTGGAAATGATCTGTGCGCAGGAAAACATAAAAGCAGAAGCCCCCGCGCTAGAACTCATCGCCCGCCAGGCCACCGGCAGCCTGCGGGATGCGATTTCGCTGTTGGATCAGCTCGCCTCCACCGGCGGCGAAGTGAAACTGGATTGGGCGCGGGAGGTGCTGGGCACCTCCACCAACCTGGCCGTGCTCGATTTGTTGGATGCTTTGGTGGCCAGGAAATCGGCCGCCGGCCTGGACCAGATCCACAAGGCGCTGGATGTCGGCGCCGACCCGCGCCAGTTCGCCCGCCAGGTCGTGGACACCTTGCGCGGGCTCCTGTTGCTGCGCATGGGCGCGACGTTGGGACCGGAATACGGCGGCGAGGAAAGCGAGCGCCTGTCCAAGCAGGCTAAAGCGCTGGGCATCCCGGAACTGCTGCGCATGCTGCGTTTGTTCAACGACGCGGCCGGCGAGAAGCAGGCCTGGCTGCCAGGCTTGCCGTTGGAGATGGCTTTCGTCCAGTCCATCGAGGCGCCCGCATCAACCGCTAATCCCGCGCCGGCCCCTGCGACTCACGCACCTGCGCCTATCGCGCAACCCAAGGCCGCCCCGCGACCGGCAACGCAGACCGCGCCAACGGCCGCGCCAGCCGCCCAGGGGACCCCCTTCGACGTTGAAACTTGGAGCCGGGTCAAAGAAGCAGTCAAGGCGCGCGATGCACATCTGGGGGCTCTGCTGAATTCTGTGAAGACGCGCGACCTGCGCGGCAACTCTCTCGTGCTGGGGTTCGGCAGCGAGCTGCTTAAGGAAAAAATGGAGAAGCGCGAAAATTTGGATCTGCTGCAGGCTGTGCTGGATGAGGAATCGGATCAGAAACTGACGGTAAGTTGCGTAGTCGCCTCCGGCAAAGCCGGCGAGCTGCCGCCGGGACTGGACAGCTCCGGCATGGTGGCCGCCGCGGTGCGCCTGGGCGGCGAGATCGTGGACAAAACCGATCTGGGGAAGGGAGAATAATCGATTAGCAGATTAACTGATTAATGGATTAATCAGTTAATCAATCAATCTTTTGCGGAGAACCCAATGGATAAAATGCCTGGATTAGGCGACATGGCCGGAATGCTCAAGCAATTACGCCGGATGCAAGGCGAGCTGGCCAAGGCTCAAAAAGAATTAGCCAAGGAAACCGTGACGGCCGAAGCTGGCAAGGGCCAGGTGCGCGTCACCATCACCGGGGACCAGCGCGTGACCGAATTGGAGCTCAACCCCGCCTTACTGGCGGGGGGTGACGCGCACAAGCTTAGCCAACTTGTGCAAGAAGCGTTCAATAAGGCTCTCGAGGCCTCGCGTGAGATGGCCAAGCAACGCCTCGGCCCGTTGGCTGGCGGCCTCGGGGGCTAAATTCCGTGCTGCTTCCGGAACCAGTCCAACGTTTGATCGAAGCATTCTCGCGGCTGCCCGGCGTGGGACCCAAGACGGCGTCGCGCCTCACGTTCTTTTTGCTGCGCACAGAAAACAATCTGGCGGATGAATTATCTGCTGCGCTGAGCCGGCTGCGTTCTGGCACCTCTACTTGCCGCACCTGCTTCAATATAACTACGGCGGGCCAGGAGCTATGCCCTGTGTGCGCCAGCCAGGAACGCGATCGAAGCTTGATCTGCGTGGTGGAGGAACCGCTGGATGTGGTGGCGCTGGAAGGCACTGGCGGCTACAAGGGCCTGTATCACGTGTTGGGTGGGGCGCTTTCGCCCATTGAAGGCATTGGCCCGGATGACCTAAAGATCGCCGATCTCGTAGCGCGGGCTAAGGCCGAAGGCGTGCAGGAAATCATCGTGGCCACCAACCCGAGCATGGAAGGCGATGCCACGGCCATGTACCTGCAGCAGCAACTGGCGCCGCTGGGCTTGCGCCTCACGCGCCTGGCGCGCGGCCTGCCCATGGGTGGCGACCTGGAGTACGCCGACCAGAGCACCCTCTTGCGGGCGCTGGCGGGTCGACAAACTTTGTCATAGTCCCTCCTCTGGAAAATACCCAGGCAGGCTAGGGTTTCATATCATGGGTTTTTAGCGCCCTTGACTCCTTGCACATACGGGCTATAATCTACCGGCTAGACACTATAGGATCTACTTCCCGCTTTCAGATCCCATTACAATTTAAAAAGAAACAGGTCAACCTCGGCTTTGAGGATTTTCTCTTGTTGGGCGTTTTGGTCTGTTTTTTACTTGACAGGCTAACCTCAGGTGGTAGAATCCGCCCCCTGTGCAAGCCTCCGGACTTTAACAACTGAATAGTGATAAGAAGTTTTAAGCTTGCGTTTTTTCAAAAACTAACCGCGAACACAAAACCTAATGCGTCTTCGGACGCATAAAGTTATTGCGGAGAGTTTGATCCTGGCTCAGGATGAACGCTGGCGGCGTGCCTAATACATG
>JBBEBI010000022.1:0-30808 GCA_040882365.1 Anaerolineales bacterium
CAACAACCAGAGCAATGCCAACAGCCAGAGCAATGCCAACAGCCAGGGCAAGAAGGGCAACGACTAGATCAAATCAAGAATAATGATTAAAAACAGGCGAAGCTACTTCGCCTGTTTTTCTTTAAGCATACCCCCCAGCATTTCAAGGAAAGCGTCCACAACCTTGGGTTCGAAGTGTTTCCCCTTCCCAGCCCGCAATTCATCAAGCGCTTCCGGCAAACTGGCAGCTTTGCGATATACCCGGTCGGAGGTCATGGCGTCCCAAGCATCCACTACGGAGAAGATGCGCGCAAGCAGCGGGATCTGCTCGCCTTTCAGGCCCTGCGGGTATCCGCTGCCGTCCCATTTCTCGTGATGGCAATACGGGATATCGATAGCCGGTTTTAGGAACGCTATCTGCTCGAGCAGTTGCTTGGCATGCTGCGGATGCTTGTGCATCTCTTTGGTCTCTTTGGCAGTCAATCTCTTTGGCTTCAGCAAAATCTTATCGGAGACGGCCATCTTGCCAATGTCGTGCAGCAGAGCCCCCCGATAAAGCATCTTCAACTGCTCACCCGCTATTCCGAGCTGCTTGCCCAGTCGCACTGTCATTTCGGCCACCCGCCGGCTGTGGTCCTCCGTTTCGTGGTCACGCATATCCAAGGCCCGCGCCCAGCCTTCAATGGTCTCATCGTAGGTATCCAGCAGGTCCTGTTTCGAGCGGCTAAGGTTGACCACCATTTCGTTGAACGATTGGGTTAACACACCGACCTCGTCCCCACCTGCTTGGCTGACCTTTACGTCGAGATTGCCGCCCGAGACTTTTAGCGCCGCGTCTCTCAAGTCACGGATCGGGCGGGTGATGCGGCCGGCCACAATCGTTCCAACCACCACCACCAGGGCAAGAGCGGCGCCCATCACCAGCACCAGGTTGTCGCGCGTCAGTTGGCCGGTCTGCACCAACACCTGGTTGGCGAGGGCAACGCCCATCACGCCGATGTCTTGGCCGGAACGCAATTCCAACGGGGTCAGCAACTCGGTGTAAGAAGTCCCGCTCGCATCGATCTCTCGCTGGAAGGTGCCCTCTTCCTGGCGAGCGAGAACTGTCTCCGCTTGGTCTGTTTCCAGCGTGGGACTGCCTGGGAGAGTGGAGACCAACTTGTCCCCGTCCGCTGTGTAAAAGGCGAGATGCCCCAGCGTTTCCTCGCGCAGTTCCCGCGTCAGGCTTTCCATTGAATGCCCGATGAGCACCGCACCCACTAGCACCCCGTTGCTTTCTTTTACCGGCCCGGCGATAAAGATGTAGTCCCCGACTTCCGTTTGCAGCCAACCGCTAAACTTGTCCCCCAATTGGTCTGTTCTGCCTGCCAGGACATAGTTCACGAAGTTGAGCTCGTCGTAGGGTGTGGAGACGACCAGTTCTTCATAGGTTTGGTTAGTCCCATCCAAATAGCGGGAAAGCAGGGTCTTGCCATCCCTCGTAATGAGGACGACCGCTTCGATTTCTGCATTGAACGCAACGGGAAGAACTAGTCCGGGAAGCGAGGAGGTTTGATGAGCCTGCAGGGCAGTGTCGACCCCTTGCGTGAAACTGATTAACCGAAGCGCCTCGAGCATACGGTCTTCCCTACGTACCATCGCTTCTTTGGCCAGCCGGGCTGTGTCGATCAACTGGTTGGTAAAACGCTCCTCGACCGACCCCTCGACGACGCGGGTAAGCAGGAAGGCTCCCCCAGTGACGATAATAATGGCTAGGATAATATAAGGGAAGGTGATCTGCGTGAGGATATTAGGCCTGCGCCAACGGATAGGCATGGGGGGTCGTTGGTTACTAGTCCCTAACCATTCTTCAATGGAAAATCGATTCTATCAAATAATAAGGACTTTGCCAGCCGGTTCGACACAACTTTGCTTGACAGGCCAAGGGGCAGCAGTACAATTCGCCGCATGTACCGGCCGGGTGCTAATGGCCCGACCCGCTATCGAGAGGAGAAGCAGCAACATGGCAGAACGCGAACAAGGTACGGTCAAGTGGTTCAATAGCGCCAAGGGATACGGCTTCCTGGAACGGGATGCCGGCGGCGATATCTTTGTGCACTATTCCGCCATCAGCATGGATGGCTTCCGTACCCTCAAAGAAGGCCAACGCGTGGAATTCAGTGTCGGACAGAGCGAAAAAGGGCCGCAGGCCCAGGAAGTCAGCATCGTAGCGTAGTCAGCCATTCGCAAAAGAACAAACAGTCCCACGTAAATGAGGGCCTGTTTGCTTAATGTCGCTACTGAGGCGGTTCGGTATATACGGCAAAATCGTCGAAAAAGATGCTGGTTGGCTCGTCGAAGGTTCCCGCGATGAGCCCCACCTGCCCGCTTGCCAGGGTCGAATCCGTGGTTTCCACCAGAAGTTCACCATTCACATATAATGCCAAGAGGTCCCCAGAGCACACAGCCGTGATAGTGTTAGCGGCTTCGCCTTGCAGGATCGAGGGGCTGGGCGTCAGGGGTTCTCCGTCCACAGTAACCATTACTCCGCCATTGATGCGCTTGGTGATGCCATAATAGCCGTCGCTGCTGATGATAAAAGCGTAAAAGTCCCCGCTTCCGCTGGTGCCCTGCAAGCGGCACACCAGGCCCAGGAAATTATTGTTGGATCCGCTCTGTTTCCTGGCCGTCACCTCGATGCGCACGTCGCCGAACAAGCGCCCCGGCATGGCCCAAACTCCAATCGCACCGTCCGCCGGCGCGCTTTGAGTGATGCGCAGCACATACCCGTCCCCGGCATACAGGCCGAGGTTGGCTGGGTCTCCGTTGGTGTACCACCCGCTGGCACTATCCGAGAAATCATCCAGGAAGAGCAAGCCCTCTTCGTTGGCGGCCTGCACGGTTTGCTCCTGCAATTCGGCGATCTGCGCTTCCACTTCCGCTTTATCCGGGGCGTTGGGCGCAAAGGTCAGGTAGATCTGCAGGTCCAGGGCGGCCGCCGCGGTGCTCCCCAGCTCCAGATGGATGGCGGCGCGGTTGCGGTACGCCAGGCCGAAGGTCGGCGCCAGTTCAATGGCGCGCGCAAAATCGGCCAGAGCCTGCTGCGTATTTCCCAGATCGCTATATAAGAGAGCCCGGCTATGGAACGCGGCCGCCTGATTTATATCCAGAACAATAGCCTGGTCGTAATCGCTAAGTGCCTGGGCGGAGTCACCCAACTGCTTGTAGGCAGTGCCGCGGTAAAGAAAAGCCTGCGCGTTTTGGCTGTCCTGGGCAATGGCCAGATTGAGCAACTCGATGGCAATTTCCCATTCGCCCCGGTTCGAGGCGTCCAGCCCCAGCGCCACCAATTGCTCGGCGGCGATCGTGGCGGTGGCTGACGGGGTCGGCAACACGAATGCGGTGGCCGTGTCCCGCGCCACCTGGATGGCCGTTGGCGTTGGCCCACTGGCGGCGGGGGCGCTACAAGCCGCAATGAGCAAGAGGCCAAGCAGGAGTATGCGGGGGATCTTGCGCAATGACATGGAGTTAGGCGACAACTGTACAGCAAAACCACAATGGCTGCAATATCCCAGGGCCTGGCCTCTTGGCGACGATAATCACGGATAGTCACGGAAAGAGAGAAGGCATGGCAAAAAAAGAATTAGATAAAAACAACGGATGGGATTGGCCCTGGCATTCCGGCCGAAGGCAATCCTGGGTGCCGGGTCTGGTGCTCATTCTCATTGGCGTTGTCTTCCTGGCGCGCAATTACTGCGGCGTGGCGTTGAACAACTGGTGGGCGTTGTAATCCCCCTCTGGGGTTGCTGTGGAAATCAAAAAGGGCGGCCTCTTGGCCGCCCTTTTTCTAATTCATTGCGTCAAACGTTACCCGCGGACAATAATCTCGATCCAGATCGGTAGGTCGAAGTTGGGTCCCACCCCGAAGACGTCGCCGCCCTCGGTGCGCAGCATCCATTCGCCGCGATAGGTGCCAGGCTCGGCCGGCGCCTTCATGTTGATCGAGAAATTGGCGTAGTTGCCCGCCAACACAGTGATGGTGACGGCGAGTGGAGATTGTCCGCCCATGCGATCCCCACTAATGAATACCAATTCGTATTCGCTGCCAACCCAATTGCAGCTGCCCACGTTTTGAAGACGCCAGGTCTTCTGTATGGCCTGGCCCGCATCCACCCGGGTCCCGTCGGGATAGGTCTCATCGAAAACATAACGGGCACCATAACAGGCAGTGCTGGTCGCAGCCGGGGTCGAGGTCGGAAGCGGTGTTCCTTCTTCCATGGGCCCGGCCGTGGGAGTTGCGGCATCTTCGGTCATTGCCGCGGCCAGCTGGGTGAGCTGAACGCTTTCAAGCGATTCCGTAGCCTCGGCCATTCCAGGAGTGGCCGTGGCCTGCAAGGTGGCTGTGGGCGCCGCCACGGTCGCAGAGCCGAGCAAGGCTTCCAGGGTTTGCTGGATCTCAGCATCGGCTGTCTGGATGGCCTTTTCGGTGGCCACCGAGGCCAATTCCTCCTCCGTATTGGTGGCGCTGCGAATGCAGGCGGCGGTCAGCATGAGCAAAACCGCCAGACCAGCCGGGAGTATGAAACGAGTGTAAGTGGACCTTATGTTCTTTGACATAATCCAAGACTATACAAGATTGATGCCACCTTCGCCACAAATTGCCCTGGGATTAATCGAACAGCCAGTAATCGAAAACAATACCTTCAATAGGCATGCTGCCGATGTATTCCCGGGCAACCATGAAACCTACGCTACCCTTGTTAGTGATGAAACACATATACAGATCCGTTTGCACCGCCAAGTCGCCTGGCTCGTAGCGCGCCTCCACGCAGTAGCTGCGCGTGGGTGCCGAGAGGGTGACATAACCGGAGAGCTGCATGCCATACATCTGGCGGATCAGGGTGGCTTCAGCCATCCAGATATCGCAATCGTCGTCGTCCGGCCCGGAGACTAGGCCGTCATCGAAGTCATAACATTCCCCGCCGTACAGGACGATGCCGGTGGTCGCCGCCGGCATGGGATCAGGGGCCACATCAGGGGCTGCAGCGGTATCCGCCACAGCGGGTTCGGGGGTGCCAGTTGCTTCAATAAGAACGCCGGCCGCAGCGGTCTCAAAGCCGCTGATTTGCAGCGTTTGGGCCACCGCCGTTTCGATCGCCGGCTGGGTATTGAAAATGCAGGAGGTCAAAAGCAGGGAAACAGTTAATAGAACCGCAAGGTAGGCGCGCATATTCTTCATAACATCCTCCAGGTTATTAGGACAGCTTGCGGTGGAACGAGTATACAGGAGGCAGGGAAATAAAACGAGCGGCTCACGCCGCTCGTTTTTTGCTCTTGCCCAGAAAGAGTGAGGGCTAAGGCCATAGGCACGGAGAAGGAATCGAGGAACCCGAGCGAGCTCCGCAAAACTCCCAAGTCCCAGAATCTAAGTTACCAACAAACTGACTGAGATTGCCGGATTTGATCTGCGCATCCCAATCCCCTGAACCAGCTCCGCTGTAAGTTCCTCCAGCGGTTTGCATAGAACTGCTGATCGTACCCGTGAAGGTATAAACAAGTGCGCCTGGGTTTAACGTAACGGAGCAACTGATGTTATTACCGCTCACATTGCAGTCCATTGAGCCGGAATAGGTAGTGACCCCGTCAGTCACCTTGAGATTCCAGGCACCTGCCCAATTGAAGGCAGGAGTGGGGGTGAAGGTGGGCGTCGGTGTGGGGGGTTGCGTGGCCGCGGGCAGGTTATAGACCGCGAAGCTGGCCGGGGTCGCGTAGTTCAACCACAGCCAGCAATCTCCGTCGCCATCCAGGTTATCTACCACGACATAATCATTGCCAAAAGTTTTAAGCACCTGGGCCTGTTCCCCAACATTCAGGACCATCACGATCGAATAAGACGTGCTTGGCCCTCGGCGGCAGTTGTTGTTTTCGCCTACCCGGACATAAGGGATCGATGGGGTGGGCGTCAGCGTGATAGTAGGGGTTTCCGACGGCGTGGGCGAACTGCCGGGGGTATTTGAGGCGAGAGGCGCGGCAGTGCCCGCCTGTTGTCCGCCGCCCGCCGCGGCGGTCTGCAACTCCGAGATCTGCAGGGTTTGGGCAACCGCGGTGTCAACTGCGGATTGCGTATTGGCGCCACAAGCCTGCACCAGCAGGGCGCTGGTGGCCAACAGGAAGATGAGCGTATGACGAGACTTCATTTCTCCTCCAAGATTAAGGCTTCGGCAAATACATCGAAGCCAGTATAAATCAAAAGGGTGAGCAAAGTATAGTACCTTCTATCTAAGCATTAGATGAAGAATAACTGGAAAGGCATCAGATTTCCTTTCAATGAAAAAGCCACCTGGCAGAGCCCGGTGGCTTTTCTCACATAACCTTTCAAGGGCATTACAGCATGGTGAGGATGGCAGCCGACACAATGGCATTTACGACGTGATAGCCATTGTTTATGGCCCACAGATCCCATTTTTTGTCCTGGAAGGCTGTGTTGATCGCGCTGGAGGTGGCCACGAAACCCAGCCAGATCATCAACGCCGCGCCGATGGCCGGGACGCTTTGGGTGATACCGGCCCAGCGGAGTACATTCACCAAGGCGAGCAGCATGACGGCCGCGCCCACCACGGAATAAACGTAGACCGTGGAACTCGCCTGGGCTCGCAGCTGCTTTTCAGTCTTGCCGATGGCTTTCATCCAAGCCTTGGCGAACAACACATTGCTGTACCACAGGAAGCCAAGCACCTGGGTAGCAACGAGGGCGACGATAAAAGTCAGCCAGTTTTCGGGTAACGCAAAACCAAACATGAGATCTCCTTAAGCGAAAATAGATTTACACATCTTATCACGGGTACTCATTTGCGCTGGCAAAGCGAGCAATTTCTCCGGCCTGGGATCAACGGTAGGTGGCATCCGAACCATGATCGGACAGTTGCGCGCCAAACCAACGATGAATCGCGGTAATCAGATAAATATCCTGAGCACTGAACGTGATCTGGGCTCCGTCGGGCAATGCGGCATATTCAACTTCTACTTGCCCCGCGGCCGACGATAACTCTCTGACGCCGGGCATATCATCGCCGTGCAATGAAGCAGGGTCGGAGAAGTCACCCGAAATGAACAACATGGCTTCGTGCTGAAGATGCTGTTGGATCAACGCAATCTGCTCACTGTCTCCCGGGTCATTGGCTATCACCTGCTGAATGCCACCGGTCTCGGTCATTTCGAAAATATGCGTAGTCAAACTCAAGTCAAAGGGCATGATCCCGGCGCCCATGTTATGGATCATGGCCGGCGGACCGGACTGAGGAATGGTTAGCCAACCGGCCACAAACAACACAGTTAGAGTCCCTAGGATCCCCAGCAGTGCGCCGCCTGCAAATAATATAGTGCGTGTAGAAGTTAGTAGCTTCGTTTTTCCATTCACCATAATGCCTCCAGCAAGGTCTACTCTTACAGCATGAGCTAACAGGATGATTTGATTTCTTGCATTCAAGCTACCAAGCAGAGTCCTCCCCAATCTTCGGCCTGGGATCCTGGAAGGCTATCCGCCTTTCCCGTTACCCCGCGGCCAAATCAATAGCCCGGCAACCACCATCACGATGCCTATAATGGCCCAGGTGATATTGTTGTTCATGATGCTGTCGACGGCGGTGAAAAGGCCAGTGCCCTGAGCGAAGTACACCAGCCCCGCCAACCCTAGGACGATGGCAAGACCTTTGCGAAGGGCCATCGGCGCTAGATCTTCCCTTGCGGCGGGGGCGGTGAGGCGAGGGTTTGGCGGTCCAGGAGATCGCCCTTTCGTGCGCCAGCCTTCCCGTAGGCAGCCAGCTCGCGCTGCCGGCGGCTGTAGCATTCGTTGCATTCCCAGTTGCGGTGCGGGTCGCCACCCGTACCCGGGCGTTCGAATTCACTCTCGGGCTTGAATTGCTTACAGGTATAGCACTGGCGCAGGGCAAGCTGCGAATAACCAGGATTCTGCATGGCGGCTTCCAGCAGAATGGGTTGGGCGCGCTTGGGCAGGCCTTCGACGGGATACCAGCCATCGGCCGAGGGTTCGATCTCCCTGCGGCTGGCAACTTTGCGCGCCATCTCCCAATTGCCGTTGGCAGCGGTCAGCGTGCGAACCTGATAATGATTGTCCTTGAGGCGATAAACGTAGGCAGTGCTGTCACTGAGCCGGAAGGCACGGATGGCGCCTTCGGCAGCCAATTTAGCTAAAGCTTCTTCATATGTCATAAGATCTGCCTCGTCTATTTACTAAGCTCTCATTATAGCCGTCGAAGCAAGCGGCTATTGGGTCGTCAGCCGCAATCTGCAATTAGCCGGAAAAGTCTCAGCGTTGGGCACGCCACAAAAGGCGCGCGCATGTCCGCGGAAATCGATCCAGCCCTGGAAGCGGCCGGTGTCATTCCATTGCATTAAGCAGGAAACGGTCCCATTGACATCCTCGATAGCGCCGCCAAAGGCATGCACCAGGCGGCATTGGATGAGGTCCTGTGCCCCATTGCCGTAGACCCAGAACCCAGCATAACCACTCCAGGTCACCCCGATCACGCGTGTGCCCATCTTGATGAATATGGCACTGGCATCCCCCAGGAGTTCAGGGGTCAACGTCCGCCCGATCCAAATCTGCCCGCCAAGGATCCAGAACAGCAGAACGCAGATAACGACAATGGCTGCTATGGACAATAGAACTTTTTTCATTCGTCTACTCTCCCACTTCCTTATAGTAATTCGTCATGCGGCCGCGGCACAGCAGCTCGCCGGACTCCTCCAGCACCACATCTACCTCATGCACGATATGGGTACGCCCGCGGCGGATGACCCGCGCCACCGCCCGCAGCGTGCCTTCGGTGGCCGAGCGCAGGTGGCTGCCGTTGATCTCCACACCCACTGGCTGCGCCTCGCCAAGGTCCACCCCATAAGCCGCGTGGCTGCTGGCCGCCGTTTCTATCAGGAAGAGGCTGATACCGCCATGCAGCATCCCATACGGCTGGCGCACGGCGTCGGTGATGGGCAGGCGCACCGTCAGGGTCCGCTCATCCACATCCACTAGTTCGCCGCCCAGGAGCCCGAAAGCGGTGCGGGCGTGCGCTGCGCGGGCCAGGGCCAGCCAGGCCTCTTTGTCTAGTATGGGCACGGCCGTGATTATAAACGGAGGCCGGCCACCTCCTGTTTTGTACTAGAATTCACGTAAACGGTTACATGCTTTTCAACGGATGGCGAGTATGAAATACGGATTTTTCGATGAAGCCAGCCGCGAGTACGTCATCATTAACCCGCGCACGCCGGTCAAATGGATCAACTACATTGGCAAGCGCGCCTTCGGAGGTTTTGTGGATCACACCGGCGGGGCTTTGATCTGCAAAGACGACCCTACTCATATCCGCATCACCAAATACATCCAGCAAATGCCCTCATCCGATTTCAAAGGCGAGACGCTCTCTATCTGACATCAAAATCTGTTGGGATCGACAGAATAATCCATTGAATAATAAGCCTCCCCCTCCACATATACAAGGCTCGAAGCCTCGACCAATTCCGGTCGAGGCTTTGCTTTCTTGGATGAAGACAGGAATCTCGGGACAAATGTCCCTGTTATGAATTTCACGCATAGGTACAATGAATTTAGCCTTACCTAATTAAATCGGTCTATGTTCAACGAATTCTTTTTATCCCTAGGGGCCCCCGCTATTCAAGGATTAGCCGGCGGTGTGGTCATTTCTCTGCTAAATATGCTCGGCGCTCTGCTGGTCATCGTTTGGCGCCGGCCTTCTGCGCGCCTGCTAAATGCGGGGCTCGGGGTCGCAGCCGGAGTCATGCTCAGCGCAAGTTTCACCAGCCTCATCCTGCCAGGCATTGAATTCGGAGGCGTAGTGCCTGTGCTGGTCGGCATGACTCTGGGCGCCTTGCTGCTGGCCGCCGCCGACATTTGGATCCCGCACATGCACATGTTCAAGGGCCGTGAAGGCGGCTCCGCGCCTGCGCTGAAGGCGGTGTGGCTGTTCATCATCGCCATCACCTTGCACAACATGCCCGAGGGCCTTGCCGTCGGTGTCGGTTTTGGCACCGGAGACCTGGATAATGCCATCCCGCTCATGCTGGCCATCGGCATCCAAAACATCCCCGAGGGGTTCGCCGTGGCCATCTCGGCGCGCAATGCGGGCATGGGCTCCACCTGGTACGCGGCCTTCTCCGGCATCCGCTCCGGCCTCGTCGAGATCCCTTTAGCGCTAGTAGGCGCCTGGGCTGTGCAAATGGCAAAGCCCATTCTGCCTTATGCCATGGGCTTTGCCGCAGGCGCCATGCTCTACGTCATCAGCAGCGAGATCATCCCGGAGACGCACCGCAACGGGCAGCCGCGCCTGGCCACCGCCGGGCTGATGTTGGGGGCCATGCTGATGCTGTATTTGGATGTGGCCCTAGGGTGATGCCAGACACTGATTCTTCACGCTACCCATAGATCCGAGTCAAAATTACCCTGATTTTCTCCACGGCTCGTGCCCGGTGGCTGAGGCGGTTCTTCTCGGCCGGGCTTAGCTCGGCCATGGTCTTGCCTAAACCTTCCACAATGAATATGGGGTCATAGCCAAAACCGCCCTGTCCGCGCTCCACAGGGCTGATCTGGCCCCGACATTCCCCCACAGCATAATGGGTTTCGCCACCGGGCAGCGCCAAGCAAATGGTGCTGCGAAAGGTGGCATTCCAAGGTTGCGGTTTGCCTGCCAGCCAGCTTAGCAGCAAAGCCCGGCGTTCTGCGGCCGTGGGCGCGATGCGAGCCGAGTGCAGGCCAGGCCCACCGCCCAAAGCCTCCACCTCCAGGCCGCTATCGTCGGCTAGCGCCGGTAAGCCGCTAGCCTCGGCAAAGGCCTTGGCCTTCAGGGCCGCGTTTTCGGTGTAATCCTTCCCGTCCTCAGGCACCTCCAGGCTGATTGCCAAATCAGCAGGAGCCAGCAGTTCTAGGCGGGGCAGATCAACAAGCAGGCTGCGCAGTTCCTCAAGTTTGCTAGGGTTATTGGAGGCCAAAAGGAGCTTAGGCATGGGCTTACCAGGCTATTAGGCGCATTTTCCGAATATTCGGGTATAGTACCATGACGCCAGCGGCGGGGGTCTTGTAGTCAAAAAGTCCCATACAGGGTGGTTAAGTATTGACCTGTTTTGCAATTTTTGTTATAATTTCGATAACTCATTCAGAATCCTTTGCATTAATTTCGCAGCAAAGGATTCTTTGATAGAGGCATACATTACTGTACTTCCCGTTTCCCCCACTGCCATGACATATCGTGTAAACCCGCTCCGTATCAACGTCGGCTTTCTGGTCAAAGCCGAGCCTGGCTACAGCCGCACGATCGAGTTCGACGTCCCCGAGATGGTGTTGGGGCCCGATCTCACTATCCACGACCTGGTCGGCGCGGCCCGCTTCGGGCGCACTCCACAGGGCCTAGTGGCGGAGGTCAGCCTCAGTGGCCGTACCCGCACCGAATGCGCCCGCTGCCTGGATGAATTCGAGCTGCCTGTTGCCACCGAGTTCACCGAACTGTATGCCTTCGACGAGCGTTCGATGACCGAGTCCCAGCTTCTGCTGCCAGCCAACCATCAAATTGATCTGGCTCCCCTGGGGCGAGAATACTTGCTGCTAGACCTGCCCATTACCCCGCTGTGCCAGCCGGATTGCAGGGGACTCTGCCCTGTATGCGGCATCAATCGCAACCATGAACAGTGCCAGCATGAGCAAACCTTCGTCGACCCACGGTTCTCGATCCTGAAGGACCTGACCGAACGTAAGGATTAATTGCCACACGCCGCGGTTTTCGCCCAGCCGCGGTTTGAGGAGGAGAAATGGCTTATCAGCCCAAGCAGTTAGACGAGCAACAAGAGGCGGTCATCTTGTTCGAAGAGGACCGCCTGGAGGAGCTTGTCGTGGCCCGCGAGGGTCTTACCCTTTTCGATGAGGACAAAGACCTCGAACGACTGCAAATGCATTACCTCACGGCTCCCGAAGTTGAGGAACAAGAGGAACCCGTCGAGGACCTGAACCCCGTCGACCTATCGCCGGCTTATGAGCTGCCGGTGGATGAAGTCATCGACACGGTTGGCCTATACCTGAAAGAAATGTCCGCCGTTCCGCTGCTGAATATGGCGCAAGAGGTCGACCTGGCCAAGCGCATCGAGACCGGCAAGAAAGCCCGAGGCACGCTCAACAAGCTGAACGGCAGCACCCCGCCGGAAAAGCATGGCGAGCTCGAGGCTGTTATCGAAGACGGCCGCCTAGCCCGCGAGCATCTGATCAAGGCCAATACCCGCCTGGTGGTCAGCATCGCCAAAAAGTACATGGGCCGCGGCGTCCCGTTCCTGGATCTGATCCAGGAGGGTAACTTGGGCCTGATGAAGGGCGTGGCCAAGTTCGATTACCGCCTCGGTTTCCGTTTCTCTACCTATGCCACCTGGTGGATCCGCCAGACCATCACCCGCTCCATCGCCGACCAAGGCCGCACCATCCGCGTGCCGGTTCACATGATCGATCGCATCCGCCTACTCTACAAGACGGCTCATTCATTGGAGCAGAAGCTGGGCCACCCGCCAAGCGTGGAAGACCTGGCCGAGGCCATGAACGAGGACATCGACAAGGTCGATTGGATGCTGCGCGTCTCCTGGCTGCCGCTTTCATTGGAAAGCCCCGTAGGCGACGAAGACGATTCGGAATTAGGCATGTTCGTAGAAGATGAGAGCAGCCCCAGCCCCAGCCAGGCCGCCTATAAGAACATGATGGTGGACAAGGTCAACGAAGTGCTATCCACACTTAGCCCGCGCGAGGCGCGCATTCTTCGCCTGCGCTTCGGGCTGGAGAACGGCCGCGCCTACACGCTCGAGGAAGTGGGCGAAAAATTCGGCCTGACCCGCGAGCGCATCCGCCAGATCGAGGGCAAAGCGTTGCGCCGGCTGCGCCACCCCATGCGCGCCCGGCAACTGCGCGAATATTTGTAGCCCACATCGAATGAGCCTTGCGCAGAACCGCAAGGCTCTTCTTTAGAAATGCAGAAAGGCCGCGTTCGGGAGCGCGGCCTTTCTGCATTTTGTTTGGCAAGGCAAGAGAAAAAGCCGATCTAAAACCAATCCTTCTTTCTAAACAAGTAAATGGCCGCGGCTGCCAAAACCAAACTGGCGCCCAGGGTAAACCAGAAGGCCTGAGGATGCGCCTGGAAGGGCAAGGGCACGTTCATCCCGTACAAGCTGGCCACAATCGTGGGCAGGCTCATCACGATGGTCACGGATGTGAGGATCTTGATCACATTGTTCTGATTGTTCGAGATCATCGAGGCAAAGGCGTCCATCATCTGGCTCAAAATATTGCTGGAGATATTGGTCATCTCCATGGCCTGCAGATTCTCAGTAAGCACGTCTTCCAGCAATTCCTGGTCCTCCGGGTACTTCTTGAACAGTTGCATCTTTTGCAGGCGCTCGATCATCAGCTCGTTGGTCTTCAGCGCCGTGGCGAAGTACACCAGGCTTTTTTGGTACTTAAGCAGCTGCATCAGCTCCTGGTTGCGGATGGAAAGCTGCAACTGGTCTTCCAGATTATTGACGATACGGTTGATGGAGGTGAGGTGCATCAGGTACAGCTTGGCCGTGTTGAACAGCATGTGCAGGATGAACGTATTATGTTTCTTGGTGTGCAGCGGGTGTTCCTTGCTCTTGCGCGATTCACGCATCAACTCCGTGCTCTGGCTGCACACGGTCACGATCCACTTCGGCCCGCTGACCACGCCCAGCGGAATGGTGGAATAAGGGATATCCACCTGGTCGCCAAAGAAGAAGGGAACGCGGAGAATAATGAACATGACACCATCTTCTTTTTCCGCCCGGGCCAATTCGTCGGCGTCCAGCGAGGACTGGATCGCCTCGCGCGGCACGCCCCATTCAAGCAGTTGCTCTTTCTCATCGTCGCTGGGATTGACCGCGTGGATCCATACGCCCGCTGAGACGCGCTTCTGTTCGGCGAGCTTGCCCTTTACCGTCTTGTAGATCGTGATCATTTCGCGCATCCTTCCCGGCCCGTACCCTGGGGTTAAATGAAAAAAACCCGGCGCTTCTTCGGCGTCCGGGCAGGGCAAGCATGATTTATACCTTTTCAGGTACAGCCATGCTCACCGTGCATACGGGCGCGCCGAACCAGCAGCGAAAGCTTGCTAGGTAACGGATCGAAATCTAAAGTGCTGTCAACTTCCATCTTCGCTGCCAGTCTACTCCCGCCCCAGGCCTCTGTCAACAATTGATGCCCGCTATTTCTTGATGCACGCGGAAATAGCAATGAGCTCTTCTTTCGAGAAATCCACCAGGGGCATCATGTTATCTGTTAGGGCCAGGAACTTGGCTTCACCAAGTGCCTGCGCCATACACTCTTTTTGGATCCCTGAAAGGTTAGCTAGCACTCTCGTGGTCCGAAATTGGAGGGCTACCTCACTAACAGGGACGACCTGCGACCCATTCAAAGCAAGCAAGAACCAATCATGATCCCGTACAAAGCTATAAGGTCTACCTACTATGGACACCATAGAATTAACTAGATCTTTGAGGGCAATGATCACGTCGGGGTTGGCCGAATTTAGGATGTATATCCTCTCGCCCCGATCCACCTCCACAAAGAATTGTTCTCCATCCAGAGAGAGGGTGCCCTCAATTTCCTGTTGTTCCAGATCCATCCCTGAGGGGTCTTCGCCCAGCCTGGCCCCGTCTTGCCAGGCCAACTCGGGCGGAGATAAGACCAATCTCTCTGCGCCCGGCCAGCTTGCATACCAGTCCATGTTGATCTCTTTGGGGCCGAATACCAACGGGCTGGCGGAGGGCCAATTAACCGGCCAGCGGCCTTCGTCCTCATCGCGGGTATCTCCCAGATAGGCAAATAGGACAAGGTCAGCGTCTTGATGGTATTGCAAGGCTACGTTCGTAGGTAGATCTCGTTCCCCTAAAAGGTGTAATGCGGCTGGGGTTATGTAGATTTTCTGGTCCGCCCTCTGGCTGATGGCATCCAGGGCTTGATCGACGAAGAACCCAGTTCCCCGCATTTGGATCGTCCAAGTGGCGTGGCTTATCCAAAGGGCATTCAATCCGAAGATTACCAACAAACCACCTATCGGAAGGAGGCGCCAGGTCAGCGCGTAAGACCTCACCTTTTGCAGCAACCACGCAAGGCCAAAACCTGCCAGAATGGCCAGATTGGGAAAGATGATTAATAAATTACGGACAAAGAGAACGCGGTGAGTGGCAAGAAACAGCATATACAGTAACGGGACCCCTGCCAGCGCCAGCGCAAGAAAGGAATCCCGCTGGACTCTCGTTTGCAGCAAAGAATAAACACCGACCAAGGATAGACCGGGGATAAAGACAGCCAGGACCGGGGTGTTGGAGAACGCGGCCAGAAAGACGTAAAGGAGGGTGCGTTGCAGATAGTCCCATCCCGCATCTACAGTCTGCAAACCGTGGCCAGTTGAATAGACATCCTGCGCTGTGGAAACGTTCGCAAGAAATACGTCCGTCTCAAGGATGACGCCGGGAACCAGCAAGATAAAGGTCGCTACGAAAACCAGAATGATCAATAAAAGTGACAGAATGATCTTCTTCTTACCAAAGCCATCCCCCTTGAATAAGGCATACGCTAGAGCGAGAAGGATAAACAGTGTGATCCCGGCTGTGTATTTTGTTGCGGTTGCAGCCGCGGCAGCAATCGCCGAAAGCGCAAGCCATACCCGATAGTTGAAGGGCCTTTTTCTATAGAGAGCAAGGAATCCGAAAAGCAAAGCCAGCGCCCCAAATTGCATCGTGGGGCCATCCGGGTGGACGAGACGTGAGTGGTAATTTATCTCCCAGGAGAACGCCAGGGCAGCGGCCGCCACCAAGCCGGCCAGCCAATCTCGCTGCCCGGCGGCCAGCCCGGTCCACAGGATTGCCAACAAAGTTGAGAAAACAAATACCTGGCGCAAATTCAACAAAAAAGTTCTGTTGGGTTCTTTTAGCACCTCATCCAACAAATATTGCTGTGTGGGAGTCCAGTTCAACCCGTACCGTTGAATGAACGGAAGGGCATATGGAATGAGAGTGCTGGAAGCTATATACGAACTGCCTGGTGGATAGATATATTCGCCAGGCAGGATGGATCCGGTCCTCACATATTTATTTACAAATCCCTTTATGAGGTTCTGGTCCCATTGCGGCCCAAAATCAACGCCAGAGCGAGCAAAATTCAGAGAAATCAAAAAGACGAAAACAATTCCCAAAATATAAAAGGTTTGTGGCCGATTCAGCCGGCCTATGGCTCTTGGCAACATGCAACAAACAAAGCCCTCCTCGCTGCCACCTAACTATGTTGGGGAATTAGGACTTTTCCGACGCCAGGCCATAATGGCCGACAACGTCACGCCCGCCAGCAGGACGACCGCGTCGTCTGCGGGGCCGAAGATCAGGTCGGGCAGGATGGCGTACACGCCACCCAGCACAGCCGGGACCCAGGCATAATTTTTGATTGTGATGAACATGTACGCGGCCAGTAGGGCAAATAAGCCAAAAGTCGCCAAAGCCACTATTAACCCGGTGCCCGCGTCGCCCCCGATGACCCAACCCGCGATCCCGAAAACGACCGCCAGAAACAGCGCAGCCAACAGGAAAACGAAACCCAGGCAGGCGCGTGTCCCGTCCCGCATATCAGCTCTCGAAAGGTGAAGTGCCGGCCGCTTCGGCGGCGTAATAAGGGTCTTCGCCCGCTTCGTGGGCGGTTACGTCCACGATCTCTTTGACCTCGGGCACGGCTTCCATAATCGCCTTCTCGATGCCAGCCCGCAGGGTGACCGCAGCCATGCCACACCCCTGGCAGCCGCCGCCCATCTCCACGAAGGCGCTTTGCTCTTTGAAGTCCCGCAGGACCACCCAGCCGCCGTGCCCGGCCACGCCCGGGTTGATGAATTCGTCGATCACGTGCTGGACCTTCTGCGCCAGCGGGTCGCTCCAATCGCGGCGGGCTTCCACGCCGGGCGGGAAGGCGCTGCGCGGCGGGTATTCTATATTGAAGCCGGCGGCGAAGCGCTGCTCGTCGAAATCCACCTTGGCGCCCTGTACCTTCTTGGCCACGGCAGGCTCAAAGAGCAGGTCGAACTGGCCAGTGGATTGCACCAGATCGCCATCTGCTGCCTCGGCGCGCTCCTGGAACTTGAATTCGGTCTGGTAGGCGCCGCCCGGCAGTTTGCCGCGGATGGCTACGCGCACCGCCAGGCCCGGCCTGCCGCGCATTTGGATGAGCGCGTTGATCTTGTCAGCGGCCGCCTGGGTGAGCAACAATATTTCGTTGGCTTTTATGGCTTCGGTCATGCTATCTAGATTGTTCCTTCAGGCGCAATCTTACTATTATATCGTTCCTGAAAGAACACTCGAATGACTTGTCACGTTAAAGGGTCGCGGAATCTATAATCATCCAGAGGAGATGAAATTGAAAAACCGTAAATCGAGCAAGCTTTTGCCGGTGAAGCTGATTTTCAACCCCACCGCGGGAAAGACGGACGCTTCCCCTTCGCAATTAGTGGAAATCATCACCGAATTGCAAAAGAAGCAGATGGCGCCTGAGGTCTATGTCTTCGACGGCAGTCAAGACCTTAAAGCCATCGTCAAGCGCGCCCTCCGAGACGAGACCAATCTCGTGGTAGCCTCCGGCGGCGATGGCACCATCGACTCGGTAGCGGCCGAGTTGGCCGGCACCGACCTCACTCTTGGCATTTTGCCGACCGGCACCTCGAACAACCTGGCGCTCAACTTGCGCATCCCCCGCGATCTCGATGAGGCGGCAGACTTGCTGCGCTCCGGCGTTCGCGTCAAGATCGATATGGGCGTGGCAAAGACAACCAAGGAAAAAAGCTACTTTCTTGAGCTTGCGACTCTTGGCCTGATCACCGATATCTATTCGCCCGGAGACGATTTCCGGCGCGGCGATGTACTTAAGGCAGGCGAGGTCATTTCTACTATTGCCTCCTCCACCCCTTCGTTGATCACTTTGAAAATGGATAATAAGAAGGAGTTGAGTTTGGCGGCATATTCGCTCATGGTCACCAACATGCCCTATATCGGCCGCAACTTTAGGCTGGATCGCAGCGTTTCCTTCCGTGACCGCAGGCTGGATGTGTTCGTGTTCACCGAGCTCAGCAAGTTCGGCCTGGTGAATTATGCGATACGATATCTGCAAGGCGAGATCAACGATGAGACCGTCCAGCATTTCCGCGTGAAGAAAGTGAGCATCGCAGCGAATCCGGAAATGGCCATCAACGTGGACGGGCGACCGCTCGCCGGCAACGAAGTCACCATCAGCGTGAAACCCGAGGCATTGCACGTGATGGCTGGCACGACCAAAGGACATGGCCCGCGCAAAGCAGAGGTCGCCGATCTGATAAAAACGACGAATGGATAGCACGGACGCTCCAGTCACTCCCCAACAGCAAGCTGAACTGATCCGCCGCGGCTCCCCAGCCCGGCGGCCCTTTGTGACCGCCGGCTTGCTGCTGGCCATCCTGCTCTTTATCTTTTGGCTGCCGCCCCAGCAGCGCGGCGAGATCGGGCGCGCCGTCCTGGCCAAAGGCAGCCTGATGCTCGCCATTTCGCTCTTCACACTGCTCAGCCTGTCCCTCCTATGGGCGCGCGGCGACCGCATCGACAACAGGGTCTTCCTGTTCGTAAACCTGTGGGGCTACCGGCCCAAATGGTTGGACAACGCCATGTGGCTGGTCACACAGATCGGCGGCGGCTGGTTCGCCTTGCTGCTGGCTTCCCTTCTATTGCTCGTTCGCCAACCCAGCCTGGCGCTGGAGATCGTGCTGGGTACGCTGACCCTGGCCCTGTTGGTTGAAGCCTTGAAGGAAATTATGAACCGCGCCAGGCCTTACCTGATCCATGCGCAGGCGCGCATCATCGGCTGGCGGGCGCCTGGCCGCTCCTTCCCCAGCGGTCATACCACGCAGGCCTTTTTCCTGATGACCTTGCTGAGCTTCCAATGGCAGGCCCCTATTGCTCTAAAGATCTTGTTGTATGCCATTGCCGTGGGAGTGGGCATTACGCGCATGTACGTGGGCGCCCACTTCCCGCGCGATGTGGTGGGCGGCAGCATTCTCGGCATCGCCTGGGGCATCTTCCTTATCCTCATCGACCCTTATTGGCACACCTGGTTTGTGTTTTAATCCATCCCTCACTTGACATCCCCCTCCCCACTCCGTACACTGTTTGCATTATGAACGCCCAACTGTTCGCCGCTTTGTTCGTTTTGCTCGCTGCCGCCGTTATGGCCATGCCTCTACTCACCCCGCGCGCCTGGGCGGCTATCCGCGTTCGCGTCCAAAGACGAAAACGCTAACCGCTCGTTTGCTTTGCTGTCCAGGCCGCTGAGAAGCGGCCTTTTGTTTTAACGCTTATAGCTGAGAGCTGATGGCTGAAAGTGATAGCTTTTTATGCACTACAATTCGCAAGGAGATCACCATGTCCTCCCACATCCTCGTCGCCGTTGCCTGGCCTTACTCGAATTCCGATATCCACGTCGGCAACCTCACCGGCTCCTACCTGCCCGCCGACATCTTTGCCCGCTACCAGCGCCTGCGCGGCAACCAGGTGCTCATGGTCTCCGGCTCCGACGCGCACGGCACGCCCATCACCGTGAAGGCAGACGCCGAAGGCGTCACGCCCGAGGCCGTCTACCAACGTTACCAGCCGCGCTTCCTGGACCTCTTCCAGCGCCTCGGCCTCACCTACGACCTGTTCACCAGCACGCACACCCAGAATCACTTCAAGGTGGCGCAATCCATCTTCCTGGCGCTCAAGGAGAACGGCCTGCTCTACACCGAAGAGCAGCAGCAGTGGTACTCCCCTACCCTCAAGAAGTTTCTGCCCGACCGCTACGTAGAGGGAACCTGCTACATCTGCGGTTACGAGAATGCCCGCGGCGACCAATGCGATAACTGCGGCAGCGTGCTCGACTCGACGCAGCTCATCAATCCGCGCGCCAAGGTGGACGGCTCCACGCCCGAGCTGCGTAAGACCACCCACTTCTTCATCGACTTGGCCAAGCTGCAACCCGAGGTCATCAAGTTCCTGGAGAGCCGCAAGAGCTACTGGCGTCCCAACGTGGTCACCCGCTCGCTGGGCTGGATCAAGAGCCAGGGCCTGCACGGCCGCCCCATCACCCGCGACCTGGATTGGGGCATCCCGGTGCCAGTCGAGGGCTGGGAGGACAAGCGCCTCTACGTTTGGTTCGAGGCCGTCATCGGCTACCTCTCGGCCCCCATCGAATGGGGCCAGATCACCGGCCAGCCGGACGCCTGGCATCGCTGGTGGACGGACCCCAAGGCGCGCGCCTATTACTTCATCGGCAAAGACAACATCGACTTCCACGCCATCCTGTGGCCCGCCGAGCTTGCGGGTGTCGGCGATGGCTTCACGCGCATCTTCGAGGGTCAAGCCGGCAAGCCGCTCAACCTGCCTTATGACGTGCCCGCCAATGAGTTCCTGAATATGGAAGACAAGAAGATCTCCGGCAGCCGCAACTGGGCGGTTTGGGCGCTCGACTTTCTGGAGCGCTACGACCCCGACCCGCTGCGCTATTACCTCACCGTCAATATGCCCGAGACCAGCGACAGCAATTGGGACTGGGACGACTTCGTGCGCCGAAACAACAACGAGCTGGTGGCCACTTGGGGCAACCTGGCCAACCGCGTGCTCTCCTTCGCTTATCGGAACTGGGATGGGGAAGTCCCTGACCCTCGCATCGAAGGCGTAACGGCGCACGGCCAAGCGGCGAAGCAAGCAGCACCCGACCCCAGCGCCGAAGGCGTAGGGGCGCACGGCCGTGCGCCGGGTTTTATTCGCCCAGCCTATCTCTAACTCCTCCGCGCCGTCGAAGCCGGCTTCGACTCCGTCGGCAAACTGCTGGACGCGGTCAAGCTGCGCGCCGCGCTAAGCGAATGCGTTCGCTTAGCGACTGCCGTCAACGTCTATCTGGATGTGAACGCGCCCTGGTCGGCCATAAAAACCGACAGGGCCGCCGCGGCCGCCACCATCTACACCGCCCTCCGCGCCATCGATAACCTCAAGGTGCTGTTCTCGCCCTTCCTGCCGCATACCTGCGAGGTCCTGCACCAGACCCTGGGCTACCTGGCGCCGCTCTTCGGCGAGCAGTACACCGAAACCCACAAGGACGCGCTGGGCGAGCACCTGGTGCTGCGCTACCGCGCCGCGGCCATCCCTGGCCGCTGGGCGCCCAGCCAGCTGCCGCCCGGCCGCCGCCTGCGCGAGCCGAAACCGCTCTTCAAGAAGCTGGAACCCAGCGTGGCCGAGGAAGAGCTGGCAAGGATGGGAGGATAAAGGTGAATTATGCAATAAGCCCTATTCATAGTTTTAGAGATTTCGGCAATTCTATAACCCTTGATCAGAAAATTGAAATCTTTTGCGAAAGAATAAGGGGCTGGCAAATCGGGCCTGCCCTAGAAATGACCAAGTTGAACATGTTTGGGCGTGGCTTCGCTCAATTGAACCTCGTCATGAGCTATTTCGAAATGATAGCTAAATACTCGCATGGATTTGTGGGTCGCGGAAAGTCCGCATATCACTTTAAAATAGGGTTATGCTTAACATTCCCACAAATACAACCGGAAGAAACTAGGTTGATGGATTCGTTCTACAAAACGATTCGAAGCGGTCTCTTCCATGATGGAATGGCAAATGTTCCTGTTATTCTTTATGACGATATTCCTGGGTCATTTGGCTACAGCGAAGAAAATGATCAACTTGTCTTTGCTCCCGACAGATTTGTCGAAGATGTTTCAATCAAATTCGACGAATTCATTTCGCAATTGCGAGATCCTGCTCAGTTTGAGTTACGGGCAAACTTTGAAAAACGTTTTGATAGTCGTGGCTAGCGTCCCCTACCGGCAATCAATACAAGAATAAAATAATCGGCACAGTACTCCCTGATACGCCACACCGTGCTTTGTCATTCTAAGCAAGTAAGGCAGGCGAAGCCAGCCGTAGCGCCAGCGAAAAATCTATCCTTACGCGGCTTCGTCAATCCGAGGCGTTCTCTGAAGCCAAGCTCATGGGTGAATTGGCTTTGCTATCGGCCTGGCAATCTCCTTTATCACATGGCTGCCTAGTCTTTTATTCATGTTGAGCTGCTCGGGTTGGTGTTGATCCGCAGAAATCCCAACGTCACAGCTCCGTTTTGCCGATCAGCTTATAGAGCACGACATGAAACAGCTTGTCCAGAGGGATGCTGAAGGCGAAAGCCAGGATCATGAACCATAACTCCTGTGCAGCCTCGCTCCAACTCATCATTCGCATCACGATGAAGGAGACTCCCATCCCCACCAGTACGCTCAGTACACCCAGCGAGTAGTCCGAACGAATCCCGAACGCGGCATTCACTCGATTTAACGAATGTTGTCCCCGGCATGACGCAAACACTCTGTCCAACCCCTTGAAATCCCGTCCTCTTTCCGCGCAAAGATCCTGTTCCGATCAATAATGTCGCCATGCCTTCCACCCTTGGCGCCTGCCCGGCATACGCCCCCACCTTGCCCTGCCGCCCGGCACCCTGCTTCCAGGCCAGCATTCCGGCGGCCGCTTTCAGACTTATATCTCCCCGCTTCTGTGCATTTGCAGTTGCAAAGCAACTGCCGCGTTGCGCAGCAACGCACAACACCTACAACATCTACAACATCGAGAACACCTACAACGTCTACAACACCTACAACGCGCCCAGCCCTAATAAGACAAGAGGCGGCCCGAAGGCCGCCTCTTTCGCCTATGCGTTCTCGTAGGCCTCGCGCAGCGCCTTGATGTCAAGTTTCTTCATTTGCAGCAACGCGCTCATCATCGCTTCCTTCTGGGCAGGCGTCCCTTTCGGGTCGGCCATCATGCGCCCGTACTCGCTGGGCACCACTTGCCAGGAAACGCCGAATTTGTCCTTCAACCAACCGCAGGGACCTTCCTGGCCGCCCGCGGTGAGCTTCTCCCAGAAATAATCGATTTCCGCCTGATCCTTGCAATCCACCAGGAGCGAGATGGCTTCCGTGAAGGGGAATTGCGGCCCGCCATCCAGGGCCATGAATTGCTGGCCGTCGAGTTCGAAGACACCTGTGAGCACTTTCCCTTCCGGCCAGGGGATCTCGGCCGGCGCGCCTTCCGGCCGCTTGCCGTAGCGGTCGATGCTGACAATTTTCGAGTTCTTGAATATCGAGGTGTAGAACTTCATGGCCTCTTCGGCCTTGTCATTGAACCACAGGAACGTAGTGATCTTTTGCATGGCTTCTCCTTGGGGGCGAAATCGAGTGAGGTGTAAGCAATAACGAGGGAACAGGCATGATTCTTACAAGTGATTAGTGAACAGGCACTCAGTGAATAGGGAATTCCAAACCCCTGATTACCTGATCACTATTCATTATTCACTTTTCACTGTTCACTTTCTTTGAGACTCTCCGCCATCTTGTCGATTGTTTGGTGCAAGCCAAGCTCCGAGTAGATTGCCATCTGCCCTGGCGTCCAATCTCGCTAGGTGATGGTCAGCTCAGTCATGTCCGGGCGAATGCTCTTCGATTAACGGATTAGCCGATCAACCCAGCGCGCTTGGCGCTGCCTCTTGGGCTTCGACTTTGACATCCTCCTTGTCAAGTTTCCACGATCACCGCCCGGCATTAAAGTACTAACATCTTTTGCGCCTAAAGCACGATATTCACCAGCTTGCCTTTCACCACGATCACCTGTTTCGGTTTCTTGCCGCCCAGCTGCTTGCGCACGGCCTCGCTGGCCAGGGCGCGCTCCTTGGCTTCGGCCTCGCTGATGCCGGCGGGCACGCTAATGCGGTCACGCAGCTTGCCGTTGACCTGCACCACCAGCGTGATCTCATCCTCACGGGCAATCGCCTCGTCGGCCTGCGGCCAGGATTGCTGGTGCACCGAATACTTCTTGCCACTGCGCGTCCACAGCTCCTCGGCAATATGCGGGGTGACCGGCGCCATTAGGCGCAGCAAGATGTCCTGAGCTTCGGTCCATTCCGCGCCGCCGGCGGCACCGGCATCTTTGGCCTCCTGCATAACGTTGGTCAGCTCCATCAGCGCCGAGATGATGGTGTTGAACTCGAAGGCTTCCATGTCGCGGGTGACGCCAATGATGGTTTGGTGCGCTTTACGCCTCAAGCGCTTTGCCGCATCCTCGTCCTTCTTCTGTGCACGCCCGGTTTTATCCGTGAACAGCGCCCAGACCCGGAACAGCCAGCGCACCACGCCTTGGATGTTCTCATCGCTCCAGGGGCCGCCTTCGGACCAGCGGTAACCGAACATCAGGTAAGCGCGCACGGTGTCGGCGCCAAATTGGCGCACCAACTCATCGGGATCGACCACGTTGCCGCGCGATTTGCTCATGCGCTGGTGATCCCCGGCCAGGATCTGGCCCTGGTTGCGCAGCTTCAGGATGGGTTCATGGCCTTCAACCAACCCAATATCGCGCAGCGCCTTCCAAAAGAAGCGCACATACAACAGATGCATCACGGCGTGCTCTGCGCCGCCGGTGTACACGTCCACTGGCATCCAGTAGTCGTATTCCTTGGGGTCGAAGGGCGCCTTGTCATATTGCGGGCTCAGGTAGCGCAAGAAGTACCACGACGAGCACATGAAGGTATCCATGGTGTCGGTGTCGCGCTCGGCGGGCTCGTTGCATTTCGGGCACTTTGTGTGCTTCCAGGTGGGATGCAGCTTCAGCGGGCTCTCCCCGCTGGGCAGCCACTCGATATCGTCGGGCAGCAGCACCGGCAGCTGCTCTTCGGGCACGGGCTGCACGCCGCAGGTCTTGCAATGGATCATAGGGATAGGCGCGCCCCAGTAGCGCTGCCGCGAGATCAGCCAATCGCGGATGCGGTAACCCACCGCCCCCTCGCCGATCTTATTCTCCTCCAAATAAGCGATAGTTTTCTTTACGGCTTCGACGGCGTTGGTGCCCGTTAGCGGGCCGCTATTGACCATCACACCGTAATGCGCTGCCGCCTCGGTCATCGTGGCGCCGTCCAGCGGCTCCGTGTCGCCCGGCTGGATGACCGGGCGCACCTCCAGGCCGAACTTACGGGCGAATTCGAAGTCGCGTTCGTCGTGGGCTGGCACGCCCATGATGGCGCCGGTGCCATAGGTCATCAGCACGTATTCTGCGATCCAGATGGGCACGCCTTCCCTGTTCACGGGATTGATGGCATAGCCTCCGGTGAACACGCCGCTTTTCTCCCGTTCGGTCGACTCGCGTTCAATGTCTGTGCGGCGTGTGGCCTCGGCGACGTAGGCCTCCACTTCGGTTTTATGCTCCTTCGTGGTTACCTTGGCGACCAGCGGATGCTCCGGCGCCAGCACCATGAAAGTGGCGCCCCACAGCGTGTCTGGCCGCGTGGTGAAGATGGTGAACTCGTCTCCTCCCTCTGTCTTGAACTTCACATTGGCGCCCTCGGAGCGGCCGATCCAATTGGTCTGCAGCGTACGTATCTGTTCGGGCCAATCGATACCCTCGAAGTGCAGCAGCTCGTCGGCGTAATTGGTGATGCGGAAGAACCACTGCTCCAGGTTTTTCTTGATCACCGGCGTGCCGCAGCGTTCGCAGACGCGCTTGTCGCCCACCACCTGCTCGCGGGCCAGGGTAGTGTTGTCCTTGGGGCACCAGTCCACGGCGGCCATCTTGCGATAAGCCAGGCCCTTCTTATATAGCTGCTGGAAGAACCACTGCGTCCAGCGGTAATACTCCGGGTCGGCTGAAACAGCCTCGCGCCGCCAATCGAACATATTACCCATTGTGCGCATTTGCGCACGCATGGTGTTGACATTGGCGTAGGTCCATTCCTTGGGATGGATGTTGCGTTTGATGGCTGCGTTCTCTGCCGGCAGGCCAAAGGCGTCGAAGCCCATGGGGAACAGCACGTTGTAGCCATTCATGCGCATGTAACGGGCGTGCGCGTCGGCGGGCGTCATGGCGTACCAGTGACCGATGTGCAGGTCCCCCGAGGGGTAGGGCAGCATGGTGAGCGCGTAGTGTTTGGGGCGAGTGGGGTCGATATCGGAGTGGTACAGCCCATCGGCTTCCCACTTCTGCTGCCACTTGGGCTCGATTTCAGCCGGTATATATTTGTCAGCCATCTACTCTCCTTTAAATAAAAACTCTCGTCCGCGATGTCTCTTATCGCAAGGGACGAGAGCCTCAACTCCCGCGGTACCACCCGCATTGCTCACGCTGTTTCTCAAGCGTAAGCCTCTTTTTTCGCGCTAACGGGCGACCCCGCCGCGGACTAATGCCATTTCATCCACGGAGCCTGCTTTACGGGGAAGAACACTCCGTACGGAGAAGAACACTCCGTTTCAAGCGACAGGCGAGTTGGGCCTGCGGTCTGCTTCCGCTTGCCAGACTTGCACCATTGCATCCGGCTCTCTGGCAGATGGCTTACTACTCCTGCCTTGGCTTTAAACTATTCAATTGTCAGTGGACCCAGAGGGATTCGAACCCTCGACCTCCTCAATGCCATTGAGGCGCGCTCCCAACTGCGCTATGGGCCCTTGGCAAACATGAAGGGTTTACGCTGTAAACATTTCATGTTTGCCTTTGGAGTATGCTGGTCGGCAGACCCGACTGCGCAACTCCAGTTGGCGAGGCGTTGTTGCTTCGCCAGGCATAAATATGTAATGCTCGCTCTCTGAGCATTACATATTTATGCCATGGACCTGGCGGGATTCGAACCCGCGACCTCTTCAGTGCGATTGAAGCGCGCTCCCAACTGCGCTACAGGCCCTTGCACGGCAACGTGCGCCGTGGCACCCTAATGTTAACGTCAAGGATTGTACTGTGGCGGAAAAGGGCTGTCAATGCCGGCTTGTATCTTACACCTTCCCGGCTTCGTTTATAGGCCATGAGCGAGAATTCACGGCAAGAAATGCCCAAATGTTATACTCCTGCTTCTGTGCCCCAAATGCAGATTCGATAATTTACGGAGAGTTATGACAGATAATCAACCCACCCAGGGTCCCGGCCCCCAAACCATGCGAACCTTCTATGTGATCTGGTTCGGGCAACTGCTTTCCCAATTGGGCTCCGGCCTCACCGGGTTCGCTTTGGGGGTCTATATCTACCAGACCACGCAGTCTGCTACAGCCTTCGCCCTGGCCATGCTGGCTTTCACCGTGCCTGGAGTCTTCTTCTCACCAATTGCCGGCGCCCTGGTGGATCGCTTCCCGCGACGCTGGATGATGATCCTGAGCGACGTAGGCGCCGGCGTAACCACCCTGGTCATCTTTCTGCTGCTGGTCTCCGGCAAGCTGGAAGTCTGGCACATCTACGTGACCAACTTCTTCAGCGGCTTGTTGAATACCTTCCAGTGGCCGGCGCAATCCGCCGCCACCACCATGCTGGTTCCGCAGAAGCACCTCGGTCGTGCCGGGGGCATGGTGCAGATCGGCGAAGCGCTTTCCCAGTTGGCGTCGCCCGCTATCGCCGGGGTCATGTTCGTCACCCTCGGCATGCCCAGTGTCATTTTTGTTGACCTGATCACTATGTCCCTGGCTGTGGGGACCCTGTTGCTGGTGCGCATCCCTGAACCGGCCCGCAGCAAAGAGGAACAGGAAAGCCGCAAATCTATTTCGCGCAGTATCCGCTTTGGCTGGGATTACATTCGCGCTCGCCGCGGGCTCTTATACCTGCTGATGTATTTTGCCTGCATTAACCTCTTCTTCAATATGATCGGCCCGTTGTGGACGCCGCTGCTTTTGAACCTGGGCACTCCCGATCAGGCCGGCATCGTCGGTTCCATTGTCGGCGCGGGCATGCTGCTGGGTACCATCGTAATGAGCGCCTGGGGCGGTCCTAAGCGGAGAGTGTTTGGTGTGCTGGGAGCGGGCATGTGGATGGGGCTTATGCTGCTCCTTCTAGGCTTCCGAGCTTCCATTCCGCTAGTTGCTGCCACCGGCTTCTTGGCCATGATGGTCAATCCCATTATGAACGCCTCCAGCCAGGCCCTGTGGCAGAGCAAGACCGATCCCGATGTGCAAGGACGTGTTTTCTCTGTGCGCCGTATGCTGGCCCAATTCACCGTTCCTGTGGGGTTGCTGTTGAGCGGCCCACTGGTGGATGGCCTCTTCGAGCCGCTTATGGCCGATGGCGGTGCCTTGGCAAACACCTTTGTGGGCCAGATCATGGGCACGGGTCAAGGCCGCGGGCTGGCCCTGTTCTTCGTTTGCGTCGGCCTGGCCTTAGTGATCGTTTCCCTGATCGCTTTCAGCATCCCGCGCCTGCGCAATGTGGACAGCGAAATCCCCAACGTGGCGGTCAGAGTGCAGACCGAGAAAGAAGCTGCCCAGGAAGCGGTAAGCGGCGAGGCCGCAACGGTGTAATGCATGTGCTACAAGATAAAAGCCGCCTGGCTGTACCAGGCGGCTTTTTAATCCTCATCGGAGAACCCCGAGCAATGAGGCGAGTACAGGGCTGTTATCCGCTATCCTCAAAAATTTTGTAATGAGCGAGGAGGTAAGGCTTACCTCGCTCCTTCCTTTAGTTTTGGGCCACTACCTTCTGTAAATCTTCGCCCGCCGCCAGTCGCTTTAGCAGGCTGCGCTGGCGCTGCACATCTTTCTCCAGCTTGGCGAAGAGGCCCTCGGCGCGCGCCTCGTCGGTGTCCAGCAGCCGGCGGTAGCGGTTTTCGTTGTAGATGTAATCCTTTACCGGGACGCTGGGCTCTTTGGAGTCGAGGGTCAGGGCGGGTTTGCCTTGCGCCGCCAGGTCGGGGTTGTAGCGGTACAGCGGCCACATGCCGGATTCCACGGCCAGGCGCTGCTGGTGCAGCCCCTGGGTCATATCAATGCCGTGCTCGATGCAATGGGCGTAGGCGATCACCAGGGACGGCCCATCGTAGGCCTCGGCTTCGGTAATGGCCTTCACCGTTTGCGCGTCGCTGGCGCCCATGGCAATGGCGGCCACATACACGCTGCCATAGCTCATAGCGATGAGGCCCAGGTTCTTCTTGGCGGTCTCTTTGCCGCCGACGGCAAAGCGTGCCGTAGCCGCCCGCGGCGTGGCCTTGGAGGCCTGGCCACCGGTGTTGGAATACACCTCGGTGTCCATCACCAGGATATTCACGTTACGGCCGGAGGCGATCACGTGGTCCAGGCCGCCATAGCCGATGTCGTACGCCCAGCCGTCTCCGCCCACGATCCACACCGACTTCTTTACCAAGGCATCCGATAGCATCTCAAGCCGTTTCGCTTCGGGTTTTTCGATGCCGGAAAGGCGGCCGCGCAGTTCTTCAACACGCCGGCGCTGATCCAGGATGCCCTGCTCGCTGGACTGGTCGGCGTTGAGCAACCGATCCGACAAGCCTTCGCCGATCTCAGTGCGCAGGGCATTGAGCAGTTCGCGGGCCATAGCGCCTTGCTTGTCCAGCGAAACGCGCATGCCCAGACCAAATTCGGCATTGTCTTCGAAGAGTGAGTTTGCCCATGCGGGGCCGCGTCCTTCGCGGTTCTTGGCCCATGGCGTAGTGGGCAGGTTTGCGCCATAGATAGATGAACAGCCAGTGGCATTGGCCACAATGGCGCGTTCGCCGTAAAGCTGGCTGATCAATTTGAGATATGGGGTTTCTCCGCAGCCGGAACAGGCGCCGGAGAATTCGAACAGGGGTTGGAGGAGCTGCGAGTTCTTCACCGTGTTGATCTTGATGGCGCCGCGGTCCACCTCGGGCAGGGAGAGGAAATACTCCCAATTCACCTTTTCCGCCTCGCGCAATGGCTGCACTGGCACCATGTTCACGGCCTTGAGCCCTGTTTCTTTATCGACCACCGGGCAGGCATCCACGCACAAGGTGCAACCGGTGCAATCCTCCGGAGACACCTGGAGCGTATATTTCCAATCGGGGAATTCCTTCCAGCGCGCCTCGACGGACTTGAAACTCTTTGGTGCGCCGTTCAGAGCCGCAGGCGCGTACACCTTTTCGCGGATCACGGCGTGCGGGCACACGAACACGCATTTGCCGCACTGGATGCAGGCTTCCGCATCCCACACGGGGATCTCCAGGGAGAGGTTACGTTTCTCCCATTGCGTAGTACCGGAGGGATAGGTGCCATCCACCGGCAGCGCGCTGACCGGCAGCGTGTCGCCGCGGCGCTCGATCATGGCGCCCAGCACGTCGCGTACGAATTCAGGCGCCTCTTTGGACATGACCCAACGCGTGTCCGCCACCGTGCTGACGCGCTCGGGGACTTTGACCGCGTGCAAATTGGCCAGCGCCGCATCCACAGCCTGAATGTTCTGATCCACAATGGCCTGGCCGCGTTTGCCATAGCTCTTCTTGATGGACCCCTTGATCTTGTCGAGCGCCAATTCCTTGGGGATCACCTGGCTGATTTCGAAGAAGCAGGTCTGCATGATGGTATTAATGCGCTTGCCCAGGCCCGCTTCTTCGGCGATGCGATAAGCGTCGATCACGTACATCTTTAGCTGCTTGGCGACGATGTGTTGCTGCACACGCAGGGGCAGCTCATCCCAGATCTCATCCGGACCGTATGGCGTGTTGAGCAAGAAGGTGCCGCCCTTGGCCGCCTTCTTCAGCACGTCGAACTTCTCGAGGAAATTGCTCTGGTGACAAGCCAGGAAATTGGCTTGTTCGATCAGGTAGGTGGACTTGATAGGCGTATCACCGAAACGCAGGTGCGATTCGGTCACCGTGCCGGCCTTCTTCGAGTCGTATACGAAGTACCCTTGCACGTATTTGTCGGTTTCTTCGCCGATGATCTTGATACTGGCTTTGTTGGCGCTCACCGTGCCGTCCGACCCCAAG
>JBBEBI010000023.1:0-30015 GCA_040882365.1 Anaerolineales bacterium
CCACACCCGTAAAAGCTGACTTCTTTTGGCAGTGTCCGGACACCACCCTTCTTTTGGTAATTATCCCTTTGACAAATGCACGGCCTTGACAATTGACTTTCCCCTAAATTAGGCAGATAATTACGGTTGTCGTTATCGCTAGCCCAAAAGGGAGGCACAAATGGCACGTCTAAGCCCGTTTTACAGCAAGAAAAACCCTGGCGTTTATCACGTTTGCTCTAAATGTACCGAGGGCAACAACATCGAGACCGCCAACAAGAAGCCGGGGACTGGGGGAGGCAGGATGTGCTAGTCCTTCGCGGACTTGGTAAGACTAGGAAAGTGTTAGACAGGCTCGTAGTCGTGGTTTACTTTCGGGGGCGGCTCTAGGCCCCTGCAATGATCCGCAATTAGCTCGCCGAGAAGTGAAAGGCTGATGCCCCACTTCTCGGCGAGCCAATTAAAAGTCAGTCCCTTAGTATGTATCTCGTGGCATAGAATCTCATCGAAGCTATTTCCGCACCCAGTAGGATTTTCTGCGTATTGCTCTACAATGAGTTCTCTGTACTCTTCTAGTGTCCCCGTCCCAACTCTATTTACCATAAGCCCTACGCCCCCTCTTTGGGTTTAACAAATCGGCAGGCGCGTTGTCCTCTAACATCATTGATTGAGGATTAGACCAAAGCACATTAATCGGCGCGCCCTTCCTTGCCGCATACCCCTTAGGCGGGTTTCCTGTATCCGATACCAGGCCACCATCACGTAATTGCCTAATACGGTTTCGCAAGCTCTCGGGATGCGCATACCCGTAATAGTCAGTCGCCCGTTTCATGGTTAGCCACATAACAATATTATACCATAAACATTGATACTTGGCAATGATTGATTTGCTGGCTATAATATTGTTATATAACAACCATTGAAAAGGTGAGATTATGAACAAGTTGAATTTCAAAACGTTTAGCGATATGACCGAGGATGAGGCCCGCGAGTTCCTAGAGAACTTGCGCTGGCCCAATGGCGCGGTATGCTCTCATTGCGGCCACGATGTAGCTCACAAGCTCACGCCCAAGGTCGGGGGCAAGTCTCATGTGCGTGTTGGCGTGTACGCCTGCGCCAAGTGCCGCAGGCAGTTCACGGTCACCGTTGGCACTATCTTTGAAAGTTCCCGCATCCCCCTGCGGAAGTGGGTCATGGCCTTCTACCTCATGAACACAAGCAAGAAGGGAATTAGCGCTCACCAGCTTCACCGGATGATGGGTATCACCTATAAGACCGCGTGGTTCATGTGTCACCGTATCCGTGAGTCCATGCGCAAAGAACCAGTAAACACTTTGCTTGAAGGCATTGTCGAAGCGGATGAAACGTATATCGGCGGTAGTGAGGAAAACAAGCACAAGAGCAAGCAGGTTGGCAAAGCATGGCGTGATAAGAAGGCGGCGGTCTTTGCCCTGGTGGAGCGCGGCGGGGAATTGCGCGCTGGGCGTGTTGCCAATGTTGGTTCGGGAACGTTGCCACAGATCATTAGCAAGCACGTTCACCATGACGCAACCCTGATGACCGACCAAAACCACGCCTACGACTCGGCAGATGAGCATGTCCTTTTCCACGAGTCCGTAGACCATCACCGCAAGCAATATGTACGTGGTAACGTGCACGTGAACAACCTAGAAGGCTGGTTCAGTCTTTTGAAGCGCGGTATCAATGGCACCTTCCACCACGTGAGCGAAAAGCACCTAGACCGATACATTGACGAATTTGTCCACCGCTACAACTGGCGCGAAATGGACGATGTTCAGCGCACTATCAAGGCGATCAAGGGCGCACCAGGAAAACGGCTTTACTACAAACAACCAAAAGAAAGTTAGAACGCTTGAGTCATTGACTTAGGAATCGGCACGTGCTAATATGTATGTGCTCACGGCGAGACTCGAACTCGCATAAAACCATTCCAGGTGATTCCCCTTTGCCATTTAGGGCACGTGAGCGATAGAGTGGGCCGGGCTAGTTCCGGCCCCTTCCCTTTAATGCACCTGTACTAGCTGTAATCAGGATTTGCCTCTCGGCTTACGGAGGTTTCACTGATTTAGAATACGCCATCCCAGTCTCTAATCGTTCTAGAATCCCCCAACTCATTGGCGAGAGGAACAGTCTGCAATTAGTCCAGAATTAGTCCAGAATTAGTCTGAAATTTGCCTTCTATCCCTTAAATCTTTCCACCATGCGTAGAATGTCGATTTCTTTACTTTGAGATTCCCGTTTACGTCAGAGCCAAATCGCCCCTCAAGGAAATCTTCTATGGTTATGCGCCCACGCGATTTCACCCACGCCCGTACAGCATCTATCTTCTCCTTGTCGTCGTATGTCTTTGGGCCGGGTTTAACTCTTTTCAGCAAACCGTATTCTTTCTTTTCAGCATTCTGGTTAGGTTTTGGAATAAGGTCAATTTGTGTAAGAAAATCCCTAATTCCATCTATTGATTCAGGCCAAAGCCTCGCAATTTCGAGCAGGATAAGGGCCAAGACCTTTCCGGCAATAGGATTGAATTCAAGGTCGACAACTGTGCGTTGAGCAGCCGGGGAGAGGATTTGAAAGACAATCAGGTTAATCGGGGGATATAAATCTGTGAACTCGTCGTCTCTTTCGTGAGTTCTAAGCCCCATAATGGCGAGGTGCTTCTTTTCGTATTTAGTAAAGGTCAGAATATTTGCCTGCACCGTAACGTAATCTCGGCCCACATTTGGCGGCCAGATCACCCAAGCGTAATTTTCCCTCACATAAGAGACTAGCCAGGTCTCAAAGCGCCCTGCATCAGCGTTGATTGTGAAAGAAAACTGGATCATCCTGTATAATTGTAATTGGAGTCAAGCTATGGGAAAGCAAAAAGAACCCGAAAAGAAGGTAACAAACGAAAAGCCTATCTCTCTGGCCGGGATCGAATTTAAGAAGTTGCTGGGGGCGTTCTTACAGGTAAAGCCTGAAGCCAAAAAGGGTGCAAAGCCTGTTAAAAAGTAGAAGCCCTAGGCAGGGGGGCTTTGGGCTTCGTACTCGTCCGAGGCTCTAGTTTAATAGAGCTCAGTCCTACTATGGGCATAGTATACCACCAAGGTAATACAGGATGCAATACCCCTGACGGGATTCGAACCCGCACCTCGGACTTAGTAGGACCTTGCTCTATCCATTGAGCTACAGGGGCATTTGGATTCTAGCACCCCAAACAATTCTGTCAATTCCCCATTTGGTGCGCGATAATGTAATAGTCTATCGGGAGGCTAGCCATGCGAAAATCTAACCTAAGGTGGTGGCTCGGTCTGTTGGGCGTTATTGCCGTCTACAGAAGTCACTCAGTAGGTGGAGTGTTGATTTCGGAAACAGAATTCTTTGGGGCGGTTGGCTGGAGCGCGATTTTTTGGTTTTTGGTGGGGCTGGCGATAGATCGCTCTAGAGAAAACCGATGGCGAAAACAAGACCAAAACAAGGAATATCAGGTTGTCGGGGAAATCTACAAGAAGTGCCCGTACTGTGCGGAAAAGATACTGTACGAGGCGAAAGTGTGTAGGTACTGCGGTAAGGAACTCCCGCAGCCATCATCCTAGCCTCTTGCGTTTGCCAAGTACATAATCACCCTTCTTTTAGGTAGCTTGACTCTATTCGCACATTTGGTCTATAATCCTGTCAAGCCGGTGAGTGTATTTTCCACAGCTCCGGGCGGTCTTCGCCCGGTAACGGCGGCCAGGCAACTGGCTGCATAACCTAGACCACTCATCCGAGAGGAGCCCCATTCCCCAAAAATTGCATAGCAGCGGCAACTCTGTTGAGCTTGCCCAAGCCAGCTTTATCACCGCGTCTACCAATCTCATATAAGGAGCCAGACATGTCCTACCAAAAAATAACTCTCGTCGGAAACCTGGGCCGCGATCCCGAAATGCGCTACACCCCTACGGGGCAGGCCGTGACCAATTTCTCTGTGGCCACCAACCGCCAATACACCAACTCCAACGGTGAAAAGATCAAGGAAACCGTGTGGTTCCGCGTCTCCGCCTGGGGGAGGCAAGCCGAGATCTGCAACCAGTTCCTGAAGTCCGGCAAGCAGGTGTTAGTGGAAGGGCGCATCACGCCCGACAAGGCCACGGGCGGCCCGCGCATTTGGACACGCCAGGACGGCAGTTCTGCGGCGTCCTATGAAGTGATGGCCGAACGGGTTGTCTTCCTCGGCCGCGCCGACGGCGCGGACGGTTCCGCTTCGGCGGAAGCCTACCAGGGAACCCCGGCCGAGCCGGATGCCGCCGTGGAAGACGAGATTCCGTTCTAGTTCAATCCGCCTTGCGAAGGCTTGCATTCATGCGGCCTTCGCAAGGCTTGGCTCAAGGAGCCCGATATGGCAGATCCCAAACCTGCTTCCAAAGGCGAGGAGGCCGGTAAGCCCGCCCCGGTTCGCCCGCGCTTAGTATTTCCATCAGGCCAGGAAGCCGTCTACAGCAATGTGGTGCGCATCGCCCATTCCCCGTCGGAGATGGTGTTTGATTTTGGGCGCCTGTTGCCTGGGGAAATAGAGATCATGATCAAAGCGCGCATCATGATGTCGCCGTTGAGCGCCAAGCTGCTGCAGCGCGCCCTGGCCGACAATCTGGCCAAATATGAGGCCATGTTCGGTGAGATCAAGATTCCGCGGGGAAAATCCCTGGCGGATGACCTGTTCCGATCCTTGCAGCATCCCGAACCTCCTAAACCGGAAGGCAATCCATGAGCCGCCTCGATCAGATCGCTGACAAGATCCGGGCGGACTTCGACGCGCAGACCGCGGCGCGCGACGCGGCCCTAGCGCAGACGCGGCAACTTACCCGTCACTGCGCCCAGGCCATCCGCGCCATTCACCGCGATGAACGCGAGAATGCGCGGGTCGAGTTGGATGCTGCGCACCACTTGGCCGAGGCGCTGCTGGACGGCCTCAAGGAATTCCCTGATCTATATTTCGCCGGCTACACCCAGGATGCATTGAAAGAATATGCCGAGGCCAGCATCGTCACTGCCCTGGTGCAGGGCAGCGACTTGCCCGGCCCGCAGGACCTCAAGGTGGAATCCGCCACCTACATGCAAGGCCTGGCTGAGGCCGCCGGTGAATTGCGACGCCGCTGCCTAGACATCCTGCGCCATGGCCACTCGGAGGAAGCTGAGCGCTTGCTGGAGCAAATGGACGATATTTATGCCGTGCTGGTGACCATGGATTACCCCGACGCGGTCACCCGCGGGCTGCGCCGCCTCACCGACATTTGCCGCAGCTTGGTGGAACGCACGCGCGGCGACATGACCATCAGCCTGCGCCAAAAGGGCCTGGAAACCAGCCTGCGCAGATTAGAAGATAGATTGGGCGATGACGGCGCGGCTGCCAAGCATGGATAGGCAATGGATCAAGGCCTCCGAGATCGGCGAATACCTGTATTGTCAACGCGCCTGGTGGTATCGTCTGCAGGATGCGGCCAATGCAAACATGGCGGAGCTATCGCTGGGCGCATTGGCGCACGTGCGGCACGGCCGCGGTTTGCGGCTGGCGAGTTGGCAGCGGTTGGTGGCCATGGTGTTGATTATGGTCGCCATGGGGCTGCTTATGCTTGAAGTCTTGAAGTAATAACGATGACGTCGTTTCTTGCCATCCTCCTGTTTGTGCTGGCTGCCCTACTGTTGTGGCTCTCCGCGCGGCAGCGCAGCGGTCTCGGTTTGCCGGGCGGGCGGGTGCTCTATGAAGATAGCGGGGCACAACGACAGCTAGAGTTGCCTCTGTTTGCCGAAGACCTCACTCTGGTGGGTAAGCCGGATTATTTGGTGCAAAGCAAACAAGGCCTGGTTCCTGTTGAAGTGAAAAGCGGCCGCACACCGAAGCGGCCCTTCCAATCGCACATCTTTCAATTGGCGGCGTACTGTGCGCTTGTAGAGCGAAACTTCGCGCAGCGGCCTCCCTACGGTATCATCCGCTACCCGCAGCGAAGCTTCACCGTGGAATTTACACGCCAGCTAGAAGGCCAGCTGCTTGCTTTGCTGGCGGAGATGCGCGCAGGGTTTGGGATGGAAATGCATCGCTCCCATCAGGTGGCCGCCCGCTGCCACGCCTGTGGTTACGGCCAACTTTGTGATCAGCATTTATAGAATCGGTAGAAACGGTTAAGATATTTCCGTGATGGCCAAAGGTCCTACCCTCCAATTCAAGCATGTGGCAGTTCTTTCGCGCAGCCGGGATGGGGAGCCTATGGAGCAGGCCGTACAGATCGCCGGCTTCCTCACCGACCTGGGTGTGAAAGCGTCCGCGGCCTACATGCACGACGAGGATGTTCATCACCGCGTGGAAGGCGGGGAATTCGATCTGATGGTGGCTGTTGGCGGCGATGGCACCATGCTGAGGGCGGGACACCTTTGTGCGCCCCTGGGCATCCCGTTACTCGGCATCAACGAAGGGCACTTCGGTTTCCTGATCGAACTTGAGCCGGAGGATTGGCGCAGTATGCTGCCCCGCCTGGTTGGCGGTGAATACCGCTTCGAAGAGCGCATGCTCATCCACGTCGAGTTGTGGCGGGCTGGCAAGCTGCTTGGGAACTGGGAGGCGGTCAATGAAGCCTTCGTGGGCCGCGGTCGTGTGGCGCGGCCCGTGCACCTGGCGGCCAGTCTGGACGGCCAGCTGCTCACCACCTACGTGGCCGATGGCCTGATCATCTCCACTGCCACCGGTTCCACGGCTTATGCTCTGGCGGCCGGCGGCCCGGTGTTGCCGCCCACCTTGCGCAACATGGTTTTGGTGCCGGTGGCGGCCCATCTGAGCATGGAACGCGCTATTGTGTTAGCCGAAGGGGCCAGCATCCGCGTAGAATTCGAGCGCGGTGAGGACGGCGTCCTCAGTGTGGATGGCCAGCAGCCCGTCGACGTCCGGATAGGAGATTGGGTGGAATTGCGCGCTGGCGAACATAACCTACGTTTCCTGCGCTTTCAGGAACCGGGTTACTTTTACACGCGCTTATTGCGCATCATGGATAACAACCCCGCAACAGGTGTGCTTTCCTCATGAGTGAAGCAGTCATCAATTATTGCGCCAACCACCCCGACCGGGAAACGAACCTGCGCTGCAACAATTGCGGCAAGTATATTTGCTCCAAGTGTGCCATTCGCACTCCGACAGGCTACCGCTGCCCCGAGTGTGTACGCGGCCAGCAAAAGACTTTTGAGACCGCACAGGCCAGCGATTACGTCATTGCCTTTGTGGTGGCTGCCGCGCTTTCCGCGGTGGGCGCTTACCTGGCATCGCGGATAGGCTTCTTTACGATCCTGCTTGCTCCCGCCGCGGGCGGAGTGATCGCCGAGGCAGTGAGAGCGGCCACGGGCAAGCGGCGATCGCCGCGATTGTTCCAAATGACGACAGTGGGTGTGGTGGTTGGCGGGCTGCCCTTTGTGGTGCGGCCCTTGCTCTTCCTGCTGGCCGGGGGCAGCGTGGGCGTGTTGTTTGCTATCCTCTGGCCGCTTATTTACGTTTCACTTGCCACGTCTACGGCTTACTACCGGGTGTCCGGCATCCAGATCGGCCGGCGCTAATCCATGCTCACCGAATTACGCATCCAAAACTTTGCCATCATCGAGGACTTGACGCTGGACCTTGGCAGCGGGTTGATCACGCTAAGTGGCGAAACCGGAGCGGGGAAATCCATCCTTGTGGATGCGGTAGAAACCCTGCTTGGGGTGCGCGCCGACATCAACCTGATCCGTTCGGGGAAGGAACGGGCCAGCGTGGAGGGCACCTTCAGGATTCCGGATGCGATCAAGCCCGAAATTCACGCCATCCTGAAACGCGAAGACCTTTTGGACGACCCCAAATATTTGAATATGCAGCGCGAATTCCGGCGCGAGGGGCGCAATGTGGCAAGAGTAAATGGGCGTCCCGCCACGGTGGGGCTGGTGAAGGAATTGGGCGAATTACTTATCGACCTGCATGGGCAATCCGAGCACCTGTCGTTGCTGCGCGTGCCGGCTCACCGCGCCCTGTTGGACCGCTTTGCCGGAGGCGAAACGGAATTGGCGGAGTATCAAACGACCTATGCCGAGCTTCAGGAACTGCGCCGCGAATTGGCTAATTTGCGCACCGCCGAGCAAGACGCCGCCAGGCGCATCGAGCTGCTGACCTTCCAGGTGCAGGAGATCGAGGCAGCCAAGTTCCATCCGGACGAAGAGCAGCCGCTGAAGGAAGAGCGCACCCGCCTGGCAAATGCCGAATCCCTGGCGGCCAATGCCAACCTGGCCTTGGCCGCATTGGACGAGGGCGAGGCGGATGTTCCCTCCGCCAACGACCGCATGGGCGCGACCCTGGCGGCCCTGGAGCAGCTGGCAAAGGTAGACCCGACGCAGTACGGGCTGGAAGGGCGCGGCCAGGAGCTATTCGATTGGATGGCCGAACTGGCCCGGGACCTGCGGGGTTACCTTGAGCAGATCGAGTTCAACCCCAAGCGTCTGGAAGAAGTCGAAGAACGGCTAGCATTGCTGCACAACTTGAAACGCAAGTATGGGGAGACCATTGCGGAAATCCTCACCTTTGCAGAACGCGCCCGCAAAGACCTGAACAACATCTCGCATGCCGAGGAACGCTTGGCCGAACTGGAAGGAGGAGAGGCAGCTTTACTTAAGAAACTTGCCGAGCAAGCCAAGGTGCTTTCCTCCCGTAGGCACGCGGCCGCAGAGGGCCTGGGCCGGACCATCGAAACGGAATTGGACGACCTTAAGATGGAGGCGGCGCGCTTTGGCGTGGACTTCAGGACGCGAGAGGACCCGGCTGGCCTGCCTCTGGATGGAAAGGGTATGGCATTCGATGCCTCTGGCCACGAGGCGGTGGAATTCCTTGTGGCACCGAACCCCGGCGAGGGCTTGAAGCCACTGGTCAAGATCGCTTCCGGCGGAGAGATGGCGCGCCTGATGCTGGCGATGAAGAACGTGCTGGCGCGCGCCGACCAGACGCCGACACTGATCTTCGACGAGATCGATCAGGGCATTGGTGGCCGCGTGGGAGCGGTGGTGGGAGAAAAATTGTGGCGCTTAGCGCGGCAACACCAGGTTCTGTGCGTTACGCACTTGCCGCAATTGGCTGCCTTTGGCGATCAGCACTTTAAAGCCGAAAAAGTTGTGCAGGGTGGGCGGACCACAACGACAGTCGTCGAGCTGGAGGGCCAAGTGCGCGTGCATGAGTTAGCTAATATGCTTGGCGAAATAAGCGAAGGTACTTTACAATCAGCTCACGAAATATTGGACACGGTGCGGGCCACCACTTCGGCGGCTTGAACGTGTTATAAATACAGATCGCCAGCAACCCTTATGCTGACACTACTATTTGCGCCAGATCCTGACGAAGCAGCGATATTGACTTTAATTCTCGAACGGGCTGGCTTCGAAGTTCGCCTGATCTCCGAAGCGGATCGTATCGCCCAGGCCTGGCAAGATCGCCCGGTGGAACTGTTCTTCTTTGCTTTCGTCGATGACAAGGCGCTGACTCCCGAATACATCAGCCAATTGCGTTTGGAGAACCAGGCGCCTATCGCGTTGCTGCTGGAACGCAGCGACGAGCGACGACAGGTCACGCTCATCGAAGCAGGTGCCGATCTGATCTTCGTGCGGCCATACAGCCCGCGGTTATTGGTGGCGCAGTTGCGCGCCCTCATGCGCCGCAGTTCGGGCATGCCGTATTTCAGTTTGCCGGCGCTCAGCCAAGCGGGAGTCACGCTCGATCCATCCAAACGCAGCGTGCAGGTGACGGATCGACCGGCGGCGCGCCTCACCCAGCTGGAATTTCGCCTCTTGTATGCGTTGATGACCCACCCCGGTCGCGTGGTGCCATCCGAGAACCTGGTCGAGTACGTGTGGGGCTACGGCGGCGAGGGCAGCCAGAGCCTGGTGCGTGGTCTGATCAGCCGCCTGCGCAGCAAACTGGAAGCCGATTCGTCCAGCCCGCGTTACATCCTCACCGAAGCGGGCATAGGCTACTATTTCGAGCCGGAGCCGGACCAGCAAAGGCTGTTTCCGAAGACCGCTCAGATGCAAACCTTGAAAGGAATTATTGACAATGAGTGAGTCCGTTTGCCCTTCATGCGGCGCTACTATCAGCGTCAAAGGCACGCCCAAGATGCGCATGAAAGTGACCTGTAAATCCTGCGACACGGAAGTCGAAGTTGTGCGGCTAGACCCGCTGGAACTGGACTGGCCGATGGACGAATACGAAGATGAACTCGAAGAGGATGCGACTTATGAGGACGGGGAGTAGATAGCGTAAATCTCTATGGATAATGAAAGGGCGGGTCTTAGACCCGCCCTTATGGTTCTAGCTCCCGCCCAAGTATTCGCGCAATTGGTGGCTGCGGGTGGGGTGGCGCAGCTTGCGCAGCGCCTTGGCCTCGATCTGGCGGATGCGCTCGCGGGTGACGTTGAAATACTGTCCCACTTCTTCCAAGGTGTGATCTTTGCCGTCCACCAGGCCATAGCGCAATTCCAGGACCTCCCGCTCGCGGTCGGTGAGGGCGGCCAGGGCGTTCTGAACCTGCTCACGCAGCATCTCCCGGGCGGCCGCATCCATTGGGGCCAGGGCGTCTTCATCCTGGATGAAATCGGCCAGTTCGCTGCCGTCGCCTGCGCCTACCGGGCTTTCCAGGGACATGGGTTCTTCGGCGCTCCGCAGGGTCTGCTCCACCTTGGTGGTGGCGCGCATCCAACGGCGTTTGAGATCGGATGGAATGCTTTGCCCTTTTTTGAGACATTCACGGATGGCGGTCACATCCCTTTCCTCCAGGAAACCGCTGTCCAGCGCCAGCTCTTCCAGGCTGGGGTCACGACCCAAGCTCTGGGTCAGCTCGCGCTGCAGGCGCATGAGGCGCTGAATGGATTCCAACAGATGGACGGGGATACGGATGGTACGCGCCTGGTCCGCAATAGAGCGGGTGATGGCCTGACGGATCCACCAGGTGGCGTAGGTGCTGAACTTAAAACCGCGCGTAGGGTCGAATTTGTTTACCGCGCGCAGTAAGCCAATATTGCCTTCTTGGATCAGGTCTTCAAAGGAGGAGCCGCGCCCCACATAACGCTTGGCGATGCTCACCACCAAGCGCAGGTTGGCATTGATAATGGCAATTTGCGCTTCCATGGAGCGCGTTTCCACTCCCGCCATGGCGACCTTCAGTTCATCGTTGGAGGGTAGAAGGGCGGCGAAGCTGCGCGGGGAAAGCAAGTTTTTGTGGCTCTCCAGATGGCGGTTCAACTTATCGAGCAAGTCCCCGGGGAATACATAGAGGCCGATGAAAATTGTGAAGGCGCCGCGTGCCACCGCGTCCCAGCGCGTGTCTTTGCCCCAGAGGCCGTTATCCAGATAGCTGCGCATATAGGACGGCACTTCAATGTCCCAGGTGCGTTGCAGGTGTAGGGCTTCCTGCAGCATGGACGCCAGCTCCGGAGGCTTGCGACGCAAAGCCCTACAATCTGTTTTTAGGCGCTCTCGGGCACGCACAAGTTCCGCATATACCGCGCGGTAGACCGCGCGGGGTTCTCCTCGGCCGCGCAGGGATAGCAGGTGTTTCTTTTGGATGCTGCGCAGGTGTTTGGAAGCCTCGACGCGCGTGGCCAGCCAAAGCTCGCGGTCGGTATTGAGCAGGCTGACCAGGCCAATTTCTTTGAGATAGAGGCGGACGGGGTCGTCCCCTAATTCCCCTGGGGCTTCGCGTTGTGTGCGAGCGGTTTCTTCTAATTTGCGCCAATCCTCGCGCAACGAGTCGGGGATTTCTTCGTCTCCGGCCGCTTCACTTATTTCGCCTTCTTCCAGAGAGAATTCCTCGTCGAGAGGTTCCTCTTCGGCTTCTGGCGGAACCGCAGTCTCTTCGTGTCGCTTTTTCATTTATTGGGCGGTGGACAAGTTGCGGTCGAAGGAGAGGGCTTTATCCAGGCGCTGCAAGGTTAGTGTGTTTTGTACCATCACTTGCGCATACTCGCTGGCTTTTAGATCGCCGCCTTCCTGGGCGACTTCCTGCAAGAAGCGCATTTGCTCATTGGTTTTTCGCAGTGTGCGGCGGCGCAGGGTGAGGATGCTGCGCAATAAATCCTCAAAGACGCGTTCGGCGTTCGGGTCCAACTCTTTGCTGGTCACCAGCAATTCATCGGCGCGCTCCAGGAGGGGAAGCGGCAGATTCTGTAATGCATAACTGGATGGTTCTAACACATCCTGATCCAGCGATTCCAGAGACAGGCGGAACATCTCCTGTAGATCGGTGTGTTCGAAATCGCCGGAGGACAGGCGCGGCAGCCCGGCTTCTTGCAGTGCCCTGTTCAGGCGATACAATAGTTCCGGCGTGCGAATAATGATGCTGAGGCAATGAGCCTCCAAGTTGAAGGTGCTGTCCTGGACCATTTGGGCGACAGGAAGCTCCTTCCCCGGCAGGTTTGCGGGCGGCCGCCGGCGAGGCCGCGCCCGCCGTTGGGCGGGCCGTTCGGCGGCAAGACTGCGTTCGTCCACTTGCAGGAGCCGGGCCAACTTTTGGGTGAAGCTGTCGCGCTCGATGGCGCTGGGCAGGTCTGCGATAAGGGGCAGGACTTGCTGGGCAAGGTCGCGCTTGGTTTTGGGATCGTCCAGGTTGCGTCCGGCGGCCAGGCTGTGCATTACGTGTTCCACAATGGGCCGGGCAGCTTGCAGGATGCGGGGCCAGACCTGCGCGTCGCGCTGCACGATCTCGTCCGGGTCCAGACCATCGGGGAGGGTGGTCACGCGGATATCCGCTTGCAGGCGGCCTTCGTGGTGCAGCAGGCCGCGGGCATCGAACACGGGGTCACTTTTGCGGTCCAGGCTTTGGCGGGCCACCTGCAGGCCCCGCAGTGTGGCCTGGTTGCCGGCTGTGTCCGCGTCCAGGGCCATCACAATGCGCTTGCTGAAACGCTTGAGTTGGCTAAGCTGGCCCTCGCCAAGCGCGGTACCCATGGGCGAAACGGCGTTGGCGAAACCGGCCTGGTGCAGGCCGATCACATCCATATAACCTTCGACGATGACCGCCTGATCCTCGGTGCGGATGGCTTTGCGCGCTCGGTCCAAGCCATATAGTAGAGACCCTTTGTCGAACAGGGCGTTCTGCGGGGAATTCAGGTATTTGGGTTCGTCCCCGTCTCGAAGGGCCCGCGCCCCAAAACCCGCCATGCGCCCGCTGCCATCCCGAATTGGGAACATGAGCCGATTGCGGAAGCGGTCGTAACTGCGCCCACCCTCACGCTCGGTGAGCAGGCCGGCTTCGCGTATCTCATCTGTGGTGTATCCATTGGACTGCAAGTGAGCCGAGAGGGCTTCATAGGAATCCGGCGCATAGCCGAGCCCAAACGTTTCGATGCTTTCCTGGCTGAGGCCGCGGCCGTGCAGATATTTCAACACGGGCCTGCCGGCCTCCGTGTTTAAAAGCTGATGGCGGAAAAATGTCACCGCGGTTTCAAGTAATTCGCGCAGCCGGCCGTGTTGCTCCTTGGCGGCCAGTTCGCGGGGGCTGGGGGCGCGCAGTTGTACGCCGGCACGTTCCGCCAGGCGCCGCAGGGCTTCGGGGAAATCCCAACCCTCTTTCTTCATGACGAATTTGAATGCATCGCCGCCTTCGTTGCATTGGCCAAAGCAGCGCCAGGTCCCCGTCTCGGGGAACACTACAAAGGAAGGGGTGCGCGTGTTGCTGTGGAAAGGACAAAAACCTGTGTAATTTTTCCCCGTGCGGCGCAATTGGACAGTCTCGGAGACCAGGTCGACGATATCCAGACGGGCCTTAATTTCCTCTACGCCGCTCATTCAATTACCAGAGACCTCAAGATTTGGGAGCTGCAGCGGATTGCTCGAGATCGCCAGAGGGAGCGATTATAACCTAGCCCTTATCTGGCCTATTTTGCCCGAGGTCGGGCGCATGGTAACATTCCGAGCGATAAATTTCGTTTCTTAGGAAGAGTATGCAGGAATTTCGAGCCCAGCCACCCAACCACTTCGATCTCCCCCAACGTATCGATCGCCTCGGAGAATTAGCATACAACCTGTGGTGGACCTGGCAGCCCAGCGCCCAGGATCTGTTCGCTCGCATTGAGCCGCTGCTGTGGGATAGAGTGGGACACAACCCCATCCTGTTCTTGCGGGAGGTGCCTGCGGGCCAGCTTTTGGCTGCTGCCCAGAACCTGGATTACGTCGACCTGTACGATGCAGTGTTGGCGGCTTTCGATGCCTATATGAAATCCCAGGACACCTGGTTCAAGAAAAATTACCCCCAGTACGAACATGCGCCCATCGTCTATTTTTCTACCGAATTCGGCCTGCACGAGACGTTGCCCATGTACGCCGGAGGCCTCGGTATCTTGGCGGGAGACCACCTGAAAGAAGCCAGCGACCTGGGGCTACCCATGGTGGCGATGGGTTTTATTTACACGCAAGGTTACTTTTTCCAGCATATCAGCGAAGACGGATGGCAGGAGTCGCGGCGCGTCACCTTGCGCTTCGAAAACCTGCCCGTGATGCCGATTTTGGATGAGACCGGCCAACCCATGGTGGTTTCTGTGGAATTGCCGGGGCGCACATTGAACGCGCGATTATGGGAACTCCACGTGGGACGCGTCCCCCTGTATCTGCTAGATAGCAATCTAGAGCAGAACACCGAGAGCGACCGGGCTTTGACCGCTCGTCTGTACAGCAGTGATATGGATCTGCGCATTTCGCAGGAGATCCTGTTGGGGATCGGCGGTGTGCGCGCCTTGCGCATGCTGGGCTACAACCCTGTTGTGTGGCACATGAACGAAGGCCATTCAGCCTTTCTTGGGCTGGAGCAGGCGCGTGAGCTGGTGCAAGCCGGCCACACTCTTCAGGAGGCGCTGGAAAAGATCCGTTCTCATAACATCTTCACCACGCATACGCCGGTACCTGCTGGGAACGAAGAATTCCCCTTATGGTTGATGGACAAGTATTTCTCGCAATATTGGCCCAGCCTGGGCATTGACCAGCGAGGATTTATTGACCTGGCCGGCCGGGAAGAGGCGCAGCGAGCCGCATTCAGTATGCCCGTGCTGGCCCTGCGCTTTTCCGCCCGGCACAACGCTGTTTCAGAATTGCACGGCCGCGTGTCGCGGCGCATGTGGAATTTCCTATGGCCGGCCGTTAAAGAAGAAGACGTGCAAATACGCTATGTCACCAATGGAGTGCACACCGGTACTTGGCTTGCCCGGCGCATGGGCAGCCTCTACACGAAGTTCCTGGGTAAAGACTGGCGGGAGCGGCTGGACGACCCCGAACTTTGGCAGAGCGTGCATGAAATTCCAAATGAAGAATTGTGGATGGTGCGCCGCCATTTGAAGCGCCGCATGGTGGCCTTCATTCGCGAACGCGCCCGCAAGCATTGGATTTATGATGGCGTGCACCCTGTGCAGGTGATCGCATCGGGCGTGTTGCTGGACCCGTATGCACTCACTATCGGATTTGCCCGCCGCTTCGCCACCTACAAACGAGCGAACTTGGTTTTGAAGGATCTCGATCGGCTGCTTGAGTTGATCAACCGCCCAAATCGGCCTGTGCAATTCATCTTTGCCGGGAAGGCGCACCCATCCGATGAACCAGGCAAATTGCTGATCCAGGAACTGTACCGGGTGGTGAAGAAGGCCGAAAACGGGGGGCGCCTGGTCTTTCTGGATGATTACGATATCCACCTGGCGAGATATCTCGTCCAGGGGGTGGACGTATGGTTGAATACTCCGCGGCGCCCCATGGAAGCCTCCGGGACTTCGGGGCAAAAGGCGGCGCTGAACGGAGCGATAAATTTTTCAATCTTGGATGGTTGGTGGCGCGAAGGCTACAACGGCAAAAACGGTTGGGTTATCGGCGACGATACGGACCTGACGGATGCACGCGAACAGGACAAAAGGGATGCCGCCAGCTTGTATGATGTGTTGGAGAACCAGATCGTGCCGCTGTATTATGACGAGCGCACCCCCAACCAAGCCTCAGCGGCCTGGCTGGCGATGGTAAAGGAATCCATTTGCAGCCTGGCGCCACGCTTCAGCGCGCGGCGTATGCTGAAGGAATATTTGAACGAGATGTACCTGCCGATCATCGAGCAGGGCGCCGAATTGTTAGGGACCGGCCGCTAGTGGAATTTATTCTAACGCCCGAGACGCTGCTGGTTGCGCTGGCTATCTTTATTGCTCGCCTGGTCAATCAGACCATCGATACTGTGCGCTTCATGATGACCATCCGCGGGCGCAAGCTGATCGCCTGGGTAATGGCCTTCTCCGAATCCGTCATCTTTTTGGTGACGCTGAGTGTTGTTTTCAGCGACTTGAGTAATATCTTTTACATTGTGGCTTATGCGGGCGGCTTCGCCTTCGGCAATACCGTAGGCATGCTGGTGGAAGAGCGGCTTGCCGTTGGGCACATCCATGTGAGCATCATCAGTTCAAAACGGGGCAGTGCCATTGCCGAAAAGCTTCGCGACCAAGGATATGCGGTCACGGAAATTCCTGCGCGGGGCAAAGACGGCATGGTGACGCTGTTGCATGTCAGCGTGCGGCGCAGGAAAGTGAAACAGGTGCACGCGATTGCCCAGAAGATAGATAAAACCGCCTTCATCAGCGGGGAGGAAATGCGCCCGTTGTGGCGCGGCTTCTGGGGCCGCGTGAATTAAAATCTAAATTACGAAGTTCCCATCCTTATAGAACAAATCCCCATCCACCAGGATCTCCGAATCCTGGCGCAAGTCGCAGATCATGTCCCAGTGGATGCGCTCTTGTTTTGGCTGCCGGTCTCCGGGTAGCCGGCGCCCAAGGCCATATGGAACGAGCCGCCGATCTTTTCATCCAATAAGATGTGACCGGTGAAGCGGTCGATATCTTTGTTCAATCCAATGGCAAATTCACCCACATAGTCGGCCCCGGCATCGGTTTTCAACTGCGCCTGCAAGTAATCCTGCTCGGTGTTTGAAGCCGCCTTCACCACCCGCCCATCCTTAAAATGCAATTCCGCGCTCTCGACCCCATGGCCTTCGTGCATGGCCGGGTAGGTGTAGTTGACCCAGCCGTTCAAGGAGCTTTCGACCGGACCCGTGAAGATCTCCCCGTCCGGCATGTTAAACCGGCCGTGTGAGTTCTTGAAAATGCGGCCCCTGATCGATAGGGAGAGATCTACATTGGGGCCGCGCAGTTCGATTTTGTCGCCGCCGGCCAAGGCATCCACATATTTTTGCTGCTCTTCTTTTGTTTTCAACCAGTAAGCAAGAGGATCGGGTTCCAGTGCGTGAACCGCTCTGAAATAGAAATCCTGATACTCTGAGAAACCCATCTTGGCCTGCATGGCGTAGGCTCGAGTGGGAAAGAGACTGGTCACCCATTTTGAACTCTTCGCGGGCGCCGCGCTCCACCTGGTTCCTGAGGATGGAGGCATTGGCTTTTGCATGGGCGGCCTGTTTTTGCGGGTCAACGCCACTCAGCGCGGTCGTGTTCGTCTCCGACCAAAGGCGGATGCGCGCTTCGAAATGCTCGTAGGCATAGGCCATTAGTTCGTTTTTGTGAGCGACCTCAGCCTGCGGAATATGCCGGTAAAACAGCTCGGTTTGCTCGGGGAATTCTATTTGCAGGTACGGGTGCCCGCCACGGCTGACGATCTGTTTGTAGATCTCCTGCACCATGGGCAGGGCCTCGGTCGTGGCTTAAGATGAAGACGCGATCTCCGGGAACGATGCGGGTAGAGTAATCGACCAGGATGCGTGCAAAATTCTCAATGCGTGGATCGGCCATGGACGCTCCTCAGAGAACTAACGTTCTCTGCATCCTATCATTCAGCAATGTCGGTCCCAGGCTTGTGACAGATGTCTCTTTTGGGAACTGGCCGGGGGCACTAGAATTAACCAGGCTACAAAACTGAAACGATCTCCACAAGGATAATCGAATAGGACGGGAAGAAAGATGAAGCGGATATTGCTGTTCACGCTGGGTGTTTTTTTGGCCTTAGTTGTCCTGATCCAATTCATTCCTTATGGACGTACGCATATAAATCCCTCTGTGGTGCAGGAACCGAATTGGGATAGTCCCAGAACGCGGGAACTGACGGTGAGGGCCTGCTTTGATTGCCACAGCAATGAGACCGTTTGGCCCTAGTACAGCAATATTGCTCCCATATCCTGGTTGGTGTACCGCGACGTACTTGAAGGGCGCGAGCAACTCAATTACTCCGAATGGGGCAGTCAACGCGGCGAAGGCGCTGAGCCTGGAGAGGCAGCAGAAAAGATTTCCAGCGGCGAGATGCCGCCGTTCTATTACTTGCTCACCCACCCGGGGACGCGCTTGAGCGACGCAGAAAAACAGGAATTGGTGCAAGGCCTGCAGAATACACGCTAGCTCATAGCCGGAATAGGTCTGGGGTCCAAATGGTAGAATCCACTTTTGACCCAAAATCAGGATCAAAAGCGTGAAGCAAATAGTTCAAAGACTCAACAACGCAAAAACCGAGCTGGTCGAGGTGCCAGTCCCAACCCCGCAGCCTGGCATGGTGCTGGTGCGCAATGCCGCCTCGTTGGTTTCGGCGGGCACTGAGCGCGCCCTGGTGGAATTCGCCGGGAAATCGCTGCTAGGCAAAGCCCGCTCCCGCCCGGACCTGCTGCGCCAGGTCTTGGATAAGGCGCGGCGGGAGGGATTGGTCAACGCCGCCCAAGCCGCCTTTGGCCGCCTGGGGGAAGCGATGCCCCTGGGCTATTCTTCGGTGGGCACTATCGTGGAATTGGGGGGGGGCGTGCAAGGCTTCCGAGTGGGGCAGCGCGTGGCCTGCGCCGGCGGGGGCTATGCTGTGCATTCCGAATACGTGGTTGTGCCGCAAAACCTTCTCGCAGCGCTGCCGGGCAACGTGGATTTCGAATCGGCGGCGTTCGCCACGCTGGGCGCCATCGCTTTGCATGGCTTCCGGCTGGCCGAGACTCAACTCGGCGAGAAAGTGGCCGTCATTGGCCTGGGCTTGCTGGGCCAATTGGCCGTCAGCATTGCGGCCGCAGCCAGCTGCCAGGTGCTCGGCATCGACATCGACGAAGGGCGCGTGGCTTTGGCAAAAAAGCGCGGTCTGCAAGCTGTGGCGCGAGGTAGGGCGATGAATGCCTCTGCGGCATTCACTGGCGAGGCCGGTTTCGACGCCGTGCTTATTTGCGCCGATACTGAATCGAATGACCCCGTTCAACTGGCCGGCGAGATCGCTCGCGACCGCGCCCGTGTGGTGGCAATTGGGGCAGTGGGCATGCAAGTACCGCGGCGCAGTTATTACGCCAAGGAATTGAACTTCATTGTCTCGCGTTCTTATGGCCCCGGCCGCTATGATCCCGGCTACGAAGAAGCCGGGCTGGATTACCCCATCGGTTACGTGCGCTGGACCGAGGGTCGCAACCTGCAAGCCTTTGTGGATCTGCTAGGCCGCGGCCACGTGGACGTTTCCTTGCTGGTCAGCCATCGGTTTTCCATTGAAAAAGCAATCAAAGCCTACAATCTAATCGTTGGCAAAAAACCTTTCCTTGGGGTGTTGATCACATATCCGGGAGCGAGCCGCAAAGCAAAAGCATCAAAGAAATTGGTTGTCTCTACCAAACCATTGTCTAAAGCCAAAATCGGCATTGGCTTTCTTGGGGCCGGTAATTTTGCGCGATACACATTACTGCCCGCGCTAAAAGGGTTTTCTGGGATCGAGTTGGTCGGAATTGCTTCTGCATCCGGTCGCCCGGCGGCGGACCTGGCGCGCCGCCATCGCTTCCGCTATGCGGCCAGCGACGAGGCGCAAATCCTGGAGGACAGGAATGTGGATGCGGTGGCCGTGCTCACTCGCCACCACCTGCACGCCCGGCAAACGCTGGCGGCGTTGAAAGCTGGCAAGCATGTCTTCTGCGAAAAGCCCTTGGCGTTGGGCGACAAGGAATTGGCGGCGATAGAAAAAGCGCTCGCTAAAAAAGGAGCACCCCTCCTGACCGTGGGCTATAACCGGCGCTTCGCTCCTTTATCGAAACAGCTCTCGTTTTTCCTGCAGCCGCGCAGCCAACCGTTAGTTGCCCATTGCCGGGTGAATGCCGGTCCGTTGCCGGCTTATCACTGGTTGAACGACCCAGCCCGCGGCGGTGGACGCCTGGTTGGGGAAGGCTGCCATTTCATTGATTTGCTTATCTTCCTGGCGGACGCGCCGCCGGTGGCCGTGACCGCGGTGGCCCTGCCATCCGATGGCGGAAATCCGCAGGATAACGTGCAAGTCACCCTGCGGTTTGGCGATGGATCAATTGGGACCCTTAGCTATCTGGCTAACGGGGATCGTTCCCTGTCCAAGGAGCGCCTGGAAGTTTTCTGCGGCGGCAAGGTGGCTGTGCTGGACGATTACCGCAGCTTGGATCTGACGGCCGACGGCCGCACGCGCGGTATCCGGCGCAGCCAGGACAAAGGCCACCGCGCCATCTGGCAGGCGTTTCTTGCCAGCCTGCGCGCTGGCGGCCCGCCGCCGATCCCGTACGCGCAACTGTTTGGCGGAGCGCGAGCAGCTCTTGGGGCAATGCGATCACTGGAAACCGGACAGGAAATCCCGCTTTAAGCCCGCCGACTTTGTGAAATTTGACACCCAAAAAGGCCTGTGATAAACTGAGCCGACCTACAAGCCCAAGTTATTTTTCGTCTTAATAATTGTAGGTCGCTGAGTTGCCGATGCTACAAGATTATCTGCCCATCGCAGTACTCATTGTTATTTCGACTGGCCTTGCGATAACCGTTGTCATCGTGGGGCATGTTTTCGGCCCCAACCGCCCCACCGAAAGAAAATTAGCCCCTTACGAATCTGGGATGCAGCCTATCGGCCCGGGCACGCGCCGCATGCCGGTGCGCTTCTACCTGGTCGCCGTCCTTTTCATATTATTCGATATTGAAGTGGTGTTCTTTCTGCCTTGGGCCGTGAGTTTCCGCCAATTGGGCATATTCGGCTTGGTGGAGATGTTCGTTTTCATTCTCATCCTGCTAGTTGGCTACGTGTATGCCTGGAAGAAGGGAGCGCTAGATTGGGAGTAGAAAGCAAGCTCGGCAATTTAGGCATCGTAACCACTTCGCTGGAGAAACTGGTCAATTGGGGGCGTACCGGCGCCATGTGGCCCATGCTTTTCGGCTTGGCTTGTTGTGCCATCGAGATGATGGGCTCCCAGGCGCCCGATTACGACATGAGCCGTTTCGGTATGGAACTGATGCGCGCCAGTCCTCGCCAATCGGACCTGATGATCGTGGCCGGCCGACTGAGCCGCAAGATGGCGCCGGTGTTGCGCCGCCTCTACGACCAGATGCCAGCGCCCAAGTGGGTGATCTCCATGGGGGACTGCGCCTCCTGCGGCGGCGTGTATAACAATTACGCCATCGTGCAGGGGGTGGATGAGATCGTCCCCGTGGATGTGTACGTGGCAGGTTGCCCACCGCGCCCCGAAGCCCTGATCCATGGTGTTATGACCCTTCACGAAAAAGTGAAGGGCGAGAAGATCCGAGAATGGGCTTGACCAAACTCCAAATGAATAGCGCACTGCAAGCAATCACCCAGGATCTAGGACAAACCTTAGGCGCCAAGGGCAGCGAGTTCCGCGGCCAGGTTAGCGCCCTGGTGGCGCCAGAGCGCATCGTGGAAGCGACGCGTGCCTTACGCGATAAGCACGGTTTCAACATGCTGGCCGCCCTGAGCGCGGTGGACTATTGGCCGCAGCGCGAACCGCGCTTCCATGCCGTGTACGAATTCAAGAACATCCCGCAGAAACTGCGCCTGGAATTGCGCGTCCCATTGAACGGCGATGAACCTGAACTGGACAGCATCGCTGGAATATTCCCCAACGCCAATTGGCACGAGCGCGAGCTGTGGGATATGTTCGGTTTGCACATCAAGAATCACCCCGACTTGCGCCGCATCCTGATGCCCGAGGAATGGGCCGGGCACCCGCTGCGCAAAGATTACCCGCTTGGGTACGAAGAAGTGCAATTCACCTTCAATTTCGAAGAGATCGAGCAGCGCAAACCCCGCCCCAAGGAATAGGCCAAGGAATCCCGTGACGCTGCAGCAAGTCGAGATCACAACCGAAGAGCTTCGCCATCTGGTGTCCAACCGCGCCATTGAAGGCGAGACGGTGCTGCTCAACATGGGTCCGCAGCACCCCAGCACCCACGGCGTGCTGCGCTTGCTGCTGGAGTTGGACGGCGAGACCGTGGTGAACTGCATTCCCGACATCGGCTATCTGCACACCGGCATCGAAAAGAATATCGAGGCCAAAACGTACGAGAAGGCCGAGGTGATGACCGACCGCCTCGATTACCTGAACACCATGGGCAACAACCTGGCCTATTGCCTGGCGGTGGAAAAACTGGTGGACCTGGATGTGCCCGAGCGCGCCCAAGCCATCCGCGTAATCTTTACCGAATTGCAGCGCATCGCTTCGCACCTGGTGTGGCTGGGCACGCATGTTTTGGACTTGGCTGCCATGTCGGTGTTCTTCTACACGTTCAACCAGCGCGAGCGCATTTTGGACATCATGGAGATGGCTTCTGGCCAGCGCATGATGACCACCTACTTCCGGCCAGGCGGGCTGTGGCGCGATGTGCCCACCGGCTTCGAAGAAGCCGTGCGCACGTTCATTGACGACCTGCCGCGCCACCTCGCTGATTACGAAGGCCTGCTGAGCAAGAATCCCATTTTCCTCGACCGCACCAAGAAGATCGGCGTGATGAGCGGCGAGCAAGGCATCGCCTGGGGCATCACCGGGCCTCCGTTGCGCGCGTCGGGAGTGAAATACGACCTGCGCAAAGAGGAACCGTATTCCGGTTACGAGCAATACGATTTCGAGATTCCGGTTGTCACAGAGGGCGATGTGTACGCCCGCTATTGGGTGCGCATGCAGGAGATGCACCAATCCCTGCGCATTGTGCGCCAGGCGCTGGACAAGTTACCCAAAGGCCCGTTCCGCAGTAATAATCGTAAATTCGTTCCCCCGCCGCGCGCCGAGCTGGGCACCAGCATGGAAGCCGTCATTCACCACTTCAAGTTGTGGACCGAGGGCTTCTCGGCGCCCAAGGCTTCCGTGTATGTGCCGGTCGAATCGCCGCGCGGCGAGTTGGGGGTCTTGCTGGAGGGCGATGGCGGGCCTAAACCTTATCGCTGTTACTGGCGTACGCCTTCGTTCGTAAATCTACAGATCTTGCCCCTGCTATCCAAAGGCCACTTTGTGGCTGACCTGGTAGCGATCATCGGCAGCATCGATATCGTGCTGGGGGACACTGACCGATGAACGCATTGCAGCAACGCTACGGCGAGGAGATCGAGCGCGTGCTGTCCAAATACCCGGCTGACCAGAAGCGCTCAGCGGTGATGCCGCTTCTCTATATTGCGCAGCGCGAGCACGGCTATGTGACGCGCGAGCAATTGGACCAAATCGCGGAGATCCTGGCGATTTCGGCCACGGATGTGGCCTCTATCGTAGGCTTCTATACCCTCTACCACGATGAACCCGGCGGCAAATACCGCATCCAGGTGTGCGACGACTTGCCATGTGCGCTGCGCGGTGCGGACGAGTTCCTGAACGGGCTGTGCCAGCGCCTGCACGTAAAGCCGGGCGAAACGACCCCTGATGGCCTGGTGACCGTGGAAGCGGTGATGTGCCTGGCCGCCTGCCACCGGGCGCCTATGTTCCAGGTGCAAAGCCAGGAGAGGATCAGCTATTACGAAGACCAAACGGTGGACAACGCCATGCAATTGGTCGAATCCTGGCGCCAGGTGAACGGCAAATGAACGAAATCCTTTTGCGCCACCGCGAGATCAATAACCTCGACCAGCTGCCCATATACCGGCAGAATAAGGGCTTCGAGACCTTCAAGCGCGCCGTGACCGGCATGAAGCCGGAAGAGGTCACCGAGATCGTCAAGGCTTCCGGGCTGCGCGGCCGCGGCGGGGCAGGCTTCCCCACCGGGATAAAGTGGTCCTTCATGGACAAGAACAATTGGCCGCACTACGTGGTGACCAATGCGGATGAGTCGGAGCCCGGCACCTTCAAGGACCGCGAGATCATGGAAAGCAACCCTTTCCAATTCCTGGAAGGCGTGATGCTGTGCGCTTACGCTGTGGGCGCCAATGCGGCCTATATTTATTTGCGCGGTGAATTCTGGGACCTGGCCGCCGAACTGGACAAGCATATTGAATACTTGGAACGCGAAGGGCTGCTGGGCGACAAGCTATTCGGCAGCGAATATGGCCTGCGCCTTTATACCCACCTGGGCGCCGGCGCCTACATTTGCGGCGAAGAGACTGCGCTGCTCGAATCGCTGGAAGGCAAGCTGGGCCAACCGCGCCTGCGCCCCCCGTTCCCGCCCAGCTTCGGCCTATACGGCAAGCCGACCGTGGTCAACAATGTTGAGACGCTGGCCAACGTGCCACTCATTGTGGAGCGCGGCGCAGCTTGGTACCGCGGTTTTGGCACCGAAAAGAGCCCCGGTACCAAGGTGTTCAGCCTGTCCGGCAACGTGGAGAAGCCCGGCAACTACGAGCTGCCGCTGGGTACCACGTTCCGCGAATTGATCTTCACGCACGGCGGCGGCATCCCCACCGGACGCAAGGTCAAAGCCATCATGCCAGCGGGCGCCTCCTCTTCTCTTATCGTGGCGGACGACAAAGCGCTGGACACGCCCATGGATTACGAGTCGGTTCCCAGCGTAGGCGCCCAGCTGGGCTCCGCATCCATCATCGTCATCGATGATTCGGTCAGCATGGATTGGCTGATCAATAAGACCGTACATTTCTTCCAACACGAATCTTGCGGCAAGTGCACGCCGTGCCGCGAAGGCACTTATTGGATGCGCCATCTGACCGAGCGCATCCATCAGGGCGGAGCCAACTGGAACGATGTGATCTTGCTGAACGAAGTGGCCACTAACATCAAGGGCAAGTGCCTGTGCGCGCTGGGCGATTTTGCCACCGAAGCGGTCACCTCCAGCATTGCGCGCTTCAAGGGCGATTTCGAGGGCAAGACGCAAGCCGCGCCCGTGAAAATGGAAGCCAAGGTAAGCAGCTAATGGCTGAAGCCATCGCTCCCAAAACGGAGCAGAAGCTGGTCACGCTGACCATTGACGACCGCACGGTAAGCGTGGCACCCGGCACCTGGGTGGTGGATGCGGCCAAGCAGGCCGGCATCGACATTCCCGTTTTCTGCTATCACCCCAAGATGGAACCGGTGGGCATGTGCCGCATGTGCCTGGTGGAGATCGGGCGACCCATGGTAGACCGCGCCACCGGCCAGCCCGCGCTCAACGAAGACGGCACGCCGAAGATCCAATTTGGGGCCAAGCTGGAGACCGGCTGCACCATCCCCGTTTCCGAGGGCCTGGTGGTGCGCGGCTATACGGACAAGGTCAAAGAAGAGCGGGACCAGGTGCTGGAATTTCTGCTGACTTCGCATCCACTGGATTGCCCTATCTGCGACAAGGGTGGCGAGTGCCCGCTGCAGAACCTGACCATGCATTTCGGTCCCGGAGAAAGCCGCTATATTTACGACGAGAAAATCCGTCTGGACAAGCACGTGCCCTTGGGCGAGTTGATTTTCCTGGACCGCGAACGCTGCATCCAGTGTGCGCGGTGCACACGCTTCCAGACTGAAGTCGTGGACGATCCCGTGATCGGCTTCTCGGAGCGCGGCCGCGCGCTAGAAATCGTGACGTTCTCCGAACCCGGCTTCGACTCCTATTGGTCCGGAAACACTACCGATATCTGTCCTGTAGGCGCGCTGACCACCGCCGACTTCCGCTTCGAAGCGCGGCCGTGGGAGCTGAAACCGGTGGCTTCGATCTGCACGCACTGCCCCGTGAACTGCAACACGACGCTCAACACACGGCGTGAGGCTAAGGCCGGCGGCCGCCAAGTGGTCAAGCGCGTGATGCCGCGGCAAAACGAATGGGTGAATGAAATCTGGATCTGCGACAAGGGCCGCTTCGCGTATCACTACACCGAGTCCAGCAATCGCATTGTACAACCCCTATTGCGCAAGGGTGGCCAGCTCACACCAGTGGGCTGGGATGAAGCGTTGGCTGCGGTGGCTGACAAAGTAAAGAAAGCCGGCGGCAAGCTGGTCACAGTCGCCGGTGGCCGCTTGAGCAATGAGGATTACTTCAATATAAAGAAACTGAGCGAAAAGGCTATTGGCCCCGCATTGCTTTATAGCCAAATGGCTGGTGGCGATCTGGTGGCGCAAGTGGGCCTGGGGGCCGGCAGCAATTTGGGAGACCTGGGCGCGGGCAGCGCCATCCTGGTGATCGCCAGCGACCTGGAGGAAGAGGCGCCGCTGTGGTGGCTGCGCGTCAGGCAGGCCGCCGAGCGCGGCGCCACGCTGATCGTGGCTAATCCACGCCGCACCAAGCTGGATCGCTCCGCGAAATATGCGCTGCGCTACGACTATGGCCAGGAAGCGGCTGTATTGCATGCCATGTTGGATAGCTTCTCACCCAAGCGGCCGGACCACCCCGAATCGCTCAGAAAACTATTGCGCGACGATGCGCTCAAAGCCGCGGCGCAGGAACTTTCGCAAGTTGAAAGTCTGGTCGTGTTTTACGGCAGCGAAGGCACTGATCTGGCTGCCTCGCAAGCCCTTGCAAACGCGGCCGCTAACCTACTGATTGCCACCGGCCATGTGGGCAAACCCAACAACGGTTTGGTGGCCATTTGGGATAAGGGCAATGCCCAGGGCGCCTGGGACCTGGGTCTGCGCCCAAGCGAGAATTTGGCGGCGCAGATGGAGGAGGCCGCGGTCCTTTATATTGTGGGCGCCGACCCCGCAAGCGATGACCCCGCGCTGGCCGCGGCGGTCGACGGTGCGCAATTCGTTGTCGTGCAGGAATTGGCGCTGACCAAGACGGCGCAGGCCGCGGATGTGGTGCTGCCGGCCCAGGCGTTCACTGAACGCGAAGGGTCCTACACTTCCGGCGAGCGACGCGTGCAGCGCTTCTACCCCGCCGTGCCAGCTATAGAAGGCATGCGCGCCGATTTTGCCATCACGGCGCAGATCGCTACCGCGCTTGGATTGAATTTGGAACAACGGATCGGCTCGCTGGCCTTCCTGCAGCTGGCTGCAGCTAATGAAGCCTACAAGGACCTCGATTTTGGAAAGTTGGCCGAGGTAACCGAGCAGTGGCCCATCATCGGCCGCGCCGATGTTTATTATGGCGGCACCACGTACGACAACACTCAGGGTCTTGGCGTGAAGCTGAGCAGCGAAGCAGACCGTGGTCAGAGCCCGGTACTATCGTTCGCCCCTCTGCAGGAGCCGGCTGCCAAAGATGGCCTCGTGGCGGTGCCGGTCAGCCGCTTGTATGACCGTGGCAATACCATCCTCCCATCCAAATTACTCAGCGCCCGGCTCGAGGCCCCGCAAGTTATATTGAATCCCGAAGACGCCGAGAGCCTCGGCTTGGAGATGGGTAAGCCCGCCAAGATGACATTGAACGGGGTGACCTCAACGGTTACTGTGCACATCGACAACAGCTTGCCTAAAGACGCGGCGCTCATTCCACGCAGCCTGGGGTTGGCCATCAGCGGTCCGACGCCCGTGAAAGTGGCGGCTTAGATGGACCTCTGGCTGCTGCTCGAATGGGCGGTGAAGAGTGGGATCTTGCTGGCTATCCTGCTTACTGGCTTTGCATATACCACCTTGTATGAGCGCAAGCTGGCGGCCAAGATCCAGTTGCGCATCGGCCCCAACCGTGTAGGGCCGCGCGGCCTCCTGCAGCCCCTGGCGGATGCCGTCAAGCTGGTCTTCAAAGAAGAGCTGATCCCGGCCAGAGCTTACAAGGCCGTGTTTCTGCTGGCCCCGGTTCTTACCGCTGTTCCCGCCCTGGTGATTTTGGCGGTGGTGCCGTGGGGCAGCAGCATCGAGCTGTTCGGCCGCACGATCTCTCTGGGGATCGCCGACATCAACTTGGCCGTCCTTTACATCCTGTCGGTCGCCTCCATTTCCGTCTACGGCATCGTCTTGGCTGGCTGGTCCTCGAACAATAAGTACGCCATGCTGGGCGGCCTGCGTTCCTCGGCTCAAATGATCAGCTACGAGCTGGCCCTGGGTCTCGCTTTTGTGGGCCCAATCCTGTTGGCGAGCTCAATGAGCCTGGCGGATATTATCGACGCGCAGCGCGGGGTCTGGTATATCGTCTACCAGCCGCTGGGGGCCATCATCTTCTACGTCGCCATGCTGGCGGAGGTCAACCGCGCCCCATTCGACATGCCCGAAGCGGAGCAGGAGCTGACCGCCGGCTACCACACAGAATATTCCGGCATGAAGTTCGCTCTGTTCTTCATGGGCGAGTACATCAAGATGATCGCGGTGAGCGCTATCTTCGCCGCGCTGTTCCTGGGTGGTTACCGCGGTCCCTTCGTGGACCAGTTCCCGCTGCTCGGCCCGCTTTACCTGGCTGCCAAGATCTTCATTAGCCTCGGCATCATGATCTGGATCCGCGCCACGCTGCCGCGCTTACGCTATGACCGCCTGATGGCCTTCGGCTGGAAGGTGTTATTGCCGTTGGCGCTGCTCAACATCTTTTTGACGGCGGTCGCGATCATATTGTTGGGGCTTGGATGAACGGGTTCTTTGAGTTGCTCAAGGGGATGTGGATCACCTTCAAGCAGGTGTTCGTCAAACCCAAGACCTACCAATATCCCGAGCTGAAGCGCCCGGTGCGCCAGCGCTTCAAGGGCCGCCATGTGCTGAAGCGCTACGATAATGGCCTGGAGAAGTGCATCGGCTGTTCATTGTGCGCGGCGGCCTGCCCGGCGGACGCTATCTTCGTCGAGGCTTCCGAGAACACCGACGCCAAGCGCTTCTCGCCCGGCGAACGCTACGCCAGCACCTATGAGATCAATATGATGCGCTGCATCTTCTGCGGCTACTGCGAGGATGCTTGCCCGACGGAAGCCATTGTGCTGGGCGACAACTACGAGCTCTCCTTCACCGACCGCTCGCAATCCATCTACACCCGCGAAAAGTTGCTGGAACCTGTGCCGTCTAACGGCCAACCTACACCGCAAAAAGTGCAGCCCGGCATGTTCGACCGCTCCATCCCTGTGATGCAGAACCCGGACTGATACCATGACGATCGACTTGCTCTTGTTCTTCGCATTGGCTGCCGTGGCCGTGGGCGCGGCGATCGCCATGCTGGCCAGCCGCAACGCGGTATATTCGGCTCTTTTCCTTATCCTTAACTTCGCCACCATCGCCGTTTTCTTCCTGTTGCTGGGTGCGCCCTTCATTGCCATGGCGCAGGTCACCGTGTACGCTGGCGCCATCATGGTGCTGTTCTTGTTCGTCATCATGCTGCTGGGCGCCGAGCAGGTCCAGAGCCGCCACAAAGGCGGCTGGCAGCGCCCGGTGGCTATTTTGTTGGCGTTGATCCTGGTCGCCGAGACCGGCTATCTGATCTTCGGCCGCGGCGCGCTGAATGCAGTTGTGCAGCCGGTGGCCTCCGATTACGCCAGCCCGCAGGCCATTGGGAACGCTTTATTCAGCGACTTCCTGCTGCCCTTCGAAGTCACGTCGGTGTTGCTGCTGGCGGCCATGGTCGGCGTGATCGTGCTGACCAAAGAGGAAAGGAAGAAGCAGAGCTAGTCATGGTGCCCGTTTCCTACTACTTTGCGCTCTCCGCCATTTTGTTCGCCCTCGGCGCGCTGGGCGTGCTGATCCGCCGAAATGCCATCATTATCTTCATGTCGATCGAGCTGATGCTGAACGCGGCCAACTTGCTCTTTGTGGCCTTTGCGCGCACTTACGAAGCGCTCAACGGTCAGATCTATGTGTTCTTCATTATTGCTGTGGCCGCCGCCGAGGTGGCGGTGGGTTTGGCGATCATCGTGGCCATCTTCAAGACCAAGCAGAGCATCGATATCGATGAGATGAGCAGCCTGAAGGGTTAGCGTGGACGCTTTCACCCTCGTCCCCTGTATTGTTTTCTTGCCGGTCATCGGCCTCGTGTTGAACGCGGCAATCGGCCGCCGCA
>JBBEBI010000024.1:0-29874 GCA_040882365.1 Anaerolineales bacterium
GGAGATCCCCGGCTTTGGCCACGGCAAGATCAACAATGCCTATGCCCTGGGAGAAGGCAACCGCCTCCCCGGCGGCGGAGCCGGCCTGGCGGTAAAGACTGTGGAGCAATTCCTGGGCATTACCATCAATTACTACGCCCAGATTGATTTCAGCGCGTTCGAGCAGTTTGTCGACTTCATCGGGGGTATCAAGATACGCATCGACCAGGATGTCGAGATCCAAATAATAGGCGAGGAAGGAACGCGTGTTTTGCAGAAGCAACCCGCAGCCGTTGTGCTCAATGGAGCCTACACCCTGGCTTATGCAAGGTCCCGCCATTCCCCCCAGCACGTGGTAGATGCGGAAGGCGACTTCGACCGCGCCCGCCGCCAGCAGCAGGTTATCCTCGCTATCCGCCAACAATTGGACCGTGACGATGTGCGTGCCAAGTTGTTGAACAATGTTTTGGCGATCTACGAGAGCCTGGCGGGGGGCATCAACACGAATATGCCCCTGGATGAGGCCCTCAGCCTGGGCTGGGCTGTCAAAGACATCGACCTGGGGAATATCGAGCAAGCCGTCATCGCACCTAACGCCTGTGGCTCACCTGCCTGCCAGGGCGATGATTACGTAACCCTGCAGACGTCGCCGGAAGGGCTTTCGATCCTGAAGCCAATTTCAGAGAATATTCGCATACTGCGTGATGAGATCTTTTCAAGTGATTCGGTGCAAAGCCCGCTGGCGGTCAGCAGCCAAACGATTGACCTGATGAAGATGGAGGCTGCGCAGGTAGCCGTCTACAACGGATCGGAGATTTCGGGCCTGGCGGATAGCACAACCGCTTATTTGAAGGCGCAGGGCATAATCATTGCGGCCAGCGGCAATGAGGACATCGTTGGCGCAACCGAGATCTACGATTACACCGGGAATCCTTACACCTTGAAATATCTGGCCGAACTAATGGGCATCAATTCCGCGCGCATCTTTAGCCGCTACGATCCCAACAGCACGGTGGATGTCGTCATTATCCTCGGCCCTGAATGGTCCGTGCCGGCCCAATAGCTGTTGAACTCTAACGCCCAGCGAGAAGCTGGGCGTTCTTTTTCACCCTTGAGCCACGCGTGTACAGACAGCGGCAGTGCGTTAGAATGCACATACCGGATTGAATCAGGGCCATGCCACCCTCCACTTCTGCCTCGCCGCGCTGGAATCCGACCACTAAACTGATCGCCGGTTTCACCCTGGTTGCTATCATCGGCGCCCTGTTGCTGCGCTTCAGCGGGTTCCTGGGGCCGCTGCTGATGGCGTTTATCCTGTCGTACCTGCTTCACCCCTTGGTGCGCCGGCTCAGTGAAAGCACCAGGTTAAGCTGGAGGGCAGCGGTTGGCGTTGTTTTCCTCTTCTTCCTGTTCATTTTCATAACTCTGCTGGTGATGGCCGGTTTTGCCATCGTCGAGCAGCTTGGCAACCTGGTAACCATCGTCCAGGACTTCTTCGTCCAGCTCCCCGAAACCCTGCGTGGACTGGCGGAGCACGCCGTCCAAATCGGCCCGTTCCAGATCAATTTCGCCGAACTCGAGCGCACGCTGGTCGATGAATTCGGCATGGATTTCGCCAGCGTCGGGCAGCAACTCCTATCAACGGTGCAACCCGCCCTGGGCCAAGCCGGGTCCTTCCTGGGCGCGCTGGCCACATCTACGATTACTACCATCGGATGGTTCCTGTTTGTGTTCCTCATTACATATCTGATACTAAACGACGCGGGCCACACCCCCGATTTCCTGCGCAGCGCGGACCTGCCCGGCCACGACGCCGACATCCGCAAGCTTGGCGGCGAGCTGGCCCGCATTTGGAACGCGTTCCTACGCGGCCAGATGCTGCTGGTCGGCATCATCATGCTTACTTCGTTCACACTGATGAGCATATTGGGCGTGCGTTACGCCCTGGCCTTGGCGCTCATCACCGGCCTGGCAAAATTCATCCCCTACATCGGTTCGTTCACCATGTACGTCATCACGGCCTTGGTGAGCTTTTTCCAAGCCAGCAATTACCTCGGCATCGAGCCGGGGACTACATATATGCTGGTTGCCACTATCCCGGCCATTTTGGTGGACATGACTTTCGACAACGTGATTACGCCGCGCTTCTACGGACGAGCGCTGGGCGTGCACCCGGCCGCCGTGCTGGTGACGGCCCTGGTGGCCGCCAACTTGCTGGGATTCATCGGGTTGCTGCTGGCGGCGCCGGTGTTGGCCACCATCCAGCTTTTTGGGGCCTATGTGATCCGCAAGTTGATGGATGTAGACCCTTGGCCGAAGATTGAAGAAATGAAACTCGATCCGCCGAAAACCTCCCTGGCACAGCGCTTGCAGCTTCTGTCAAAAAAGGTGCAAGGTAATCTTTCCGGCCTGATTAAGCACCGTGGCCGAAAAAAGAAAAAATAAGCGAACCACCTGTAGCATCCACATGCGGATGCTCACCCTGATTGCTTTCGTGTATACTAATTTCCCCTGTAGTGGGGTGTTTTGGCGCGAATGGTTCCGAAAAGGGTCCTGATCCTTACGCCCAGTTCAGGCTTTGGCGGCCTGATCCGCCAGGTGCTGGAAGATACCGGCGCCTACTTGCCGTTCCTGTTCTCCCAACCTGAGGGAGCCCTGGAACAGGCCCGCAAGGACGCCATTGCTCTCATCGTATTGGACGCTGAGCTTGGTCCCCAGGCTACCCCGGCCCTCCTATCTGAACTCCGCCGCCTGGCGCCTCACGCCCGGCTGATTGTGCTCCCCACGGAAGAGGATCCGCACGAGCCGTGGTTAAAGGGATTAGGCGCGGATGCCATATTACCCAGCCCGTTTTATCTGCCTGACTTAGTGGCAGCCGTGGAGCAATTCTTTGGCCCACTGGTTTCCAAAGAACCCGATAAGCGTGCCCAATACGGAGACGCCGTCAGCGGTTTGGCCCAGCCCACCCACGAGCCGGCCTCGGCGCCGGAATGGTTGAGCGACGTTTCCCAGGCAGCCCGCTATCTGACGCGGCTCTCCCTTGAATCCGATTCGCAAGCCGCCCTGGTTACCCGCGGCGAGCAAGTGTGGGCCTATGCCGGTGAGCTCCCCAAACGCGCCGCTGATGAGCTGGCCGCCGCCGTCGCCGACCACGCTGCCAGCGGTAGCCACGCTGACGGTAATGCCGCCGACCTGGCGCGTTTCATCCATTTGGAAGCCACTAAGGGGGATCATATGCTTTACGCCACCAGCCTTGGCGGCGAGTTCCGCCTGGCGCTGGTGTTCGATGCGCAGATGCCCTTCAGCCAGATGCGCGCCCAGGCCAGCGAACTGGCCCGGGCGCTGGCTACCGCGCCGCAAGAAGTATTGAGCCGCGGGGAGACCGTGCGCGACGCCGAGTCCGAGCTCACACCTGAGCCGCGCATGCAGCAAGTCGGCGGCGAACAAGCGACTCCTCCGCACCCGCCGCGCAAATCTGAAGAACAACCGCTCCCCGCCGCGCAGGCGCGCCCCGGCTCTGGCCCGGTGACGAAGAGCCTGCGCACCGCGGTCCCCGGCAGCTCCGACCTGCAGTATTCGATCGTACTGATCCCGCGCCTGCCCAAGCACCACTTATCCGGAGACCTGGCCGCCAATTTGGCAGTGTGGCTTCCCGAACTCTGCCTCGCATTTGCGTGGCGGCTGGAAAGCGTTTCCGTCGAGCCGACCTTCCTGCAATGGACTGTCACGATCCCCGCCGACACGCCGCCGGACTCCGCCGTTCGCACCCTGGACACGCATCTCTCGCGGCGCATCTTCGAAGAATTCCCGCGGCTGGCCCGCGAAAATCCCAGCGGGCAATTCTGGGCACCGGGCTACCTGATCGTCAGCGGCGCCAAGCCGTCCGCGGCGCAGGTGGCCGAGTACATACAATACACGCGCAATCGCCAGGGCGTGGCGGGGTAACCGTGAATGCGCCAGGGTGATCCTGCATTCCCCAACAAGTTAAATTATTCGTCGTATTACTTCTGGCTGGTTTTCTGGCCGCCTGCCAGCCCACAGTCAACCCACCCAATTCAACTACTGCTTCACCGCCCACTCCATCTGTAACACCAATTGTCAGGGAACCAGCGGCGATGCCTACGGTCGCCACGACTTTAATACTAACATTGCAGCCCGAAGAAGCAGAGGCAGCTCTCCTGGAGCTCCTTCGAACAAATGGTGGATGCCTATTCCCTTGTTGGTGGGACATTACACCGGGAGCCTCCTCGGTTACGGATGCTCGATCTGCTTGGGAGCCTTTCAGTGGAATAACCAAGTACCCCGCTATATTTGAGAACGACCAGGGTTCCATGGAATTCGCATTTATCAGTAACGACATCGAGGTCACCATCGCCATTGAATATGAGATTCTGACAAATAGCGGCAAAATTTCATATCTATGGATTCACACAAAAGCGTTACCTGGAATATCTGATGGTTTCGAGCGTGTTAACGACGAATACAAAGAAATACTCGGATCTCTGTCGATTTCAGGAATATCATCTGGTTATGGTGTTCCGGCTCAAATCGCTCTCGATATGGAGATTATTGAGGCTGAACCAGGTTCTGCAGACATCTTCGAGATTTGGCTGTTGTATCCGCAAAAATGGGGCAATACTGAGATATCTGGGAAATGCAAAAGTGATTGACAGCGACATACATTTCTGTCCCGACGATACTTTCGTCGATATCTGGCTCACGAATCCAGGTGATCCTGATATCTATGAGAGCACACTTGCGGAGCTGACCACACCCTGGCAGGGTCTTACTCCTCCTGCGCCGTACTTCAAGACCGTGGATGAGGCAATTGGACTAACAATAGATGAGTTCTATCAAATCTATAAAGAGCCCACCGATCAATGCCTAGATTCCCCTTATGCTATTTGGCCTTTTCACTGATAGGTGAATCGCTCGCATCACCAACGCTAGTACAATCACCGCGTCCCCCCACGCTCTACCTTATCGACGGCCACGCGCTGGCCTATCGCACCTACTTCGCCCTCACCGCCGCGGGTTTATGTAGGGGAGGGTCTGGTCTACAAGGAATTGCGGACCTAATGAGTGACCAGACCCTCCCTATGGCCATTTTGTCATTCTGAGCAAGGAAGGCGGCTTTGGCCGCCTTTCCGCAGCGAAGAATCCATCCTGATCAGGTACTCCAAATTGTGTTGGACTTTAGGACAGACTCTTGGGTGGATGCTTCGCGTTCGCTCAGCATGACAAAGGGAGGTGATTTGTCAATTGACTCGTCCGGGATTTATCTGCGTTGCATCTGTGTTTATCTGTGGTTTGTTAGGCTCAAGAAAGCCGGCTGAGGCCGACCCTGCAGGCTGGTCCTGATTCCCGATGCCCGATTTCCTGATCCCCGATCTCTGATTGACCAATTGACCCATCGACCAATCGACCATCTTTTGCCTAGTACAATCTCTGCGTGCCCCCCACGCTCTACCTGATCGACGGCCACGCGCTGGCCTACCGTACTTACTTCGCCCTCACCGGCGCAGGCGCTGGCACCAGCCGCTGGTCCACCGCGGCCGGCGAGCCCACCGCCGGCGTCTTCGGCTTCACCTCTGTCCTCCTCCGTATCCTGGAGCAGGAGCGGCCCGATTACCTCGCGGTGGCCTTCGACCGCGGGCGCACCTTCCGCGACGACATGTTCCCCGAATACAAGGCCACCCGCGAGAAGATGCCCGACGATCTGCGCCCGCAGATCGACCGCATCCGCGAGCTGGTGGACGCTTTCAATATCCCCCGCCTCGAGCTGGAGAATTACGAGGCCGACGATGTGCTTGGCAGTGTGGCCAAAAAAATCTCGGCCCAGGGCATCGGCGTCAAGATCATCACCGGCGACCGCGATCTGCTGCAGTTGGTGGATGACCGCGTCGTAGTCAGCTTGCCAGGCAAGGCCCTGGCCGACTCGAAGGATTACACCGCCAGGGATGTGGAGGATTTCCTTGGCGTGAGGCCTGAACAGGTGGTGGATTACAAGGCGCTGGTCGGCGACACCTCCGACAACATCCCCGGCGTGCCCGGCATCGGCGGGAAGACCGCCGTTGCACTGCTCGCCCAATACCGGACGCTGGATGGCATCTACGCTCACCTGGATGAGCTGAAGCCGGCGCAGAAGAAAAAGCTGCAAGAAGGCCGCGAGAAGGCAGACTTGAGCCGCCAGCTTTCCCAGATCGTCACCGATCTGGAGATCGATTTCGACCTGGAGCAGGCGCGCACCACCCGGCTGCATCCCAAGAACGTGGAGTCGCTGTTCCGCCAGCTGGAGTTCCGCTCGCTCATGCCGCGCCTGGAAAAGGTGGCGGACATTCTGGGCGGGCCGAAGGATACCGGCGGGCAGCAGATGGGCATGTTCGCCGAGGAGTCGCCGGAACCCAAGGTGCCGCTCGATAGCTCGTACACAATTGTGCATACACCGGAGGCGCTGGCGGACCTGGGGCGCGTATTGGCCAAGGCTGAGGCCATCGCCTTCGACACGGAGACATCCAGCACCCAGCACATGCAATGTGACCTGGTTGGCCTGTCCTTCGCCGTGGAGCCCAAGAAAGGCTATTACGTCCCCGTCGGGCACGAGGCCATGTTGGGCAAACAATTGCCAATTGCCGATGTAATCGAGGCCGTTCGCGGCCCAATGACCAATCCGAAGATACCCAAGGTCGGGCACAACTTGAGCTTCGACTATATCGTGCTGGCGCGTCACGGCCTTGAGGTGACGCCGCTGGCCTTCGACACCATGATCGCCGAATGGTTACGTGACCCAGGGTCACGTAACCTAGGCCTCAAGGGCCTGGCCTGGGTGCGCCTGAACATCCAGATGTCCGATATCGAGGACCTTATCGGCACCGGACGCAAGCAGGTTACCATGGCGCAGGTGCCCATCGAGCAGGCCGCCGCCTACTCTGCCGCCGACTCCGAGGTGCTCTTGCGCCTCAAGCCCATCCTCAAGCAGAGCCTTGATGAGGTCAACGGGCGCAAGCTTTTCGACGATTTGGAAATGCCCCTGGTGCGCGTGCTGGCTGAAATGGAGCGCGCCGGCATCATGTTGGATCTGCCTTTCCTCAGTCAAATGTCCGCCGAGCTTGAAAAGCAAATGGCGACTATGGCCGAAGAAGTTTACAAGCACGTCGGCGAAGAATTCAACTTGAATTCGCCGCAGCAGCTTGCGCATGCCCTGTTCGACCGTCTGAAGATCGAGCCGCCGAACGGCGTGCGCAAGACGGCAAGCGGTTCCTATTCCACCGCCTTCGATATCCTCGACAGCTTGCGCGAGGCGCACCCGATCGTCCCTTCGCTGCTGGATTTTCGCGAGCTCTCCAAACTGAAGTCCACCTATCTGGACTCATTGCCTTTAGAAGTGAACGCGCGAACGGGTCGCGTCCATACCTCTTACAACCAGACGGGAACCGTCACTGGCCGCATTGCATCAAGCGAGCCGAACTTGCAGAACATCCCCATCCGCACGGAAGTTGGCCGCAAGGTGCGGCAGGCCTTCATCGCCTCGCCGGGTAATGTGCTGCTGAGCGTCGATTATTCGCAGATCGAGCTGCGCATCGTCGCCCATATCGCCGATGACCAGGCCATGCTGGACGCCTTCCGCGCCGGGCAAGACATCCACGCCACCACGGCGGCCGCCATCCTGGGCCTCAAGTTGAACGAGGTGACCGCCGACCATCGCCGCCACGCCAAGGCGGTGAACTTTGGCCTCATCTACGGCATGAGCCCCTTCGGCTTGAGCCGCGCCACCGACCTGACGCTGGCGGAGGCCGAAGATTTCGTGAAGGCCTACTTCGAGCGCTTCCCTAGCGTGCGCAATTACATTGACAGCACTAAGAAACAAGCCAAGCAACTGGGCTACGTCGAAACCTTGCTTGGTCGCCGGCGCTATTTTCCCGGCCTGAAAGAAGGCACCAATTACGTGTTGAAGAGCAGGCTGGAGCGCGAGGCGATCAACAGCCCCATTCAGGGCTCCGCGGCCGACATCATGAAGCTGGCCATGCTGCGCGTCGCCGCCGCCCTGCCACGCGCAGCACTGCACGGACATATGCTCTTGCAGGTTCACGACGAATTGGTGATCGAAGTGCCCGAAAAGGAATTGGGGGAAGCAGCTAAATTGATCAGCCAGGAGATGGGCACCGCCTATAAATTGAAGGTGCCACTCGCCACCGATATGAAGTGGGGCAAAAACTGGGGCGAGATGGAAGAGATCAAACTGTAGGGGCGGCCTGAAAACTGCCCCCATCATCTGAAGATCAAGGAGCGTTACATGTCCTACCAGTTTGCCAAAATAAATGGGGTGAAGATCCATTACCAGGTAAAGGGCGAGGGAGAGCCACTCGTACTTATCCACGCCGCTATTGCCAACCTCAATATGTGGGATGCGCAGATGAAACCCTTCACACCCTTCTTCCGGGTGCTGCGCTACGACGTGCGTGGTTTCGGTGAGACGCCGGATCCCGCCGGGTCATACAAAGATTACGAAGACCTAAAGGCGCTGCTCGACCATCTCGACATCCCTCGCGCCCATATACTTGGCATCTCCAACGGCGGCCGCATCGCCCTGGACTTCGCGCTCACTTATCCCCAAATGGTAAATAAGCTCGTGTTGATCGCACCAGGGCTACCTGGCTTCCGGGCTCCGGAAGACAAGTTCGAAGTAGAAATGTCGGCCAAATACGATGCTGCCATCAAAGAGGGAGACAACCGCATGGCGGCCGATATCATTGCCCAAACGTGGTTGGATGGGCCGCGCCGAAAACCGAATCAAGTAGACCCAGATTTCCGCCAGCGCGCCTTGGGGCTGATCCGCCATACCATCGACTTGGGCATCGGCGCCGGCGAAGGCGAAATCGCCCGGCCGCCTGCCGGCGAGCGGTTGGGTGAGGTCAAGGCGCCCACTTTGCTAATTCTGGGGGAAGAAGACCTGCAAAGCATGCATCACATTGTGGAGAAGATCGAACAAGATATCCCGCACGTTACGCGCACTAACATGCCTGGGACTGCGCACTTGCCGCCCATGGAAAAGTCTGAGAAGTTCAACCGGATTGTGCTAGACTTCCTGGGCAATTAATTCCATGGTCCCACTGCGCGGCAACGAAGACTTATTCCGTCGTTCAATGAACCAGGGCCATTCCGCCGCCTGGGAAGGCAGGTGGCAGGAGGCCGTGGAGCATTACGACCGCGCCCTCAAGGAATTCCCGGAAAATCCCCCCACCCTCAACAGCTTGGCTCTGGCCTACTTTGAGCTGGGGAACCTCGAACAAGCCCTCGACCTTTACAAGCACGCCAGCCGGTTCTCACCCGAGGACCCGCTGCCGGTAGAGAAAACTGCGCTCATCTATAAGCAAACTGGCCGCACCGAAGAAGCGGTGCGCTTTTCCATGCGCGCCGCCGAACTCTACATGGGCTTGCGAGACGCGGACAAGGCCATTAAAAATTGGACGCGCATCATCCGCCTGCAGGCCGAAAACATCGACGCACACGCGCAGTTAGCCCAGGTCTATGAAAAGCTGGGGCGCACACCGCAGGCCATTACGGAATACATCGCTGTGGCAGCTTTGCAACAGCACACTGGCATGGCGGACGAAGCGCGCAAGACCGGCGAGCATGCGCTGGCGCTTAATCCAAAAAACAAAGAAGCTCAAGAAGCCATGGCTATGCTGCAAGCCCTGAGGCCGCTTCCCAAGCCCGTTCGCCAGGGCGGCGTAAGCGGACCACTGCGGCTGCCGGCAGGCACCTCTAGGCTGCAGCCCCGCAAAATTACCACGCGCCTCCAGTTCGAAGAAGGCCCGGACCCCATCGAAGAGGCCGCCCAAAAATCGCTGCGAACACTGGCGGCCATGCTTTTCGATTTGACGCCCGGCGCTCCCGAACCCGCGCGTAGATCCAGCAGCCTGCGGTCCATCGCTCGCGTAGTCTCGGATGGCTTGTTGGCGCGCGGCTTCGACGAGAAGGCCATTATCCGCAACCTCAGCCATGGCATCGATCTGGAGACCCAGAAGAGGCCAATAGAAGCCACGCAGGCCATGCAGGCTGCCATTGGCGCAGGCCTGGACCACCCGGCCGCCCATTTCAACCTGGGCCTGCTGCTTTCAGACCAAGGCGAAAAAGAATTGGCCCAGCGCAGTTTTCAAAAGGCGGTAAAGCATAACGACTATGCACTAGCTTCTCGATTGATGGCTGGGGGTTTCCAGAGGGAACAGGGTCGCTTCCACGAAGCCGTGATCGAATATCTACAGGCCTTGAAGATCGCTGATTCCAGCGTGGTGCCGGAAAGCAAAGCCGAGTCGCTGCGCCACCAATATGAGCCCCTCATTGCCGCAGCCCAAAAGATGAACGAAGACGAAGCGAAGTTGCTGTGCGAAAACATCCGCCACCTGTTGTTGCGGTCCAACTGGCGCATTGGCGTGAACGAAGCTCGTGGCCAATTGCCGGGCGCGCTAAACGGCGCCGGTCCACAGCCGCTGGCAGACATCCTGACGCACGCCAACAGCGGCCGCCTGGTGGATACCCTTGGCCGCATCAGTCAGTTCTCGCGTCAAGGATATTTCCGCGCCGCGATGGAAGAAGCCTTTGCTGCCCTAGAGTTCTCCCCTACCTATCTGCCGCTGCATGTTCACATTGGCGAGCTGCTGCTGATGAATGACAAGCCGCAGCAGGCCATCGAAAAATTATCCACGGTGGCCCGTGTGTACTCCGCACGGGGAGAAGGGGACCGCGCCACCCAAACCTACGAACGAATTGTGGACATCTCCCCGCTGGACGTGGATGCACGCAAGCACCTCATTGAACAATTGACTGCCCAAGGGCAAATCAAAGAGGCTGCCAGCCATTACCTGGAGCTAGCCGATGTGTATTATCGTCTGGCTCAATTGGACGAAGCCCGGGATACTTACGAAAAAGCGTTGCGCGTGGCTCAGGGATCCGGGGTGGACACGGCGTGGAACACGCAGATCCTGCACCAAATGGCGGATATCGATCTGCAGCGGCTGGATTGGCGCAAGGCGCTAAGAGTCTACGAGCAATTGCGTACCATGGCTCCGAACGACGAGACCGCCCGCCTCAACCTGGTACAGCTCAACCTGCGCCTGGGCCAGGAGGGGACGGCCAACGCCGAACTCGACAATTATTTGTCTTACTTTAACAGCCTCGGACGTGACCAGGATGCCATCGCCTTCCTTTCCGGGTTGGTGGAGGAGAACCCGCGCTTCGCTCTGGCGCACCGCCGTGTGGCGGAGGCCTACCAGCAGAAGAACCAGCGCCAAGAAGCCATTCGTGAATGGAACAAAGTCGGCGAACTGTTGGTGGAATCCGGCGACCGCGAAGGCGCCAAGGGCGCCGTGCGCGCCATCCTGGCGCTCAACCCGCCTAACGCCGAGCGTTATCAGAATTTCCTGAAACGGTTAAGTAAATAACTAACAGGGATTTAGTTCAAGCCCAAAGCTTCCGGCAGATCTACGACGCTCGGTAAAACCAGGTTTGCGCCGGCCTGGCGCAGTTCGGTTTCCTTGCCGAACCCTGAAAGCACACCCACGGTTTGCGCGCCGGCGGCAAGCCCGGCGCGGATATCGATGGTGGTGTCCCCAACGATCAAGCATTGACTCGGCTCGATTTCCAATTGCTCGGCGATCCAATAGATCTGGTGCGGATGCGGTTTGGAGCGCCGGGCGGTCTGCCCGCTGGCCACCAGGGTGAAGTGGCGGGCGATTCCGGTCTGCTCAAGAAAGTGCCTGGTGCTTACGGTTCCGCGCACGCTGATCACCGCCATTGGATAGTGAGCCGCCAGTTTTTCGATAGCGGATTGAATGTTTGGGATGGTTTGGTAGTAATCGGGACGGGAGCGCCGCCGTTTCCAAGGATTGGCTACATCCACCAGCTTATGCAGCGGCCGGTGCACATGCAATCGTTCGGCGATGGTGAACAGACTATTGACAGGGTCCTCGAAGCGCGTGACCAAAGAGCGCGCCAGAGGTAGCGTATTGCGGCGCGATACCCAGCGAATGGGCCTCAGCAGCGTATTGACGCGTGCAATGTATTGCTCATCGGTCTTGCGCAGCGTACCATCCACATCCAGGCAGATCGCCTTGATGCGTAGTAAATCTAGGGCTCCAGGGCGTTTCGCCATGCCGCCTAGTTATACCAAGGCGAACCCGATGCTGCAAACAGGGTGACCTTTGCCTTCCCGAAAGGGGGCATCCGCCACGCTGGGAAACCGGCATTTGCTTATAAAAGATAAGGGTGAATCCCAGGAGGCCATATGAAGGCATTGGTCGTTTACCATTCATTGTTCGGCAATACGAAAAAGATCGCCGAGACAATCGGTGAACAATTGGGCAATGGTTCAGTGAAGGTGAAGCCGATCCAGCAATTGATAGCCACGGACTTTCAGGGATTGGACCTGCTCGTCCTGGGTACTCCCACGCATAAGTTGACCATTCCCGAAGAGGCTCGTGATGTTATTAACCGCCTGCCTGGGAAATCGCTTACCGACGTGAAGGTGGCCGCGTTCGACACATCGATGAAAGTGAACTGGTTCGCCGACCTTTTCCACGCCTCGGGCCAACTGTTAAGCAGGTTGCGCAGGTTAGGCGGCAAGGCGGCGTCAGAGCCTGCCATTTTCTGGGTCACCGGGTTCAAGGGACCCCTAAAAGACGGCGAGATTGAACGAGCCAAAACCTGGGCTAAAAGCCTTACGAAAGGCGGATGAGGCCGTGAAGAAGCCAGCCATTCAGGGCAGCTATTGGTGGCTATGGATCACAGGGGCGCTGGCCATCCTTGTTAGCATTCTGTCAGCGGATAGTGGCAGCGCCATGGCGGATTTCTTCCGCGGGGTGGCACTGGGGATTGGTATCGGCGCCATCTTGATCGGTTTCTGGGTCTACATACGCGATTCCCAAAAGTAGCTGGTAGGCTGATGTCGAAAAAGGCGGGCTAAAGCCCGCCTTTTGCTATCCGAAGTTATGGTAAAACCTTCAGCATGCCCCTGCCCCAAATAATTCTACTTATCGACGATGGCGTCGCCATCTTCATCGTGACCTTTATTGGATTGCAATTCCACCAGATGGACACGCTGTTTCTCGAGCGCCTGCCGTTTACATTCATCCCTTTCTACGCAGCCTGGGTCCTGTTCGCGGCTGCCTTGCAGTTGTATGCTCCAGCTCGTGCCGCTTACTGGATTGATTTGTGGCGCGTGCCCGCCGCGGCAGTCCTCTCCGCTCTGCCGGCCGCCACGTTGCGCGCCTGGTGGTTGGGCACCCCTGTCGTGCCGGTCTTCGTGGCTGTAATCGGCGCTGCACTGGCCATTGGCTTGTTGGTCTCGCGCAGCATTTACATCCTGGCCTTTGGAGGAGGCCGGCCGAAGCATGGATGAGCAACTCGTCATCCAGGCCGCCCAGCAGGGCGACCTGGATGCCTTCAATCGCCTGGTAGTCAGCTACCAGGGTCTGGCTTTCAATGTGGCCTACCGTTTGCTGGGCGACGATGCATCTGCCGAGGATGCCACCCAAGAAGCCTTTATTTCGGCCTACCGCAGCATTCATAGGTTTCGCGGTGGGTCCTTCAAAGCCTGGCTATTGCGCATTGTCACCAACGGCTGCTACGACGAACTGCGTCGCCGCCAACGCCGACCACAAACTGCCCTCGAGCCCGATAATCCGAACGGAGAAGGGGAAGCCGACCCGCGCTGGGTGGCCGATCCGGGCGAAGGTCCTCACGAACTGGCCGAGCGCGTGCAGTTGAACGCGGCCATTCAGCGCTGTTTGAATCAATTGGAGGCCGAGTTCCGTGCGGCTGTTGTATTGGTGGATGTGCAGGGTATGGATTACAGCGAGGCCGCCCAGGCGTTGAAACGACCCCTTGGCACCGTCAAGAGCCGGCTGGCCCGGGCTCGGGCCCGCTTGCAGGATTGCCTGCAGGGATTTGCGGAACTCCTGCCCGACCGATTTCGTCTCAATACACAGACGCCATCATGATGAATCGACTTCCTGCCCGTGAAATCGAGCAGCTTTCTGCCTATCTGGATAAAGAACTGGCCCAACGCGAGCGTGCCTTACTAGAGCAGCGCCTCAAGTTTGAGCCGGCCCTGGCCCGCGCCCTCAAGGAACTGGAGAGCGTGCGGGCCTCGCTGCGCCGCGCACCACAACGCAAGGCACCGCGCAATTTCACGCTGACGCCTGCCATGCTGGCAGGCAGACAAGTTGCGTTTGTCGGCTGGGGAAGCCTTAACCTGATTTCAGCAGCTGCTACAGTGCTGCTGCTGGTGGTGCTGGTGGGAGATTTTTGGGCCGGTGGCCAGCTTGGTTTTGGCCCGGCCGCTCCCGCGGAGGGATTTCCCCAGGCGTTGATGGCACAGGAGGGGGCGATGAAAATGGCCGAAACGGCGACCCCGGAATTCGAGGCTGAAGCCACCGAGGAACTCCAGCTCTTTGCGGCTCCTTTGGAAACGGATCGAGCAATGGAAGAACAGCCGGCGCCATACGATCTGCGCGTCTTCATCCAGGATTATGCACTGCCGGTCGAAATTGGATTGGTCGTCATCGCTGGCCTCACCGCCTTCGTGGCGTGGCAACTGCGCCGAAGCAAAACCTGAGATTTTAGCTAGTTGGTGATCGTTACAGCCGAATAAGCTCGCACTAAATTACCCTCCCCGTCCGACGCCTGCAACTGAATCGACCAGAGACCGCTCAGGCCGCTAGTGTCCCACTCGACCGTTACCTGGTTGCCGGCATCCACCTCGCCTTCAGCCACCATCAGCCATTCCTCCGCCCGCAGGCCCTGCCCCACCTGCACATCATAAGTTATGACTCCAGCCCCAAACAGGCCGGTGATCTCAACCGTCCCATTGACTTCAGTGAATGGACCCGGCTCCAGTATCGACACTCCGCTGCCCTGCCCCGCAAAGTAAGGGACGGCATCATAATCCTCCGGCGGAAGTTCGACGCCGGCCGCCCGCGCCCAACTCCGTGCGCTCGCGGGCACCATGAGGAACACGCGCTCCTCGATAAATTCCTCAGGCGTAAAAACCGTGGCCAGGTTCCCGTTCAACGTGTTGATGGCGATCCTTTGGTAAAGCGAGTCGAACTCGGTGGGCTCGCTTCCCGCCAGAAACCATTCGCGGCGGGTCTGGGGGCAATCATCATCGGGCAACTGCCCGGAGGGGACGCAAACGATCACATTGGTCAACCCGGAAGGCAGCTCCCAATTCTTAACCAGCAGACCGCGATGGGCGGCCTCGAAGAGTCCTGTCAACAGCTCTCCCAAGGCGTCGGCCGATTGGGCCCACAGCACGACAACGCGCTGCGGAGAATAGCCAACTTGCCAGGCTTGGGAGTCCTGTTCAAGGGTCTGCAGGAAAGCGAAGGGCCGGCCCAAACCGGCGGGTGCCGGCGCAGTGGCCGGGCGCACGCTGCCATCAGCCAGCACATCGGTCACCAAGGCGGCCAACTCGGGACTGGTGAACACTTGCAACGACGGCGTAATCCAATTCAGCAGCACGCCATCTTGAGCGTCGCCTGCAAACAGAACAGCCGTCGGCCGTATTGATCCATCGAACTCGCGGCCGACCAAAAGGCCTCTATTCGCAAGGGGGCCGTAGGCCATCGCCGCGTTCAGCACACTCCATTCGCCAAGCGACTCATTCGATCCAGCGCCTGTTATGCCAAACAGTTCGGCCACCCTCGAAGAAAGGGGCACGTCATCTTGCGCGGGCAGAAGTTCCGCCGCGGCCAACGCGGCGCGCAAGGTCGTTGGGCCATGCCTCGTCCACAACAGTGAGGCAGGCGCTTGGCCTTGAGCGAATAGCTGCAAATAAGCGAACGGCGTAAGCATCCTTTCGGCCGGATGCGAGGTCATCGCTCCGACCAACGCCAGGATTTGCCCGTTCATAGGATCCAGCACCGCAGCTTCAAGGCCTCCGCCAGCCAAAAGGGCCGAGGCCTCCTGCTGCAATGAATAATCCATCGTGGTTATCACTTTCATTCCGCCAAGCTGGATTCGTTGAAGACCCAGCTCCTGCTCCAATTGCTCAAGGGCCAGGTCCGTGAATTCCGACGCTTCGCTTACTGGGGCGGAGCTTTCACTCGAAAACACCAATTGCTCACCGAAGGCGCTGGAAAACTCCTTGTCCGTGATCAGACGCTGGTCGCGCATGGCCGAAAGCACTAGGCGTTGGTATTCGATGGCCAGCTCAGGCGCGTCGATGGGATTCAGCGCCGGGGCCTCAGCCACGGCGGCCAGCAACGCCGATTCCGCCAACGACAAGCTCACCGAAGATTTGCCAAAATACAGTTGGGAGGCGCTCTCGATTCCGAACGCCCAGTGGCCGAAATAAGTACTGTTGAGCGCCCAGGTGAGGATCTGGGCACGGCCATAACGGGCCTCTACCTCGGTTGCCAGCAGCCGCGCCCGAAGCGTTTTCATCCAACCATCTGCATCATCCGGCAATAGCAGCCGGGCGACCAGTTCCTCGGCGAGACCAATCGGCCCGCTATCGAAGTCCAGGAGGGAGTTACCTGGCCGAGCCCAAAAATCAGGATCTTGGCTGGACAGGAAGGCATCCAATAAATCCCGGTTGCCGTTCACAACGAAGCTGCGCGGCGATCCCTGCGGCTCCAGGCTGAGCAAAAGCTGTTGGCCGGTCCGGTCGTAAAATCGCGTTGGCTGCAGCAGCTCGCCCGAATTCGGATCCATCAATTGTTCCAATCGCGCGGCAGGGGGTAAGCCGTGGGTAACGTAGGCGTAAAAAGGGAACGCAGCCGCCGCCAGCAAAGCAGCTGCGACGCTCACTACTCCCAAGGCGATCGCGGCCAGTCGCAACAGCCTGTGGCCGAAAGCGGCGCGTTGCGCCCTTCGCCGCGCTTTGCGTCGCTCTCCGATTTCGACTATCTTCAGCAATCGCTGGCGAGCCATAAAAAGATTCTATTACGTATTCCTGCGACATAGTGGCGAACCTGTATGCGACCGAGGGCGCGATGGTAAACTTAGCTCGTCCCGCCGCCAGGAGAACTTTGAACGACCATAAGATCCAAGCCCTGCACGTCCCCGAACGCATTCTTCTCGGCCCCGGCCCCAGCAACATGCCGGCCAGCGTCTCCCAGGCCCTGGCCATGCCGGTCATCGGCCACCTGGACCCTGCTTTCCTGCGAATCATGGATGAGGTGCAGGAAATGCTGCGCTTCGTCTTCCAGACCAAGAATCCTCTCACCATCCCGGTGTCCGGCACCGGTAGCGCCGGCATGGAAGCCGCTCTGGCCAATTTCATCGAGCCGGGCGACCGGGTGCTCATCGGAGTCATAGGCTACTTCGGGGCGCGCATGGTGGACATGGCCGGCCGCTATGGAGCCACAGTCGACCGCCTTGAAGTCCCATGGGGGCAGGTCTTGGATCTGGCCGAGGTTAAGAAGGCCTTAGCTAAGCACAAATACAAGCTGCTGGCCGTGGTCCACGGGGAAACTTCTTCCGGCGCCCAGCAGCCAGCCATCAAGGAACTGGCGGCTGCCGCCCACGAGCATGGCGCTCTCTTCGTTCTGGATACCGTCGCCACCTTGGGCGGCGTCCCGGTAGAGGTGGACGCTTGGGATATCGACGTGGCGTTCAGCGGTTCGCAAAAAGCCCTTTCGGCTCCTCCCGGTCTGGCGCCCATCACTGTAGGCCCTCGCGCCCTCGAAGTCCTGGCCAAGCGCAAGGCACCGGTCGGCTCCTGGTATCTATCCCTCGATGAGGTTCAGAAATATTGGGGCAAAGAACGCACCTATCACCATACCGCCCCCATCCAACTCAACTATGCGATGCACGAAGCCTTGCGGCTTGCTGTTGAAGAAGGGATGGAAGCGCGCTTTGCGCGCCACCAGCAGAACGCCGAGCAATTGTGGGCCGGCCTGGAAGAACTGGACATGGAACTGCTGGTCAAGCGCGAACACCGCATGGCCACGGTGACCTCTGTTAAAGTGCCCCCCGCGGCCAGCCACGACCTGGTGAGGAAACACCTGCTGGAGGATTACGGCATCGAAGTGGGCGCCGGCCTCGGCCAACTAAAAGGGCAGATCTGGCGCATCGGCCTCATGGGCCACAGCAGCCAGCACAAATACGTCAGCCTGGTGCTGGCCGCCCTGCGCGAGATACTGGCTGCGGGCTAGCGCTTTCGGCGCCTGGGGTATAGCATTATCCTGGCTGAAATCTTGCACCTTGCCTTGCCATGAACCGTTACATTGTTTTTAGCGTCACCATCCTCATCGGCCTGGTGATTTCCGTTTATTACGGTTGGTCGGCCCGTTCCGTGTCTGTGAGGGATGCCGAGCCCGCCTTGCTGCGCGAGGACTTCCGCGCCGATTATGTGCTTATGGTGGCTGAGGCCTTCCAGGCCGATCACGACGTCGAGCGCGCCATTGCCAGCCTCGGCTTCCTCGCTATCGATGGGGAGGCCTACAACCCGATCGATTTTGTCAGCGACACCATGTTCTTTGCGACCGAGAACGGTTATTCCGTAGCCGACCTTGAATTGCTGCAAGAACTAGAGCAGGCTTTGCTAACCTACGATCCGCGTTTCGCTCCCACCCCTACCCCATGATCAAAGAGTCGCAAAGCAAACCGCCGTTTTATCTGCTTACCGGTCTGGTGATCGGCCTAGTGCTTGGCCTTGCGCTGGCCTGGATCGTTTGGCCGCCGCGGGTCACCGACGTCGGGCCGGATAGCCTGGCCGAACCCTATCAGGAACAATACCGGCTGATGGCCGCCCTGGCCTATGCCGCTTCCGGCGATCTGGGCCGCGCTCAGGCGCGCCTCGCTTTATTGCGGGACAGCGACCCGGTGCGGGCGCTGAGCTCGCAAGCGCAAGTGGCGCTTGCCAATAGCGCCACACAGCGGGAAGCGCGCGCCTTGGCCGGGCTGGCTGAGGACCTGCAAGCTGTGATAGTTATCCAGCAGGCCACTGCAGGTGCAGCCAACACGCCCAATCCGGGTGAGCAGTCCGCGCCCACACCCTTCGAGGCCGCGGGCGAAGGCGCAACCTACGTTCTGGAAGACCAGCAGTTGCTATGCGATAGCGTGGATGCTCCACCTTACATAAAGGTTTTCATCTTCGACCCCAACCGCAATCCTCAGGCGGGCGTGCGGCTCACGCTGACCTCAGAGGAGGGCGAGGATGAATTCACGACCGGACAGCGGCCCGAAATGAGCCCGGGGTACGCCGAGCATGTTCTGACGGCAGGCGTTGTGTACTCGCTCTCGATCCAGGGCGTGGACGCCATGGGCGGCATACAGGCCGCGGCTTGCCAAACGGAAGACGGCGAACCGGCCTGGGGCGCCTGGATCCTGCTCTTCCACGCCGAAGAATAGGGCACGCCGGAAAGATGGGGGCGACATTACAATGATCAGTATTCCAATTTGATGAAAGGCAACAGATGCAATATCGACATCTGGGAAAATCCGGTCTGGCCGTTTCAGCCATTGGATTGGGCACCAACCAATTCGGTGGCAAGGTGGATGCCAAGCAGGCTTCCGAGATCATCCATGCTGCAGCGGATTTGGGTATCAACTTTATTGATACCGCCGACGTCTACCGCGAAGGCCGTTCCGAAGAATTTATCGGTGCGGCGATCAAGGACATCCGCGCAAAGGTGCTGGTTGCCACCAAAGTGCGCCATCCCGTAAACCCCAAGGGACCCAATGATGGCGGCGCCTCCCGGCATCACATCCTCTCGGGCGCAGAGGCCAGCCTGCGCAGGCTGGGCACCGAAACTATCGACCTGTACCAGATCCACGCCTGGGATGATGACACGCCCATTGAGGAGACCATGCGCGCCCTGGAAGATTTGCTGCAGGCAGGGAAAGTGCGCTATATAGGCGCCTCCAATTTCAGCGCCTGGCAGCTGACCCGCGCGAACGCGATGGCGGAATTGCACAATTGGACGAAGTTCGTCTCAATCCAGCCCCACTACCATATGCTTCACCGCGAAATCGAAAAGGAACTTTTACCGGCCTGCCAGTATTTCAACATCGGTGTTCTGCCGTATTTCCCTCTTGCAGGCGGCTTCCTCACCGGTAAATATCGCCGCGGCCAGGCCGCGCCGAAAGGCTCCCGCGGCGAAGAAAGCCCGTACGTGCAAAAATACATGACTGAGGAAAACTACACGATCGTAGAAAAGCTGGAAGGCTTGGCCAAAGAACGGGGGCACAACGTCAGCGAACTGGCGCATGCCTGGTTGCTGTCCCAACCCCAGGTATCTTCAGTGATATCGGGGGCCACAAAAGTGGAACAGGTGCAAGCCAATGCAAAAGCAGGCGAATGGGCATTGGCGTCAGAAGACCTACAGACAATAAACAAGATCCTGGACGGCAGCGCCAACTAAATTACAAAATTGGATGGCTGCAGCCTCGACCCACTTATTTTCTTTTCTTCCCGACCGGCTTTCTTCTCGGCGTCTTTTTCTCCAGCTGCTCTAGCATCTCCAGGTCGCGCTGCAAGTTGCGATTTCGCACCACGAAGCTGGCCAAGTGTAATGCCAACACCGCGAAGATAACCCCATACCCCAAGATCATATAATTTGTCGTTTCCATTTTTCCTCAGAGTCCCATGGCTTTCAATCGCAGTTGTTCCACTCTATCGGCCAACCAGCCCAACCGGACCCGGTGCCAAAGCAGAGTGATGCCCAGCACCGTGAAGGCCAGCAGGCTGACCAGCAGCGTGTAGACCATCGGCTGCGTGAATGCGAAAGTGCCCTGTGCGCCCGGGTCTCCGCTGCCGATCACTACCGGATGGATGGTGCGCCAAATGCGGATGGACATATAGGTGAGGGGCACGGTGAGCGAGCCGAGGATGGCATAGATGGCGCCAAAGCGGGCGCGGCGCTCGGGGTCCTCGATGCTCTGCCGCAACAGCAGATAGGCCAGGAAGGTCAGGACCATTACCGTGGCGGTTACGAGGCGGGGGTCCCAAGTCCACCACGTATTCCAGGTGGGGTAAGCCCAAATGGAACCGGTGACGATGTTTACAAAGGAATACACCAAACCTATCTCCACTGCCGCAACACTGAAGACGTCCCATTTCTTGTGGGGCCGCACCAGGTAAATGATGCCGGCCACTGCAGCGCCGATGAAGGCCGCCATGCCCACCCAACCGGTAGCCACATGGAAATAGAAGATACGCTGCACCTCGCCCATCTCTCGCTCGCGCGGTGCGTAGAAGAACACCATCAGAGTGGCCGCCAGCATGAGCACTAGCGAGGCGAAATCCAGGGCGCCTAGCAAACGAGGCTTCTTTTGCACAACTTGATCCGGCATTGGTTAATCCTCCACGATGAAATCGAAGAACATAAAGCCCAGCGCAGGCATGATCACCGCGTAAGCGATGAGCAAATTGAGACTAGGCCAAATATATTCCATTTCCAGCCCCTGCAGGAAGAAGCTGCTGGCGCGCACCGCTGCCACCAGCACCGGCAGCAGCAGCGGGAACAAGAGCACCGGCAGCAGCAAATCGCGGCTGCGCGCCTGCATGGCCATGGCCGCCAGCAGCGTTCCGACCGCCGAGTAACCCCACGCGCCGAGCACGATCACTAACAGCAAGCCGCCATGCCAGAGATCGATATTATACAGAACACCATATACAGGCAGCGTGGCCAAAGCAACAACCAGGACGAAAAGCATGTTCGCCAAGGTCTTGCCGAAATAAATCGCGCTGCGATCGAATGGGGCCAGCAAGAGCCCATCCAGCGCGCCGCCGTCTTTTTCAATTGACATGGAGCGGTTGAGGCCCAGCGTGCCGGCAAAAGCGAAGGTAGCCCACAGCACCCCGGAGCTCACTTCGGCGCGGGCGCGCGCATCGAGTTCCAAAGCAAAATTGAAAATAAGGATCATCAGCAGGGCAAATACCAGCATGGAAGCCAGTAATTGCCGGCTGCGCCATTCCACCGCCAGGTCTTTGCGCACCAGGCTGGCAATGGCGGAGAGGTAAGCCCCAAACTCAGCCAACTGACCCTCCCCGCTGCGCGGCGCGCAGGGCGCGGTCATAAGTGGCTGCAAATTGGCGAGAGGCCAGCTGTCGCCGGTTGAACGAGGCAACCAGGCGCCCGTCCGCCAAAACCTCCACGCGGTGCGCCAAGCGCTGGGCGCGCGCCAGGTCGTGCGTCGCCAACAATATGGCGGTGCCCTTCCTGGTCTGCTTTTTCAAAAGATCATCCAGGACCGCCACAGCTTCCCTGTCCAGCCCGCTGTGAGGTTCGTCCAGTAGCAAGGCCTTTGGGCGGTGGAGCAAGGCGCGGGCAAGGGACAAGCGCTGCTGCATGCCGCGCGAAAATGTGCGCACCGGCTCGCGGCGCCTGAGTTCCAAATCGAAGGTGCTGAGTAGTTCTCGGATTCGCGCGCCCGGCCGCGGAATGCGGTATATCCGTGCGTAAAACCACAAGTTTTGTTCTGCGCTCAGATCGCCATAGAGAATGGGTTGGTGGCCGAGGTAACCTATGGCCGCCCGGGCTGCGGCCACCTGCCCAAGCAAGTTGTAGCCCGCTACCTGGATCTCTCCCGCACTTGGTCTTGCCAGCGAGGCCAGGACGCGCAGCAAGGTGCTCTTGCCGGCGCCATTGGGGCCGAGCAGCGCCACTAGTTCCCCACGCTTCACCTGGAGATCGATGACTTGCAAGACGATGCGCTCCCCGAAGCGCTTGCCGACCTTGGCGGCCTTTATCAAGGCTTTCTCCCCCTGGCCAAGCTGCGGCGCAGACGTTCTTTGAGCAGGCGTCTTTGCTTCCGGTAATTGGCTTTGTTCCCCTTACCGTCGTCATATCGCTCGTCCAGGGCGATGATCTCTTCCATGATCTGTTCGGATTTCGAGGCCGAGGCGCCGCGCACCGACAGCCACAGCACGCCGACTGCGGCGGTCAAAGCAGCCAGGCCAACCAGCAATTCATCGTCCGCCAGCCAGCCTAGGCCGCCCCCGCCGAGCGGATGAGCGCCGCGAATGGTAATCGGGATCGTATCGCTCGGCAGATATCCAGCCTCTGCGGCAAAGACTGCATGGGCCGTGCCCTCAATCGGTTGGCGGCCGATCAACTGGAAATCTTCACTGGGTAATTCAAAACCGCTCTCCGGCAGCAAGATTACTACAGAGCGGGTGGGCAGATCGATCGTAACTTCATAAGACAGGCCATTGTGATACGGAAGCTCGTAGGCAAAAAGCAACTGGTACGAGTCCTTTCCCGGAAGCACGCCGCGCAGATCACCAAAACCGTCCTCTTCAGCCACGTAGCGGTCGCCCAGTGCCCCTTCCTCGAACGCCAGGTTGATCGCCTGCGGCGGAAGCCGGAAGTGCAGCACGGGCTTCCCGGCTTCATCAGGGACCACGGCCCGGTCGCCGAGATTGGAGATAGAAACGCGCTGCACGACGCGGACCACGCCTGCCTTGTAAAAATCGTAAACGAGCTGGAGGCTTTCGGCGGCCAATTGGCTGGCATTGCTGGTGGTCTCGTAAATAATGATGGGCAACTCGAACTGAGTCGATTCGCCTTGCGGTGTGACGAATTCCGAAAAGTAGATCTGCCCCTTATATTCCACCTGGAAAAAGAAGATGCGCCCCTCGGCCAGCGGAATCTGTGAGAAAACGAACGCGCCATCCGGTCCGACGTCGGCAGTTTCGGTCACCATCACTTCCGTGTGATCGAATCCAAATAAGGTGGCCTGCAACCCCGTTGGCAGCCAGTCGCCGCTGCCATGCATAACTTTTCCGCTAAAAGAACCTAACGTCGGTATCTCGCTTGCCGCCGAAGGGGTTTCGATATCCTCAGCGTCCGGTGGCATGGTTGCCTCGAGGCCTAAGGCGCGGGCCTGCAGGAAAGCCGTTAGCGCTGCGCTGTCCGTGGCTGACAAACCTAAGGGCTCGATGACCGATTGCTTTACGGCTAGCGGATATATTTCCCTAAGCAGCCCATCAACTTCACCTTGATGCTGCGCATACAACTCTGCGCCGCGGTCAAGTTCGGCGGCGTCGAGCCCGAGGCCATAAACGTAGGCCAGCACCTCCCAGCGTTCCTGTGGCTCAAGCGCCGCCGCAAAGGGTGGCATGAAGCGCGCCAGGCGGCCTCCGGTTACGATGCGGTACCAATCTTCCGGGCTGTTTTCCCTCGCCAGTTCGGAGTCACCGATGGGCGCGGGAAAGAAGGCCAGTTCGTCAGCCTGCTCCCCATCCCCCAGGCCGCTGACGCCGTGGCAGGGAGCGCAGCGTTCGGCATATATGACTTCGCCATTTGCAGGATCGGGCGCCGAGGATGGGTAGACAATCGGTTCCGGCGAACTCTGCGCGGAGATGATCGCCTCGGGTGGCGGCGTGATATCGCCAGCAAGGGACAGTTCGCAAGCTGTGAGAAGAAAGGCAAAGCCTGACATCATCAGGAAGAGTCGTTTCAATTACGCCTCTTGCGCTTAGCTTTGTAAGCCGCGATGAGGGCTTCTATATCATCACCCTTCCCCCGTTGCGCCTCCATGTGTTTGCCGCGCTTTTCGGCATATATGTCCAGTTCCATCAGCGCCTTAGTTCCCTTTGCCAATAATTGCTGGCGCTGGGAGGAATAGATATTTTCGGGCACCTTGCCCATTTGCCAATCCGCATCCAATTCCGCCAGGGCGTCCAGGATGCGTTCGCGTTCAGCGATCCAGTGCGATGCATGCGCATCCATGGCGTCGTCCTCCTCGCCCTCTTCCATCAGCGGGCGGGCGACGAAGAACGCCACCACGATCAGGAGGGCAAGGAAGAGCAGCAGAGAACTGAAGGCCATGGCCTATGGCTCCAATAGGCGGTCGATAGCCATCGTAATTTCCTCCAGGTTTTGGAAGGGGCCAATCTTAACGAAGGCAATTTCGCCAAATCTGTTTATCAGGAAGGTTTCGGGAACCCCGCGGGCGCGGAAGGCGTAATAAATGCGGGAGGCAATGTCCGGCCCGTTGGGGTAAGTGATCTCCCAGCGGTCCAGGTAAGCCAGCGCCTCGTTCTCGGTGTCCACGTAATCGACGCCGAGGAACAAGACATCGTCGCGGTCCTCATAAATTTCCCAGGCGGTTTGCAAATCCTCGGCCTCTTGCTCGCAGGGTTTGCACCACGAAGCCCAGATATTCACCAGCACGACCTTCCCTGTCATATCCTCGGGGCCGATGGTCCGACCATCGAAGGTCGTTAAGGTGAATTGGGGAGCGGGCTCGCCGCGGGTCAGCATGCCCGCCTGGGATCGCTGCAATTGCGCGCCCACCAACGCCAGCAGCCCGATGAGCAAACCCCAGGCCAGCAATCTCCCCAACAGGGATGTTTGATCCTTTGGCGGCGCCATTACTGCCGGGCCTTGAGTTCATCCTCGAGACGCTGGGTGTATTCACTCTTCAGCGTTTTCTTTTCGAGCGCTGCAGGGATCTTGAACTTCCGCAGATTGCCCCACAGCAGCCAGGCTCCCAGCAATATCACTGCCGGCGGAAGCACGTAGATCAGCCAGTTCAGCCCGCCGGCCGGCGGGGCAGCCAGCACACCGGGGCCGTACTGGGCGAAATAATCGTAAATCTGCTGCTCGGAATACCCTTCCTCAAGCAGGTCGGCGATCTGCTGCCGCCATTGGGCGCAAGCGGCTGTGCCGCACGCATCCAATGGCACATTAGCGCACACCGGGCAGTACAGGTTGCTGGCGATCTTATTGACTTGGTCGGGGCTGGGCGTAGGTCCATCCTCCTGGGCCACCGTCGGCATAACCGCCCCGCCTATCAGAACCAATAGGACCAGGACGAAGATGACACGCTTCATCCGCGGGCCTCGGCGGATCTGCGGCGTTCTTGCCCCGCGGCGGGCAATATGGCCAGTGCAGAATCGGGCTCCGGCCACGCCGCGACCAGCGTGCCAATGATGAATACCAACCCACCCATCCAGACCCAGTTCACCAATGGATTTACGAACATCTTGAACGTGGCGCTATCCGCGGCAATGGGCTCCCAACCCACCAGCAGCACGTAAACGTCGCTCTCCCAGGTGCTGTGCATGCCGGGGATGGTCATGGGCTGCTGGGCTTCCATGTAAAAATCCTGGCGCGGATAGATCTGGCGCAGAAACTCGCCACCCTTATGTAAGTTCAGTACGGCCCGGTCGATCAACCTTCCGTCGTCGGTCTGCCATTCAGCCAACGAGTCATATTCGATCGCATACTCGCCTAGCTCCAGGCGTTCCCCGATGGCCAGCCTGCCTTGGGTTTCCTGCTGGAAGAACTCGATACCAATGATGCCAATGGCGATCAGCACCACACCCAGATGGATGAAGTAGCCGCCATAGCGGCGGCGGTTGCGGCCTACCAGGCGCCACAATGCCAGGCCAAATCCTTCGCTCTTGCTCTGGCTGCGCGCCCTGGCGCCGCGCCAGAATTCATACAGCGTGACTAAGACCACGAACGCGCATAGCCAGAATCCCAGCAGGGCGCCGGGGTTGCGCAGTCCGGAAAAAAGCAAGGCCGCCAGGACGAGCAGCGAGCCGATGAACGGCCACCACATGGCGCGACCCAGTGTGCGCGCCGTGCTGACGCGCCAGGCTGAAAGCGGGGCTACGCCCATCAGCAGCAAGAGCGCGGCCCACAAAGGGCCGGTTGCCGATTCGTAATACACCGGTCCTACTGTTATCTGCTGGCCTGTGATGATTTCGCTCGCCAGCGGGAAGATCACGCCTAGGAAACAGATGATAAGGATACTAATGAAGAGGAAGTTGTTCAACAGGAACAGCGCCTCGCGAGAGAGCATAGAGGTCATTTGCACGTCGGATTTCAATATCTGCCAACGCCGGCTGAGCAGCGCTAGCGACGCAATTAACGTGATGGAAATGAAGGCAAAAAACATGGGGCCAATGGCGCTCTGCGCAAAGGCATGCACTGAAGACAGCACACCGGAGCGCGTGAGGAAGGTCCCGAAGATGACCAGATCGTAGGTCAGGATGATCAGCAGCAAATTCCAATGCTTGAACAAGGCGCGCTTTTCCTGGATCATCACCGAATGGAGAAAAGCCGTGCCCGTTAGCCAGGGCATGAAAGCCGCGATCTCCACCGGATCCCAGCCCCAATAGCCGCCCCACCCAAGCACATCGTAGGCCCAGCGGCTGCCCAGCAACAATCCCAACGAAAGGAAGAGCCAGGCGACCAGTGTCCAGCGCCGGGTGACACGGATCCAGCGGTCGTCGCTGCGCCCGGTTACCAAGGCCGCGATGGCAAAGGCGAACGGGATAACGAAGGAGACAAAACCCAGGTAAAGCATAGGCGGATGGATGATCATGCCTGGGTGGCGCAGCAATGGGTTCAGGCCGTTGCCGTCGAATGGAATGTAAGGCAGCGCGCCCGTGGGCTGCCAGATCGAGGTCCACACCGCGCCCGTAACACCCTGCCACATGCGCGCAAACGGGTTTTCGAAGAAAATCACCAGGGATAAGAAAAAGCCCAGCGTGGCCAGGCACACCACGATAACCCAGGGCTGCAGGTCGCGGTCGCGGCGCCAATCGCGCAGCATCGCTGCCGAAGCGAAGGCCGACATCAGCCAGGACCAGAAGAGCAGCGAGCCGGCCTGCCCACCCCACAGCGCCGTGGCGCGCAAATAAAGCGGCATGCTGTGGCTGGTCACCCTGGCTACGTATTCGATCTGGAAATCCAGATTGATTAGTGAATAGATTAGACTTAGCGCGGAAATGGTGAGCAACGGAAAACTCAGCAGCGCAGCGGCTCGAGCGCTGGCGACCCATTTAGGGTCGTTGCGCCGTACCCCCACGAGGGCGGCCGCGCAGCCGTACAGCGCCAGCAGGAATGCGGTTAACAGGCTGAAAAAACCGAGATCAGCAATCATTGAAAGGGACTTTGTAAGGGCGGGTCTCAGACCTGCCCGCGCTCAATATCAACCCGCCTGGCCGGGCAAGGCCTCTTCGTAGCGGGTCGGGCAGCGCAACAGGAGTTCGGTGGCATGGAACATGCCATCCTCGCCCAGCTCACCGGAAACGATGGCCTCGGCGGCGTGCTTAAGCAGGTCAGGTTTCACCCCGATATACACCACGTCCAGCCGGTTGCGGGTTGAGTCAACAACGGCGGCGTCCAGCGCTGCGGCCAGGCCGCCCTCATCATTGATCAGACGGGTGTCGGCAGGCATATGCACGATGGTGAAACTCAGCGTGAGGGATTCGGGATCATAAACGATGGAGTCGCCCAGCACGGCGCCAGCAATGCGCGCCGGCTTTCCCACGGCATCCGGGCCGCGCGCCAGCAGCTCGTCCACGGTGAAGAAGAACTGGGCGCCAGCCGCGGCTGAAGAAATGATCAGGTAAATGACAGCTGCCAGGATAAGGAGGCCGCCGATCAGGAATTTACTGCGACCCAGGCCGCCTGCATTTGGGCGAACAAGCGTGGTGCTGCTCATATGCTATTTCTCACTTTCGGAGCGATTATACCGTTTGTGGCGGGTGCACCGCCCAGGCCTATTCGATCGCCGCGCGCAGCCTGGCTGCCAGTTTGCCGAACTCTCGCGTGTAACGCACAGCGGGCTTGCGCGGGCGAGGCAAGCCAATCTCTAAATCCAACTTGAGCTTTGCGGGGCGAGCACTGAGCACCAGCACTCGGTCGGCCAGGTAGATGGCTTCATTGATATCGTGCGTCACCAAGATGATGGTCTTGTGGTCCGCTTCCCAGATGCGCAGCAACTCCTCGCCCATGCGCTCGCGGGTCAGCGCATCCAGCGAACCGAAAGGTTCATCCATCAACAAGATGTCGGGCTCCTGCACCAACGCTCGGGCAATAGCCACTCGCTGGGCCATGCCCCCCGAAAGGTCGCGCGGCAAGGCGCTTTCGAAGCCGCGCAAGCCTACCAATTCCACCATCTGCTCGGCCTGCCTCCTCGCCGCGCCGTTGGATCGGCCGCGCAGTTCCAGTGGCAGGCGGATATTCTCCTCGGCCGTGCGCCACGGCATCAGGTTTGCGTCCTGGAATACCATGCCGATGCCCGGCTGCGGGCCTCGCACCGCCCTGCCGGCCAATCTCAGGGTGCCTGACTTTGCGGGGAGTAGCCCGGCCAGGATACGTAGCAATGTGGATTTACCGCTGCCCGACGGACCGAGCAGACAAACAAATTCACCTCCTCCTACTCGGAAGGTCAGATCGTCGAGGACGTGTAGGCTGCCGCGCCGATCAATGTATGTCGCGCTGAGGTTGCGGACATCCAATAAGACTTTTTTCATTGCGTAACTTACTGCACAAACTCATTGGTATACGCCTCGTCCAGATTTAGCGGCGCGGCCAGCAGGCCCATGTCCAGCAAAGTCATCTGCATGTTTTCCCAGGCTTGCGGTTGCGAAAAGCCGAGCATCTCTGCCTTCCACAGTTCAATAGAAACAGCCAGCACTTCCTTCTGCACCGCCTCATCCGCCTCGGCCAGCGTGTCGATGTAACTCTTGCTGATCTCGTAGGCCGCGTCCGGATCGGTAATAGTGTCAGCCAGGCCGCGCAGGAAGGCGCGCACGAAGGCGCGCACCTGTTCGGGGTGCTCGGCGATCATCCTTTCATTCGTCAGGATGCCGTTGGCCGGCAACTGCACGTAATCCGCCACGCGGATAACATTCACTTCGTAGCCCTGCGCCTCAAGCTGGATGGGCTCATTGTTCACGTAGCCCACCACTGCTTCTTCCTGGCCGGCAGCCAGTGCCTGCACCTGGTTGAACCCGATCGAATCCAGCGTCACATCGCTTTCTGAAATATCGAATTCATTCAGCAAGGCGCGTAAGCCGATGTAGTTCGCCCCGAACAGCCCTGGCAATCCGATACGCCTGCCCACCAGGTCGCTGGGCTCCGCGATCCCACTTTCAGCTTTGGCCACCACGGCTACAGGATATTCCTGCCACCAGGC
>JBBEBI010000025.1:0-16039 GCA_040882365.1 Anaerolineales bacterium
GCGATGCGCCCCCACGGAACCTCTTGGCGAGGCCTGCCCCACCCTAAACGTAGGGACAGGTTTCTAAACCTGTCCCTACTTACTTACCTATTTTGTGCTCAGCAGTTTGTAGGCCAGGGTGGCCGCGGCCAACACCTGGCCGAAAGCGGCAAACAACTCCTGCGGGCCAAACTCCGTCCACTCGAGGACATTGCCGGTTGCCACGGCCACCAGGGCCAGCAAGGCGGCCACGGCGGCTGCCAGCCACACGGCGGCTTTGCCCTCCACGCCGAAGACCTTCTTCAGTCCGTTCACAACGGGCACCCCAAAGGCGCCCACCAACCAGAAAATGATTTGTTCCATTTTGTCCCTCCTTGATTTGGATATTGCCAGCAATCAACTGCCAGCTTTAAGCTCTTTGTTTGAATTCGTTCATCGTCATTCTTTCCCGCCAATCACCTCCTCCAGGCGTTTCAGGATGCGTTCGCTCAGTTCCGTAAGCTGCTTTTCGTAGAGCGCCAGGATGCGGTCCAGCAGGCTGCGGGCGATCAGATCGCCGCGGTAGAAAGCCAGCACCATGAAACCCAGCAGGCCAACCACTCCGGCCGCGTTCAACGCCTGCAGCAGCACGCTCAGTTCTCCATTCTCGATGTTCAATCCCACCTCCCTCAGTTAATCGATCAGCCTCTCAATGCCTCAAATCCTTGCATTTCCTCACTTTCTTGTTCTATAATCGGCCAATACTTCCGACCTAAGGAGGAAGAAAATGGCTGCAAAAACTCGCAGGAAGCCGGCCAAGAGGAAAGCGGCGAAGAAAGCCGCACGCAAGCCGGCCCGCAGGGCCAGAAAGAAACCCGCCAAGAAGAAGGGTTTCCTGGGTCTTTGGTAGGCATTAATCCCATTGATTGATGCAGCGGAGTTCACCCGAACTCCAGAACATGGCACGCCCCGCGTGCCATGTTCTTTTTTCTCCGGCACCTCCCGATGGAGCCAAACCAGGGGTTGCGGGAACATCATTATCAGGAGGTCGCGACTCAAGGAATTCATCATCAACTCTCCGCCGCGGCGCGCACCACGCGGACCAGCAGCTTACGTCGCTCGCGATTGCCATCCACATCGGCCTCTACTACTAACACATAACGCGCCCCGCCATCGCTATCACCCGCCCGTAGTCTTTTGAGAGTGAGCACATTGCCATTGATCACGTGTTCATCCTCGCCGTCCATTGTCAGGTCGGTGATGTCCATGCCGTTCTTATAGATGGTGGCCGCAGGATTGGCGACATTGGCCGCGCCCTGCCAATCTACGCTATAGGCGATCTCTTCACGCTCTACCATCACTACCGGGCTTTCGATGAGCCAAATGCTGTTCTCGCTTTCCATTTTGAACCTCCCTGAGCCGGTGAACCAACCGTAAGCGGGCAGGCACCCGGATCATCCTTCATCCTTTATCCCCGTATGCAGTGCCGTACGGCGTGAGCGGGCGCGCAGCTTCTGCCGCGTGTCCACCAGGCGAACTCGCGGGTTGGGTAACAGGCCTCGCACAGGCAAGGGCCCGGAGCGTGGGTAACCGACCAGATATTCGAGCATCAGCACAGGGCGTTGGATAGGTGTGGCGTTGTTAGCCGACGAGTAATGGTGGAATCCGCCCAGGTTGTTTGGGTAGGCATAACCCTCCATGTTGTTCCACAATCCATAATAGGTATCGCCCTCTATTGCCACCCAATTGTTCGGCAGCGGCTGGCTGGTAACGTGGGTGCCAACTGGGTTGGCGTTGTTGGCCAGCACGACCTCGTTGGCAGCAGCCAGCAAGCCGTCCCAGGCAGCTTCGCGGGTGGCGCTGACCATGGGATCATTGGCGCTCCAGTTGTATTGGCGCACGTACACCGTCCATGCAATATAAGCCTCCAGCGTGTTGGGATACATCTTCAGGTTTACCTGTTCCACGCTGGCACCCGGGCCAAGGCTGGAAGTGTCAAACTTCAGGTAGGCGCGCCACACATGCGGCAGCCCTCCGAACGTCCTTGCCCCGGATGTTACGCTGCTTCCAGCGCTGTCATGCGTGGTAGAGGTACTGGCGCTGCTGCCTTCGATAGTGCCATCCACCGTTTCACCGGTGATCTCAATATCCGGATCGATGACCACAGGGTAAGCCAGGTCCTGCAACCAATTGAACGGTACGCCGCTGTAGAGCCGTTGTACACCGCCTTGGGTGTGCACCCAGCGCATCAAGGGAATTCGGTGACCGGCGGCGTCTTGTGCGCAACCGCGCGGAAAACGTGCCCCACCCCGCGCAACTTCGTCCACCCAACCCTCGGGAAAACCGCGGTTAGGCAGCAAGCTTTCGACAACCAGCAAACTGCCGCCGCGCGCATCTATCGCGGGAGACTCAATCAAAGTCAGTTCTTCCCGCAGCCCACCCGGAAGCAGGATTGTCTCGTGGCGAAAGACGCCGGCCTGGCGCACAACTCGGTCACCAACGATAAGCCCGTCACCGAAGCGCTGGGTTTCCGCAAAACGCCCACCTTCCAGCACGCCCACTCGCCAGGTTTTTTGCCGGTGGGCATTACCATCCAGCCGGATGCTGCCATCCATCGACAGCCTGAAGGGCAAGCCTGGGGCGCCAAAGCTGCCGTCGCCCAACGGCTGCAAGCGCGTATCGAGGGGCAGCCATTGTCGATTGGCGGATTCAAAGTAGTGCATCGGGGCGCCAGTCACCAGGGCCAAGCGCCGGCGGCCAGCCCGACGCAGATGTAGGCCACGACGTGTCCGCGCAGCTATGGGTAAGCGCGCCACATCCGGGTTTTGCTCAAGATAATCCGCTACCCAATTGGCCATATTATTCAGTCCCCCAGGGTTAAGATGCCGTTCTCATGCCACTGCAGCAGGAAGTCCTCTCCCGCCGCTTCGAGGTCTTCTTCAAAATCGATGTAGGCCAGCACAGGGCTGGTGGCCGGGCTGCCAGTACCCTTGTAGATGACCGCGGCACGGGCTGTAAAAGTAGCTACCGTCCAGCTCAGGTCACCAGCATCGAAGACCACCACGTCGTTGTCATCATCGCGGATCAGCGCCTTGTTCTGCAGAATCTTTCCGCCGGCGGTGTAGCCGCTGCCGCTCACTTCGTTGGTCAGGTCGGCAAAGAATTCGTGCGCATCCTGGTTGGCAATGTAAGCGGAGCTGAATAGCGCCACTTTGAATTCGTCGTTTTCGAAATCCAGATCCCCCTGTAAAATGCGCAACTTGGCCGAGTTATATAAGATGCTGGTCATGGTTCCTCCCTGTTTTTCTCTCCGGATGGCGAAGAGGGCCTGGCGTTGCAATGGCGTAGATTGCCACGCCGGCTGCGCCGCTAAAAGTGGCGCTCAAACGCCTCCTCGCAATGGCGTTTAGGACTCACGCAGCACCACCGTGGCCGCCCCGCCCCAGGTGTTGCGCGCCGGGTCTGTGAACTGGCGCACAACGCTGGGCGGCTCGACGATCACGTTCTTGTCATCCAGCGCCTGCCAGATGGAGCGCATATGGATCTTGCGCGCCTGGCGGGCCGCCTGCTGCAGCCAGAGCATGAAAACGTCCGGATTGGCATCCAGCCCCCCGCCGCGGTCCGCCTGCAAATCGGCCAGTCGCACGCGCAGCGTCCATTGATATTTGAGCGGAGTGCGCGCAAAGCCTTCCAGCACTACGGCATTCACCAGCGGTGGGACTTTAGCTTTGTTGGTAAGCAGCCGCAACCGCGTGCGAATGGAGTGCAATTGCCCGGCGCTCACCGGCAAGCTGTCCAGCGGAGAAGAATAAAACGCCCCGCCGCTGCGCCAGCGCGGCCCGTCGATCTCTTCATCCAATTGGTAATCCAGGTTCACCTGCACACCGCCGCCCAAGTTTTCACTGAGCAGACTTATCTCTTTCAGGAATTTGGGCAGGCGGGCGGCGCCCATATCCACCGTGCCGGCCACCAGCACAGCTTCATGCTGGTAGTCGAGATCGGCATCGCCCAGCGGGGCCTCGCTTTGGCGGGGGAGATCCACGCAGGCCAAATCGCCATCCAGGCCCACCCAAAGCCGCGGCCGAGTGCCAGGGCACTCCTGCAGGCCCAGGCTTTGAATGCGCTGCCCGCATCGCGGGGCGCGCAGCAATTCATGCCAGGCGCCGCTCTCCCACAGCAGCACGGAGGATTCGCCTTCCTCGCCGGCATCGACGGCTGCGGCGATCCTCCCGACACCCAGCGGTTGTAAAGCGGCAACGCTCCCCTGCCGCCCGGCGGGCAGGCCCTGCTCGCGGCCAGGGCCGATGTCGCCTAACTGGCCGCTCGAATAGCTAAACAAGCGGTGGCCCCAGCCGAACAGGAGTTGACCCCCCAACAAGGTGAGCGCCCGCGGATCGTGGGCATCTGGCAGCGCATCCAGGCCGAGATTGGCGCGCTTGGCCCGCTCGTTATCGCCTACCGACCACAGGCTGTCCGCCTTCAACGCCCACAACGAGCTCTGCATGTCGAACAAACTCAAAATAGGCTGGCTTTTATCCCCCAACTTTATCCCGAAGCCGAAGGTGAGCGCGGAACCGTAGGCAGTGGGCGCAGCCCGCGAGACTTCGCCCGCGGATACCAGGGCGCGCCACACCTGCGGGCCAAATTCGGGATGGTGGAAACTGTGCAGCAGATCGGCCGCGTTGGTGCCATCGTCGTCGAACTCATGGACCGGTACGCCGAGCGCGGTGTTGAAGCGCATACGCAGGATAGGAAGGCTGTCGCCTTGGGCCAACAAAACGAAATCATCCACCACGGCCACATCACCTACGACGCCGTCGATCAGGTCGCCAGAAATCGGGCTGATGTCTTTCCAAATGTCCGTGGCATAGATGACATACTCAGAGGTTGCGTCAGGTGGGTTGTCCCAGGCGAGCACGATCAGCTCATAAACAGTATTGGATTCAATGCGCCGGGCCTGGCCGGCGCCCTTGCCCTTCACGATGCGCACCCAGGCGCCCGCCCATTGCTGCGGCGTCCAGGCCTTGCCCGCATCTTCAAGGCTGGTCGTACTCCAGCCGGTCGCCAGGCCGCGGTCGCCGTTGAGATAAATATGTGAGGGACTGCCATTGGCCCGTTGGTCCACAACGTAATACCCTCCGGCGTAAAGGAAGAAAAAAAAGTTTCGCCGCATGCCTTCGTCTTCCAAACGGAAATAGGGACTGAACTTGACCGAATTCCAGTCCGCCCCATCCGCAGATGTATGCCCGCCATCCCGCTTGGCATCCACGCCGATCTCCCAATGGTTAGCGGCGTTGTCCTGCGGCGACCCGCCCAGCAACACATGATAGTCAATGCCTGCGTTCAATTCCGTTTGCAGATCAGTAAGGTCGAAAGAATAGAAAAGGCTGACCACATCTTTGACCTCGGCGATGCTTACACTGGCAGATGAATCCGGCACAGCCGCGCCCGGTTCACCATTGTCGTCTTCGTAAATTGAAAGGAACAATGCACCCGGTGAACCCACCCGCCACAGCCAAACGCGAGCGCGCGGCGGGGCGAAGTCGCTGGCGCCTACGGTGAAACGCGCCGCGATCAGGCGCGTTTCGCCGATCAGCCCCTTCCAGGTCACGCTGCCCGGCAAATGCTGGATCGCCCAGCGCAGCCCGCGGGCCAGCCGCCACTGGGGCGCCGGCAAAAGCTTGCCAGGCGTCAGCGTCCAGGCATTCATGCTGTCGTAGAAGCGGCGCGCCGCGGCCGGGTCTTCGGCCACGAAACGTTCCAGCCCGCGGCCGCCGGACCAATCGCGCTGTTCGATCTGCGCCATGCCGGGCTCCCAGGCGCCAAAACCAGCCGGGCTGTCGAAGCGCAACGTGGACGGCGTGAGCGGTTGTTCGCGCAGCGCCTCGGGGCCGCCGTTTAGGCGCAGGCCCCAGGTTTGCACGCCGTCGCTCAGGCTAAGGTCATGGCTAGGATTGCTGGCGCCGGGGTAAACGCGGATGGTCATTGTGCTCCTTTACCGTAGGGTCGGGAATGGTTGTCATTCCGATGAGGCCCCATTTGCTCCGCTCAGGGCAGGCTCCGGCCGAAGAGGAATCCCTTTGAGTCAGGATTCTGGATTCCGTTAGCAAAGGGAGACTCGCTCTCGCTCGAAATGACAAACCAAATAGCCTTTCCATAATTGATTCCGCAGTAACGTATGCTTAGCAGCAAACTATTGCCTGCTGCCTACCGTCAGCATCTTGGCTCTGCGCCCCGGCCGCCAGATCGGGAAGGAGCGCCGTGCATTGGCCAGTTCGCTTTGCGCCTGCTCCCAGCGCGCCGCCAAGTGCGCATCGCTGCCGCCCAGGCGCGCGTTCTGCCAGTGTAGGGCCCGCTCCGCGCCGGCAGCCACGGCCAGCTCCGGCGCCAGGGCCGCCGCTACGGGATCGTCGTAAGCGCGCAGGCCGGGATGTGCGGCCTGGTACCAAATGCGCAGCGGCCGGCCAGCCGGCAGTGCATCGGCGAACAAGATAAGGCCGGGGTTACCCGGCATGCCGGGCACGAAGTCCCAATCGTGGACGGTTCGCCAGGGGTCGATGGCCGATAAGCCCGGGATGGCCAGGTAATCGATGCGCAAAGGCCGCCGGCGGGTCCATTCCAGCGTGGCCACGTAACTGCTTTGGCCATCCCCGGTGACCAGCGTCTGGTCGTCCACCAGGGGAATGTCGCCGAGCGCACGCAGGCCGGCATTGGCCAGCTCGATCATGGTCTCCAGCGGGTAATACGCCGAGGCCAGGCCGTATCTATCGCCGGCCTCGATGGCTGCGCCCAAGCTGGCCGCCAGCGTGAAGGTCCCGCTGCTGGATGCAAAGCCGGCCAGCGCGGCGAACTCGCCTTCAGGCGCTGCGCCCGCCGAGCCCACCACGAAGATGGCGCCGCCCTTCCATTCATCGTCGCTATGCTTGCCGGCCAAGCTGGCGTCCAGCAGCGTGCTGGCGCTGCCCCCAGTGGCCAGGCTCACCTGGAATTGGCCGAGTTCGGCGTAGATGTCTTGAAGTAGCGTGCTGAGTGTATATGGCATGTGTCCCCCTGATTTCGATGTTCGGCAATTAGCTGTTAACGGTTATATATAGCATATCTATTCTACAAATATAGACGACACAGCCGATTGTCAAGCTATTCATCCATAATTCTTGAAAGGGGCTAACAAGGAAAACGGCGCCTGACAGCGCGGCCCACCTGCCCGGGCCCGCCCGCCTTGACATATGACCTTGCGTTGGAATGATAAATGTCCCTTACTTAATGGATTCATTAACTTATGATGGTCATATTACAAACATTAGAAACTCAACTCCATCCCAATTCGCATTCACAGGGAAGGGCCTCACATGAAAAAGAGGAAAACCGAAGACCTGTCCCGCCGCGATTTCCTAAAAATCACCGGGGCGGCCGTGTCATTCTTGGGTGCCTTGGAGCTCGCGCCGGAAAAAGTTTTGGCATCGGCAGACACTTCGCTAGAGACCCGCCCGCTCAAGTTCGATGTTTCCCCGGAAGACGATCAGATACTGCGAATGCAAAGTGACCTGCGGCGGGCGCTGGCCAAACCGGTTGAAGAACGGCGCTGGGTGATGGTCATCGACCTGCGCAAATGCCTGGGATGCCACGCCTGTACGATCGCTTGCGTCGTTGAGAATAAGTTGCCACCTGGAGTGGTCTACCGGCCGGTGATTATCGAGGAATTAGGTACCTATCCAAATGTGGCCATGCGATTCCTGCCGCGGCCATGTATGCAATGTGATGAGCCGCCCTGCGTTCCGGTCTGCCCGGTAAACGCCACGTACAAAGATGAGAACGGCGTGGTCGTTATTGATTACGACCAATGCATCGGGTGCCGATATTGTGTAACGGCCTGCCCCTACGGAGCGCGCACCTTTGACTTTGGTGACCTCTATACGGACGAAACGGCGGAGTCTGAAGGCATTATTTTCGGCAAGCCTTCCGCCAGTGCCTATGAACGCAGCGCCTCCTATGAATATGGCGAAACTCGCCAGCGCAACGATCACACGAGTTCCCCCATCGGCAACGTGCGAAAATGCCATTTCTGCCTGCACCGGCTCAAAGAAGGCATGCTGCCGGCCTGTACGACCACTTGCATCGGGCGCGCCACTTATTTTGGGGATGCCAATGACCAAGATTCTTTGGTGGCTGATCTGATCGCCAGCCCGAATGTGATGCGGCTTAAGGAAGAACTGGGCACCCAACCACGCGTTTACTATTTGACCTAAGGAGCCCGCATGAATATTAAACGCTTCCTCTACGGCTTGGCAGGTTTGGCGTTGCTGATTGGCGCGTGGGGACTCTATGACAGGTTTGTCTTTGGCCATGCCAATACAAACTACGGATCCTATGTCGTCTGGGGTCTTTGGGTCGCCATGTACCTTTTCTTCGCCGGTGTGGCCGCGGGATCTTTCATGATTTCTACGTTGGATTTCTTATTTCGCATCCCAATTTTCAAGGGCACGGGGCGAATTGCCTTGTGGACCGCGCTGGTCAGCTTGGCAGCCGGCCTGACATCCATTGGGTTGGATTTGGGCCATATGGAACGCATCTGGAAAGTTTTCCTGGAAGGCAATCCGTCCTCCGTGATGTTCCAGATGGTCTGGGGGTACACGCTCTTTGGCTTATTGATGTTGATTTGTCTATTCCTGGCCATACGCATGCCGGAAAGCCGCCTGCTAAGAGTGCTCATGGGGATTGGTCTGGTTCTGTCGCTCTTCGTATCGGGTGCAGTGGGAGCCTTGCTGGGTGTGCAGGCAGCCCGCCCCTTCTGGCATGTGGGTCTCTTTCCGGTTCAATTTCCCGTTTTTTCGTTGGCCTCCGGCACAGCGGTAATGCTCTCGGTCTTGGCTTTCTTTGGCCCTAAAGGCGATCCGAATCGCAGGCAACAGTTTTGGGTGCTGGGCATCCTGAGTGTGGCACTGGTCTTGGTGAAGCTGTATTTTATTTGGGCGGACTATTCCGTGAGTATTTATGGCAATGTGCCGCAAAACGTTAATGCTGTCCGGGAGGTGTTATTTGGCCCGTACTGGTGGGCTTTCTGGATCCTGCAGCTGCTGATCGGCTCGCTGATCCCCGTCGTGGTGCTTTCGCAGAAAAAGCTGGTTCAGAGACCCATGCTTATCGGTTGGATGGGTGTCTGCCTCCTGATCGGTTATGCCGTTGCCCGCGGGCTGATTATCTTCCCCGCATTGACCATTCCGGAAATAGAAAATTTGGCCAACGCCTTTGGCGGGCCGCACCTTACCTTTGAGTATTTTCCCAGTCTCGTCGAGTGGGCAGTCACCATTGGCACCATTGGCATGGCGACCATGGGCGTCTTGGTGGGCGGCGATTTTCTGCCGCTCTACCTGCAGAGTCATAAAAAGGGCAAGGTTTGATATGGCCGGAGATCGAGGAGCAAAAGCTATGGAGATGCAGCCTGCGATGAAAACAAACGGCACGCATCAACCGGGACACTGTGAGATCAGCCGCCGCGATTTTCTCAAACTAAGTGCAACTGCAGGCGGAGCCGCCCTGCTAGGGTCGATCCCGTTTGTGCGGCAGGTTCTGGCAAAGGGCGGTGAAGAATATAGCTACTTGCTTTCATTGCCGGAGAACCAGATATACACAGCCTGCCTGCAATGCAACACTGGCTGCCCGATCAAAGTGAAGCTGGTAGAGGGTGTCGCAGCCAAGATCGATGGAAATCCATATTCTCCGTGGACTATGATGCCGCATATCGCCTACAGCACCCCGATTGCGGATGCTGCAATTATTGAAGGCGCCATCTGCCCGAAAGGGCAATCCGGTCTGCAGACCGTTTACGATCCTTATCGCATCGTCAGCGTATTGAAGCGCAAACCGGGTTCGGCGCGCGGGGCGGGCCAATGGATCACCGTTCCTTTTGATCAGGCTATCGAGGAAATCGTCGACGGCGGCGACCTATTCGGGGAGGGGATTGTCCCTGGCTTAAAGGAGTCCTACGCGCTAACCGATTCTGAGTTGGCCAAGGAAATGGCCGCTGAGGCCAAGAAGATAGTGGACGAAAGCGATCCGGGCAAGAAAAGCAGCCTTGTCGCAGGATTCAAGCGTTCATTTTCCACGCATTTGGATACGCTGATCGATCCCGATCACCCGGATCTTGGTCCCAAGAACAATCAGGTGGCCTTTGTTTGGGGCAGGTTAAAGGACGGGAGAAGCCACTTCATCAAACGCTGGATCAATTCCGGATTTGGCTCGATCAATGCCCATGGGCACACTACGGTTTGCCAGGGGAGCCTCTACTTCACCGGCAAGGCTATGTCGGAGAAATATATTGACGGCAAATGGTCGGGAGGCGATAAATTCTATTGGCAGGGGGACGTGCAAAACAGCGAGTTCGTGATCTTCGTGGGGGCCTCGCCCTTCGAGGGCAATTACGGGCCGCCCTACCGCGCCCGGGGAATCACAAATAATCAGGTTGACCACGGTATGAAGATGGTGGTCGTCGATCCGCGCTTTTCCAAGACCGCCGCCAAGGCATGGAAATGGCTGCCGATCAAACCTGGCACCGAAGCCGCGCTGGCCTTGGGATTAATGCGTTGGATCTTTGATAACCAACGTTACGACGCCGGCTATCTTGCCGCCGCCAACAAAGCCGCGGCGACTTCCAAAGGAGGGCCGACCTGGACCGAGGCAAGTTGGCTGGTGAAGCTCGATGAGCACGGGGCACCCGGCAAGTTCTTGCGCGCCAGCGAGATAGGCTTGCGCGAAAAGGAAAGCCGGCCTTTGTCCACCGACGCCGAGAAGACGTATGAATTTGATTATTTCGTGTCCCTGGTGGATGGAGAACCTGTCCCGGTGGATCCGTACGCCGAAGACCCGAGCCTGGCGGTCGATGGCGATCTGTTTGTCGACCGCGTCAGATTAGGGGATTTCACCGTCAAATCCGGCCTGCAAATCATTGCCGATTCCGCCCGCGAGCACAGCCTTGAGGAATGGGCAGAGATCTGCGGTCTCAACCCGAAAGATCTCGAGGAAGTAGCGCTGGAATTTACCCGTCATGGAAAGAAGGCAGTTGCTGACATCCACAGGGGCGTAAGCCAGCACACCAACGGATTTTACAATGTACTTTCCTGGTACACACTGAATGCCTTGATCGGCAATTATGACTGGAAGGGCGGCCTAAGCAAGCTCAGCACCTACAAGGCGGATGGCAGCCCGAAGGGGCAGCCTTTCAATATCAACAAGACCGATGGAACCCAGGCTCCCTATGGCACCAGCATCATCCGTCATGGGGAAAAATACGATAAAAGCACATTGTTCCTGCGGGACGGATACCCAGCCAAACGAAACTGGTACCCGTTATCCAGCGACATTTACCAGGAGATCGTGCCCTCCATCGGGGATGCGTATCCCTATGCAATTAAGGCTATGTTCCTATACATGGGCTCCCCCGCTTATTCGCTGCCCGCAGGCAATACCAATATCCCGATCCTCAGCGATCCGAAGCGACTGCCATTGCTCATCGCCATTGATGCCTTCATCGGTGAGACGAGTATGTATGCGGATTACATCTTCCCGGACACGATGTTTTTGGAACGCTGGGAGTTCGGCGGCAGCCATCCCAGCATTCCCTTCAAGGTTCAACCTGTACGCAACCCCGCCATCGCTCCGCTGGTTCCCGAAGTAACCGTCTATGGTCAGAATACCCCCATGTCGCTGGAAGCCGTTTTACTTGGTCTCGCCGAAGCCCTGGACCTGAAAGGGTTTGGCCCGGCCGGCTTCGGCGAGTACGGCGGTCTTACTCACCCTGACGATTTGTATCTCAAGATGGTGGCCGATCTTGCTTATGGCGAAAAGGAAGACGGATCGGACGCAGTGCCGGATGCCGACGAGGAAGAGATGCGCATTTTCGTTGAGGGACGGCGCAACCTGCCGAAAGCCGTGTTCGACCTCGATCGCTGGCAGCGCAATGCCGGCACCCTGTGGCCAAAGGTTGTGACCGTGCTCAATCGCGGCGGGCGCTTCGAGGCGTTCGAAAAGGGTTACTTGGAAGAAAAGCTTGGGCACCCATACGGCACTCTGCTCAACATCTACCAGGAGAAGACGTACGATACGAAAAGCGCCATGACCGGCGAGCATTTGACCGCGTATGCTAAATACTTCCCAGGTCCTTACTCCGTCACCGGCGAGATTCTGAACGATGAAAAAGACGGGTTTGATCTGCGCATGATCACTTACCGCGAGATCACACAAACCAAGAGCCGCACCGCATCGAACTATTGGCTGCTGGCTGTGCAGCCAGAGAACTTTGTGTTGATAAACGCAGCAGATGCAAATTCTCGCGGCCTCGAGAACGATGACCGAGTAAAAATAATCTCGCCCACCAATCTCGAGGGGGCATGGGACCTGGGCAACGGAAACAAGATACCCATGGTTGGCAAGATCAAGACCACCCAGGGGATCCGCCCAGGAGTGATTGCTTTCAGCCTGGGTTTTGGACACTGGTCTTACGGCGGTGTGCCGGTGGAGATTAACGGGATGACCGTTCCGGGCGATGATCGGCGTGTAAAGGGCATCCATGCCAATGCGGCGATGCGCGTAGATCCCTACCTGGGGAACACCTGCCTGGTCGATCCTGTGGGTGGCAGCGCCGTGTTTTACGACACGCAAGTAAGATTGGAGAGGGTCTCATAAGCCATCCCCGGTTTCGCCTGGAGAGGATATCCAACGTGAGTACCTTATCGAGACCATTCCGCCAACCTCAGGCGAATCCGGCAGACATACCTGACCTTAAGGCTCTGCTTGGGCAATCTGCCGCGCGCCACAATCATCTCTGCCCTCGCCAGGTTCTTGGCGTGCGCATGGGCTTGGCCGGGGCAGCCATTCTCGGCAACGACCAACTGAATGTGGATAAATCCATGCTGGTCATTATTGAGACGGACGGCTGCTTTGCGGACGGGATCGAAGTCGCCACGGGTTGCACCATCGGGCACCGGACTTTGCGCCTGGAAGACTATGGAAAAGTAGCTGCAACCTTCGTCGATGTGGTCAGCGGTCGGGCCGTTCGCCTGGTGCCGAAGTCGGACATTCGCCAGCGGGCGCAGAGGTTCGCCCCTCTGGAAACACGGCGCTATTCCGCCCAGTTGGTTGCGTACGAAGGGATGCCGGCCGATCAGCTATTTCATACCCAGGCGGTTGAGCTGCATGTTCCGCTAGAGACCATCCTTAGCCGTCCCGGTGCGCGCTCCAAATGTGATGAATGCGGCGAAGAGATAGTAAATGAACGCGAGGTCGAACGCGACGGGCAGACTCTCTGCTATGCCTGTAGTGGGCAAGCCTACTATCGAGTTGTCTCTAGCCAGCGCGAACCGCGCCTGCAATTAGAATTTGATCGAGTTTAGCAGCGTTATCCTCGCCGGGGGAGCCTCGCGTCGAATGGGGAGAGACAAGGGATTGCTACCCTTCCACGGCCTGCCCATGGTGGGCTATATCCTCCGGCAATTAGAAAAACTGGGAGCCGAGACGCTGATCGTTACCAACCATCCCGATGGATACGAGCAGTTCAAAGCCCGATTGGTGCCAGACGAGATTTTAGGGTTGGGCGCCCTTGGTGGCATCTATTCCGCTCTCAAACATGCCCGTTGCGACCGAGTCCTTATCCTGGCCTGCGACATGCCCTTCATCAAAATCCCGCTAATCAACTGGATGCTTGAGCTGGCTCCCGGTTTCGATGCCGTTGTTCCCAGGTTGGGTTTGGGCCTGTTCGAACCCTTCCGCTCTGTCTATGCGAAGGCTTGCCTGCCTGCGGTAAAAAAAGCCATCGACGCAGGAGAGAGACGCGCAACCAGCTTCCTGGCGGACGTAAATGTCCGCTACGTGGAAAGAGAAGAGATCCAGCGTTTTGATCCCTCGCTGGCGAGTTTTATGAATATCAATTCACGGGAGGATTTGGCGCGCGCAGAAAGCTTGGCCGAGGAGCCGGAGACGGCACTTTGAGCCCAAAGCCCGGATCCTCAAATTAGCTGGCCGTCCAGATTTTAGGTGAGCTTGACCTTCAATCCTTTGATTCTTTTCTCTAAATCCCATATTCGTTTCCTCCTATCAGCAGACACCATTAGGCCGTCTTTTAGCGTTTCCCAACCCAATGGCCTGTTCAGCTTGCTTATGGATTCATCCAAAAGCTTTTGGCGTTCCTGCACTAATTCGGCCAGTTCTTTTCTTATTTCTACGTGTGTTTTTTCCATTACATCATCCTCTACCCCATTTAGATCATCATAATATTTTGCATGTCTATCAAGTTTATCCTCAATCTTTGCTAATCTTTCCTCAATCCTTTCCAGCCGACTATCTACATTATCTATTCTGTTGGAAAGATCCTTGACTTGGATCTCCAACTTCTTGACCGGGCGGCTTTGCTTTTGCTGAAAAAAAATACTATGGCGCTTTCATTCCAGATCGCATAGCGGCTCTTCTTCTCGTACTCCGAGCCCTGCAATCCCCAATCAGGTGACCGCATGCGGTGGCGGGTTAATCCCGCCTAGGGCGCCTTCGTTGGCATACTGCGCGCCCTGCCAACCGCCGCCGAGATCCAGGCGTTCTATTCCGGCGAGCGCATGGCGGCCAGCGGCTGGACCAGCGGCGAGGTGAGCACGTGCTTCAGCGGGGCCGAACAGGGCGTGGCGGACATCGGCTTGTTTTGCGCCTTCGCCAAGAATTCGGGATCCGCGGAAACCGTGCTGGTGCTGATCTCTGTGCCTGGGGAACAAAGCGGCCAGAACAGCTTGTTCTTCGTGCGCCTCTCGGGCACGGCCACCGCAACGCCGTAACGCGCGCAGCTCACACGATCATCCAGGTAGAGCAAATAGCAAAGGCAATTTGCTGTACACTGTCGGCGGCACACTGTCCGCGGTAAATTGAAACTATGCAGATCAGCATCGAAGACTTCACCGCCGAGGTAACCTTGAAGCGCATCAAGCGCATGAACCTGCGCGTGCGCCCACCGGATGGCGCGGTGAGCATCTCTGCCCCGGCGTGGATGAAGCTGGAGGCGGTGCGCCACTTTGCGCTGGCCAACCTGGAGTGGATCCGCCGCCAGCAGCAGCGCCTGCGCCAGCTCCCCTACCAGGTGGCGCTCAGCTATGTGGATGGCGAAACCCACTACGTGTGGGGGCAGCCCTTCACTTTGCGGGTGACCACGCGCAACCAGCCGCCAGCGGTGAGCCTGAAGGCAGGCACGCTGACGCTGAGCGTGCGGCCGCGCAGCAGCCGCCAGAAACGGGCAGCGCTGCTGGCCGCCTGGTACCGGGAGCAGACCCGCGCGGCGGCCGAGCCGCTGGTCCGCCGCTGGGAGCCGGCCGTCGGGCGGCGCATCAGCCGCTTGTACGTGCAGCAGATGAAGACGCGCTGGGGCAGTTGCAACATCACCCAGCGCAGCATGCGCTTGAACAGCGAGCTGGCCAAACGCCCGGCGCATCTGTTGGAATACGTGGTGGTGCACGAACTGGTGCATCTGCTGGAGGGCAGCCACAACCAGGTGTTCAAAGCGCACATGACGCGGCTGCTGCCGCGCTGGCGCGAATACCGCAAGGAACTCAGCCGGCGTGGGATGGAGCCCGATTAGGCGTGGGTCAAATAATATCGGTCCACCCCCACGCGTGTGGGGAAAACTGAAGTTCGCTGATCACCAGCGCCGCCGCACGCGGTCCACCCCCACGCGTGTGGGGAAAACGTGGCCGGGACGGAGATCTGCCGCTTTCGCCGGCGGTCCACCCCCACGCGTGTGGGGAAAACGCCATGCGGTCCTGCGCCCAGGGCGGGATGATCGGTCCACCCCCACGCGTGTGGGGAAAACGCCTCGTTGCCGAGCATGACCCCGTTGCCGAGCGGTCCACCCCCACGCGTGTGGGGAAAACTTTCTGCCCGTCTCTATCGAGATCGGCATCCACCGGTCCACCCCCACGCGTGTGGGGAAAACTCATCCATGCCGTCTACTAGTTCCAGAGCGTATTCCGGTCCACCCCCACGCGTGTGGGGAAAACACCCCGTTGCCGAGCATGACCCCGTTGCCGAGCGGTCCACCCCCACGCGTGTGGGGAAA
>JBBEBI010000025.1:16139-29771 GCA_040882365.1 Anaerolineales bacterium
ACTTTTCGACGGTTGCCCTAACGAACTGTTGCGTCGGTCCACCCCCACGCGTGTGGGGAAAACGATAGTGTCGTGATTACGAGAGGCGAAGTGTCGTCGGTCCACCCCCACGCGTGTGGGGAAAACGATCCCCGAATGATGGCGTGGCTGTAAATCCGTACGGTCCACCCCCACGCGTGTGGGGAAAACGATGCGCGTCACTTCGATCGTCATGCGGCGCGGTCCACCCCCACGCGTGTGGGGAAAACGGCATACGGCGAAAGCTATGAGGAAGTAAGCTAGGTCCACCCCCACGCGTGTGGGGAAAACGCGCTGGAATAGCGGTTGCGCCGTCTCGCCTTGGCTGGTCCACCCCCACGCGTGTGGGGAAAACGAAAAGAACTGGCAGGGCTACAAAGTAACCCACGCGGTCCACCCCCACGCGTGTGGGGAAAACTGACCCTGTCGCCGAGCACGACCTCGTCGCCGAGCGGTCCACCCCCACGCGTGTGGGGAAAACGTTGGCCGGGAACTTCACCGGGCGCGCCGCGCCGGTCCACCCCCACGCGTGTGGGGAAAACTAGATGGTGGCAGGATTGCAACGACAGATGGGCGGTCCACCCCCACGCGTGTGGGGAAAACTGCTGTACGTAGAGACTTACGAACTCACTAGACGGTCCACCCCCACGCGTGTGGGGAAAACGAAATGATTGCGTGGGAATTGCAACACATTCCCCGGTCCACCCCCACGCGTGTGGGGAAAACGCCGCCGAGGACTTGATCCCGCCGATTTCACGGTCCACCCCCACGCGTGTGGGGAAAACCAGTTGGGTTACAAGCATTGCACTGGGCTGGCATCGGTCCACCCCCACGCGTGTGGGGAAAACGCATCCGCTCGACAAACGGCAGGCTGCCGGCGATCGGTCCACCCCCACGCGTGTGGGGAAAACGGTGAAACCATCATCAAGTACAGGGCCGCAAAGCGGTCCACCCCCACGCGTGTGGGGAAAACGCATACGTATTAACCTAGCAGTGGGGTTAACCCTGCGGTCCACCCCCACGCGTGTGGGGAAAACGCCTTGGCGCTTACCTCGTCCTGGCTCAACCACGGTCCACCCCCACGCGTGTGGGGAAAACGTCTGCCATCTTGTCTATCGCTATTTGTACTTTCGGTCCACCCCCACGCGTGTGGGGAAAACTCTCGATCCGCATCCGCAACCAGGAGCGCCACGCTGGTCCACCCCCACGCGTGTGGGGAAAACACGTGCGCGGCTTCAAGCGCCCACCCTTTTGGCGGTCCACCCCCACGCGTGTGGGGAAAACACAGGTGGCCGTCTACATTCTTCGGAGCAATACGGTCCACCCCCACGCGTGTGGGGAAAACGAAGCTAGCCTCTGACTGGCAAGACGCCTAAAAGCGGTCCACCCCCACGCGTGTGGGGAAAACTCCCCACCGAAAGATCCACATACGGCCCGCAGTCGGTCCACCCCCACGCGTGTGGGGAAAACCAAATCGATATTGAGATCGGCGGGGCGGATGACGGTCCACCCCCACGCGTGTGGGGAAAACTGAGCTTTCCGTGCTTGTGCGCAAAGCTCCGCCGGTCCACCCCCACGCGTGTGGGGAAAACGCCAACTGGTGCGGCGTGTGATCATCCGTACACCGGTCCACCCCCACGCGTGTGGGGAAAACGGTCCTCGTAAAGCGACGCGGGCTGCCGCAACCGGTCCACCCCCACGCGTGTGGGGAAAACTACGCGCAATTAGAGGAAAGTAAATTGTCTCCGCGGTCCACCCCCACGCGTGTGGGGAAAACTTACTTCGTTCCCGCCTTGGCCTTCCCGTCCGCGGTCCACCCCCACGCGTGTGGGGAAAACGTTGGGGCGTGGGCGACGCTGAGCATCAGCGTGATCGGTCCACCCCCACGCGTGTGGGGAAAACTCTCCGCCGCCCAGGCAGGATTCTCGATCAGTGCGGTCCACCCCCACGCGTGTGGGGAAAACGTTACGTCAGTAGTAGTAAATTCAACGGCCGTCGGTCCACCCCCACGCGTGTGGGGAAAACGGAAACTTGTGAAGATCTGCTCCATCGTTACTCCGGTCCACCCCCACGCGTGTGGGGAAAACGCTCGCCGGCCAGCATCATGTTCACCATCCACTCGGTCCACCCCCACGCGTGTGGGGAAAACGTTAAATGCTGCGCCGATACCCTCAATAGCACTCGGTCCACCCCCACGCGTGTGGGGAAAACTTTTATACCTAATCGCAAATAAGGCATCACCTCGGTCCACCCCCACGCGTGTGGGGAAAACTTCATGCCAAGGATGCCAGATGAGGCGATAGCCCGGTCCACCCCCACGCGTGTGGGGAAAACGCAATGCCTATCCCGCACTCAGAGAGGGAATCGGTCCACCCCCACGCGTGTGGGGAAAACTCAATGCTTTCGTGCTTGCTGGCCGCCCGCACCGCCGGTCCACCCCCACGCGTGTGGGGAAAACCGGCTATAAATCTCTGATTGCGCCGTCTGACTGTGGTCCACCCCCACGCGTGTGGGGAAAACGGTGACACCGACGGGGATCGAGAAGAGCGGCATGGTCCACCCCCACGCGTGTGGGGAAAACGCTAGACGAGGTTTGGGCGGCTTGCTGGCATGTGCGGTCCACCCCCACGCGTGTGGGGAAAACGCTGAACGAGACCTCTTCGAAACGGATCTCGCCACGGTCCACCCCCACGCGTGTGGGGAAAACGATGAGGGCCACGCGTAGAAACTCTTTTACAGCGGTCCACCCCCACGCGTGTGGGGAAAACGAAATAAACTTGGCTTCCATCACTTCGTCTCGCGGTCCACCCCCACGCGTGTGGGGAAAACGGAATGATCAGGTCCCACTCCTGGGCAAGGTACGGTCCACCCCCACGCGTGTGGGGAAAACGCGCTAAGCGGTACGATCGTGCCCAACGAATCCGGTCCACCCCCACGCGTGTGGGGAAAACACAGATGTCAGCTCGGCGATGGACTGCGTGAGCGGTCCACCCCCACGCGTGTGGGGAAAACGCGCAAATTCTCGCCGTAAGCCGGCAACAACTCGGTCCACCCCCACGCGTGTGGGGAAAACGATCTGATGTAAGGCGCGGAATTGCGGCCATTCCGGTCCACCCCCACGCGTGTGGGGAAAACGCTATGTGCCCTATGGGCAGAGCAAGCCGGTGAGCGGTCCACCCCCACGCGTGTGGGGAAAACTCCTTCGCCGCTGCCCTCTACATCATGGCGTTTGCGGTCCACCCCCACGCGTGTGGGGAAAACGCTCATTGCCGCGCTGATCAACGTCGGTAAGTACGGTCCACCCCCACGCGTGTGGGGAAAACGAATGGAAGTCGAACGAGATACCCAACCCCGACGGTCCACCCCCACGCGTGTGGGGAAAACGTGCTTCTGTTTTCCGTGGGAGGTTGTCATGGCCGGTCCACCCCCACGCGTGTGGGGAAAACGCGGGTGTGACCATGTACATTGTTGCCAGGGAAAGCGGTCCACCCCCACGCGTGTGGGGAAAACTGATCCAGCAGCCGCGCTCTTCGTTGCGCAGCTCGGTCCACCCCCACGCGTGTGGGGAAAACTCCAACACGCCATCGAAACCCTGGTAAGGTGGCACGGTCCACCCCCACGCGTGTGGGGAAAACGGCCGAACTGGAACCCAAGATCGAGATGTGCCCGGTCCACCCCCACGCGTGTGGGGAAAACGGTTTGATTTGTAGCCGGGAACTTATCGGCTCGCGGTCCACCCCCACGCGTGTGGGGAAAACCCAGACCATGCACACCTTCGACCATAGAGGCCACGGTCCACCCCCACGCGTGTGGGGAAAACTACCCCCTCAATAGCAGATGGAACAGCATCCTCCGGTCCACCCCCACGCGTGTGGGGAAAACGCGTCTGCCTGCGCAGCGATCTGGTCGGCAATCGGTCCACCCCCACGCGTGTGGGGAAAACCCTTAAATGGAACTAAAAAAGGGGGATTAGGGTAATCGAACCAGCTGCAAACCCTCCATATCCACTATCGAACGGCTGGTTTCACCATAAACGCGCACTTTGTACCCTTGCTCGGTGTTGGTCGCCCATGCCTGGACCACACCTCCTATCTTGGTCGAATTGCAGCACTTCTCCCATAGTTTGTCGCGAACCAACCCTGAGACGCGGCCTACAAACACACAGGGAAAGGGCTCGATCAGCCAACGGGTGAGTTCGCCACGAACGGAGGTTGTCACTTTCTCCAGAATGATAATCATCAAGGTTCAATCTCCTTCAAGAGCTTCCCATAAGGCTTCAGGCAGGGCTGGATCGCTATCCAACTCATCGGCTTTGGCGCTGTCTTGGATACTGATGCCTAGGAGTTCATCAATATCAGGCAAGATGCGCTGTAGCAATCGCTCTTGCCGAAACCGTTGGCGGCACAATTCGCGGGCGCGCCGCTCCACCCGGTGTTGCCCTTCAGCTACGACTTCAAAGGCCACCGGTATGGTCAAATCAACCTTATACAGATCGGCCACGTCATAAACGAAGGATAGTTGTTTGCCAGTGTGGATAAACCCGATAGCGGTCGAGTAGCCGCCGGAAACGATGGCAGCATGGCAGATGCCATGAAGCACGGCGTTGGCCGCTGAAAGGGCGCGGTTTACAGGATCACCTCCGCCCCAATCCTTGCGATCATAGCGTCTGCCATACCACTTTACGCCAAATTGCTGGCTGGCGTGTTGATAGGCGCGGCGAACACGAACCCCTTCCAGGCCGCGCACCTGGGGGAGGGTGAGTCCGGCCTCCAGTGGTTCCAGGAAACGTTTTACATACATGCGCCTAACGACTAGCTCGCGCTGGGCTGGATCACTGGCTTGTGCTGCCTGACGGAGGAGGTGATAGGCTTTGCGAGTCTCGCCTAGGCCTTGAGCGTAGAAACGGGTGGCTTCCTCTCCTACCCAGAGAATTGAGCACCCATTTTCAGCCAGGCTGCTAACCGCGGCGTGGGTGATGCTGGTGCCTGGGCCAAGCATCAAAACCGATAAGGAGGCTGCCGGAATCTGAATGCGTCCATCTTCGTTGACGGCTTCTACAGCCTTTTGATGGCGATTGATTATGGCCTGCTCGATATACAGGTAGCTGATGCTATCGCGCAGTTTGGGTAATTGACGCAGGTCATCCATAACGTCCCTCCTTGATTTGCTAAACGGGGGCTAGTGAAAGCAAGCCAAAACCCAGCCCTTTGGCGCTGCCAATACCCAACCGGAGCGCGTCTTTGAATTTCTCAGGTTCAGTTACTTGAAGGATGCCATCGAAACGCACAGCAACCAGGGATGCTTTGTGGATCTGACCCGGGCGATGCATTTGCGCCACATTTTTCCCTTCGTGGGCCACACGGGCACCAAGGATGTCGGCTCCGCAAGCCTGCATCTTTCGTTTCAGCCAAGCCAGTTGTTCTTCCTCGCGAAGGAGTGCCACGCGGCGACCCTGCTTCTTCTCATCCCGATCTTTTTTTACAGTTGGGTTGGCGCGCAAGCGAAACCTAAAACTCTGCCCTTCTTTCAAGGAGGGATCAAAGGATTTCACCGCCGGGTTGTCTCCCTGATCGTCCTCCAGTAGGTAATGCTTGCCGGGTTGTAGTAAGTGATTCCAATCAGGCGGGTTTTGTGATTGCACCAGCAGGGCTAATGATTGCCCGCCATCCAGCCCATCGATACGGAATAGCACGCGCTCTCCCGCAGGTAAGTTTTCCGGAAAGGCAGCCATAATGGTGCGGTGCATCTGGTAAGGATCGCTCAATTCGCGGCGCACTTGTTGCGAACGGGGGTTGAGGATGAGGCGTGAGAGGTACATCACAACCCCTCCTCGAGCGGTTCGGGGCAAGGGCAAAAACCTGTTTTCACTCGCCTGCGGGCAAAGCGCCGCTCGGCAAACGAGAGCGGCACATCCTGGCGTTCCTGGCTGCCGTATAGATGGTCGTCCAATACCAACCGTAAGTGCTTAGGTTTGAGATCGTGAGAGTTACCCTGCCAAGGATAGACTTGGAGGGTTTTTTCCAGGCCACCTTGCTTAAGCCCGTCCTTTAGCCAGATCGATAGGCTAGGAATAAACGCCTTGCGGCCCAAGTAAAGCGGCCAATATGGTGACAGAAGCGCCTGATGGATCTCTTCAAGTTGGGCTATTTTTTTGGCTTCCAGCCCGATAAGGAAGACTGCATCTTGTAGGTAGTAGCGTCTCGAGATTTCTGTGTCTTTTGTGCCTTTTTCACTTGCCCGGTATATATTTTGAGCCGAGTGAAAGTCCATGGCAATCCTCCCTTCCCGGTCAACACGAACTCCCATGCGAAGGGCGACAAGGTCCTCCAACGCAGCATGGCGCGGTCGCCCCAGGGCAGCGCAAAGCAGGCCGATCACGCCGCTTTTAGACGGCTCGCGGCCTGTGTCTCGCACGGTAAAACGGCTTTCGACTCCCCAGGATTGCAATGGAGCAGCCAGTCGCAGCAAAAGGGTAGACATGACTTTTACTCCTTTGGCAGCGTTTTGAGCACCGCGGCGACCCAGGCCTCCAAGGATGCCACCCGGCTATCCTTTAGGTTGTTTAAAGGTGCATCTTCGTCAATGGCTAACGCCACCGGGATTGTCTGCTCGCCATTTCCATAAGCCGTGTTCAGCCGAGACCAGTACTTATCCAAGGCTTGGATCGATGGGAATAGCAGGCCACCCTCGCGTTCTGGCCTTACCGGTTTCTCAAAGGCATTTACTAACGACCATGACTGGCCGTCTTGCCGAGTGACAGCCAGGAGGAAGCTGGGTGGGTTTTGGGCGGCGAAACTGTTCTGCTTGCCAGAGGGAACGGCGCGAGCGGCCGAACGCAAGAAACCTTCCACGGTGCGCTGTGCCAAGCCTGCATCGCCCTCTAAGTTCTGCACCAATTGCCCCCAATCGATACGATGGTAGCGATAAAAACAGGCGCTGTTGAAAGCCGTCACACCCATCATGGCAGCTCCCGTTTCCTCATCCTGCTGCAGGTCATCCACCGCGGTAAAAAAATCGAAATCCATGTCCACGCGATGCGTTGAAATTGCATGAGCCACTTGGCATGCGGCGTCAAGGATCACCGTGGTCGGTTTTCGGGCTAGCATGCGACCAAACATAGCAATATCTGGTGCACTAGTCACCTCACCCAGTTTTTTTACCATCTGGTCTGCAAATTTTTTAGCCACCCCGTCTTTTCCTTCGGCTAGTGAATCCCACTCGGCAACGATAGTGTTTACGACTTCTTGGAGTTCTTCGGCACTCAAATAGACAAGTATCTCTGATTCATCTGGCTTCTTTTTATCCATTGCGCCAAGGTAAGCTTCTACAAATGCTCGAGAAATCGTTTCAGTTTCCTCTTTCGGTTTTTTGGCAACCTCGACAAGTAGTCGAGATATTTCTCTCGCCATATACCTGGTTCTTACACCATTGGCAACCCTTGTAGTTTCGGCAAAAATGGGTTCCTGTCGGATAGCCCGTTTGATGGCCTGCGAGGAAATACGCGCCCGCCGCACTCCGCCAAACTCGGTATCCTTTGGGTTATTAGTATCGTCGCGGTTAAGGTTGGAAGGCGCAAAACTCTGCAATATGTGCAATTCTATAAACATGGCTCACTCTCCTTTTTCTGGTGTTTGCTCGGTTTCTTCTATTTGAGGTTGCCGGTTACCCCAAAATCCTCTGGCCCACTGGTGTTGTACGTAGCGATCTGGATGATCCCAATTGCGAAGGTCCTTCATTAGTTGCTCCCAATTCACGGGCACGTCACCAGACTTCAGCAAACTTATTATTTGACGTAGTTGATCCGGCAAGTCATCGACGTGGGCATTGAGCAGTGCGGTAAAGCGTCGCTCGATGGACTCGCTATTCTTACGCCCCTGTGCCAGTCCCTGAAGGTGGTGGCCAAGGTTACCTTGGGGAGCAGATTGCGAATGCCAGGCGAATAGACTGCCAACAACGTAATAGATCTCTTCCGACCAACCGCGCAGATCCGCTGATACCCACCGAACCACGTGTGGGTACATAGCCGCTTCAGTCCCTGGCTTTTGGCCCAGGCCTCGGCGGAGGGCGGCTAGGGCGCCGCGGTCCTCCTTTTGAGCCAAATCTTGGAGATAGATGATAAATGCTTCGCTCATACTTTCGCCTCCTCTTTTAGATGTGGGATTGCTTTGGCCAAGCCTGATTCGAGTTGCGCGCGGGCCTTGATTGCGGCTTTCAGCGCCCTCGTATTGCTACCCGCCAGGGTTTGAGCACGGCCGAAAGCACCGCGCACCGCTACGCGTATCTCATCAACCCATTCAATTTGCCCCTTGCTAGCATCCCTTGGTAATTCGTCCAATAAATGATAAAAGGGAATTTCCAACGCTTCCCAATATGAATCTTCTGCTCTCCAATGGTTAATCAGATTTTGAATATCTTTCTTATCTGGCTTGCGCCCATCATCTTGGTCCGATTCTGGCGCTAGTACCAGCTCAGCCATTTTTCGAATGGATCCCCACAGCCTGCTTTTCACCTCTTCAGCCTTGGCCAGAGCGTCGGATAAGACGCTGACCAACTCAGGATTCTGTAAGTAGATCACTGGTAGCGGCACAGTCTCTTGACGATAAAAATCTATTTTCGCTTGATTGCTCGCCATTCCCAAAGCCGTAATTTGAAATAATTTCGATTCGTCCAAAATTCCATCATCAATTAATTGGGCCAGCCACTCAAGAGATTTCGGGGCTCGATATCTTTCCTGATTAGGATTTGAATAGCCTACAGAAAACAGGGCTGAACTATCCCTCCAAAGGGCGCGGCTTTCCTGATAGCGCAGGACCAACAAGCCTCGTTTTTCATCGCGGCGGTAGTGTTGCATAGGGTCAAGTAGGGTCTCGTCGCGGGCCATCCGCAAGCCAGGGGCAGCCTTAATCCACCTCACGGGAAGATCATTGTTTTCCCCTTCTAAAACGAGTGTTAGTTTTCTGTTTTGCCATGATAAATAATCCAAATATCCAAGTGGGTATTCGCGCTTTGGCTTGTAAGGATCACCCATTTCCCAGGCTGGTTTATCTTCCAAGCCTTTGTTGCCGCGAATAATCGGTTCTCCCTTATCAGGGTCATATCTAACCATGTTCAGGCATAAAGTTTCAAAGAGATTGCGACCCTGAATGATGAAAACAATCCCCCGTGCGGCCGGAGAGTCAGTAAATTTCTCAGATAGACCACTCAGTCCAGCTAACCCAAAATTTTGGGCAGTGATAAGAAACCGAGCGGCTTCCCCCGGTCGAAGCAATATCGTGTCGCCTTCTGTCTTGTGGTCAAACAGGGTGGCGTTATTTCCTGAAGCATAGTGCGGAACAATGTTCACTACAGATTTTTGCCTAACCCGCGGATCGTCTTTTTGATAAAACGGCCGCTGGTGAGAAAACAAATCGAAGTCCTCTTTGTGAGTATCAAAATAGTCAGCCAAAGGCTTGTGCTCCCATTTTTCCATTCCCCATAGTCGCTTCCAAACTTTCGCATCGCTAGGACCAAACACGCGATGAAGTACAGTTAATAACAGGCGGTAGAGGCTCGCAGTTACTAGAGGCGTGTCCCCATCTACCCCTTGCAGTTCGTGAGAGCGCTCTAAAGTATGTTTTATTCCGAGTTCCACGTTTTCCCCTTCCAAGGTCCGGCAGGGAATCCAAGCTTCGCTGATTAGGTTGAAGGTTTTACTCATGCTATTTATCTCCAATCACGGACAGCCCTAATTCTTGGTCAAGATGTAATCTGAAATTCTGGCCCGCCAATTCAAGGCGCCCCTCCTCAAACACGGCCAGGCGGTGATGGCGCAAGGCGGCAACCTCCCTCCATTTTTTGGGAAGCTGGTGGCTCTGGTGTTCCAGTAAATGTCGGAAAACCCGTTTGTCTTGCACGGTTACCACGCGCTCCAGCAAGCTGGATATCTCCCCGGGTTTAGGAAGGGTGTCTAAGTCAATAGAGCTGCGGCCGTGCGGATCTAAAAGAATCCCAGCAGAGGTGCGGTGCAGGCAAATCAACGAAACCCCGGGATCGATCAGGCGAGTCATAGCCTGGAAGGCTTTGTGGATTTCGGGGTTATCCTCCTCCAGCCAGTCGGAAGAATCGGAAAGAAGATTTTCATCATTCGGCAACGGAATGAGCCGATTGAGAGCTGCTCTGACCTCTTTTTCTTGCCGTTCTAACATAGCTTCTCTGCTATTAGAAACCAACTCCGCATAAGGATGGTCAATTGAGACAACCTCCCCATATACCTCCTCTATCAGTTGCTCGGTCTCACTGATCACCCTGATTTCATCCTTGCCTTCCAAGGCATATAGTGTGCGCAAAAGGAAATAATCCTCGTATACGTGGCTTGATGCCCCAAAATCAGGTGCATTGTTATTGACGGAAGGCTTGACGATGATCAGGCGCGCCTGCCGCAAGCCCTTTGGCCTTGTTTCGTTGTGCTGCTGATGCCTATGCAAACGCCCGGCTCGCTGCAAAAGTAGGTCAACCGGAGCCAGCTCGGTAAGCATCAGATCGAAGTCAAGGTCCAGACTTTGCTCGACCACCTGAGTGGCTATCACGATGGCCTTCTTTGGCCGCTGGGCGGGATCTTTGCCAAATCTCCGCACGATATCTGCTTCGATTTGACGCCTCCATACGGAAGGATAACGAGAGTGAAACAACATCAACTCCCCTTCTTCCACAATCTGCATAGCTCTTAGGTGTAGGTATGTCTCTTGAGCGTGCCGCACCGTGTTGCATATTACTGAAGCGCAACCACCCTCTTTGAGTTCCTGGGCAAGGATCTGGGTAATCTCGTCAGTGGTGTCGGCCAACCATTCGATCTTGAGGGGACGTTCTGCCGGAGGAGGCAGGGCAACAGCCGTAACGTTTTCCCTGTCGGCAATGGTGATCCGCGGATATTTTATTGCCCTATCAAGAGGAAACTTTTTTCCGAAAAAAGCAGAAAGGATTTCTTCACGAGCCTCATGGGGCAAGGTGGCGGATAGCACCATGACGGACACTCCCATCACGCGTAGCCATCCTAGAAGACGGAAAAATATCGCCGACATATATGTATCGTAGGCGTGCACCTCGTCAAATATGATTGTTTTACCTGCCAGGCCAAATAGACGGACAAAAAAGTGTTTCGTTTGCAAAACGCTGATCAATGCCTGGTCAACGGTTCCTACACCAAAGGGATAAAGCAATGTCTGTTTTTTGTTGTTTTGAAACCATGCCAGGGCATCCAACCGGTTGCCACCATCCTGTGGCACTTCGGTCATGCTAACTCCTAGACGCTCCTTATCGAAGCGGGCCTGGCTGTGAGCTAAGACGGCCCTTGGATCATCATCGGGATTTCTAGTGGCCAGGTAGTTGCTAAAGCGATCAAACATTTGGTTGCTAGTGGCCATGGTCGGCATAGCCACGTAAATACCGGGGGCCTGACTTTGCTGCACCCAGAGATCAGCGGCATAAAAGGAGACTTCAGTCTTTCCAGTACCCGTCGGTGCTTCAAGGATAGCGATAGCTGGGGGTTCCGTAGATGAGATGGCTTTGACCGAGGCAGTTTGAAGATCGGTTGGACGAAACGAGGGAAACAATTCTTGAAAGGTCGTTGTATTCTCAAAAGGATGCCACCGGCCCCAACCTAACTGGCTAAGGGCTTTATGGGCGTTGTCCGCTGACATTTGGGTATATTCTTCGATATCGGAGATATCTGGCATGCAGGGAAAGAAGTCTTTGTTTGATCCCACCCAGTCCGCCACAGAAACAAAACCAGATAAGAAAGTGAGCAAAGCGTTCTTCTGCTCCTGGCTCTCAGGCAACTCTGTTATTGTTGGGGGAGAAAAAATTATCAGCAACTCATTGACCAACGCTATACGCATCCCTCCCCACACCTCATTCCCCACAACCCCGGAATGCAGCTTGCTGGCCAATAATTGACCAGGGAGCGGCCAGCTTCCATGGTGCCCGCCAACAACCCGACCAATTTTCCGGGCAACTTCTATTGGCAAACCAATGAGCTCGGGAAGCAGCTTCTCAATCGCCCAGGCAGAGATAATCCCATGAGGAACATCTGCGGCAGGAACACGTGGAAATGGGATGCCTCGGGTCTTCTGTTCTTGGGCTGCTGGCCTATACTTGCCTTGGAAAACCGGACTTGCTTTTCCCAAATCGTGTAAAGCCGCCCAAAAGGCAACCAAAACGCCTGCCTGCTGGATATCCAGACTTAGGCGATCAGCAATAAACTGACGAGCGCTCTTCTGAAGTCCGTCAGCCCACAGACCGCGTGCGACGACACCAACATCGATTAGATGACAGATAAGGGGGTGAACAAGTTGTTCGGCTTGATCGGTTTTTGCCCACAGGAGCAAATGGAGCTTTACCGACATAGTCCCTCCCGAATTTTTATAACAAGTGTTCTATGTCATTATAATACAACAGTAGGTGGATATACTTCAGTGCTTGAGTCTGACGCTGATAAGCCCAGCCAGCCGGGTCAACCTTAATACCCGGACTGTACCTGGTGCAGTTTGACGGGAAGGGAGTTATTCAGAAGGTGGTTGCCTGCGTCGTATTTGTCCGATCCTAGTATTTTTCCCCAGAATTGGTTTCGACCAGTTCCCTGAGCGCCAGCAGTGCGGCTTCGGCATCCGCGCCGTCAGCCTCGACGGAGAGCCGGGCGCCCCTGCCAGCGCCTAGCGCCAGCAGGCTAACGAAACTCTTGGCATTCCCCTGCGAGCGTGGCCCGGCATTGGGGCCAGATCTGGATGGATGGTCCGCTTAAAGCCCAAGCATGACAGCAGGGCCTTTTTGCAGTCCCTTTATAATGGTACCGCGTGAGGCACAGGCTTTGGCTTGGCCTGGTGCACCCGTCGCCGGAAATCGATCTGAGGTCCATGATGAATTCAACTTTACTTTGCACCCGACTGATGCTTCTAGCTGCCTTGTTGGCGGCCTGTTCTCCACAAACAGCCCCCACCACGCCAACTACCGCGGCCGCCAGCGAATCTGCCGGCGCAGCGGCCTCTCAGCCTGCCACAGCGGGAAATGTGGAGCGAGAATTAGCGCCAGCCGATCTGGGATGGATCGCGTTCATCGCCAATGAAGGTGGGCGCCAGGATGTTAGGCTGATCCGCCCGGATGGCAGCGGCGAGGTCAATCTCACCGGGAAGCTGCCCCATGTGTCTGCCGACGCGCCCGCCTGGTCACCGGACGGCAGCCTGATCGCCTTCGATGGCGTGCTCAACGCAGACACTTTGGATGACGTGTTCCTGCTCACGGTAAACGAGCACCCCGAACAAACACAGCTCACCACGCAAGCGGGCCCGGATTGCTATGCCAGCTTTTCGCCGGACGGCACGCAGATCGTGTACAGGTCGGAAAGGGATAGTAACAGCGACTTGTACGTCATCGGCCTGGATGGAGAAGACATCGCCCGGCTCACCGACGACCCATTGGCGGATTACGAACCGGCCTGGTCGCCGGACGGCAAGCAGATCGCGTTTGTCTCCGGCCGGACGGGCAATTCCGAGATCTTCGTCATGGACGCGGATGGCGGCAACCTGCGCCAGCTCACGGACCTGCGCGGCCTGGATTGGCGGCCCGCCTGGTCGCCGGACGGAA
>JBBEBI010000026.1:0-26949 GCA_040882365.1 Anaerolineales bacterium
CAAAAAACTCCATGCTGCTAGTCGAGTCACCCGACTGCGCAACCCCATGTTTTTTCAGCGGCTGGCCGGCTTCGCCGGCTTCTAAAAAATGGTCCGGTGATCTGCACTTTATGTAACAAGCTTTCATACGGTCATCAATGACCGCCAGGTGGCGGGATCATTGCATTCAAGGCTTTATCCCATTCTTCCTAGAGACAAATATCCCTACCTGAACATGGATGCGAGCACTATAATCGGCTGGATATTCAAAAAATGGAGGTGCCTGTGGCACGCATAGCGATTAATGGCCTTGGCCGCATCGGCCGGGCAGCCCTGCGATTGATCCTGGACTCAAAGGAATTGGAGCTAGTGGCGGTGAATGACATCGCCCCCGCCGACAATATTGCCTACCTGGTGAAGTACGACTCGGTGTACGGCCGCTATGGCGAAGAGGTGTATGCCAAGGACGGCACCTTGTTTGTGGACAAGAAGAGCTTCAAGTTCCTTAGCGAAAAGGACCCCGCTGCGTTGCCCTGGAAGGAACTCGAGGTGGATATCGTCATCGAGAGCACCGGGCGCTTTACTGAAAAGGATGACGCCGGCAAGCACATCCAGGCTGGCGCAAAATACGTCATCATTTCCGCCCCCACCAAGAGCGATGAGATCCCCACGGTGGTGTATGCGGTCAATGATCCCGATCCAAAGGCGCAGATCATTTCTTGCGCCAGCTGCACTACCAACTCATTGACCCCGGTGATCGAAGTCATTGGCCGCACACTGGGCATCCAGAAGGCGATCATGACCACCGTGCACGGTTACACCGCGGGCCAGGGCATCGTGGACGGCCCGAACAAGAACCTGCGCCGCGGCCGGGCGGGGGCCATCAACATTACGCCCACCAGCACCGGCGCGGCCATTGCCGTCACCAAGGCGCTGCCGCAATACAAAGGGAAATTCGACGGTACGGCCTTGCGCGTCCCCGTCCCGGTCGGATCGGTTTCCGACATCGTGATCCTTACCGAAAAGAACACGACCAAGGAAGAGGTCAATGAGATCCTTAGCAAGGAGGCCGATTCGAAACGCTATAAGGGAATTCTGGGGGTGACCAACGATCCCATCGTCTCGACGGACATCATCGGGGACGATCGCGCCTGCATCGTGGACTTGGAGCTCACCAAAGTGGTAGACGGCAACCTGGTGAAGATCTTTGCCTGGTACGATAATGAATGGGGTTACACCAATCAGATGATCCGCCAGGCCAAGGAAATGGCCGCGTCATTGAAGTAGTTTTGATTTGAAATAAAAAGGGCCCGGGAATCCGGGCCTTTTTTGATTCTCAGGACTTAGTCGACCAAGACCAGCACAGCCTGCACAGCGCGGCGATAAAGGTACTCGCCGCTGAATTGAGCTATGCGATCTGCATCCGCGTCCCCGCCCGCGTTGGTGAACCCAGATCTACATTCTAAGTGGCCCGTTTTTGATACGGGAAGCCAAGGAGGCACCGCCGTTATTGCTTCTGCGGTAAACCCGGCCGCCTCATTTGTGATAATATTTACAAACAAGCCGACCTTCGCCCTAGGCTAATATGCAAACGCGCACCTTCCTGCAAATCGAGAACCTGTCCAAAAGCTATGCCGAGGGCGAACAACGTCACGCCGTGCTGCGCGGGGCGCAGCTAAGCATCCAGCGCGGCGAATTTGTGGCGCTGGTAGGCGCCAGCGGCAGCGGCAAGAGCACGCTGCTCAACCTGCTCAGCGGCATCGACACGGCCGACAGCGGCGCCATTTGGGTGGACGGGCACGAGCTGGTGGCGATGAAAGAGGCGGAGCGCACACTGTTCCGCCGCCAGCATATCGGCTTCGTGTTCCAATTCTTCAACCTCTTGCCCACACTCACTATTTTGGAAAACGCCTCGCTGCCCCTCGAACTTGCCGGGGCTTCGGCCAAAGGGGCGGGAGCCAAGGCAGGGGAACTGCTTGGCCTCGTTGGCCTAGGCAACCGGGCGGCCAGCTTCCCGGACCGGCTTTCGGGCGGGGAGCAGCAGCGCGTGGCCATCGCCCGCGCCCTGGTGCACGACCCGCTGCTGGTGCTGGCCGACGAGCCCACCGGCAACCTGGATGAGGAAACCGGCGGGCAGGTGATGGACCTGCTGGAGAGGCTTACGCGACAGGCTGGCAAGAACCTAATCATGGCGACGCATAACCTCGATAATGCGCGCCGCGCCGACCGCGTGATCCATGTACATGAGGGTAAGCTGGAAGAGACTGCGAGCGAGCGTAGATGAGCACGGGTAGAAGCAAAGAAGAAAGGCAAACGCATTGCAGAAGATGGAGTATCAGTGAGATGTGTGCCTATGGATTCTTCGCTGGTCGGTGCTCGGCGATTCGGATGGTGCTAATTCACCCGCTCAGAAAGACACAGTGGGGGAGCCGCTCAGGAAGACAAAAAGAGGCACAGACCGCGTGATCCAAGTGCACGAAGGCAGGTTGGTGGAATGAATTCCGGGGTGGGGCGGACTCCGCCCAGTCTATTTAAGGTCGCCTGGCGATATTTACTAGGCCACCCACTGCAGACGGTTCTGATGCTGCTGGGCATCAGTCTGGGCGTGGCGGTGGCCGTCAGTGTGGACATCGCCAATGCCAGCGCATCGCGCGCCTTCGACCTGAGTGTAGAAGCGGTGACAGGGCGCAGCACGCATTACGTTTCCGGCGGCCCCAGCGGGATCCCGGAAGAGACTTATGTAGCCCTGCGCCGCGCCGGCCTTGAGATCCCCATGGCGCCCATCCTCAGCCAGCTGATCTCTTCGCCCGAACTGGGCGGCGTTCCGCTGCAGTTGCTGGGCATAGATCCATTCGCCGAACAACCTTTTCGCAGCTATTTATTCAGTGAGGAAACGCAAACCAACATCGAGCAGATCGGCGCGTTCTATGGCGTGCCCGGCGCCATCTTAATTTCCACCGACCTGGCGGAACGATACGGGTTGAGCGCCGGAGAAACAATCGAATTGATGATCAGCGGCCGCAGCCAAACCGGCTACATCGCCGGACTGGTGGAGCCGCGCGACTCGCTGAGCCGCCGGGCCCTGGAGAACCTGGTGCTGGCGGATATTTCCACGGTCCAGGAACTGGGCGGCCGCCTGGGCGTCCTGGAACGCATTGATCTGATCCTGCCTGCGGATGGCGAGCAGGGGGCCTTGCAGCAATTGCAGGATCTGCTGCCCGCCGGGTTGGAGATCCTGCCCGCCGAAGGCCGCAGCCAGGCCGCGGAGCAAATGACGGCAGCCTTCCGCACCAACCTCACCGCGCTCAGCTTGCTGGGCCTGGTGGTCGGCCTCTTTCTGATCTACAACACCATGACCTTTTCGGTCGTGCAGCGCCGCCAGGTGTTCGGCACCCTGCGTGCGCTGGGCGTTAGCGGACGAGAGATTTTCATCCTTGTCCTCGGCGAGGCCCTTCTGGTCGGGCTAGTCGGGTCTTTACTAGGGCTCGGACTAGGCGTGGTGATGGGCCGCGGCGCGGTGGACCAAGTTGCGCAGACGATCAATGACGTCTTCTTTACCCTCACCGTGCGCGAGGTCAGCCTGCCGGCTTCCAGCCTTATCAAAGGCGGCTTGCTGGGATTGGGCGCGACTTTCCTGGCAGCCCTCGTGCCGGCCTGGGAAGCAGCCAAGTCGCCGCCGCGGCGCATCCTGTCGCGCTCGCAGCTCGAGCTGATCTCCGGCAAGATCCTGGGGCGCGCCGCCTTGCTAGGCGCACTGATGGCGGCCATCTCCGGTGCGCTGCTGGCTTTTGTGGATCTCGGCCTCAGCGCCAGCTTCGCTGGCACCTTCGGTGTAACCATCGGCCTGGCGCTGACCACGCCCTGGATCACCCAGCGGCTCATGCCACTGGCTGCCCGCGTACTGGGCCGCGTTATTGGTCCATTGGGCCGCCTGGCGCCGCGGGAAGTCTCGGCCTCGGCCAGCCGCACCTCGCCTGCTGTGGCGGCGCTCATGGTGGCGGTAGCGGTGACCATCGGCGCCAGCTTGATGATCAGCAGCTTCCGCGGCTCGGTGCTCGCCTGGTTGGACCAGATCCTGAGCAACGATATTTATGGCTCCGTGGCGGGCGCTTCGCTGGCGGAACCCGCGGTGCCCATCAAGGCGGAGATCATCGCGCGCGTGGAGTCGTGGCCCGGTGTGGAAGCGGTGCATTTGCTGCGCAACATCGAAGTGGATTCGCCGTATGGCCCGATCACGATCAGCGCCAACGACAATCCCAATGACGGCAACGAACAACTGTACATTGAAAAGCAAGGCAGCGGGAGCGAGGTGTGGGCGGCGATACAAGATGGCGCGGTGATCATTTCGGAGCCGCTGGCCAATCGTCTGGGACTGGGTATGGGAGACAGCATCGTGCTTTACACGCCGCAAGGCGAGCACAGCTTTCACATCGTTGGCGTGTTCCGCGATTACACATCCAGCCGCGGCAACATCACCATGTGGCTGGAGGTCTATCGCCAGTTGTGGGGCGACCAAGCTGTGACCGCCTTCTCAGCCAGAGTGGAGCCGGGGACGGGCGTGGACGCGGTTGTAGCCGCTATGCGGCAGGATCTCACGAAGACTCAGTTCCTCAACATCCGCTCCAATGCCGGTTTGCGCGCCGAAACCCTTGAGGTGTTCGACCGGACCTTTCTCATTACCAGCGCCCTGCAAATCATTACGACTGGAGTGGCCTTCGTCGGCGTGCTCAGCGCCATGCTGGCACTGCAACTGGAAAAGCAACGCCAGATGGGCATCCTCAAGGCCATCGGCCTCAGCCTGCGACAATTGTGGGCGCTGACCCTGCTGGAGACCGGCCTGATGGGCCTGGTGGCTGGGCTGCTGGCCCTGCCCACCGGCTACATTGTGGCCGAAATCCTGTTGCAACTCATCAACAAGCGCTCCTTCGGCTGGAGCCTGCAGATGCGGCTGCAAGCCGAGCCCTTCATCCAGGCGTTGCTCATCGCAGTGGCGGCCGCCTTGCTGGCTGGGCTGTACCCGGCCTATCGCGCCGGCCGGCGCAGCGCGGCCGATGCCATGCGCTTCGATTGACATGCGCCGACCCATTATTTGGCTTTCTCTGCTCATTGTCCTTGCCGCGATCACGGCAGCTGCTTTGCTGCTGCGGCCGGCCGCCGAAAGCGAACAACTCGCCGCCCAAGTGCTCACCACGCCCGCGGCCATCGATGGCTTCACGCGGGCAGATGGTTCGTGGCCGGTCTTGTTTCCGCAGGATTTCGGCCCGCACTTCGATTACCGCACTGAGTGGTGGTATTACACCGGCAACCTGGATACGGCAGACGGCCGCCACTTCGGATACGAGCTCACCTTTTTCCGCGCCGCGTTGCTGCCGCCCGATCAGGTCTTTCCGCGGCAAAGCGAGTGGGCGATCAATCAGATCTACATGGCGCATTTCGCCCTCACGGATGTAGAAGGCGGAGTCTTCCACGCCTTCCAGCGTTATGCGCGCGGTGCGGCTGGCCTGGCTGGCGCGCAAGCCGATCCCTATCAGGTGTGGCTGGAGGATTGGCGGGTTGAACAAAGCGGCGATTACGCCTATTCGCTTCACGCATCCAACGAAGGCATTTCAATTGACCTTCACCTCACCGATGACAAGGGCCCGGTATTGCATGGGGACCAGGGTTACAGCCAGAAGGGGCGCGAAACCGGCAACGCCTCGTACTACTACAGCCAAACACGCTTGCTCACCGAAGGCACGATTCAAATTGGGGGCGAGGAATTGGCAGTCAGCGGACTAAGCTGGAAGGATCACGAGTACAGCACCAGTGTTTTGTCGGCCGGGCAGGTCGGCTGGGATTGGTTTGCGATTCAACTGGATGGCGGTTACGAATTGATGCTGTACCAGATCCGCCGCGGAGACGGCAGTGTCGATGCCTTCTCCAGCGGCACACTCATCGGGCCGGACGGCAGCGCGCAGGCGCTCTCACGGGACGATTTCATCATCGAATCACAGAACACGTGGCGCAGCCCGCACTCGGATGCGGTCTATCCGATGGGCTGGACCATCAGCGTCCCGAGCGCCGATCTACAATTGACCCTATCGCCCTACCTCGTAGACCAGGAACTGAATCTGGCCACCATTTACTGGGAGGGTGCAGTAAATATCATAGGGACACACCGGGACCGAGCGATAACGGGTGTTGGGTACGTTGAAATGACGGGCTATGCGGAGCCGTTCAACGGTGATTTTTGAGATTGTGCCAATGCGCAAGCAAAAGTGATACAATGCACAAAACAATTTAGGAGAGACTAATGATTAAGAAACTTTCACTATGTATCTTTTTACTGGCAGCCTTGAGTCTGATCCTGGCAGCCTGCGGCACGCCCACTCTGAAGGTCACATTAGTGGCAGAGGATATTCACTGGAACCTAACCACCATTCACGCCAAGGTGAACCAGACCATCGAAATAACCCTACGCAACGAAGGCGCTCTGGACCACAACCTGGTGATCGAAGAATTCGGTGTCAACGAGCTGGTGGCCCCTGGCGCACAGACCGTGGTGACGTTGACCATCGATAAGGCAGGAACTTACCAGTACATCTGCAGCATCCCCGGCCATGAAGAAGCCGGTATGGTGGGCCAGATCATCGTCCAATAGAGACGAGAGCCTGTCCAAAACAAGAAGCCGGCCCGGGAGCCGGCTTTTTGTGAACCAGCGGGCAATCTAATTTGCCATCGGGTAGAATCCAACAAATAGTCCATGCGATACAAACCCCCCTATACATTGCTTAAAACTGGCCGCGGGCGCTCCGGGCGAGGCCGCACCGGCTTCTACCTGCTGGTTGGTCTTTCCGTGGTGCTGCTGCTCGCCGGGTTATTCTTCACCGGCAACTGGGTGTTTGCGGGCGGCCCGGCGGCACTGTTCCCCAGCGATACGCCAACCCCCACGATGACGTTCACACCCAGCAGCACACCCACCATCACGCCTACGCCAACCCAGACGCCCATCCCGGCAACACCGACGGCCTCGGCGCCATTCGCTTACACGGTGGTATCCGGAGATACGATTTCCGCCATCGCCGAAAAGTTTGACGTCAATTTCATTATCATCATGTTGCTCAACGGGTTGAATAACGACAGCGTGCTCACCGTGGGACAGGAGCTCATCATCCCCGATCCGAATATGGCTATCCCTACGCCGACGGCATTGCCTACCAACCTGCGCCGCGGCGACGAGATTCTGTATTTTGTGTTGCCCGGCGACACGCTGGCCGGTATCGCGGCCGAATTCTTCAGCACCGAGGATGCCCTGGTTGAGGCCAATGAGTTGGAGGACCCTAATTCCCTCTTCGTTGGCCAATTGCTTATCGTACCGGTGAACCTGATCACGCCCACACCAGGACCTTCGCCCACACCGTTGCCAACGGCCACCCCTACTCCTTAAACAAAAAGGCCCGCTAAGCAGCGGGCTTTTTTAGTCTTAGTCCTGGTTCACGACCACAAAGATCATTGGCCGGCGCTTCGTAGCATCGTAAAGGAAATTACGCAGCTTTTGCTCCACACTTTCCTGTAAGTTCCCGTTGGCCTGCGCCACCACTTTCTCAATATGGCGGCGCGTCTCTGCCAGTAATTGCTCAGAATCGCGCAGGTAGACAAAGCCGCGCGTGATGATCTCGGGCTCGGAGAGCAGGCTACCACTGGCGGCATCCAGTTTCAGGTTCACAAAGATGAATCCGTCCCGCGCCAGCGCTTCGCGTTCGCGCATAACGGCGGGGCCGATGTCGCCAACGCCCGAACCGTCCACGAACACGTAGCCGCCCGGCACGCGCTCGGCGAGGCGCATCTTACCGTTGAGGAATTCCACAGCCTGGCCATTTTCGATCACCGCCACGCGGTCATCGCCCAATCCCACCTGCTTGGCCAACTCTGCGTGCTGATACAGGTGGCGAAGTTCGCCGTGCACCGGAATCAGATATTTCGGCTTGACCAAGTTGAGCATGAACAGCATCTCTTCCTGGCTGGCATGCCCTGAAACGTGTACGGGGGCAATCGGGTCATAGATCACATGCGCGCCCCGCTGGAATAGGCGGTTGATCACGCGATACACCGTCTCTTCGTTCCCTGGGATCGGGTGCGAAGATAACACCACCGTATCTCCCGGGATTAGATCGAACTGCCAATTGGTGCCCGTGGCTAAGCGCCCCACGATGGAGGAAGGCTCGCCTTGCGAACCGGTGCACATCAGCACCACGTCCTCGGGCTTCATCTTTAATGCCTCGTCGATGGGTACCACCAAGTCGTTGTCGAGTTTCAGATAGCCGAGCTGCGCAGCCATCTTGGCATTCTCGCGCATGCTGGTGCCCACGAAGGACATGTTACGGCCATGCCTTTCGGCGGCCTGCGCTACCTGCTGGATGCGCGAGATCAGCGAGGCGAATGTGGCTACCAGGATGCGGCCCTTGGCTTCGGTAAACACCTTATCGAAGGCCGGGTCGATCACGCGTTCCGAAGGGGTCCAACCGGGCTGGTCGGCGTTGGTCGAATCGGCCAGCAAGGCCAGCACGCCACGGCCAGCAAATTCCCCCAGCTTGGCGAAATCAGTGGGCCAATTATCTACCGGAGTGTGGTCCAGCTTGTAGTCGCCGGTGTGCACAACGAGGCCAGCGGGCGTGGTGATGCCCAGCGCCACGCCATCGGGGATGGAGTGGCATACGTGGCAAAACTCCACTTTGAACTGACCGATCTGCACTGTGTCTCCGGCTTTCACGGTGCGCATATCGGCTTTGTGGTCCACGCCACCGCGCGCCAGCTTGACTTCCAGCAAGCCGCGCGTGAGCGGCGTCGCATAGATAGGCGCGTGGATATCCTGCAAGACGTGATGGATGGCGCCGGTATGGTCCTCGTGCCCATGGGTGACCACAATGCCCTTCACCCGGTCGCGCTTGTCAAGCAAATACCGGTAATCCGGGATGATGTAATCGATCCCTAACATGTCGTTTTCCGGGAACATGATGCCGGTGTCAACGATGAGGATATCCCCGCCGTATTCGAACACCGTCATGTTCTTGCCTATTTCCCCCAATCCACCCAGAGGAATGATCCTCAGGGTGTTACTGCTTGTTTGTTTCTGTTTCTTACTCATTTCTTTTACTTTTTTTCTCCTCAGCCAAAGGCTTAACAACCCCTGGCAATAATTTACTTTATCTGTTTTTTGGTCTTTCAGCCATTAACAAAAAACCCCGACGGGAATATCCGGCCGGGGGTACTCACTGTCTCGGGCGTTGCCACCCTGCTGCAAAACTGCATCCAGAAAATACAGGCCGATGCTGCGGGCCAAAAGTGCATTTAAAGCAAAGGTAAGTATAACATGGGGAAAACGGAACGTCAAAGGCGGGAATGGAGCGGAAGATAGCCTCTTTCCCGCTTCTGGTGGACGATCTCCTGCAGCAGGGGCATCTCAAGCGGCGCCTGGCGGATATAGTCTTCTGGTCTCCAATAGGCTCCCTCAGCGGTCAACCAGGCTTTCAGGACTTCCTTAGGCACTCCCAGTGGCTGCAGGATCTCGTCGGCAGCCCGCAACAATTGTTCGCCATACCAATCTGTATCCAGCTCAATGGCCCGGTCTTCGTTCACGAGATGCCAGGAGAGCGCAAAGGGAGCCCGTTTCACGCGTACGAAATCCACATTTTGGCCGGCGCTGACAGATCTTCCGTCCTTCACCAATTGCAGTGCGGCCCGGCCGGCGGGCGAAATGACCTTGAAGTCTTCGACATCCCGGCTCAGGGTTTGGGAGATGACCAAGCGTGCAACCGGCACCCGCCCGCCGGCGATCTCTGCATAATGATGCTTGAAGAAATGAACCAGCTTGGGGATGAGTTCATGCAGCCTGTCGAAGCCCGTCTCACGAGCCATGGCGTGGATGGCTTCCATCTGCACGTCGGCAATATAGTGGGGCGTATCGCCCCGCCGCGCCATAATGCCGCGGCATTTGAGCTCGCCGTCACTAAACGCTCCAAAATAGCAATTGGGCACCGGGACGTCCCCATTCTGTTTGGAGGGCAGGAAGGCGATCCAACGCAGGATGCCCTCCAGATCGACGCGTAGCCCTGTCCGTCCCTTGATTTTTTCCAGCAACTCGGGAAGCCTGGCTTCATTCTTCCCCACCCGGATAAACAAGCTGTCCACATAGAGGTGCAGTACTTCGAAGCCCAGTTCCTCGGCGGCTTCCTTGGCCTGCAAGATCACATCGCGGCTCACCGCGTTGATGGCTTCGTGGGCCTCGATGCTGCCGATACGGTTACCGCTGAAGCCCTGATACCCATAGGAGACCCAGCCCAGGCCCTTTAGAAATTCATAGATGGTTCTGAGATACGTAAGGTCGTAGCCGCGCTTATCGGCCCTGCCTTCCAGAATGTCTTTGACCGCTTTGCGTTTTGCCATGATGGGTTTGAGGATGCTGGCCACGATGCCCGTGCGGTCCTGATTGATAGGCGCATCGATGCCGGGCGCCCAACGAGTATGTGCCCCGCGCGCTCCCACGGTTTCGGCGGAAATGTTCCAACCCGTCATGATGTGCGGATACATGGAGAAGAAATCGATCTCGGCCACGTTGGCATGCAGGCCGGTCAGCGGCTTGAAGATCACGCCGCCATTGTCGGCGGCGATGAGCTGCGTGGCTTTCTTGAAACGCTCGCGCTGCCGCTTGCGAATCGGGATCAGGATGCCCTGCTCCAGAGACGCGGCTACCTGCATGCCCACAAAAGCGCCGCCGGCGCTCCGCCGGGCGGCGTTTTGGATGGGCAGGTTGCTCAGGCGCGCCGTCTCAAAAGTGCCGTACAAGCCCCAATCCTTGAAAGCCATCGAGTTCTGCGGGTCGAGGTGCAGCCGCCCCAGCAGCAGGGTCTGCTGGTCGCGGTGCACCAGGCGCCCGTAGCTTTCGAATTGATTCGCCTCGACCCGGATCGGCGCTCTGGTTTTATCGCGATTGGGATTGAAGGGGAAACCCGTCGCCTTGGAAATCGAAAACAAATAGGGGAACAACCACATGTCCCCGAAGCGCGTGCGGATGATATCCGGGTCATGGAGTTCGATAAGCTGGCTAAAGCGTTGCAGCAGGTGCAACGGATTTTTCGTGCTGAGGGTCTCGGTTTGATTGTTGAACGTGACGCGGATGGAAGCCGGCAAGGCTTTGACCGGTGAACTGGTGGGCTCCGCTTCCATCAGGCGCAGCGCCGGAAACATGGGCTTGAGGCTCCACTTGTCGTCGCGCGCGGAGATCCTGGCGATGCGCGCATGTTCATCCACGGCGACGGTGGAATACGCCATGGGAAAGGTGTTGGTGGCTGCAAAATAATGCACCGGCAACGACAGGTCGGCATCGTAGTAATCCAGCTGCGGAAAGAGATCGTGAAGCTTTCGAAACAGGGATCGCTGCGTCGCTCCCCGGGCGACGTGAACGGCGATGACTTCGATGGCGCCATGGAACAGATGCCTGCGTTGTGTGGCGCGGAAGTGCACGGCGCGTTTTTTGAGATAGGCACACAGGGTACTCAGGTCTGCCTGCTCTCCCCCTACATAAAAAGTCGCCGCCTGGTTCTGCGTGAAACGATAGCGCCGGCCGTCCTGCCCAACGAGCCAAAGGACCACGCCCTTGCCGCGGTCTGCATAGACATCTAACAACCAGCCAGCGTGCTCAGTCAGCATCAAGCTCGCGTCGCTTGGCTTTCAAAAGCAAAAGTTCGGTTTGCCATTTGCGCGCCTCGGCGATCAATTCCTGCCGCGTCCGTTCCAGCTCCTTGCGAAACTCGGCGCGCAGGATCTCGAATTCGGCTTCATGGCGCTGCACTTGCTTGTGCTTTTCGAGCAGCAGGGAGAGCAGGAGGCCGATGCCCGGCAGCAGGTTGGCCGCATAGCCTGTGGCGGGCAGGTGCTGGTTGGCCTCGTCCAGCAGGGCATCCAACGCGGCCTGGTCGGATTTACGCAGGGCGCGCCGGAACGGTCCTACATAGCTGAGAAAGCGCTGGTAACTCTGGGTGACGGTGGAGAGCGTATGGCCCATTACGGCATCCCGGGAAGTGTGGTCTGCAGGGGTTCGGTCTCATCCTCGGCCGGTTGAAAATAGAAACGCGTGTCAGCGTTACGCTCCAGCAGCTCCAGCAAATTCGGCCGGGACGCATCGCCGCCGGCGCTGATCAGGACGGGCGCAGTTTCGCTGAGCTGAACAATGTGCTTGAGACAGTTCTGCAAAAGCATGTTCACCTCCTGCGGCGTCAGGTCCTCCTCGTAAAAGGATTCGAGCATGTCCGTAATCACCAGCGGCGCCGGGCTGGGCTGCAGCGCTTCCAGCACGTCCAGCATTTGGTAACAGGTCTCGGCCCGCGAAACCGAAATGCGGTCCATGATCTCGTAGACGTTGCCAGCTTGCTCCCCCAGCAGCAAGGGTAAATGGTCGAACATGATACGGTTGCCCCCTACCACCACCTGCACCGGCTCCTGCAGGGCAAAGCGGTCGATCAGTTCCTGCATGGCCGCCTGCAAAACCCCGGATTCGCCCTGAAACAGATAGATGGAGCCCGCCTGGGCCAGCGGCACCACCTGGCGCACGCTGGAGAGCGCTCGGGAGCCCGGAACCAGGGTGGCGGTCGGCGAGTTCATCTAACCGCATGATAATAGAACATATGTGCTATGTCAAGGCTGGGGAAATAAAAAGAAGCCCTAGAACCAGGGCTTCTTCGATTATTTGTTGCGAGCCGGTTTAGTACTCCGGCATCGGGGGTCCGGCGGGAGACTTGTGCTCCTCCGGCTTATCGGTGATCAACGCCTCCGTGGTCAGGATCATGGCGGCGATGGAAGCGGCATTCTCCAGCGCGCCGCGCGTCACCTTGGCGGGGTCGATCCAACCGGCCTCGACCATGTCCACGTACTCTTCGGCCAGCACGTCATAACCGATGTTCTTGTTCTTCTTTTCCCCACCACTCTGCCGGCGCAGCACACCATCCACGATCACGGAACCGTCCTGGCCGGCGTTCTCGGAAATGCGGCGCATGGGCATTTCCAGCGCCTTGCGCACAATCTGCACGCCGATCTTGGCATCCTCGTCGTCTACCTTGATCTTGTCGAGCACGGCGCGGGCATTCAACAGGGCTACGCCGCCACCCGGGACAATGCCCTCTTCAATGGCAGCCCGTGCCGCCGAAACGGCGTCTTCCACGCGGTGCTTCTTTTCTTTCAGCTCGGTTTCGGTGGCCGCACCCACGCGGATGATGGCCACACCACCGGCCAATTTGGCCAGGCGCTCGTCCAGCTTTTCTTTGTCATAGTCGCTGGTGCTGTTTTCCTTCTCCACGCGGATCTCTTCGATGCGCGCCTTGATGCGCTTCTGCTCACCCTTGCCGCCCACGATGGTGGTGTTGTCCTTATCGGAGACCACTTTCTCGGCCTTGCCGAGGTCGTCCATGGTGGCCGACTCGAGCTTGCGTCCCAACTCCTCGGAGATCACGGTGGCGCCGGTGAGGATGGCGACGTCTTGCAGCATGGCCTTGCGGCGGTCGCCAAAGCCGGGGGCTTTGACAGCCAGCGCGTTCAGCATGCCGCGCAGTTTGTTCAGCACCAGGGTAGCCAACGCTTCGCCGTCCACATCTTCGGCGATGATCACCAGGTTGCGTTTGCCAGTTTGGACCAGTTTCTCCAGCAACGGCACCATGTCCTGGGCGGCGGAGATCTTTTTGTCATAAATCAGGATCTGGGCATCCTCGATCACCGCTTCCATAGCTTCGGGATTGGTGATGAAGTATGCGGAGAGATAGCCGCGGTCGAACTGCATGCCTTCTACATATTCGGTCTCGAATTGCAGACCCTGGGAATCTTCCACGGTGATGACGCCATCGTTGCCTACTTTGTCGAACACCTCGGCGATCAGTTCACCGATGGCGCGATCCTGGGCGGAAACGGAAGCGATGTTGGCGATATCTTCTTTGGTCTTTAGAGTGATGGCCTGCTTGGAGATCTCTTCGGCCACCGCCTTTGTGGCGGCTTCAATGCCGCGCTTGAGCAACATGGGGTTGGCGCCGGCGGCGAGGTTCTTCATGCCGTCGGTGACCATGGCGTGGGCCAGCAGCGTCGAAGTGGTGGTGCCATCCCCGGCGAGATCGTCGGTCTTAGAGGCCGCTTCTTTCAAAAGCTGGGCGCCCATGTTCTCGAAGGGGTTCTCAAGCTCCACTTCCTTTGCTACGGTCACACCGTCGTGGGTGATGGTAGGGGCGCCAAACTTGCGATCCAGCGCCACGTTGCGGCCCTTGGGGCCCAGCGTGGTGATCACTGCTTCGGCCAAGGTATCCATGCCGCGCATCAAATGGCGGCGGGCTTCCTCTGAAAAGGCGAGTTGCTTTGCCATAATTCTTTTCTCCTTAAGTGTAGGTCGCTGTATCTTTGAGAATTATTACTTTTCCATGATTGCCAGCACGTCCGATTGGCGCAGGATGAGCAGCTTCTTGCCGTCCATCTTTATCTCCGTGCCGGAGTACTTGGCAAACAACACGGTCTGGCCCACAGCCACTTCCATGGTGATGAGCTTCCCGTCCTCGTCGCGCCCGCCAGGGCCGGCCGCCAGGATCTTGCCGCGCTGCGGTTTTTCCTTGGCCGTTTCAGGTAGGACGATGCCACCCGGGGTGATTTCCTCGTCCTCAATGGGCTCCACCAACACGCGGTCGGCGAGCGGTTTGAGTTTTATAGCCATACTCTGCCTCCTAAGATTGAGTTTCTTTCTGGTTTTCAAGCCAAAAATGACGTCTTTTTAGCACTCGAACCATCCGAGTGCTAATGCCGTATCATACCATGATGCCTTTTTCCGTCAATACAAATCAAGGCAAAATAGTACTTAACGCGGGATTTTCTTACAAAAATCTGATGGAGATCAGCTACCGCTGGCAGTAACAGCCTGACAGATGGTGTAACTCTCTTTGACGATGCCCATTACCAAGGCGTCGCCGGCATAGTTGGCGCTCAGCGCATCCAGGATGGGCACGGCCTCATCGCATTGCTCCAAGGCGGCCAGCACCGAACCGAAGGTGTAGTAATAGACCAGCGTGTTGTTGTCCAGAGGCAGGCCGCCCACGGCAACGGTCCAGCGGCCCTCGCTTGCCTCTATATTTTCCACATCGGAACAGCCTGATACCGCACAGCGCAAAACCGGAATCGCGCTTTCATAGTTCCGCGCCTGGAAGTAAATTCTGCCAAGCTGCCCATACCAATCGGGGTTAGTGGGATCCAGGTCGATAGCTTTTTCGGCGTTCAGGGCTGCAGCGAAGAATTCGCCCATGCGCGTGTACGTTTTGGCGATGGCAATGTAAGGCAGCGGGTCCTCTATACCCAACCCCTCATTGATATTGGCCGCCCGGTCGAAGTACTCTAACGCCTGATCGTGCAGGCCCAGCTCACGGTAGTTCTGGCCAATGCGGATGTAGATATAGGTTTGGTTGGGGGCCACTTCGGCGGCGTGCTTGTATTGTTCGATGGCAGCCGAATAACTGGCGCTGGCCTCCAGTACGTAACCGCTCACCCGCAAGGTGTCAAATGAATTCGGATCCAGAGACAAGGCCCGCTCGGCATATTCGGCCGCCTGCGTGTATTGCTGCTGGTCGGCATATATTTCCGCCTGGTAGGCCAGGGCCAGCACATTGAGATTATCCAGTTGCAGGGCCAGCACAGCCTCGTTGCTGGCTTCGGAAATGAAGCCTTGCCGCTCCGTTTCCGTGCCGGACGCGCTTGCCAACCAGTCCAGCACAAAGGCGCGCACCGCGTGCACTGTACTATCCTGGGGCGCCACTTCCACCGCCCGATCGGCGCTGGCCAAGGCTTCGGCTAAACGAGCGCGCTGGCGGTCCTGGGTGAGCAGCGCCGAAGAATAGGTCTGGATACGCGCCAACTCGGCCCACCCCATGTAATCCTGCGGATTGACGGCCAGCGCATCCTGGTAGGCATTGATGGCCTGATCCAGATTGCCAGCCTCAAAGAACGCGGTGCCCTCTTCCCGATAGGAAATTGCGTTGCGCGTGGGCGTGAGGGTGGGTTGGAACAGGGGCTGCATCGCCCCGCTGTCGATGTTCCACAGCATATACAGCCCGGCCACAATCAGCATGCCCCATACCATCAAGCGATATGGATTCGAGCGCATGCCGGGATCGTGGAACAGGGTTCGCCGTTGGCGGACGCGCATCGCGGATTCCCGCCTCAATACGTGGGCGTGGCCTCTATTATCATTTCGGACCCTTCAGTCGGGGCCGGCGGGATTGTTGGAAGCGGCGTAGCTGTCGGCGCCGGGTTCCCGGATTGCTCTTCGCAGATGGTTACCATTTCCTGCGCGTTGCTCACTGCCACTTCATCGTCGGGTACGCTGGCGATCAACGCCTGCGAAATAGGCAGCGCCTCAGAGCAGCGATTAGCACGCGCCAACAACAGTCCGTAGATATAGTAGAACGGCGCCACGTTCGGGGAGTCCAGGAGCAGGCCATTGACCACCACGCCATCCAGCGTCACACCGCCGCGGACAGCCAGGTGCAAGGCCTCCAGCGCCTCGGTGGGCTGGCGGTTGCGGTAATAAGCCACGCCGAGATTGGCATGGCGGAACGCATTGGATGGATCTTCAGAAGCTGCCTGCAGCATGGCTTGCACGGCTTTACCGAATTCGCCAGTGGTAATGTAGATGAGGCCGATGTAAGTATCGGGCAGCGGATCGGTGGGGTTCAAGGAGTCGGCCACCACAAATTCGTTGATGGCATCCTCGTAGCGCTCCATGGCGCGGTACACGCGTCCCAGCGCCAAATGCAAGTCGGCAATGCGCGCATTGATGGCGATAGCCGTTTCGTAATGGAAGGCGGCTTCCTCGGGATTCCCGGTGACTTCCAGCACATAGCCGCGCGAGCGGCGCACCTCCAGCAAGCTGCCGTTCAAGTCCACGGCCACTCGGGATTCCTCGGCCGCCCGCTCGTACTCCCCCTTATCGGCCAGCACTTCGGCCAGGAAGCCGTGGGCGATGGGATTGTTAGGGTCAAGCAACAAGGCGCGTTCCAGGGCCGCCTCGGCGGAATCTCGCTCGCCAAGGAAATTCAGCGTCCACCCCAGGATAGAAAGCGCGGTGGGATTATCGGGACTCAGCAGCAGGGCATTGCTCACGCTGGTCTTAGCAGCTTCATAACGCCCGGCAAACACCTGCATGCGCGCCAGCTCGATATAGATGGCGGGGTTGTCGGGATCTGCGATGATGGCCTGTTCGTAGTTGCTGATGGCTTGCAGCAGGTTGCCCCCCTCGAACGCCGCCTCGGCGGCGTTTATGTAGGATTCGGGGTCGCGGGTCGGCGTAAGCGTGGGCGCCTGTGGAAGCGGCAGGGTGGGCACCACGTATTGGTTGAAATAGCAGGCCGCCGCAGCCATCATGAGGATTAACCCGATTAGCGCCGGATTTACCCGGCGCTTTTTCCGCTCCCGCTGCATATGCCAGCGGCTGCCCCGCAGATACATGGGAAAATTCTACCGTGTCGAAAGTGAGAAGGGATTAGGGATTGGTGAACAGGTTTCACTCGATTGCCAGCTCCCTGATGCCTGTTGCTAAGCAGTTAGAATGTCCCCTATGCGCATCGAAGTCTTCACGCTGTTCCCCGAGCTCTTCGGCCCCTACTTGGACGCCAGCATCCTGGGCCGTGCCCGCCAGGCCGGCTTACTGGACGTGGGCGTGAACAACATTCGTGACTACGCCACGGACAAGCACCAGGTGACTGACGATGAACCCTACGGCGGCGGGGGCGGCATGGTGATGAAGCCTGAGCCGATCTTCGCGGCGGTGGAAAGCGTGCTTGGCGCCCCACCCCGGGTCCCGGTAATCTTGCTCAGTCCCCAAGGGCGCCTGTTCACCCAGGCCGTCGCCCAAGAGCTGGGAAGGTGCATGCATATCGCCCTGATCTGCGGGCGCTACGAAGGCGTGGACGAACGCGTGCGCCAACACTTGGCCACTGACGAAATTTCCATCGGCGATTACGTGCTCACCGGGGGCGAGCTACCTGCCCTCATCCTGATCGACGCCGTAGCGCGCACTTTGCCCGGCGCCCTGGGTGACCCCGAAGGGGCGCTCACTGATTCGCACGCCGGCGGGTTGCTTGAGCATCCGCACTATACCCGCCCACCATCCTTCCGCGGCTGGGAGATCCCCGAAGTGCTGCGGTCCGGTGACCATGCGCGCATCGAACGCTGGCGCCGGCAGCAGTCCTTGCTGCGTACCGCCCAACGACGCCCCGACTTGCTTGAGCGCGCTGACCTGAGCGACAAGGATTGGAAATTGATCGAAGAGGCCAGGGAACAGGAAACCAAATGAAAGCCGTCTGCGTATTCTGCGGCTCCTCCGCTGAAGTGGACGCCAAATACATCGCCGCTGCTCGCCACATGGGCGAGGTCATGGCCAATCGCGGCCTGCAGCTCATCTTTGGGGGCGGCAGCACCGGCCTCATGGGCGCGGTGGCCGACGCCGTACTGGACGCGGGCGGCGAAGTGATCGGCGTACTGCCATTGCGCTTCAACAAACCCAGCATGGCGCACCAGCGCCTGACCCGCCTGGAACTGGTGGATGGCATGCACGCCCGCAAAGCGCGCATGACCGAACTGGCCGATGCCTTCGTGGCTCTGCCCGGTGGTTTTGGCACACTGGAGGAACTCTTCGAGGCACTCACCTGGGCGCAGATCGGTCTGCACACCAAACCCGTGGGCGTACTGAACGTGTTTGGATATTTCGATCACCTGCTGAAATTCCTGGAGCACGCCAACAAAGAGGGCTTTACCTTTTGGGAGCACCAGAAGCTATACCAGCAGGCCGAAGAACCCGAAGCGCTGCTGGACGCTTTGGCCGCCTACCAGCCGCCCGAAGGCCTGGAACGCTGGATGGAGCGCTAGTTACATGGAAAAGGTTACCGGAATTGGTGGTTTGTTCTTCAGAGCAAAAATTCCGCAGGCCCTAGCCAAGTGGTATCAGGATCAGCTAGGGATAACGCTGACACCTAAAAACCACGAAGGGGACAGTTGGCGGCAGGAAGCCGGGGTCACAGTGTTTGAGCCTTTTCCCGAAGACACGGAATACTTTGGAAATGCGGCCAAAGTCTGGATGGTGAACTTCCGCGTGCGGGACCTGGACGCCATGGCTGCCCAACTACACGCGGCGGGCATCGAAGTGAAGGTCCATCCAGACACTTTTCCCAATGGGCGCTTTGCTCACCTAAAGGACCCGGAGGGCAATCCCATCGAGCTGTGGCAGCCCATGGGCAGGGATGTGGATTGAGATTAGGATGGCGGGCGATGGAGTAGAAGGCAAACGCCACTACCGACGCGCTAACGCATAGGCGATCCAATCCCCCATCCTTTCTTCGCTGACAACATCTAATTCGTATTTATTTATAGCCCCACGCATCTCCGCGGCTTGCTCCACCAGGATCCCGGAAAGCAGCAGCACCGCATCCAGTTTCATCAGTTTCGCCAACCCCACATCCAGCAGCCGGATGAGCACTGGCGCCAGGATGTTGGCTACCACCACATCCGCCTGCCGCAATCCGAATTGACCCGCCAGCAATTCCCCCACCGACCCCACCCCGATCTCAATTACAACCCTATTCAATTGCGCGTTGTGGCGCGCGTTGCCCAGCGCCTGCGCGTCGGTGTCCACTGCAGTCACGGATGCCGCCCCCAGCCCGGCCGCGGTGATGGCCAGAATGCCCGACCCGCAGCCCACGTCGATGACCGAGTCTCCCGATCGCACATAGCGCTCCAGCAGTTGCAGGCCGAGCTGCGTGGTGGGATGCACGCCGGTGCCGAAGGCCATGCCCGGCTCGATGCGGACCGGAATGCGGCCGCCGGTTTCGATTTGCATCCAGGCCGGCAAGATCAGCAACCTCTCGCCAACAACCAGGGGTTTGTAATGTTGCTTCCAGGCTTCCATCCAGTTTTGCTCCTGGATGGTCTCATATTTCGGCTCGGGGATGGGTTGGATCAGGGCCAGGTAGCGCAGGCCTTGTTCGATCCGGGCGCGCGTTTCTTCCAGGGCCTCGTCCACCGGGATGTAGCCCATCACGCGCAGCGGGCCGATTGCGCGGCCCTCGTCCTCGGCGTCAGCTTGCACCGCGGTGCTCTCGATGGCTATGCCTCCGGGAATATAGCGGGCGAGCACTTCGGAGACGGCTTCGGCTAATTCGGGGTCAACTTCCAGGGAGATGCGCAGCCAGCTAGCGGGCACACCGCGCAGTATAGCATTGGGCGCGGCAGGGGCGAAGCATGCGCCGCCCCTACATTCCTATGTGTCATTCTGAGGCGAGCTCGGCGAGCCGAAGAATCCCTTGTAGCGATGTCTTCCAAAAAACCACATTCTGCAAAAAGCGAGGTCTGATTTAATTAGAAATTCGAAATCATAACGACGGGGAACCTCCTCATCTTTCGTTCTGGAAGATCTCTTCGATCTTTGCACCGAAAATGGCCGCCGGTTTGAAGGCCAACCCAGGCTGGGATCGTACTTGCCAGTCTCGATGGCGTTGATGGTTTGACGTGAAACCTTGCTTTTTAAGGCTTATCCCCCCAACACATCCCGCAGCTTATCGAACCAGCCGCTCTCCCTGGGCTGCACTTCGCTGCCCATAGCGGCCGCCAGCTGCTCGAACAGTTTGCGCTGCTCGGCATTCAGCTTGTGCGAGATGGCCACATTGAGCATCACCAACTGGTCGCCGCGCCCGCCGCCATGCAGGTGCGGCACGCCCTTGCCGCGCATGCGCAGCACCTTGCCGGGCTGCACGCCCGAGGGAATGCTCAACACCGTCGGCCCGTCCACCGTGGGCACTTCCACTTCGGCGCCCAAGGTCGCCTGGGCTACATTGATGTCAAGATCCAGCAGAACGTCATCCTCACGGCGGCGGAAGTACTTATGGTCGCGCACGCTGATAGCGATGTACAAGTCGCCTTGCGGCCCGCCGTTGCTGCCCGGCTGCCCCTCGGCGCCCAGGCGCACCTGCGTGCCGCTGTCCACTCCCGCGGGGATGTTGACCATACGATTCACCGTCTTGCGCTGCAATCCGCGGCCGTTGCACTCCTTGCACGGTGTGCCGATCATTTCGCCCGTACCGCGGCAATTGGGGCAAGTGACCACCTGCACCATGTTGCCGAAAAAGGTCTGGCGCGTCTGGCGCACTTCGCCGCGGCCGCCGCAGGTTGGGCAGCTGGATTTGGCAGTGCCCGGCTCGGCGCCCGTCCCCTCGCAGCGGGCGCAGACTTCGTCGCGGGTGAATTCCACCTGCTTCGCGGCGCCGAACACGGCTTCTTCGAAGGTGAGGGTCAGGTTGTACTGCAGGTCGGCCCCGCGGCGCGGCGCGTTGCGCTGCTGCTGGTTGGAGCGGCGGCCGAAGCCGAAGCCGAACAACTCCTGGAAGATGTCACCCAGGTCCACGTTGGTGAAATCGGGCATGCCGCCCATGCCGTCCAACCCGGCGTGCCCGAAGCGGTCGTAGGCTGCCCGCTTCTGCTCATCGGCCAGCACGGCGTAGGCTTCGTTGAGCTCTTTGAAGCGCTCTTCGGCGTCGTGGGATTTGTTCACGTCCGGGTGATACTGGCGCGCCAAACGCCGGAAGGAGGCTTTGATCTCTTCCGGCGGTGCGTTACGGTGAACGCCTAAAATATCGTAATAATCGCGCTTGGTAGCCAAGGATTAAGGGATTAGTAAGGCGTAGGGGCGGGTTTCTCAACCCGCCCGTTGCCTGTTACGCTTCTTTGAACTCGCCTTCCACCACGTCTTCGCCACCCTTCCCAGCTCCGCCGGGCTTCTGCTCGCCGCCAGGCTGCTGGCCGGCCGTGGGACCCTGCGCCCCACCCTGTTGGTAGGCTTCAGCGCCCAGCTTCTGCACGATCTCCATCAGCGCCTCGGTGGCGGACTTGATGGCCGCGGCATCCTCGCCGGGCAGCAGGCCGCGCAGCTTGGCAACCGCGTCCTCGATCTCTTTCTTGCGTTCGGGCTTCACTTTGTCGCCCAGGTCCTTCACCGTCTTCTCGGCGGTGTAAGAGGCGCTGTCGCCTGTGTTGCGCGCTTCCACCAGCTCCTTGAGCTTCTTGTCTTCGCTGGCGTGCGCCTCAGCTTCCTTGCGCATGCGCTCCACTTCCTCATCGGAAAGCCCGGAGGAAGCCGTGATGGTGATGTGCTGGCTGCGGCCGGTGGCTTTGTCGGCGGCGGTCACGTTCAAAATGCCGTTGGCATCGATGTCGAAGGTCACTTCGATCTGCGGGATGCCGCGCGGCGCCGGCGGGATGCCGTCCAGCACGAAGCGGCCCAGGGATTTGTTATCCACCGCCATGGGGCGTTCGCCCTGCAGGACATTCACCTCTACCTGGTTCTGATTATCCGCGGCGGTGGAAAAGATCTGGCTCTTGCGCGTCGGGATGGTCGTGTTGCGCTCGATCAACGGAGTGGCCACGCCGCCCAGCGTCTCGATGGACAGGGTCAGCGGGGTCACGTCCAGCAACAGGATGTCTTTGACATCGCCGCCCAGCACGCCCGCCTGGATGGCGGCGCCCACGGCCACGACTTCGTCGGGGTTCACGCCTTTGTGGGGCTCCTTGCTGAAGGCGTTGCGCACCGCCTCTTGCACGGCGGGCATGCGCGTCATGCCGCCCACCAACACCACTTCGTTGATGTCACTGGGTTTCAGGTCGGCGTCCTTGAGCGCCTGGCGCACGGGGCCCATGGTGCGCTCGACCAGATCAGCGGTGAGCTGCTCTAACTTGGAGCGGTTGAGCTTTGTGACCAGGTGCTTGGGCCCGGAGGCATCCGCGGTGATGTAGGGCAGGTTAATCTCGGTCTCCTGCAGCGTGGATAACTCGATCTTGGCCTTCTCGGCGGCTTCCTTGAGACGCTGCAACGATTGGCGGTCCTTGCGCAGGTCGATGCCCTGGTCCTTTTGGAACTGTTCCGCCAGGTGATTGATGACGCGCTGGTCGAAATCGTCGCCGCCCAGGAAGGTGTCGCCGGAGGTGGAGCGCACCTGGAAGACGCCGTCGCCGACGTCCAGGATGGAAATGTCGAACGTGCCGCCGCCCAGATCGTACACGGCGATGACCTCGTTCTTTTTCTTGTCGAGCCCGTAGGCCAGCGATGAGGCGGTGGGTTCGTTGATGATGCGCAGCACCTCGAGCCCGGCGATCTTGCCGGCGTCCTTGGTGGCGTTGCGTTGCGCGTCGTTGAAGTAGGCCGGCACGGTGATGACCGCTTGCGTCACCGGCTCGCCGAGATAGGCTTCGGCGTCGCGCTTGATCTTGCCCAGGATCATGGCCGAGATCTCCGGCGGGGTGTAATTCTTGCCGCCCAGCTCGACCTCGATACCTTCCCCGGCGCCCTTGATGATGTGATAGGGAACCACTTCCAGAGCCTTGGCCGTTTCGGGGTCGCTATATTTGCGTCCCATGAAGCGCTTGATGGAATAGACGGTGTTCTCCGGGTTAACCACCGCCTGGTTGCGCGCCGGGCGCCCCACCATGCGTTCGCCGTTCTTGTTCACGGCCACCACGGAGGGGACCAGCCGGTCACCTTCTGCGGTTGGGATGACGACGGGCTCGCCGCCTTCCATCACCGCGCCCACGCTGTTGGTGGTGCCCAGGTCAATGCCAATGATCTTTGCCATGTCTGTCTCCTCGTTTACTTCGCAACTTTAACGGCTGCGGGGCGCAGCACGCGCTCCCCGAGCATGTAGCCCGGCCGCAGCACTTCGATAATGACGCCACTTTCGTGGTCTTTGCTTTCTTCTTGGGTCACTGCTTCATGTAGATTCGGGTCGAAGAGTTCGCCCAGCGGATCAAAACGCTCCAGCCCTTCGCTCTCCAAAAAACTGATCAGCTTCTTGTAGATCAGGTCGATGCCCTCGGCCCAGGTGGCGCCTTCATCTTCGTGCGGGCTGTTCTTCAGGGCGCGCTCCAGGTCATCGACGATCTCCAGGTAACGCTTCAGCACGCGCCCGCGCACTTCGGCCGCCTGCTGCTCCTGCTCGCGGGCAAGGCGCTTCTTGTAATTGGAGAATTCGGCCTGGGCGCGCTGCCAGCCGTCCAGATGCTCGGCGGCCCTGGCCTCCGTCTCAGCCAGCTTCTCTTGAAGCGCGATCAATTCGGCGCTCCCGTCGACTTGCGCTTCTGCACGCGGGCTCCCCTGCTCCCCCTCGGCAGTTTGCTCGTCTTCATTAATTGCCTGGTCTTTATCTTTATCCTTCATCTATGATTCCTATTGATCACTCGGCGCGGTCATCGACTCGCTCACCATCTCGCTCAGCAGCCCGGCCACATAATCCACAGTAGACACGGCGCGGCCATACGACATGCGGATGGGGCCCAGCACACCCAGGTAGCCGCTGGCCGCAGTGGCCGAGCCATAGCGGGCCAATACCAGCGAGAAATCGTTGAGCTGCTGCCAGCGCCCTTCCCCACCGATGAGCACCTGCACCCCGCCGATCTGGCTGTCGGTCATCACCTGGCTGAGCAGGTCTTCCAGCAGCGGCCGTTCCTCCAGCACGCGCAAGGCGCGCTGGGCGGCGTCGCCTTCGCTGAATTCCGGCTCGGCCAGCACATTGGTCCAGCCGTCATGGAAGACTTCGCCGAAGCCGCTGCCCAGCCGCTCCAGTTCCACTTTCACCAGTTGGAAGAGCTCGCTGGCCAGTGTGCCCATCTCCACGGGGGGAGCGGGCATCTCCGTCACGGCCTTGGCGCGCAAAAGATTATTGAGGTGCTCGGCAGTGGAACTTAGGCGCTCCTGTGGGAAGGCTTCCTTGAGCACCAGCATTTGTTGCACCACCTGGCCGCTTTCCAGCACCAGCACCATGAGCACCTGCTTGCCGCTGGTGACGATCAGTTCCAGGTGCTTGAAACGCGCCTGCTGGGTTTGCGGCGGCGTGATAAGCGAAGCCGCCTTGGATTGCGTGGCCAGCACCGAGGCCGCCAGCCGCATCCAGTTGCCCACCTCGTGGCGCGCCTGGTAGAACTGGTGGCTGATGGTGTGCTTGAGCGAGGCGGGCAGTTCCTGGCGGTGCATGAGTTCGCCCACGAAGAAGCGGAAGGCTTCTTCGGTGGGCACGCGCCCCGCCGAGGTGAACGGCTGGCGCAGGAAGCCGGTCTCGGTCAGCTCGGCCATCTCGTTGCGGATGGTGGCGGAACTGACGTCCAGCCCATAGTGCTCCACCAGATGCTTGGAGCCGACAGGCTGGGCGGATTCCACGTAGTCCTGGACGATGAGTCCCAGGATCAGTTTTTGGCGGTCAGTTAGCGAGTTCATGTTTGTTTTTAGCACTCTCAACATGAGAGTGCTAAATCAGGCCAATAGCCATTTTAACAAGGCAGCGAGGCCTAGTCAAGAAAACGAGCCACAGCCCAGGTTATTCTTACAAGAATCTAAGACGGGAGGGAGTTGAAAAGCTTGGGCGGCAGTGGGGAAATCATGATGTAATTGCGACTTTGGAGGAGCCATGAAGCGCATCCATATCTTGCTCGGCGTGCAATCCCTGCTGGCCGTGTTGGTATCTGTCAATCGCCTAAGCCCATGGACGCTGGGCTACGTGCTGCCCAACGAATTCCTGCGCTGGGTGGACCTCAACAACATGCTCCTGGCGCTGGCCAGCATGGTCGCCTTCTATCTACTGAAGAAGACCATCGAACGGGAAGTGCCAGCCCGGGAGCAGCGCAGGCACTTGCTGCTCAATGTACTCTTCATCGTCGGCCTCTTCCTGCTGGCCGCCGCCGGGCCGATGGCGGTGACCTCGGCGAACCTGGCGGGCGGCGCCAACGCCCGCAGCGCCGAGGAGGTGCTGGCGCAGCTGGGCGGGCGCATTGAGCTGGTGCTGGACGGCGGGATCACGCCCGGCGAGGCGCCCTCCACGGTGGTGGACCTGACCGGCGACGAGCCGCGCATATTGCGCGTCGGGCCGGTGAGCGAGGAGGAGATTCGCAAGGCACTGGCCTGAGTGTTGCGCGGGAGGGGGCGAGGTGAAACTTGGGAAAGTTGTAATGTAACGACGCGACACAGGGCCGTTACAACTTGACAAGCTATTGCTACTTATTTTCGGGGGTTTAAGGGGTAGCCATATCATCAAGCTGCTTGACAGCCGAGCGTGCAAAGATGTCCTCCCTGAATGTGGCAGGAAGATAACACGGGCTAGAGGAAAGTTGGGGAAATGGGAAGGTTTGTGAAGTAGTTCTAATGAGGGGCTTTAATGCATTGCTAACGCGAAACTTAGCCGGATTTTAGATTGGCGCGCTAGGATAGGGCCATAGATGAGATCTCCTCCTCACTACCGGACCGCACCCGCAAGGGTGCGGTTTGGGTTTAAGGGAAGGTGAAAGTGAATAGTGATTGGTGATTAGTGATTAGGGAGAAGGCTCAGGGCGGGTTCTAGCTTCCGGCTTCGCTCGAAGTGACAAGAGGGATGGTGCAAGGTGAGGCGGTCGGTTGGAGTCTTTTCCAGTGAGTTTCCTAGTAATAGAATCACCATAGGATTTTCTCGTCGCTTTCGCCCGCCTTCGGCTAGCTCAAGCTCACTCGAAATGACAAGGCGAAAAGACCCGCTCAGAATGACAAAGGGGTCTACGGGATCTCCACGACGTAGATGTCGGATTCGAGCATGCGGCTGAGGTCGGCGGCGAAGTAAGCATGGACGAAGTAGAGGGTGTGGCCGTCGGCGCTGAGGGCCGGCTCGCCGGCGAATTGCGAGATGAGCTCTTCGGGCTGGCTCCAACTGCCATCGGGCTGGCGGGTCGAGCGGAAGATGGCCGGCCCCGGGTAGCCCTGCTGGCTGAGTCCGTCGTAGTAGAGCACAGAGCCATCGGGGCTGAGGTAGGGTCGGTTCTCGTCGCCGGCGGTGTTGAGCGGCGCGCCGAGGTTGACCGGCTGCGACCAGCCCTCGCCCTCCCGCGCCGTGAGCCACAGGTCGCGGCCGCCCAGGCCGCCGGGGC
>JBBEBI010000027.1:0-5354 GCA_040882365.1 Anaerolineales bacterium
ACGGAGAGTTCTATTTTCATGTAACTTGGGTCCCTCGTTTGTCATTCCGATGAGGCCTTAGGCCGAAGAGGAATCCCTCTGGAATCCGAATGCAGACCCTGTCTGCAAAGGGATTTCTCCTCACGGCATCGCCGCTCGTCGAAATGACAGGGCAATGGTTAATCATGTTGGTCCTGCATTTCGGAGACCGCGCGAACCAACAACGCCTTCGCCGCCTCGATGCGATATTCGGCGCTGGCCCACTGGTCGCTGGCGGCGCTAAGCGCATTTTCGAGGGCTTCGGGCAGGCCGCTGGAATCGCGGCCGTCGAGGGCGAGGACGGGCGCGGGGCCGAAGCCGCCAACGACGAGACGGGTGCGGCCGGAGGGCCACTGGGCCACGGTCACAGAGACGATAGCCAGATCGGCGGGGGTGCGGGCTACGTACTGATAACTGAGCTTGGGGGCGAGGCTGAATGTGACCTTGGTGATCAGTTTGCCGCGCAGCTTTTCGAGGCGCAGGGCGAGCAGATCGCCGTAGCTCATGGCTTCGTCTTTGGGCTGCAGCTCGAGCTGGGCGTCCAGCACGAGCATGGCGGCGGCAAAGGGGGAGCGGCCTCCGACGGCAACCAGGCTACCGGCCACCGTGGCCACCTGGCGCAGGTTGTAGGTGGCTTCGTGGCCGATGGAGGCAGAGAGCGCTGGCTGCAACCCCTCAGTATCCAGCAAGGCTTGCAGAGTGGCGGTGGCGCCGATGTGCAGGTTCTTACCGCGCAGGGCGATCTTGTTGAGCTTGAGGGCTTGCAGGTCGATCACGGCGACCGCCTCGGAGGACGGCGCGGCAAGGATGGTGCCGCCGCCCAGCGGCCGGGTTTGCGGCTGCTTGCGGCGCAGCAGCTTGAGGGCGGCCTCGAGGGTTACGGGGCGATGATATTCCGTAATCATTGGCTCAATCAGGATACACGCGCCAGCCTAGTTCTTGCAAGTCGCGCTCCAAATCCTCGGGCGGCAACGCGACCAGGAGAGCCTGACCCTCAGCTAACAATTCGCCGCCGGGGCCGAAGATCTGTGCCTCGGCCTCGGCTGTGCGGCCGCGGTCCTTGAGGGCGCGGGCAGTGATGCGCAAGGGTTGCTCGATGGGAACATGGCGGCGCAGCCGTGTAGTCAGGCGGCCGGTGTACATGAAGCGATTGTGGTCGGCGACCATGAAGACGCGGCTGACGGCTTCGTCCAGGATGGAGGCGATGACGCCGCCATGAGCGACGCTAGGATAGCCCTCGAACTGCCGCGGGATGGTGTACTCGCCCGCCACACTGCCATCGGGTTGTGCGTAGAAGGTGAGCTTGAGGCCGATGGGATTCTCAAGGCCGCACGCGAAGCAGTTGCGAGAGTTGGGGAGTTTATGCTGCAAAGGCGAGGACATAAGAAATCGGCTAATCTGCTAATCAGTTAATTGAAGGTAGTAAAATGTGAGGGAAGGTCAAAGCCATCGCCTGCGTAATCCTTATCGACACTATAGTTGGACCGATCCTCGCGAACAGATAGACCTGGCCTCTTGTTCTTCGCAAGGTATGTGATCAGTCCACGGATTTGCTTCCTTATGTCCACACCTTGATCATATGCTGTTCGAAATGCTTCCTGATCTATGTATTTCTCGTCCAAAGCCGTATACAGTTGGGATTGTATTTCGGCGACAGACCTAAACGAGTAGCTCAAGAAGCGAATGAACTCACCGTCATAACCTGCATCAAGGCCTTCCGCAATATTACTCATCACCGAAATGCTGGCTTTCCTAATCTGGTCTCGCAATGCGTAGTCTTTCGAGAAGGCGGTTTGTTTTGTCATTTCATAAATGACATTGTTCAGAATCCGAGCGGCTTTCCATACTTGCAACTTCTCAAATTCCTTGATAGTCGCCATTTTCCTTGGTATCGATTTACCGATTAACAGATTAATTGATCGCGAAAGTATCAATCAACAATCGCACATCCCCACCAACTGGATACAAGATCGGACAGGTGGCGCCACGCTTGATGTATTCCTGCACCTTGGCGCGGGCCTCGTCGGGTGTGCCGGAGGCGGTGATGCGGTGGATCAGATCTTCCGGCACGAGATGCTTGGCCTTGTCAATCTGTTCGTGAGTGGCAGGCCAGCCGAGGATGGCCTGGATGCTCTTGACGACGTCCGCTGAAACCCCGGAAGCTTTGGCGATGTGCGGCTGCTGCGCCAGATACTGGGCCAACAGCCCGCGCGTCGTATCGATGGCTACCTTGCGGTCGTGGTCCACAGAGCAGACGATGAGCTGCGGCCGATCGATGTCCTCCAGCTTGCGGCCGGCCTTCTTGGCGCCGGCTTCCAATTGCTTCAGGGCTTCGTCGTTATATTCGGGCGGCACGCAGTAGTTGAGCACGGCGCCATCGGCGATCTCGCCGGCCAGCTCCATCATCTTGCCGCCGGTGGCGCCGATCATGAGCTTTACGTCGCGCGGCTCCCGCCGGCCGTGCACGACATCGAGTTCGATACCTTCCACATTGTGGAACTCGCCGTGGAAGGTGACGCGCTCCATTTTGAGCAGGCGGCGCATGACCTCAATGGTCTCGCGCATGGCGAGCAACGGTTTGCGGCGCTCGATGCCCACGTTGCGCGCCAGCGGGTCCCACCAGGCGCCCAAGCCGCAGATGATGCGGCCGGGGGCCAAATCGTCCAGGGTCAGGAAGGTGGCGGCCAGCAGGCCGATGTTGCGCGTCCAATTGTTGATGACGCCGGAGCCGATCTTGATGCGTTCAGTGACTGCGGCGTAAGCAGCCATGGGCACGATGGCATCGCGCACCAGGCGCGACTCGGCTTGCCACACGGCCTCGAAGCCGCGCTGCTCGGCGTAGCGCACGTAATCCAGGCCATCGCGCAGGTCGTGGGCATCCTGCAGGTAAAGGGCAACGCGCTTTGCCATGGTCACTCCTTGTCAGGCAATGGGAGTCAGAAAGCCCAGGTCTTCTGGGACGTCTACATCCCGGGCCAGCGAAAGCAGATCGAGAATCTTCAGTTGCGCGCCGGCCTGGCGGGCGCGGTCGCAGTGGCGCTGAAAGGAACCGGCGCCAAAATCGTATTCGATCAGGCCGGCCGGGGCGATGAACAGGGCATTGGTGCCTTCGCGGCGATGGTCGGGAGCGATCACGACTACGGGGGCGGCCTCGCGCCCGGCTTCCAGCATGGCAACAATATCCTCTTTGCTGATCTGTGGCAGGTCTGCGGGTAGGATAAGGACCGATTCGGCCATGTAACTTTTCGCCACGACCGTGGCGCGCTGCAACGCGACGTTGAGATGCGGAGCGCCGTCTTCTTGCAGGGTGCGGGCGCCATGGTCGCGCGCCAAGGCCAGCGCCTCTGGGTCGCGGCTCACGACCAGCACATCGCCGAGTTCAGGGATTTGCTTGAGGATATCCACTGTGCGGAGGAGCAAGCGCTGGTTCAATTCGGCGCGGTCGTCTTCGGACATCACGGGGGAAAGCCGCGACTTGCCGCGGCGCAACGGCTTGACCGGAACTATGGCCCATAATGCCATTTAGGTTGCTCCTTCGAGAGGGAGGCTGAAGCTCATTTTGCTAACAGGCTGGCGCCGAAATCCAGCACCTGCTGGGCCAGCCGGGCGCGGTCGTCCCGGCTTTGCATCAGGGTGGCGGCGGCCAAAGGCATTATACCGAGTTCGCGGACCGCGGCAGCTTGGCCAGAATCTATTTCGTCTAACACGAAACCAGCTAGCAGGCTGCTGTAGTATCGGGCCACGGCGAAAGCGCTGGGCTGGATGCCCAGTTCGCTGAACATCTTGGCGGCCGGGCCCTTGACGGCCCTGCCGCCGATGATGGGTGAAACAGCCAGCGCGCATTTTCCGGCCAGCGCAGCCCGCAATTCTCGGATGGCCAGGATGGGCGCGATGCTGACCCAGGGATTGGAGGGGCAAATGAGGATGAGGTCAGCGGCGGCGATGGCTTCCAAGGCGCCTGGCGCCGGCTTGGCCTTGTCCAGACCGGTGAAGTGGAAGGAGATCACCTTGGGTTCGCAGGCGCGCTCGACGAAATAATGTTGGAAGGCGAGCTCGCCCTGCTCAGTGACCACTATGGTGCGCACCGCCTGGTCGCTCATGGGCAGCACGCGGGCGCGGATGCCCCAGGCGCGGCAGAAATCGGCAGTGATGGCGGAGAGCATATCGCCCGCCTGCAGGCGGCGGGTGCGTTCCAGGTGGGTGCCCAGGTCGCGGTCCCCCAGCCAAAACCAGGTCGGCCCGCCGAGGAGTTCGACGCTGGTTAATGCCTGCTGTGTTTCGCCCACGCGGCCCCAGCCGGTTTCGGGGTTGGCGATGCCGGCCAGGGTGTAGCAGACTGTGTCCAGGTCGGGGCAGATGGTGAGACCGAAGTGCTCGAAATCATCCCCGGTGTTGACGATGACGGTGAGGTCTTCAGGCGGAAGGATTTGAGCAAGGCCATCTGCCAATTTGGCGCCCCCCACCCCGCCGGCAAGAGCAACGATTTTCATTTGAGATATTACTCGGCGCGGAGAGGACGCTTCAGATTGCGGGACCACGGCGACCTGAAGGCCGAGGAAGCGCGGCCAATCGAAGCAGGCGTTCGAAAGTAAGCAGTGCCTTCATAGGCCATCACCCCAATTGAGATTTGGATGGATGGGTCGTAGCCGATAACACGTCGGACTGCTCGCATTCTAATCGCCGTCGGCGCGGTTGCGAACGAAAATCCCCAGGTGGTTTGCAATAACCCGTTCCGTCCCATCGGTAGGATTGTTCAGGATTTGCGGCACGCCGCCGTGGTCTACAACAAGTGTGGTCGAACCGCCGCCGTCCATGGCGATGGCATCGATCGAGCCCAACTGGAGGTGTAAATTGGCCAGTTCTTCCAGCGTCAATGCCTCCCGCGGCTCCGAGGGCGGCCCTTCCACCAGGACGATGATCAAGTAGTTCCCTGCTGAGAGCCCGATCGACGTCCTCGGCGCTAGGTCCTGGCAATACACTTCCGGCAACGCGCAGGTGCGGATCTTTTCATCGAGACGCCCATTTCTGACCAGCGTATGCGAACCGGAAATGGCGTGCCAAATCTTCCTTTCAGGGGGGTTGCCGCCGATCTTCACGATCCCGTTCTTGGAAATGTATATGGTCGGTTCCTGCGAATCCTCGGAATACACCTCCCCCTCTGAGGCCGCGAATCCGATCGGATCGTTTTTCGTGACCCAACCGTCTCCATTGACTGCGAGTTGCAGGCCGTAGCTCTCCAGGAATTGCGAGGTCGTCTGGCCTAGTCCCTCTTCGGGAGTGACCATCAGATCGATATTGCGCTTATTGAGGTCTACCACCACGATATAGGCGATGTA
>JBBEBI010000027.1:5454-26553 GCA_040882365.1 Anaerolineales bacterium
CCATCAGATCGATATTGCGCTTATTGAGGTCTACCACCACGATATAGGCGATGTACGGCCGGGGAGAACTGCTGATCTGCCTCTTGTAAAAGACACCGGCAAACAGCCGCTCGTAATCGTCGAGCGAGATCGGCGGACCGTCAGGGGTCGGTGTGGGTTCAGGGGTCGGTGTGGGTTCAGGAGTCGACGTATGCGTTGGGATGAGCGTAACGGCATTCCTGAACGGCGTTCGGGTAGCGAAACTTTCGCCCGCGTTGGAGGAGTCGGGGGGCAGCGCGCTGAGTGGACCTAAAGACCCGGTGGCAAACGCGATGACGGCCAAATATATCGCGCTCAAGAATGCCGCGCCGAGCAGCAGGATGACCAGCGGTCGCAGTATTCTGCTATGCTTTTTCTGACTCTTGCTATCCTCATGCATGACTATCATTATCCAAAAGAATAGTTGATCGTTAAATCCCTTTCAAATGCCGGGCTCTCAGCGAACTTAAGGCTGAAGAAGTTCGCGCGGCCCGCAGGAATCGGGTTTCGATTAAATAACGCGCTTAACCCGGCCAATATCCAGACGTTCTTTGTGCGGACCTTCTTTATCCCTCCATCCTAACAAGATTAGCCCTTGCGCTTCCCAGCTTTCCGGAAGCTCCAGCGCTCGCCTCACCTCCTCAGGCACAAAAAGCGGGGCGCACATCCATACGCCAGCCAGACCCTCGGCGTGGGCGGCCAGCAGCAGTTGCCCGCCGGCCAAGGCTACGCTTTGCACGGCCATCAGATGTTCGCCGCGGGCGCGGCCTTCGTCTTCGTGTTTATCCAGGACGCTGGTATCTAAGCATAACAGGATGGCTTCGGGAGCCTCTGTGATCCGATCCCTGGAACGTTTGAGTTGAGCCGTAATCTGCTCCGCGTCAAGGCCTTCAGCCTGCAAAGCGCGCTCGAAATCGGAGGCCATGGCGTCGGTCAACTTCTCGCGGCTCTCGGCCGAAGACAGCTGCACGAAACGCCAGGGTTGGCGGTTGTGAGCATTTGGCGCCCAGGTGGCGGTTTCCAGGATGCGCGTGATCATGTCAGGCGCAACCGGCTTTGCCAGGAACCGTCGTACGGATCGGCGCGAGCGCAGCCAGGAGTGCAAGGTGGCAGGGGTTAACGTTGAGGAGGCCAAAGAGCGACTCTGTCTGGTGTTAGGACAAACATGACGCGGTTACCCGAATGAAACCATATTTGTGGGCCGTATTTGCCTAATAGGGCCTCGGCATGTTCAGCCGCTTTCTCATGTGTGATCTTCACTCTACCGTGAAACTGGATATAGTCATCGACATCTTTAGGATTTGAGATCGTAAATCTTACTTGGGCATTTAGCTTCAGGTTGGCAAACACCGAAGAAAGGTCCGTGTCATTGAACAGAAGATGTTCCCCATCGGTGTTGAAGAACACACTTGTTGTATAAATCCCGTCAGTTGGAATACGGATGTCTACTACGGCTGTCGCCTTAGCAGCATCATCCAGGAGATATCGGTGGGATTTGAAAATGGAATTGAGCAACTTAGCGCTTTTTTTCGTCATCGCTCTACCTTCTTCAGGTCGAACCAACTACACAAAAAATGCTCTCTCAGTTCTCAACTGTCATCATATTCACATGTTCGGGCTGGAACTTGTACGTCACGCGTGCGCGCCCTGCCACCTCGCAATGACCGGATTAGCCCATGGTGCTGGCTTTGAGCGGCTTGATCTTGTAGGTAACGCGCACCATGCCGGAAGGAATGTCGTAATCGTGGCCGCGATATTTCCTGGAAAGCGCATGGATGTGCTCGGCCCCCGTCTCGGCAGTGATCTCCACTACCTTGCCGCGTATCTGCAAATAGCGATAGGGCTTCTTGGGATCCATGATAGCCAGAGCCACATTGGGGCGGGCGCGCATGTTTAAGTCTTTCTGCCTCCCCTGCGCCGAATTTATCAAGATGTAATCCCCTTCGACGTTGAACCAAAGTGGGGTCACCTGAGGTGTGCCGTTGGGCATGATGGTGCCGAGGAAAGCAAAAGCCCTGGTCTCATCTTTAAGCAGATCGTTGAACGATTCGGGAATATTCTTCATATTGGAGTTCCTTTCTTCCAGCTAGGAGATTGCCACGTCGGGCAGCACCGCTAAAGGCGGTGCTGGACGCCCTCCTCGCAATGACGGAGTAATCACCGAAATTCATCTCGTTCTTTGGGCCGCAAAAGCTCGGCCAGTTTGCCTTCACGCAGTGGATAAGGGAAGCCGCGCACATGCACGGCCGGGCAGCCTTCTCCCGCCTGCCCCATCACCAGCGAAGCTGCCGCGGCTAGTTCGTCTGCGGCCCCCAATACCGTGGCGCGCAATTCGCGGCCGAAGAGGTCGGGCCGGCCGCGCAAGTCCACTGTGCCCGGCAACCCGGCCACGCCGATGGCCACGCCTACAGTGCCCTCCCGCCAAGCGCGGCCGTGCGAATCGATGATCAGCACGCCTAGCTGTGTTCCACTGCTTCCCTCGAGCGCGGCGCAGATCCACCCCGCGGAAGCATCCGGATCTCTAGGCAACAGTAAGACGGTGTCCTCGCTGCCGTCCACATTCGAATGATCCACGCCGGCATTGGCGCTTACAAAGCCAAGACGATGTTCTACCACAACGAGACCGGACCGGGCGCGCAGCACTTCGCGGCTCTCGTCCAAGATCAGTTGCACCAGACGCGGGTCCTTTTCCACAAGGCCGGCCAGTTCCTGCGCCCTGGCGCCAGGATTCACAGTGCCCAGCTGCACGAATCTACCTTCGGCCTTAGAGACGATTTTCTGGGCCAGCACGAGGATATCGCCATTGAGCAACTCAATGTGCTGGCGGCTGAGCGCAGCCAGCAACAACGCTGGCAGATCGTCGCCGCGTTGAATTAGCGGAATGCCTTCTAGGGGAGTGAGAACCAGAGGTTTCAAGAATTCTTCTTGGTGGAAATGCCAGCCACTTTGAAGGTGCCGTGGCGGCTCTTGTAATGCTTATTCATAGAAACCAACACGGAAGTCAGCCCCTCGATCACGATGGCCTGATCCAGGGTGCCGGCGTAATAGGCCAGCAGACCGGCATCGCGCGCCAAGGCCATGACGGTTTCCGCCGCCTCGATATCATCGCTGCATACGAGGACATGCGAATCTATTGGCTCTTTATAATCCTTGCGCAACGAGGCCGCCGGGACAGTCTGGAAGGCGGCGACCACGGGCGCAGCCTTACCCAATAGCTGCTGGGCGATTTGCGCAGCGGCTGGAGGCGTGGGAGGTGTCAGATCCGGGAAACTGATGCGCGCCGTGGTATCCACCAATATTTTCCCGGCAAGGGCGCCTTTCACAGATTCAAGCGCAACCTGGTGGGCATGCTGCTCGACAGTGAGCACACACAAATCAGCAGCCTTGGCCGCATCCGCGTTTTGCATGCCTTCGATGGAAGCATTACCCAATTCGGCATTCAATTCCGCAGCTACGCCCTCGGCCTTTTCCGCCTGGCGCGAACCAATGATGACGCGGTGGCCGGCATGCGCCCAGCGCAGCGCCAAACCGGGGCCGAGTTGGCCGGTGCCGCCCAAAATAGCGATGGTCTTTTTGCCAAGAGTCACGCGGTTTTCTCCTCGTTGAGCGCTGCCTCGACGAATTGCGTGTAGCGCGCCCAGACCTGCGGCGCCAGCTCGCGGGCCTTGGCCGCAACTTCGGCCTCATCAAGGGTGAGCAATTGCCGGTCGCGCATCAGTACTTCCCCGTTCACCATGGTAGTGGTCACCATTTTATGCTCGAATCCGAACAAGATATGCCAGGGAAGGTTATCCGCAGACAATGGCGTTGGCGCCTGGTAATCCACCAGGATCAGGTCGGCCCGTGCGCCCGCTGAAATTTCGCCCAGCCGCGCCCCCGGGAAAAAGCTGGATGCCAAACCGGCATTATTCTCCGCAGCGATCTTGGCCACCTCTACTCCGTTCATCTTACGCGGGTCGCGGTGCCAGACCTTGTGCAACAGGTAAGCCGCCTTCCACTCGCTCCACATATCCTGCGAGAATCCGTCGTTGCCCAGGCAGACCTTTACGCCGGCGGCCAGCAGAGCTTCCACACTTGCAGCGCCCACCCCATTGTTCATATTAGAGCGCGGTTGGTGCGTGACCCAGGCGCCGGATTCGGCCAACTTCTCAATCTCCGCCTGGTCCACATGTACGGCGTGCGCAGCGATGGTGCGTGGCCCAAGGATGCCGTGCTTGGCCAGCCGGGGCACTACGCGCAGACCACTCTTGGCGAGACTGTCCTCCTGATCGGCTTCATGCTCGGCGATATGGATATGGAAACCGGCATCCGCGGGCAGGGCAGCCCGGCATTTATCCAAAGTCGCTTCCGAGAGTGTCAAGCTGGCGTGTAGGCCGAAAGCTGCCGCCAGCTTCGTGGGTCGCTCCCTTCCCACCCGCTCAATGAAGCGCACATTCTCACGAATGCCTGCTTGCGTTTTGGCCTCACCATCGCGGTCAGTAACCTCGTAGCACAGCACAGCTCGCAGGCCACTTTGCTGCACGGCATCGGCGATCACCTCCAGCGAACCATCGATGAAATTCGGGGAGGCGTGGTGATCGATCAGTGTGGTGGTGCCATTCCTGATGGCGTCCACCAGGTGGATGAGGGCGGAGATGCGCACGGAATCCTCATCGAGTGCTTTGTCGAGCGGCCACCACAGGCGTTTGAGGATCTCGGGGAAATCTTTGGGTGCCGGGCCGGGGATGGCTAAACCGCGAGCAAAGGCGCCGTAGAAATGCGTATGGGCGCAGATGTTGCCGGGCATCAGCAGCTGGCTGGCAGCATCCATCTTTTTTTCGTGCGGATATTTCTTCAGGAGTCTTGAGTCCGGACCCAGGTCCTTGATCAGCCCCCTATCGATGTAAACCGCATGGCCCGGCAAGACGGCATTGGCCGCGCCCCAGGTGACTACGGTGGAATTATGGATGAGCATCAAATACCAATCGATTATCAGTAAACCGACGGTCTGAGGCATTCTAACATGCGGCTCCCTGCCGACTATAATCCCCGTGTGGCCTCCCAAATCATCATCGAGGAATTTCACAGCAAGGCCCTGGAAGGCAATCCGCTAGGCGACCCTGCCACCAGGCGCCTACCCGTATATCTGCCACCGGGGTATGACGCCAAAAACCACTATCCCAGCCTGTACCTGCTGGCCGCGTTTGGCGCCCGCGGCCTAAAGTTCCTTAACGATGACCTGTGGGAGGAGAACATCCAGCACCGGCTGGACCGGCTGATTGCCGAGGGCCGCGTGCGCCCCCTTATCGTGGTGATGCCGGATGCCAGCACGCGTTACGGCGGCTCACAATACGTTAATTCCGCGGCTACGGGGAACTACGAAGACCATGTCCTTGAACTGGTCGAATTCATGGATGGCAAATACGCAACGATAGCCGAGCCACAGGCTCGAGCCATCGCAGGGCACTCCTCGGGCGGCTTTGGCGCGCTATGGTTCGGCATGAAGCACCCGGATGTCTTCGGCCTGATTGCTGACCACAGCGGGGACAAGTACTTCGAGATGGCTTATAAGCCGGATTTCGGGGAGTTACTGCGCTATGTGGAACGCGGCGGTGAAGAGGCGTTTCTTGATCTGTTGCGCGATCCGGGCGAGTGCCTGAGGAATGGCGCCCCGCATGCGGTGCTAAACCTGCTGGCGATGGCCTCGGTATTCTCGCCGAACCCGCACGCGCCCTTGGGATTCGACCTGCCCGTTGACCTGCGCACCGGCCAGGCGCTGCCGAAAGTTTGGGCGCGCTGGCTTGCTTTCGATCCATTGGAGGCCGTGGATCAATATGCGGACGCGCTGCGCTCACTACGCCTGCTATATATCGATTGCGGGCGCTTCGACGAGTATAATTTGCTGTATGGGGCGCGTTTGCTCACTGAAAAACTACGCGCCCTAAAAATCCCATTCGAGTACGAGGAATACGACGGCAGCCATCGCAATATGAAGCATCGCTACGATGTCTCCTTTGCAGCCATATCCGCAGCCCTACCCGGCTAAACAATACATAAGGATCAAGGAGTAAAGAAACATGGCAGACGCACGCAGCACGGCATTGAAATTCACAAAGGAAAATCGAGCCCGCTTCCTGGATGAACTCAAGCAGTTGGTGGCTATTCCGTCTATCTCGGCGGATTCAGCGTACAAGGCGGACATCCAGCGCGCTGCCGATTGGCTAATGTCCAAGCTTAAGGCGCTGGGTTTCGAACACATCCAGAAATTGGACACCGGCGGGCATCCCATTGTGTATGCGGATCTGATGAAAGCTGGTCCCAAGGCGCCCACCATGTTGGTGTATGGCCATTACGACGTGCAGCCAGCTGACCCACTAGAGCTTTGGGAAAGCAAACCGTTCGAAGCGGTTAAGAAGGGCGATTACTTGATGGGACGCGGGGCCTCGGACATGAAAGGCCAGGTCATCGCCAGCTTGGCAGCCATCGAGGCTGCGTTGAAGGCAGGCTCTGTACCCGTCAACATCAAATGGATGATCGAAGGCGAGGAGGAGATCGGCTCCTCCAGCCTGGCGGATTTCATCAAAGCAAACGCAAAGTTATTCGCCTGCGACTTCGCCATCAACCCCGACGCGGGCATGTTAGCCGCTGACCAACCCACCTTGACCTATGGTTTGCGCGGCCTCGCCTATTTCGAGATCCATCTAACCGGCCCATCCATGGACTTGCATTCGGGTTTATTCGGGGGCACGGTGCGCAACCCGGCCAACGAACTCGCCCGCCTGATCAGCGGCATGCATGACGAGAAGAACCGCGTGACCCTGCCGGGCTTCTATGATAGTGTGCAGCCCTTGGACGCAGAGGAGCGCGCCGAGTTCAAACGCATCCCGCACACTGCCGACAAGGATTACGCTAAGGCAACGGGAGTAAGCGAACTTTGGGGCGAAGAAGGATACACAGCCTTCGAGCGCGCCACATCCCGCCCTACATTGGAAGTGAACGGTCTCCTCTCGGGTTATACCGGCGAAGGGCCCAAGACGGTGCTGCCCGCCAAGGCCATGGCCAAGATCTCCTGCCGGTTGGTGGCAAACCAAAAACCGAAACAGGTGGAACAGCAAATGGTCGCCTATATGAAGCAACACGCCCATCCCGGCGTCCATTGGGAAGTCAAAATGATCTCAGACGCGGATGCATCGATTTCCAAACGCGACTCGCGGGAGATGCGGGCTATGAGCAAGGCCTTGGAAGCCGTGTGGGGAACCAAGACCACCTTACGCCGCGAGGGCGGCAGCGTCCCCGTGGTGGCCTACCTGCAGGCCGTGCTGGGAGCCGAATGCATCAACACCGGCTTCGGATTGCCAGATGACCGCATGCATTCGCCCAACGAACGTTTGCATTTACCCTCCTGGGAAAAAGGTATCGACGCGCTGGTGCACTTCATCTATAACCTGGGCGAAGCTTAGTGCCGAAGCAACAAATTCCGCTGTACGGGGGCCAGGCAGTCCTTGAAGGAGTGATGATGCGGGGGCGGCGCTTTATGGCGCTGGCAATGCGCGCCCCCGGCGGCGAGATTGTGCTGCACTCTGAGCCCCTCAGCCCCGTCTATCAGAGCGCAGTAGCCCGCATCCCCTTTTTGCGCGGACTGGTGCTGCTATGGGACGCGTTGGCGCTGGGCGCCCGCGCCCTGGCCATTTCCGCAAATACGCAAGCCGAAGAAGAGGAAGAAAAGCTGGAAGGCTGGCAGCTAGCGCTCACCATGCTGGTTTCGTTGAGCTTCGCCATCGGGCTTTTCTTCCTGGCGCCCGCAGGCATCGGCCACCTCGTAGAAGATTGGCTGAACCTTTCACCCGTGGCCAGCGCTTTGGTCGAAGGACTTATACGGTTGGCGGTGCTGGTCGGCTACCTGGCGGCCATTGCCCGCTTCGATGAGATCCGGCGCGTTTATGGCTACCACGGCGCAGAACACAAGACCATCAATGCCTTTGAAGCCAGAGCCAAGTTGACCCCTAAGGAGGTCGACAAGTTTGCGCTTGAGCATCCCCGCTGCGGCACGGCCTTTCTGCTCACCGTGGTCGTGTTCTCTATTCTGCTGTTCGCTTTCATTGGGCCGATGCCGCTGCTGCCGCGGCTGGCCCTGCGCCTCCTGCTAATCCCCGTGCTGGCCAGCCTGGCGTATGAATACTTGCGCCTGACCGCGCGCTACTTTCACAACCCGCTGGTGCGCATTTTGGTGGCGCCTAACCTGGCGCTGCAGCGGCTGACTACGCGGCCGCCCGACGAAGGCATGCTGGAGGTGGGCATCGCCGCTTTCAAGGAGATGAAACGTTTGGAAGACGAAGCGGCAAGCAGTTGATTTGCGGGTCTCACTCCCTTACCTCGCACAAGTTGATGTTTCCCTTTCCAAAACGATAAAATCTCTCGGTCATGCATACCCATCGAAACGGCATCCGTAGACCCCTCCTCTATATCGTTGCCATCCTCATTCTGGCCGGCCTCGCTTGCGATCTGAGCGGGCTGACCCTGGGCGTGGCTAGCCCAAGCCAGCCGGAATCGGAACAGCGCCGCCTATTCCAGGGCGTTACCTACCAGCGCATTGTAAAGAACGACCCGCGCCCGCTGGTCATCCATGTCGTAACCATCGATCTGAAAGCCGATGGCATCAAGACCTTGGTCACGGCGGGCGACCCTGACCAGGCGCGTCCCCTCTCGGCCAAAACCACCTCCCAATTCCTTGAGGATGTAGGTATGCAATTGGCGATTAACGGGGACGCTTTCACCCCCTGGCAGGACTTGGGGCCTTTGGGATATTCGCCCAAGCCCGGCGAACGCGTGGCGCCGCTGGGCTTTGCCGCCTCGCGCGGCACAGTTTATCATCAGGATACCGATGAGCAGCCCACCTTGTACATCTATCAGAACAATAAAGCCAGCATGAACGCGCTGACCGGCAAGGTCTACAACGCCATATCCGGCTACAAGCTGCTGGTTTGGAACGGCAATCTTGTGGATGGCCTGAATAGCAATGACCTTGATCCGCGCACCGCGGTGGGTCTCAATAGAGCCGGCAACAAGCTCATCATCGTGGTGGTCGACGGCCGCCAAGCCGGCTACAGCGAAGGGGTCACCGAAGCCGAGCTTGCGCAGATCCTCCTGGATCAGAGAGCCTACTCGGCCATGAATATGGACGGCGGGGGCTCCTCCACGCTGGTGATCGAAGGCGAAGACGGCGAGCCCCTCGTCCTGAACTCCCCCGTCCATCAGGGCATCCCGGGCAACGAGCGGCCCGTGGGCAACCACCTGGGGTTCGGCGCTCGTTAGAATTTCCTGACAATGCCCATCACCCTTCCCCCAGCGCAATGGCGCCTGCTGCGTCACCCAGCGTCTCGCGGCGCTCGCAATATGGCAGTAGACGCCGCCATACTCGAAATGGTCGTGGAAGGTAAGACGCCGCCTACGCTGCGCTTTTATGATTGGGACCCGGCCTGTCTGTCTCTGGGCTTTGCCCAGAATTACGCCGATGTGGATGAAGAAGGGCGCGCCGCGCGCGGCTGGGATGTGGTGCGCCGCCCGACCGGCGGCCGCGCCATCCTGCACACGGACGAGCTCACCTATTCGGTCATCGGGCCCTCGGACGAGCCGCGCTTGTCTGGCGGCGTGCTGGAATCCTACAAGCGCCTTTCCGAGGGGCTGATGCAAGCCTTGAAAATACTCGGGCTGCCCGTGGAACAGCAACCCATGCACGGCGTTGAAAACCAACGCTTGGGGAATGGATTCGGGAACGCGGATAACCCGGTTTGCTTCGAGGTTCCCTCAGATTACGAGATCACCTTGCACGGCAAGAAAATCATCGGCAGCGCCCAAGCGCGCCGCAAAGGCGGCGTCCTGCAGCACGGCAGCCTGCCCCTTTTCGGAGATATCGCGCGCATCACCGAAATCCTGCGTTATCCCAGTGAAGACCGGAGGCAAGAAGCGGCAGAACGTGTGCGCGCCCGCGCTGCCACAGTCGAGGAAGGCTTGGGCCGCCTGGTTAGCTTCCAAGAGGCCGCGGAGTCCTTTGCCCGCGGTTTTGCGCAAGCGCTGAATATTGAATTTATTGAGGGGAAATTGAGCGCTGAAGAAGAAGCTGCTGCCGAACACTGGCTGGGCGAGCGCTACGCCGCGCCGGCCTGGACTCAGCGCAGCTAGCCCCCGTTCTCGAAGATTACGTCCGGAAATCCCAGGTTCAACAATAAGCGCAACAGATAGCTCTCGGCGTTGATCTGCGCCTGCTCAAGGATACCGTCCTCCAGGGCTGCGTTGAGGATCTCCTGCTCAGCGGCCTGGCGCGCTTCCGTTTCCAGTAGTTGATTCCCGCGGGTAAAGAGGCCCGTTTCGCGGTCGTAAATATACGACTTATCGTTGTCGAGTGAGGCGATAAAGACCTCCGCCTCAGGCATGTTCACAAAGAGAACGCCGTTCTCCGTGCGCAGGTCGTCAGGCGTCAACTTCTCGAGATCAACACCGGCAATTACGGTGCCGTGGGCCACGAACAGCAGGCGGTCGCCGAACAGAAAACCAAAGGGTCCCTGGCCGCTTTCGGCAACGATTATTTTTTCAACCGAATATTGGATCGTTTCCAAGCGCGCCAGGCTGCGCACCTCATGAACGATAGTGATGGGGTCTGGAATGATGGTGGGGGTGGGATGGAGGACATTGGCAACCTGAGTGTTCACCGAATCTGCAAGTTGGCGCACCTGTTGAGCGCCGAACCCGAAAAACTGATAGACCAATAAACAGGGAAGAGCCACAACCAGGAGAATCCCCAGGCCAATCAACACCGGCAGATACGGGCGAACGCGTTCCATGGAAAGATTATACTAGCCGCCTCCGCCGCCATGGCTACAAAAGTCGCCCTGTTACACATGCATATCCACCTGCCCGGCAGCACCTCACTAAAAGCCAAGCGCGGCCGGCTGGCACCGCTGCTGGCCCGCCTGCGCCGCGAGTTCAATGTGTCAGTCGCCGAAGTGGATTACCTCGATAAATGGACCGATGCGTTGATCTGCTGCGCGCTGGTGAATACCGATTCACGCCACGCCCAAAGCTCCCTGCAAAGGGTGGCCGATTGGGTGGAAAAAAGCTGGCCGGATGTAGAACTGAGCGGCGAGCAAATGGAAGTCCTCTGATGGCCAAGCCCTGTTGCCCCCAGTGCGAAGGCATCGAGCTGATGTTCGATGAAGAGAGCGTGGATAACGACGCGCGCACCTACCGCGCCGAAGGGCCGGATGAAACGACTGTGTGGCTGTTGGATGAATTGAAGAGGCATGGCGTGAAGGGGTCCACCGTGCTGGATATTGGCGGGGGCTTGGGTGCCATCCAGCATGAGCTGCTAAAAAACGGAGCGAGTTCCTCGGTGCACGTGGACGCTTCCAGCGCTTACATCGAGGGGGCCAAGCGTGAGGCTAAGCGCCGCAAACTAAGCGACAAGATCGAATTTCACCATGGCAACTTCGTCGACCTGGCGCCGGAGTTGGCGCCGGCCGACATCGTTACTTTAGACAAGGTGATCTGCTGTTACCATGATATGCCCCGTCTGGTGCGGGCCTCGGCCCGGCTGGCCGAGAAATATTATGCGATCGTTGTTCCGCGCGACAGATGGTTGTTTCGCGTTGCCGCTCGCTTGATGAATTTTGGCCTGCGTATCTTCCGCAACCCTTATCGCATGTTCGTCCATCCCCACAAGAAGATCGAAGGCATTCTTAGAAAAGCGGGACTCAAACACAGTTACTCCAGGGACAATTTCCTTTGGCATGTGGCTGTATATATTCGGACCTAAAAACAAATGGCTTGCAGAACAAGGCAATCCGGAAGACCTGTTTGCGGGAATTCCTCGCTTTCTAGATTCTCCGCCGAGGTGGCGGCATCCTAAGACCGCTCGGAATGACAGGGGAGGGACAAAAGAGGCCACGCCCGTGGCCTCTTTTTTGTTACGCCGTTCCTAGTTGCTGGGCGGTGGCCCGGCAACGATGACCAGGTTGGCGCTCAGCGTTCCGTTGCTGGCCTGCTCGAAGAGCACCATCACGTGGTCGCCCACTTCGATGTCGGCCAGGCCTTGCACTGCGTTCTCCCGGCTCAGGAACTCAGTGGCCGAGGTCATGTTGAAGAAGAAGCTTTCGCCACGGCGGGTTTCAATGGTCAGGGTGGTGCCGCTTGTGGCGGTCACTTCCCCGCCGATTTGCGTGCCCATGGGCAGTTCCTCGCGCAACACGACCACGCGGGCCACCAGGCCGCCTTCGCCGCCCCGATGGCCGGCTACGGCTACTTCAGCGCCCACCTCAAGGTCGGCGAAGCTCTCCAGCGACCCAAGGTAGCTGGTGAACTCGTCTACTTCCACGGTGACTTCGCTACCCCATGGTCCTTGCATAGTGAACTGATCGTCACCGACGGAAAGGATTTCTCCGCTGAGATGGGGAGGCCATCCGGGCCCTCGGCCGGGGCCGCCGCGCGGTCCCGGAGGATTCGGGGGATCGGCCGCCGGGGCAGCTGCAGCCACCGCGGCCGATCCGATGAGCAGCGCCAGCGCAATGACGCCGGCTATCCAAATTTTCTTCGACATGCCTACCTCCTTTTAGACGGGTTGATGTCGAAGGTAGGTTAGCCGCGCGGGGTCATGAAAACAGCATGGGCAGGTAAGAAGGTTGTAAAAAAGGGCTAGTGAAATGTTCTCAGGTTGAGGCAGCTGTCAGAAACCTGGCTGGGTCACGCTTGAATGGATTATCAGCAATTCGCCTGGTTACGAGTCCCAGCAGGGTTTCGTTGAGGAATTTATTTACCGGCGTCGGCACGCCCAACCGCGCGCCGGCGCGCAGCACCGCGCCATTCAACCAATCCACTTCGCTGCGGCCTTTACCCGCGTGCAGGTCGATGTGCAGGGAGGGCATCTTGCCGCCGCGGCCGCGGCCCACGGAGCGCACCATCAGCGGGCGCGCCAGCGCGGCGGGCAACTGCGCGCTTAGTGCAAGGGCGCGCACCGGCGTGCCGGGCAGATCCACCACTGGCAGGCCCAGGGCGCGCATTACGGCCAGCGCCTCGCGCAATTGGCGCATCTCCAGCGCGAACAAACCGGGGTGCGCCATCACTTCGGCGGGCGACAAATCGAGGATGGCGCAAGAGGCATTGGTAAGCAGGTTGGTAAGCAGCTTGGACCACTTCATCGCCGCGGCATGCGGATATAGCCATGCCTTCAGGCCCGCCGCGTTCATAGCGGCGGCTAATCGCTCAGAGAGCGAATGCGTGGCGGCGAGCCCAACACCACGCAGGCGCTCCACTCGGATTAGGCCAGGGCCATCCTTAGCCACGGCCGTGGTCACAGTCCCGGCGATCACCTTCTCGGAGCCCAGGGCGGCGGCCAAGGCGGCCTCGTTCTCGACGCCGTTTTGCAGGCAGAGGAAAGGCGGCAGCTGGGCCGCAAAGGGAGCAATGGATTTCAGGGCCTCTGTGGTGTCGTAAGACTTTAGGGCGAAGAAGGCAATGTCGTAAGCAGATAGAACTAAGGCCTCCTCGATAGAAGTAACGACACCCAGGTGAGGCAAATGATGAGTCTGTTCCCCCAAAGCCAATTGCACACCACGTTCACTCAACGCGGGTGCATTGCGTGGACGCTCCAAAAAAACTACGCGGTGACCCTGCAGCGCCAGACTGGCGCCCAGGTAACTTCCAATGGCGCCGGCGCCGAAAACCAGGATCTGAAGGGGGGCTTCAGCGGACAGGGCGGTCCTCGCGGCGAAACACGAATTTCAGGCCGGACCAAATTTCATCCACAGCGGCGATTTTTACATCGACAAGACCTGCGGCCAGGCCTATTTCGCGGACGAGATTTTCATTTACATCCGTGGGGACTTTAGAGGAACCCTTGGGCCAAGAGATCCACAGGCTTCCGTTCCAGTTAAGCGCAGATTTCAATTTAGGGAACATTTGCTGGAGTTGGCTGGCCTGTTTGGTGAAGTAATGAATAAAATCCAGGGAATGAAGTTTTCCTAGCCGTGAAAGCACCTCAACCCTGGCCGGCAATGGCCCGATGGCTTGACCGTAACGCTCCGGCGCGTCGAGGATACAGATGCGCTGGCCGGGCTTGATGCCCAGTTTCTTTATAAGCGGTGTGCCGGAGTAGCCTGCGGCTGACTTCATTGTTAAGCTAGAGTCCATCGCTTTTGCAGCGCCAAGGCCACGTTCACCAGCCCTATCATCGTAGGAACTTCGATCAGCGGGCCGATCACGGCGGCAAAGGCGACGCCGCTGTTAATGCCGAACACAGCCACGGCGACGGCAATGGCCAGTTCAAAGTTATTACTGGCGGCGGTGAAGGCGAGCGTGGTGGTCTTCGAATAGTCGGCGCCTATTGCGCGTCCCATGAAAAATGAAACCAGGAACATCAACACAAAATAGATAAGGAGGGGAATAGCAATGCGCACCACGTCCATGGGAATGGCGAGGATGAGATCCCCTTTAAGTGAGAACATTACGACAATCGTGAACAGAAGCGCTATGGGCGTCAGCGGGCTTATCTTCGGGATAAAAGTCTTGTGATACCAGTCTTTGCCACGAGAGCGGACTAAAAACAGGCGCGTGAAGAAGCCTGCGATGAACGGTATGCCCAGATAGATCAGCACGCTTTTGGCGATCTCGCCAATGGTGATGTCGACGACGTTACCGGTTAGGCCGAACCAGGTCGGCAGTACGGTGATGAATACGTAGGCATAAACGCTGTAAAACAACACCTGAAAAACACTGTTGAAGGCGACCAGACCTGCGGCATATTGCGTGTCGCCTTTGGCAAGTTCATTCCATACGATGACCATGGCAATACAGCGCGCAAGGCCAATGAGAATAAGCCCGGTCATATATTCGGGATAGCCGCGTAAGAAGATGACGGCAAGCCCGAACATCAATAAAGGGCCAATGACCCAGTTCTGGACCAGAGAGAGGCCCAGGATCCTCCAATTTCGGAAGACATCGCCCAGTTCGTCATAGTGCACTTTAGCCAGTGGCGGGTACATCATAAGGATCAGACCAACCGCTATAGGGATGTTGGTCGTTCCCAACGAGACGGCTGCGTTCAAATCTGCCACGGCCGCCGGGAACAAATAACCAAGGCCCACGCCCAAGGCCATGGCCAGGAAGATCCACAGGGTCAGGAAGCGGTCAAAAAACGAAAGTTGCCTTGCGCCTTGTTGTGGCATGTTTTTCTCCAGAAACTGTGACTCTTTTTGAAACATTCCGAAGCCCGTCTCGCCCTATTATACTGTTATATTCATCCTCATCAATATGACGAGAGTAAAGCGAAACCGAAAGCTGCCTTTATTGTTGCCAATCACGGGCGCCGCGCAGGAACTCGGCGCCGCTCATCGGCTTCTTGCCGGCGGGCTGCACTTCATCCAGCAGCAGCAACCCATCCGAAGTCCCTATCGCCGGCCGCCCGTCGTGGATCAGGCACTGGCCTGCCCCCGCGCCGCCTGAAGCAACGGAGGCCTTATGGACCTTGAGCGGCTGCCCTTTCCAAAGGATGAACGCGCCTGGCCAGGGATTGAAGGCGCGTACTTTGCGCGCCAAGGCGTTGGCAGGCTGGTGGGGATCCAGCTCGCCCTCGGCTTTGCTCAGCATGGACACGGTGGTTACTCCCTCTTCGGGTTGCGGCCTGGGTTGCAACTCCCCCGACAAATATTTGGGAAGCGTTTCGATCAATAGGTCCGCGCCAAGGGAGGCAAGTTTCTCGCTGAGGGTGGCGGCGGTGTCAGCCGCCGCAATGGGAATGGCGCTTTGACTGAGAATGGGACCTGTATCCAAGCCCTCGTCCATGCGCATGATAGTGACGCCGGTCTCGGCGTCACCATGCAGTATGGCCGCCTGGATCGGCGACGCCCCGCGCCAGCGCGGCAGCAGCGAGGCGTGCACGTTGATGCAACCGTGCAGAGGCAGGTCCAGCACTTCCTGCCGCAGGATCTGGCCGAAGGCGGCCACGACGATCAGATCAGGCGCCCAGGCGCGCAACTGCGCGATGGCCTGCGGCTCGCGCAGGCGTCGCGGCTGGATGACGGGCAAACCCAGTTCCAGCGCCAACATTTTCACTGGCGGCGGCGTGAGGCGCTTGCCGCGGCCTGCCGGGCGGTCGGGCTGCGTCACCACGCCGACCACCTGGTAATTGGCCGCCAGGGCGCGCAAGGATGGCAGCGAGAATTCCGGCGAACCCATGAAGACGACGCGTGTAGCCATCGCCGCATTCTAGCATGCAGAATCGTGCTAGAATGCGCCATTAAATTCACCTAAAAGTGAGGAGAGAGCATGGCAAAGAAGAGCACAACACCGGAATTCCGCATGGATGTCCCCACAGCAGTGCGCGCTGCCGTTATCGGCGGAGCCATCATGGTTGTTCTTTTAGTTCTGGCCTACGCCAATCTGGGCGGTCTGCTAAGCCTGGCAATGCTGATCCCTATCGCGGTTGGGGTGGTTTATGTCAATGACGTTTCAAAAAAGATCACCCCAAGCTATCTGGAGGCAGCGGGCGGCGCGGCAGTAGCCGGGGTCATTTACGTCCTCGTCGTATTCATAGTCGGTCTGATACTGGGCAGCCTGTTGGCCAATATGGTCGCTGGCGAGTACAGCAGCCTGGTCGGGCTGGGCATGATGATGGGCGGCAGCTTCTTTATGAATGCGCTGATCAGCCAGCTTTTGCAGGCGGCACTCCTGGCTGCGCTCGGCGGCGCAGGCCTGATCTTCCTGCGCACACAGAAGATCAGCTAATTTATTCACTGGTACGCCAAGGCCGCTTGACAGTTGTCAGGCGGCCTCTTTCTAAATAGCGTAGAATTGCAATCCCGTGTTGCCAACGTTATCTAAAAAATACAACTTTGGCTGGTCTGACAATATTGGTTATTCTCTTCAGAGCTTCGGCTGAGTTTGCGGCGATTAAGCTCGTCTTGACTTTTGTTCCCTCGCCCCTTAGAATCGACCCACAATTTAGCTTGAGCCGTGGAGAGCGCGTCGAGTAGAACGGCGCCACCGAAGGGGCAAGCCGCGATAGTAGATCTATCCGGCGAAACTCTCAGGTAAAGAGGACACGGCCCTCGCCAGACTCTGGAAACGGGGTCGCCATTTGGCGACCCGACCCACGGTGCAAGCTCGGAGCCGGTCTCCGGGTGAATCTCTCAGGTCAAAAACAGAGGTGCACACAAGTTTTCTGTGTGCGCCTTTTTGTTACCGGAGGTACCTATGAAATTCCCACAGGATTTGAAATATACCCAGAATGACGAATGGATCCGCGTTTCAGGCGAGACTGCCATTGTGGGCATCACCGATTACGCCCAGGACCAGCTCTCCGACATCGTATACGTGGACTATGGCGCCGCACCCGGCAGCAAGGTGACCAAGGGCAACAGCTTCGGGTCCCTTGAATCCGTAAAGGCGGCGGCCGATTTCTACATGCCGGTGGACGGCGAAGTCGTGGAGGTCAACAAGGCGCTGCAGCAGAAGCCCGAGACCGTGAACAGCGACCCATATGGCGAGGCCTGGTTGGCCAAGGTGAAGGTGACCAATCCCAGCCAGCTTGACGGCCTGATGGACGCGGCCGCCTACGAGAAGTTTTGCCAGGAGCGGAAGGCTTGAGCTACGCAGGCTCCTTCGTTCCCCATACGGACTCCGACCGCGCCGAAATGTTGAAGGCGATCGGCGCGCCATCCATAGCGGACTTGTTTGCGGATGTGCCAGCCAAGCATCGCTTCCCTAAATTGAACCTGCCCCAGCCGCTCACCGAAATGGAAGCGCACGGTGAATTGCAGGCGCTGGCGGAGGCCAACGAGAGCACCAACGAAGTGGTCAGTTTCCTGGGCGCGGGCGCCTACAGCCATTACATCCCGGCAGGTGTGGACACTATCCTGCGGCGCGGGGAATATTACACGGCCTATACGCCCTACCAGCCGGAGATCTCTCAAGGCACGCTGCAAGCGATCTTCGAGTACCAGAGCCTGATTGTGGGACTGACCGGCATGCAAGCCAGCAACGCCTCGCACTACGACGGCGCCACCGCGCTGGCCGAAGCGGTGAACATGGCGCGGGGCATCCACCGCGGGGCGCGCAAGAAAGTGGTCTTGTCGCCGGGCATCCATCCCCAATACCGCGCGGTTGTGCACACGTATGAGCACGGTTTCGACACGCAGCTCGTGGGCGAGGACACGGATCTGAGCGCGGGTCCCGACGAGTTGATCAAGTTGATCGACGAGGATACCGGCCTGGTGGCCGTGGCCTACCCCGATTTCTTCGGGCGCATCTACGACTACACGAAGCTGGCCGAGGCCGCGCATGCCAAGGGAGCGCTGCTGGCCGTCTCCGTGAACCCGACGGCGCTGGGGCTGCTGAAGCCGCCCGGCGAATTCGGCGCCGACATTGTGACCGGCGAAGGGCAGCCGCTGGGGATTCCGCTGTCTTTCGGCGGGCCCTATCTCGGCATCCTGGCCACTAAGCAAGACTACGTGCGCAGCCTGGCCGGCCGTTTGGTGGGCGAGACGGTGGACAGCCGCGGCCAACGCGGCTACGTGCTTACGTTGAGCACGCGCGAGCAGCACATCAGGCGCGAAAAGGCCAGCTCCAATATTTGCACCAACCAGGGCTTGATGATGCTGGCCGCCACCGTGTACTTGAGCCTGCTGGGCAAGCAGGGGTTGCGCCAGGTGGCGCAGAGCTGCTATCACAAGGCACACTACGCGGCCAAAGAGATCGGCAAGCAGAAAGGCTTCAAGCTGAAATGGCCCGAGGTGCCCTTCTTCCATGAGCTCGTGGTCGAAGGGCCAAAGCCCGTAAAGGAGATCAATAGCCGTTTGCTGGAGCGCGGCATCATCGGCGGATACGACCTGTCGCAGGATTATCCTTCGCTCAAGAATTGCTCGCTGTTGGCGGTCACCGAAGTCAATTCGAAGGAAGAGATCGATTTCCTGGTCCAGACCCTGGCGGAGGTGAGCCGTGGTTGAACCCCTCATCTACGAACTGGGCGCGCCGGGCCGCAAAGGCGTGCAATTCCCGGCGCCAGATGTGCCGCTGGCGGAGCTGCCCAAGAATCATCTGCGCTCCGAGCTGCCGCTACCGGAACTCGGTGAGCTGGAAGCGCTGCGCCATTACACGCGCTTGTCCCAGCTTAACCACAGCATCCTGACGGGTTTCTATCCGCTGGGTTCGTGCACCATGAAATACAACCCCGTGATCAACGAGGACACGGCGCGGCTGCCCGGCTTTGCGCATGCGCACCCGCTGCAGCCGGTTGAGATGGTGCAGGGCAACCTGGCGATCATGTATCACCTGCAGGAATGGCTCAAAGAGATCAGCGGCTTCGCCGCAGTCTCGCTGCAGCCAGCCGCCGGGGCGCAGGGCGAACTCTCGGGCGTGATGATGATCCGCGCCTACCACGAGAGCCGCAAGGACACGAAGCGCAACAAGATCCTGATCCCCGATTCGGCGCACGGCACCAACCCGGCCACATCTTCGATGTCCGGCTACCGCGTGGTGGAGATCAAGTCCGACGCGCGCGGCAACGTGGATCTGGCGGCGCTGAAGGCGGAATGCGACGACACGCTGGCCGGCCTGATGCTCACCAACCCTAACACGCTGGGCCTCTTCGAAGAGCACGTCGAGCAGGTGATCGAAGCTGTGCACGCGGCCGGCGGCCTGGTGTATGGCGACGGCGCCAACCTAAACGCCCTGCTGGGCATCTGCCGCCCCGGCGACCTGGGCTTCGACGTACTGCACATCAACTTGCATAAGACCTTCACTACCCCACATGGTGGGGGTGGTCCCGGCTCCGGGCCGGTGTGCGTGACCAAGCATCTGGCCGACTTCCTGCCAGGACCAATCGTTGGAATTGAGGTCGAACAGGTCAAAGGCGAAGCCCCGCTGTATGGCTGGCTGATGCCAAAGAAGAGCATCGGGCGGCTGAAAGCCTTCCACGGGCAGTTCGGCATGCACGTGCGCGCCTTCACCTACATCCTGATGCAGGGCGCGGAGGGGCTGCGCTCGGTGTCCGAGCACGCCGTACTGAACGCCAACTACCTGAAAGAGAAGCTGAAGGGGACGTATCACCTGCCCTACGACCGCACCTGCATGCATGAGATGGTGCTGGAGGGCATCTGGGCGGACGCGCCGGGAGTGCGAGCCCTGGACATCGCCAAGCGGCTGATGGACTTCGGCTTCCACCCGCCCACGAACTATTTCCCGCTCATCGTGCACGACGCGCTGATGATCGAGCCCACGGAGACCGAGGACAAGGCCACTCTGGATGCCTTTGTGGACGCCATGCACAAGATCGCCGAGGAAGCGCACACCGCGCCAGACGTCTTGCACGGCGCGCCGCATACGACGAAGTACGGGCGCATGGACGAGGTGCGGGCGGCGCGGCAGCTGGTACTGTGCTGTGAGTTCCCAAGGGAACTCACAGCCTAGGAGAAGCTACTCGGCTGGCGCCGAATAACGCTTCTCCAGGGGGAGGGAAAGTGAGCCACAAGAAATAAAAGAGATTGAACGGGAGGGTCTTAGACCCTCCCCTACTTTTAAAGTCGTGGAATGTTCGAACTTGAACTAAGGGAATTACAATGGCGACATGGCTACTCACCCGCTAGTTTTACAGTTACGGTTTACACGCAAGGAATTCGTGCGGGGACTGAAGGATGTGACTGCGGAGGAGGCGACGCGGCATTTCGGGCCGATGAATAGCATTAGCTGGATCATCGGGCATTTGGCCTGGCAGGAGCAGCTGTACTGGCTGACCCATGCGCAGGGGCTGATGCCAGCGTCCAGCGTGCGAGAGCAAGCCAACGGGGCGCCCTTGAGCACACCGCCTCTTGAGGAAGTTTGGGAAGCGTGGCGCACAGTGACCAAGGCCTCTGACCCGTGGCTGGATGCGTTGACCAGCAAGCAACTCACCACGCACACGAAAAAAGCCGACGGCGAACCGTACAAGGAAAGCATCGGCTCGCGCATCCAACGTACAACGCACCATTATTGGTTCCACCTGGGGGAGGCACAAGCCATCCGCCAGATGTTAGGGCACACCGGGCTGCCTGCGTTTGTGGGCGACCAGCACGGCAAGGCGCC
>JBBEBI010000028.1:0-23630 GCA_040882365.1 Anaerolineales bacterium
GTGTCTTATCGGTTGAGCCCGAATCGATCAGCACGATCTCGTCGACCAGTCTCGCGCCGACCAAGGCTTTCTGAAGCGTACGAATCACCTTGCCCACAGTGCGCTGCTCATTGAGCGCGGGCATTGCCAAGCTGATGCTCAAACCTTCGCGCTCTTTTATGCGCTTCAAATGAGCCAGGTCTGCGAATTCGTCGGCATGATAGGTGTTTTCGGCGAACCACTTGTCTACCAGCACGGAGATGGCGCGCTGCCCTATGGCCTCTTGCTGCAGATTCGCAGGCACAGGGCGCCTCGTTTTCACAACAATGACCCCCTTCTTGCTTTCCTTCAAGATCCTGTTTGCCGTGGCGCCGAAAGGCATGCCAGGCTTCCCATACTGGGCTGTGGCACCGATGATGACGAAATCGGATCTCCTGGAGAATCGAACAATCGCCTCGGATGGAATCTCGGTGGTGAGATGGTGCTGGTTGACTTCAGGAAGGTTGGCCAGCACGGCGGCAATACCCTTGAAAGCAGCCTCCCTCTTCTGGGCGGCGCGGCGCTGGATATTCGTGCGCGCAAGCTCGGGGGAACGGACATGCAGGGAATTTAGCCTGGCGCCTGCGGCTTCGGCGGCCACAAGCCCCATTCGCAGAGCGAGCTCAGAATATGGGCCGCCGCGGATGGAAACAAGGATATTGCGCGGTCTGGGGGCAATGGAGCCGCGAACGAGGGCGATATCGCATGGGGGCTTAGCCAGGAACTCATCCGGGTTCACACCCAAGGCCTCCAGGGTCGCCGGCCATTCGAGAATTAGCAAGTCCGGTTTCATTTCCTTTATCAGGCTCGCCAGTTCCGTCGAGGGATGGTGGGAAACCTGGGGCCGAATGCGCTCCGCTCTAGGAAATTTGGAAAGGAAGCGGCGCAGGTCCTGGGCGCGGGCGGCACCACCGCTGAGAGATTGCCCATCCGGAACCGGGATCAGGGCGGCCAGGAGAAGGTGCTCCTCGTCGGCAACCAACTTCGCAACGGTCAGCGAGGCAGTGGAATCGCAGCCATCCACGATGGGAACCAGGACTTTGCGAAAGGGTTCATATTTCCTCTCAGGAGTCATTGAGCTTCCTCCAACAGAGGCGCCAGGTGGCGAGCGTATATCGTTTCCCAGCGATAATCCCGACGCATGCGAGACCGCTGGCGATACTGGGGATTGGCCTCCAGCGTGTCTGCAATCAGCGCGGCTACCTGCTGTGGCGCGCTGCCCGGGGAAAAGTAACTAACCCCGTTCCCCCCAAGCTCCTTGAGCGAAGGGATATCCGAACAGAAGATGGGTAAGCCGGCAAGTCCAGCCTCGATAATGGGAATGCCAAAGCCTTCTTCCCAACTTGGCAAAAACAGAGCATCCGAGATCCGGTAAAGATCGCCAATCACATCATCCGGCAGGGAATGCGGGACGGATTCTGCGAGAAAGGAAACAGAATTCTCCAAGGCCAGTTGGCTGCGAATGGCCTTCAAGCTCTCAAAGTATTCCATGTTGGCCGGATTGTGGGCTCCCAGCGGGCCAGTGACGACCAGCCTGGCACCGGGCATTCTCTTGCGGAGTTCAGCCAGCACCCGTAAGGCCAATTCAATATTTTTTCGCTGCGTGATACGCACGGGCAAAAGTAACAACGGCGCGGCATCCAATAGATTCAATTGCCCCAACAAATCCCGGGTCACAGACCCCAGTTTGAGGAAGGCGGCAATCTCCACGCCGTTGGGGATCACCTCAATTTGCTGCGCTGGGATTTGGTACAAATCGGCCAATTGCGCTTGCCGCTGAACCGAGATGGTTACGTTTTTTGCTCCTGGCCAAGGGTCGCGCAGCAGATCCCAGGGATACCCCTCGTGCACTTCCTTTTGGTATCGAGCGCTGGTCGAGGCGAGATCGTGATGCCATAGGATGAATTTAGGGGCGCCTGGCTGCTGCGAGAAATCCTTCAATGCGGCGGTAAGGGCCAGATTCTTATGCAGGGAGCAGACATTATGGGCACACAGCACGTCTACACCTTCCAGCGCGGCAGCCAGCCTGCCATGAATTTCCTTTACGAGGAGGGGGAAATTTTGGGGAACATGGCCACTATCGAGCTTTGCCTTGGCGTCCAGGATCGAGGAATGCCGAGAATCCATGAGGGGAATAGAGATAAATTGAACGCGCCGGTCGAACACGCCGCCGCGACCGGCGATCACAAGAAGCTCGTGACCGGCACTGGTCATAAGCTTAGCGTGATGACTAATCACGCTTTCAACACCGCCGATAATAGGCGGAGCCGAATAATGCAGGAGCGCGATCTTCACGCGGTCGTCCTCCTTTCCCCGGATTGGCGAAACTCAACTGCCTGGCAACGCTGCCACAACAGTCGCGCTAGCGGATAGATTTAACCTGCTAAGGGTCAGTCGCAGCCCACGCATTCCTTCTTATGGGCTGCCTCGCGCAACGGCGGAAACTCAGATCGGGAGATCTGTGTCACGCAATTAGAAAAAGTATAGCATGAAAATGGCTGCCCTCTCTTTTTGGGAAATCTGGCGAATAACGCGCGCTATAATCGCCACGATGTCTTCGCCCAAGGCTATTTATTTCGATTACGCAGCCACCACGCCGCTCGACCCGCGCGTGCTGGAAGCCATGCAGCCGTATTTTGGCGAGGCTTTCGGCAACCCGTCCTCGGTGCATTACTTCGGGCAGCGCGCGGAGGCCGCCCTGGAGGATGCCCGCCAGCGCATGGCAGAGCTGCTGCACGCCCAGCCCGAGGAGCTCATCTTCACTTCCGGGGGCACGGAGAGCGATAACCTGGCGCTGCGCGGCGCGGCCCTGGCCGCCCGCGAACGGCGCGGCGCGACCCACTTACTCATCAGCCCCGTTGAGCACGATGCGGTGGCTAAGACGGCAGGGCAACTCGCCGACCACTTTGGCTTCACACTCGAACATTTACCCGTGGACGAATTCGGCATGGTGCATGCGGACGAGGTCGCCAGGCGGCTGCGTCCGGATACAGCGCTCGTTTCTATTATTTTGGGAAACAACGAGATCGGCACGGTGAATCCAATTAGCGAGAGCGCCGCCATATGCCGAGATCGGGGTGTCCTTTTGCACAGCGATGCGGTGCAGTCCGGCGCCTATTTACGGTTGGATGTGAAGAAGTTGGGAGTGGACCTGCTCTCCATCGGCGCGCATAAGTTTTACGGACCCAAGGGCGTCGGCGCGCTGTACGTGCGCAGCGGGACTCCGCTGTTGCCGACGCAAACCGGCGGCAGCCACGAGTCCGCTCGGCGGGCCGGGACTCCGAATGTTACCTATATCGTCGGGATGGTCAAGGCGTTGGAACTGGCCCAAGCCGAACTCGAGCAGCGCACCTTACAGCTAAGCAAACTGCGTAACAAGGTAATTGAGGGAGTTCTCGCAGCCATCCCAGATTCGCAACTCACAGGCCACCGCAATTTTCGGCTGGCTAACCACGCCAGCTTCGTGTTCAATGGCGTGGATGGCAACGCATTGCTGATGCTGCTGGATGACGCCGGCTTCGCCTGTTCCTCCGGCTCCGCTTGTAAAACCGGTGACCCGGAGCCTAGCGCGGTATTGCTCGCACTCGGCCTTGGGCCCGAATGGGCACTAGGATCATTGCGCATCACACTCGGAGTTCATACCACCGAAGAGGATATCGAGGCCTTACTGACAGCCCTGCCCCAGTTGGTGGAGAAGTGCCGCAGCTTGGAGACCGCATGAGCAAGGGGAAAGTCGTGGTCGCCATGAGCGGAGGGGTCGACAGCTCCGTGGCGGCTGCGCTGTTACAACAGCAGGGCTACGAGGTCATCGGCATGATGCTGCGGCTGTGGAGCGAGCCGGGCCGCGAGGCCAGCAACCGTTGCTGCACCCCGGCGGCCGTGAACATCGCCCGCCGCGTGGCCGGGCAGCTGGGCATTCCTTTTTACGCGGTCAACGCGCAGGAAAGCTTCCGCAACATTGTGGTGCAATATTTCCTGGACGGGTATGCCAGCGGCGGCACGCCTAATCCCTGCCTGGCCTGTAACCGCCAGATCCGCTGGGAATTCCTGCTCGAGCGCGCCTTGGCGCTGGGGGCAGATTACATGGCCACAGGCCACTACGTGAAGCAGGTGCGCGAAGAAGGAAGGCCTGTGCGGTTATTCGAGGCGGCAGATAACCACAAGGATCAGTCCTACGTTTTGCATGTGCTTAACCAAGCCAAGCTTCAGCACGCGCTGTTCCCCCTTGGCGACCTGACCAAGCCGGAGGTGCGCCAGATCGCTGCGGACCTCAGGCTGCCCGCGGCGGTTTCCAAGGAGAGCCAGGACCTATGTTTTCTGGCCGGGCAGGATTACCGAGACTTCCTGGGCCGATACCAGCCGCAACTCAGGCGGCCCGGCCCCATCCTGGACCGTGCCGGCCGGCAGCTGGGCGAGCACGGCGGCCTGGTGAACTACACCATTGGCCAGCGCAAGGGGCTGGGCATCGCCGCGACTGAACCGCTGTATGTGATCGCCAAAGACCAGGCGCGCAACGCGTTGATCGTAGGATACGGCCATGAGCTGGGCGGCCGCGAACTGGTGACGGGGCCCGTCAATTGGCTAGCAGGCCGCGCCCCGGTTGAACCCTTCGATGCCGAAGTAAAGATCCGCTATAGCGCGCGCAAGGCGGCGGGGCGCGTGACGCCGCAGCCCGATGGCCGCGCCCACGTCGTGTTTGCCGAGGCGGTGCGGGATATTACACCCGGGCAGGCCGCTGTGTTCTATGTGGCCGGTGAAGTGTTGGGAGGAGGATTGATCGAGGGCGAAGAAATCTCAGAGGTTTCGAAAGCCCGGTGGCAAGAGGCGCAGAAAATCCCAGTACTTTGAACCAGTTTCAAAACACCAAAAGCCTTCATGAAATCAGCATTATGATTAACCATCTTCAGGATGGATTCTGCGCTGCGCTCAGCATGGCAAGACTAAGATCATGACTCTCCCTTCTTTTGTTCTCGGCGCTACTGTGGCCACGCTGTTCGGGGCGGCTTTTCATGTGTGGCGCGGCGGCGGACTGGGCCGCCTGCTGCTCTACATGTTCCTGTCCTGGCTCGGTTTCTGGGTCGGACACTGGCTGGGGGTGCGCTTAGATATACCCCTATTTCAAATCGGACCCTTGTTTCTTGGCTTCGGCGTACTAGGTAGCCTAGGCTCCCTGTTTTTGGGCCATTGGGTGCTGGTGATGCAACCCAAGTATTAGCCATGAAGCCTGCTCAAAGCAACCGCGCCGAACCGGGGGATCTCGCTTTTCTGATCGGGCCGCGGGGGCAAACCGTGACGGTGGTGCTGAAACCCGGCGAGCGGATCGAAACCATGCACGGCATCCTCAAACACGATGAATTGATCGGCTTGGTCTGGGGACATCAGGTGCACACCCATCTGGGCAAGACCTTCACCCTGCTGCAACCGGCACTCGATGACCTGCTGCGCGACATCGAGCGCTCCACCCAAATCGTATATCCCAAAGACATCGGATACATCCTGCTAAATTTAGCCGTCGGTCCTGGTTCGCAAGTTCTGGAAGCCGGCACTGGTTCCGGGGCACTCACAGTGGCGCTGGCGCATGCCGTTGGCCCGCAAGGCCACGTGTTCAGCTACGAGCGCCGTGCGGAAGCGCAGGCCCTGGCGGCGGCCAACCTTAAGCGGCTGGGCCTGGCGGAGCAGGTGACGCTGAAGGTGCGCGATATCGGGGAGGGATTGGACGAAAGCGACATGCACGCCGTGTTCCTCGATCTGCCCAACCCGGAAGATTATTTGGCCCAGGCGCGGGCCGCCCTGCAACCGGGCGGCTTTTTCGGCAGCATCCTGCCGACCACCAATCAGGTGACTTTATTGATCACCGCGCTACGAAAGAACGATTTTGGATTCATCGAAGTCTCGGAAATTTTGCACAGGTATTACCGGCCGGTAGCAACGCGGTTACGCCCCGCGGATACAATGGCAGCGCATACCGGCTTTTTGATCTTCGGGCGTAAGTTGGCGATTGGGCAAGCAGCCCACGAGTTCGAAGACAAGGAAGAGTAGTGCGCCGACCATTTCGACGAGTCCGCTATACACGCCGGGCGCCCTGGGAGCGACCCTGGCGACCGCGCGGCCCGCTGGTGCCGGGCCGGGCGCTGAACCCGCGCGTGCAGCGCGAGCTGCGCCGCGCAAACCATTTGATGGCCATCGGGCAGCACCTCAACGCCGCCGAGATCTTTGTTGACATCGCCCAGCGGGCGCAGGATATCGGCATCGTTTATCCGGCGCCCATGCTCTTGATGCAGGCGGCACACGCCTATTTGCTCGGAGAAGCCTACAAACAATCGATAGAGCAGGCGACGGCGGGTCTGGAATTGCTGGCCGCCCAAGAGCGCCGCGGCGCCTTGCGGCATGAGGGCAACCGTTTTATCGAGGCTTTGGAAAGCGGTGGGCGGAAAGAAGACGTCCAGCACTTTGGAAATTGGCTGCAGGATAAGATGCAAGGCAGCATCGTTGATGAAAGGCCTTCCGCCGCCCACCTTCCCGAAAAATGCCCCTATTGCGGGGCTTCGATGAGCCTGGAACAGGTCCAGGCAGGCGGCAGCCGGGCGGCAGAATGCCAGTACTGCGGCAGCGTGGTGCTGCCGCGCAGCGAAGTATAGATGCAAGCTGCGCTTGCCTCGTTAAACGAGGACCGAATTAGCCAATTGTTGGCCGCGCGTGCGGCCGACCCAACCATCAACCCCCTCCGAGAAATAAGCAGCAACCAAAAGTCGCAGCCCGCGGCGGTGCTCATCCCCATGCTTCGCTATGAGGATGAATGGCACCTGCTCTACATCCTGCGGGCCCAGGTGGATGGCGACATGCACAGCGCCCAGGTGGCGTTCCCCGGCGGCCGCCTGGACCCTGGGGAGACCAGCGCGGAGCAGGCCGCCTTGCGCGAAGCCTGCGAGGAAGTGGGCCTGGATGGGACGCAAATCCGGCTGCTGGGGCTTCTGGAGGACTTCGTCACCATCAGCAATTATCAGGTGACGCCTGTGGTGGGGGTAATCCGCTGGCCCACACAGCTAACCCCCGACCCGCGCGAAGTCCAACGGGCCTTCATCATTCCGCTGGCCTGGCTGGCAGACGCGGCCAACCGCGAGGAACGCGAGCGCGTGGCGCCCGACGGGCAAACGGTGAAGGTGGTTTATTTCAAACAATACGATAAGGAATTACTGTGGGGAGTGACGGCGCGCATTACTTTGAATTTACTGCAGGCGTTGGAGTTAGCGTAACCCTGCAGGAAAAGAGGCAGCTACTCAACCGCGCCCCCTGGACTTAAGCGCCTTATCCAATTGGTGACGGTATCCGTCCAAGGCTTTTATCCCTGCCGGGGTCAGCTTGCAAAGCGTAAGCGGATATTTCCCCTTGAACATCTTTTCGATCTTGACATAGCCGGCGCTTTCGAGCTTAGTCAGATGCGCCGACAGGTTGCCTTTGGTCAGCCCGGTTTCGCGCTGCAGGAACAGGAAATCTGCGCTTTCCACCGTAGCCAAGATCATGACCAGCATCAAGCGAGCAGGCTCGTGAATGACGCGATCGAGGCCTGTGAGGGTACGCAGGTTCTTATTCACGAGTTCCTTGGGCGGGGACTTTTACGAAGGTATCGGCTGAGAACAACGGCGCCGGAAATGAAGAAGGCCAAAGCCATCAGCCCGTAATACATCCCGAGGGCATATCCCATCGCCAATGGGATGAATGATAAGGCCACGCCTAAGGCGATCGAGATCAGTGCCAGGACGAAAAAGCGGGCCACACCGGAGGATTTTGTCCCCGCAAAGACCAGGATGGCCCCCCCCACGAGACCGGTCAGCGCCGGAGTCAAATCTTCAATATCAGTGGCCTTAAGCACCAGGGTAAACATGGCCGCCATGAGCGCACCTACCAATCCGGCCAAGATCTTGCGCCGGTGGCGTGTATCCTCGTCCACGCGATACTCGACGAAGCCGGTGCGCGGATACACGAACCTGGACTTAAGCGCGGCGACCAATCGGCGGCCGACAAACATCAGAGCGAAAAAGACGAGGATGAATGCGGCCTGCAGCAGGCCACCCCAAAATGAGTCGCCCAGGTATTCGGAAAGGGCAAAATAACTACCCAGGACCAGAAAGACCAACCCACCGGCCATTTCGCCGAACCCGTCCTGGAACCAATAGCCTTTAACGCGGCGCTCCACCTGATCGATATCTGGCTTCATCATGTTCTCCTATTATGGTTTGTAGTGAAAACTGGTCTGCATAAATAATAGCCAGGGATGCCAGTCTTTGTCAAGGGCCGGCAGCGAGGCCTGAAAACAAAAACAGCCCGCCGCTTGGCGGGCTGTTTCTTTGATCCGCTGTGGTTCTACTATCTGCCTCTACCGCCCTTTTCCCTGGCCTTTTTCTCCCTGTCGACCCGTTCTTTTCCTCCCTTTTCTTTGGCAGCCGCTGGAGCAGCGGGTGCCGCGCCGGCAGCCGGAGCCGCACCGGGAACGGCCGGAGCTGCACCAGGGGCAGCCGCGGCAGCTTCGCCTTCGACGGGTACCGCGCCCTCGACAGGCACTGCGCCTTCCACAACGGCGGCCACGGGCGCCACTTCCTCGACCAATTCGGCCACAGGAGCCGTGGCGACTACGAGCAATTCATCGGAGCCGCTGAGGATGGTGACATTCTCGGGCACCGCCAGATCGCGGACAAAGACGGCATCGCCGAAGTTCTCCAGGTGAGAGACGTCCACCACAAAGTGTTCGGGTAGATCCTGAGGCAAGCTTTCCACCGCGATGCGTTCCAGGCCCGTGACCAGCAGACCGCCGGCATTGGCGACGACGGGGGCCTTGCCTTCCATGATGACGCGCACTTCGGCGCGCACTTTCTCGGTCAGTGAAACGACCAGAAAATCCACGTGGGTCAGGTGGCCGAGCAGCTTATCTGTCTCGAAATCACGAATGAGCGTATTATGTTCTTCGCCGTCCACACTCACCGTGATCAGGCTGGAATAACTTGTTTTGCGCAGGACCTTGGATAGGGCGGCGCGATCGAAGCTCACCGGAATGGGCTCCTTAAGGGAGCGCCCATACAGAATGGCAGGCGTTAATCCGTGGGCGCGCAACTGGCTGACTTTCTTGCCGGTCAACGTGCGCCGGGTGGCCTGCAAAGTAAAACGTTCCATAGAACCTTCCTTTGGGGATGCCTATCACCCTAGCGGGTTACCTTCATCCCGGTTGGCTTATTGACAACTAACGACGGCGGAACAAACGCGCCGCGGAATAGAAGAGAGCCATCACGAGACCAGCGGCCAAACCGACGGCAATTGCGCCCGCCGTGTCCAACACTGCATCCACATTGCCGTCCACTCGTCCGGCCAACAACACGCCCGTGCGGATGGCGGTGCCTTGGACATCGCGGGCCACGAGCACGCCAGCTGTGGTGTGCTCCATGGTCACCGCATCGCTGACCACCACGCCGTCTTGGAGTTTAACGTGCTGCCCGGTGGCCACCCCCACCAGACTTAGCTCGGCCTCAACTTCCTCCGCCTGCACCTGGCCAAGCGCACTCATCTTGCTCTCGACGCGCTCGGCGGCTACGTTGCCCGCCGCGCTGAGGCTCAATGCTGCATTGGTGGCAGTCAGACTTTGGGCTGCGCTTCGGTGCATGTGCAACTCATCCGCCTTGGTGCTCTCCGTGGCCATGCTCTTCCTTCGCCAAAACGTCTCCCGCGCGGGAGACGTTTGAGGCAACAGGCATTGTAGCCCCGAGGCGGAGTTTCGTCAACGGCGTCCTATCCAGGCCCTAGCAGCAAATAGGCACGCATCTTGCATCTATGGGCCTTGCCTGCACCAGCGGGCAAAAAAATACAAAGGAGATCGACATGTACCAGATCAACCAATCGGACACCTTGCTTTTGATGGCAGCCGCCTTGTTCTTCCTAGGCATGTGCACACTGGCCATGGGCCTGTTCGTGCTGGTGACCCGCACCATGAACAAGGACATCAAGAACATCAGCAACACCGCCTCAAAAATGGTGCAAAAGGGTATTGCTGAAGAGATGGCCGGCCTGGTGGGCAACGCTTCCTCCCTGTTGGAATCGGTATCGGGGCTGGTGCGCACCGCCGCCGGGGTGGGTATCTTCGTTACTGCCCTGGGCCTTGGCATGATGGCGGCCGCCTACTGGATCGTCATTCAAGTCAACTGGGCCGTCTAGGCTCGCTGGTCCACACGGATCAGCCGCGTGAGGGCAACGTGACCTCATTCATTGCCGCACTTAAAAGACGCCTGCCCGAAGCCGCCTGGCCTGTAGTTGTTGCGGCCTTGCGCAACGACGCGCAAATCTGGGCCGAACTCCAGGATGCGCAGTTTGCCCAGCAGGCGCTGGACACGGCCGCGAGCGAGACTGCTCGCTGGTCCCCGGCTTTTCTGGGCCTGTTGCGTTTGGGACAAACACAGCAATTCGAAGCCCTGCGCGAAGCACCCATGCAGCCGGTGAGCGAGAAGCTGCGCTATGAAGCTGCCGCGGCCTATGAGGAACTGGCCAACCAGCCGAACTCCGCGCTCCAAAATCCGGGTCTGGCGCAGGCCGCCCTATTGGCTTTGGCACTGCGCGAACGCCGCCGCATGCTCAACGGCTGGGAGCAGCTTGCCAACGATCTAAGCACCGCTTCCGCTGAATTCTGGAAACTTCCGCTGGCTTGTTTATTGGGGCTCATCCCTAAGCAGCACGAGTTGCTGCAATATCTGCTGGCGCCGGAGCAAACCGAAGAACTACACCGGCTCGCCATCCATGCCCTGGTCAGCAACCCGCTCACCCTGGATGTGCAGGCTTCCCATCTAATTGAAATCACACAGACGTACGAACTTCCGCAATTGCTTACCCTGTTGCGCGGCCTGGCGCGCGTGCATATACCTCTGGCGCAGCAGCTCGCATTGCAGGCCATGGAAGACTTGCTCGAAAAAGAGCCGGCCCAGGGCGATGGACTGAATGAGATCCAGAAGCTGCTGCTTCAAGCCGAGATCCACCAAATCGGCGGCCAAGCCGAACGGGCCACCCCCCTGCTGCAGTCCGCCTGGGAAGCCGCGCAACGTTTGCAGACCGAATTGGCAAACAAAGTGGCTGAAGCTAACGGCCACGAAATGATCGAACTGGCCACGGTGCGGGAACGCGCTGAATTAGCCAATCCCAAAACCCTGGCGGCCGCAAAGGCGGGCACCAAACGCCCCGGTGCGTTGCTGGCAGCCGCGCGCGTGGCCCTGCAGGATGAGGACGCAGCCGAAGCCAAAGAGATGGCGGTCGCCGCGCTGCAAGCCGCGACCAAAGAAACCCGGGCGGAAGAGACGCGCGAGAAAACCAAGTTGCTGTGCGATCTCGGCAACTTGTTGATGGACCTGAAGCTGCCCGCCGAAGCGGAAATGGCCGCCAAGGCCGCATCCGACCTGCAAGTCAATGACGCCGAAAGCGCGGCCTTACTGGGCCGCGTGCTGCTCGCCGCCGGCAAATCCGCCGAGGCCTTGCAGCAAGCCCACCTGGCCGCCGCGCTGGCACCGGAGCGGGGCGACGTGCGCCGCCATTTGGCCGAAGCGCTGCAGAACAACCAACAAACCGAAGGGGCGTTTAGGGAATGGAAAGCGGTACTGGATCACGCGGAAACCCCCACCGTGGCAGATTGGCTCTCCTTGGGCTTGGCCGCGTTAGAAAGCGGGCATATTAGCGAAACCATAGCCGCCTGCCAGCAGGTCCTGGCGGCGCAGCCTTCCAGCGGAGCGGCTTACGCGCTGATGGGCAAGGCCGTCGCGGCGCAGGGCGACGAAGACAGCGCCATAGACTATTTGCAGCGCGCCACGGAATTGGCGCCGGCGCAATTGGAGGCCTGGTTGGGATTGGCGGGATTGTTACAGATGCGCGGGAACGATGAGGAGGCCTTGGCCGCGCTATCCTCCGCGCAGAAATATTCAGCCCCATCCGCCAAAGTACAGGCCTTTATTGCAGAGATTTATGATCGGCAGAACCGCGCCGACGAAGCTATGGCGGCCTTTCAGCGCGCTGCGCAATTGGCGGCCGAACAAGCCGACGGCGAGGTGGCGCAGCGCGCCGCTCTCGGATTGAGCGCGTTGCATCTGCGGCTCGAACGCGCGGATGCAGCCCGAGCCGCGCTGGAAACGGCACAAAAATCGTTCCCGAACAATCCTTCCATTGCTCGCCAACTCGGAAAGCTGTTGCTCGCCGCTGGGGAAGCCAAGCGCGCGTTGGCGTCGTTACAGATGGCGGCGCAGTCCACGCCCGAAGACATGGATGTCTTGCTGGATGTGGCCCGCGCCCAATTGGCTGCGGGTGAGCAGGCAAACGCAGCCGAACAAACACTAAATGCCGTCCTGACAAATAAGGCTGCTCCTGCGGAGGTCAGAGCGCTGCTGGCTGAGGCTTTGGCTGCCCAGGGCAAGCACAACGAGGCGGTGAAGCAATTCGACGCCGCCCTGAACTCCGATCTGGCGAAGGACACCACTTGGATCAAACGGCTATCCCTTGGCAAGGCGGCTTCGCAGTCCACAGGCGGTAAGCCAGTGGCGGCTATCAATACCCTCGAAGCCCTCGATAAGCAGCAACCGGGCGACTTGGAAGTGCTGCGCGCCCTGTGCACAGCGCAAAAGCTTGCCGGGCGCGGCGATGACGCCGCCCACATCGCCGAAAAGGTCTATTACAGCGATCCCGAAAATGAGGAGGCGCTGTTGTGGTTTGCGGAAACCATGCAGGCCTTGGACAAGAGCGCCATCGCTTGCAAGGCGCTGAGCAAAGCTACAGAGATCCAACTAAGCCCGCGCGTGGCGTTGACGCTCGGCAAGATCCAGTGGGACGGCGACTCTCGCTCAAAGGCCGCGTCCACCTTTGCCAAAGTACTACACGGTGGCGATGCGAATGCCATTTCGGAGGTTGCCGCCTTTCTGCTGCAGCATGGCGCGGCCAAGGAAAGCATCGCTTATTTCCAACGCGCCCTGGACTTGGGCGGATCCAACACTGAATTATTCGATGGGCTGACCCAGGCCTATGTGCAAAACGAACAATGGGCGGAAGCGCTGGATAGCCTCGAACAAAGCCTCCAGCTAGCTCCCAACAAGGCGGCGAACCTGGAGCTGAGGGCCGGCATTCTGCAGCGGCTGGGCAAGCCGCAGGCGGCACTGCAAGCGCTGGCCCAAGCGCTGGACCTAGAGCCCAACGATGCCGGATTGCTGGCACGCAAAGCCACACTCCTCCGTGAAACCGGAGATTGGACCGGGGCACTGAGCGCGGCCAGCAAAGCGTTCGAACTCGACCTCGCTCACCCGGCTTACCTGCAATCGGCCGCCGAATTGGCGACGCTATGCCTCCAGCCAGACCGAGCGCGTGAATTCATTAAGAAAGCAACAATAACGGGGGCCCCTTCGATTGAACTGGCATGTATAGAAGCCGAGCTGGCTTTAGATGCGGGCCAGGAGATCGAAGCCGCCAAGATCTTCGCTTCGGCGCTGGAAAAACATCAGGGCCAGCCGCGCATGCTGGCGCTGCAATCACAGTTGGCTGCCTGCCGCGGCGACCGGGTGCAAGCCGCCGAGTTGTTGAAGCAAGGGGCGATGGCGCACAAGGACGCATCCGACGCCTTTGCAACAATCGGCCTGGCCAGAGCGGCCGAAAAACTAAACGACTGGGACCTAGCCATCGATTTGTACAAAGCCCTGGCAAAGGAAGATCCGAGCCTTATCGCCGGGCAGTTCGGGTTGGGGCGCGCTATCACGCTGCGCGCCGAATGGCAGCTGCTATGCGAAGCGAGCCAGGCCACCCATGGCCTGCCTGGCGCGGCCGCGCTCGCCAAAGAGGCGCGCAGCATGGCGCGCCGGGCTTTCGAAGCCGCGGCTTCCGCGGCCAGCGAGACCGCCACGCAGGCGCTTATCGCCGGGTGGCAGCAGCGCGCCGAATTGCGCTTCGGCGCCAAGCTCGATGAATCGGTAGCCAACGGCTTCCCGGCCAACGCCAGCGAAACCGCGGCCCTGGTCTTTGCCCTACGAGCCGACCACGGTTCGGAAGCTTTCGATGAACGCATTTCCTTATATATGGAAGCCCCTGAAGTTCTGGTGGAACGCGCGCTGGGCCAGGAACCTGAACTCATCACCAAAGCCGCCGCTGGGCTGGCGCAGTTCGCGCCGGTGCAAGCCCTGGCTGCTTATTACGAAAGCAAGTCCGGTTCTGCGGCCGCTGCCCTTCAGTACATCCAGCGCGCCCTGGCCCTGTGGCCCAGCCAGCCTGGCTGGCAGGCGCTTGCGGGTGACTTACACCAACAGCTTGGTAACCTCGCCGAGGCAGGGGAGCATTACCGCTTTGCGGCCGAATTGGAGCCCAGCGAGGCCGAGTATTACTTCGGCTTGGGCCAAACACAACTGGCCGCCAAGTCGGCAGCCGAGGCCGTCACCAGCTTACAAAAGGCCGTCGAACTGCAACCCAAGCAAGCCGCTTACCTGCTGGCCCTGGCCCAGGCCCATCGCGAAACCGGCGAGGTGAAGCAAGCCAAGTCTGCCGCCGAGCAGGCGCAGCGCGCCGATCCCCAATCGCATGCGGCGCTCCTGATGCAAGCGGAGCTAGCCCTGCAAGAAGAAGACGCGACCCGCGCCAAGGAATACGGCCAACAGGCATTAATGCTCGCACCCAAGGATACCGAGGCTCTGCGCGTTTACGCCGAGGCTCTACACGCCCTGGGACAAAATGAGGATGCGATTGCCGTTCTAGACCGCGCCCGCGAAACCGCCGAGGATGAAGTGCCCGTGCTGATCCGTCGCGCCGAAATGCAGCCCGACGACCGCGGTCTGCGCGCACTCATCAAATTGAGCCAGCAATACACGGATCGGCCTGAGGTCTTCTTTGCCCTCTCGCAGCGATTGGCGCTGGCCGGCAATTTGCCCGATGCGATCCAGGCGGCGCAGCGCGCCGTCAAAAAGGCCGAGACGTTGGCCGGCGGAACAAAAGCTGCTTTACATCTCCATTTGGGCCGGCTGCTAAAGCACAGCGGAAACCTGGACCAATCCTTGCATCATTTGGATGAGGCCGCCCGCTTGGCTCCGCCCCTGGCTGAGAGTCACCTGGAGCGCGGCCGGGTGTTCATCGCCCGCCGCCAGCACCGCCAAGCCATGGAAGCCTTTAGGCAGGCCGCCGCGATAGCCCCGGACCTGGCCGAACCCCACTTCGAGGCCGGCTTGGCCTTGAAGGAGGCCAAGGACTATAGCGCCGCCGAAGCCGAATTGCGGCAGGCGGCCCGCCTGGCGCCCAAGGACCGCAACATCCAGCGCCAATTGGCCACCGTGATCGCGTTGAACCTAGTGCACCACCGGCAGACAGCAGGAGCGGAGCTATGAACGATACTTTGAAAAAGAACATCACCACCGGCAAGGCGGTAGACCGCGCCGAAATCCTCACCCTCCTGCAAGTTGCTTTGCAAGCCGGAGAGCCGCGCTTCGTGCGCCAGTTAGCCGAGGACTGGCTGAACGCCTATCCTTACGATCTGCCCGTCGAACTGATCCGCGCAGAGGCACTGCTGAAAGAAGCCAAGGCCGACAAAGCCGTGAAGATCTTGTCGCGCCTGGTCGAACTTGATCCGGAATATTTACAGGCGCAAGATCTGCTCGCCAGCGTGGCGCGCCGCGTGAAACCCGCCATCGCTGAGCAAGCCCGCGCCGCCGCGGCCGTTCTGCGCAAGCCGGCCGAAAATAAAGATATCCAGGCTTGGGGTCAGTCTCTGATCCGCGCCCAATTCGCTTTGAGCGAGGGGAATTTGCAGAAGGCGGAAAGCGAGGCTCAAGCCGCGCTGCTCAACACTCCCCCCTCCCCACTACCCGCATTAATGCATCTGCAGATCGCGCGGGCGCAGAAATTATCCTGGCAGGCCATCCATAATCTCATCGAGCTGTACCATGAACAATGGCCGCATTGTCTCCAATTTCGATTGATGGACGCGGCTCAGAGAATGGAGGCAGGCCAGGAAAAAGAAGCCATCGATTTGTTGCACGATTGTGTCGCCGAAGACGTTAGCGGCCAGGCTGCCCGCCGGTTATGGGGCGAAGGCCATCGCTTCTCGGCCCTGTGGCCGCGGAAGCTTAAGCACATTGTAGAGCTACCCATCCCAGCCGCGCTGGCCGCTGCGCTGAGCTGGAATCATTTGAGCGCCGGCACGGTTGCAGCCGCCAAATCCGCGGCGCCTATAGCGGTGGCCGAAGAGCTCGCCCCGCAGCCAGAACCAGCCGCGCCCGAACTGCCAAAACTCAAGCGACCCAAAATGCAGCGCGTTCCGAAAGTCACAAAGGGCGACCCTTACATCGACGAATTGGGCGTTGAATACGCCGCCAAACCAACCAAATCCGAGAAGCGATACAAGGCCTTGCCTCCAGAAACGCTGCTCGATCTGGAAGAGATCGCCACCAAGGCCGAGGACCTGCTGCTGCGCGCTGACGGCCGCTACCCGGCCTATGTTGTGTTGACCTCACGCGGCCCGCTGGAAGCCCAGTACGGTGCGGATGGCTTCAACAAAGTGGATGAAGCCCTGCGCGTGGTGGTGACCACCACGGAAGCCAATCCCTACTGGGACGCCCACCTCCTTTACATCGACGATACAGACTTCCTCAGCAAGTTCGGCTTAACGCCAATCAAAGCAGATGACCCGTGGGAAATCAAACATCTCCTCGCCGACCTGGACCATACTCTGCGCAAGAAGGGCGAGATGATCGGTGCGGTGCTCATTGTGGGCGGCCCGCAGATCATCCCGTTCCATCATTTGCCCAACCCGGTGGACGACGACGATAAAGACGTCCCCTCCGATAATCCTTACGCCAGCATCGATGAAAACTATTTCGTGCCCACCTGGCCGCTGGGGCGCCTGCCCAACGGCGAAGGCAACGACCCGACCGCGCTGATCAAAGCGCTGGCAAGGATTGCGGCCAGCCGCACCAAGGGTCCGAGCTCAATCAATTCGCTGGAGAGTCTGCTGGCCCGCATCCTGGCGTTCTTCGGATTGTGGAAACCGAAGCGCAGCAGCTTCGGCTACAGCGCCGAGATCTGGCAACGCGCTTCCCATTCCGTGTACCGCACCATCGGGGAGCCGGACCGCTTGAGCATTTCCCCGCCGATCGGCACCGGGCAGCTTCCCAAGGAAGCCAGCAAGCCGATGCAGGTCGCTTACTTCAATCTGCATGGCCTAGCCGAAACAGCAGAATGGTACGGCCAGCGCGACCCGCAGCAATCCGCGGACGGCCCTGACTATCCCGTAGCGCTGCGACCGAGCGACATCGTCAACGGCGGCCGCGCCCCGCAAGTTGTGTTCAGCGAAGCCTGCTTTGGCGCCCACATCTTCGGCAAGACCATCGAGAACGCACTGGCACTCAAGTTCCTGGATTCCGGCAGCAAGGCCGTGGTTGCTTCGACAGTGACCTCTTACGGGTCTGTGACTACCCCACTAATCGCCGCTGATCTGCTTGGGCAAGCCTTCTGGAAACTGCTCAACGAAGGCCACCCGGCGGGCGAAGCACTGCGCCGCGCAAAGATCGCCATGGCGCAGGTGATGCATCGCCGCCAAGGCTATCTGGATGGCGAGGACCAGAAGACCCTGATCTCGTTCGTGCTTTACGGCGACCCGCTGGCTCAGGTCGTTGCGGACGGCGAAGCCCCCAAGCGCATCCTGCGCGTGGAAAGCGGCTCGCCGGAAGTGAAGGCCATCTGCGATCGGGCCGAGAAGCAAACCCTGCCCATGGAGGACCTGCCCGCCGAGACCTTGGCCACGGTCAAATCCGTGGTGGCCGAATACCTGCCCGGCATGCAAGGCAGCCAGGTCAGCTTCAGCCACGAGCACGTGAACTGCAGCGGCCACCAGTGCACCCTGCCCCACGCCCATATGAAGGCCGCGGGACTGGCGCCCACGCGCAACCTGGTGACGCTGAGCAAGAAGGTGCCCAGCGGCAATTACACCCACCCGCAATACGCCCGCATCACCATGGACGCACGCGGCAAGGTGGTGAAGCTGGCGGTGTCGAGATAATCGCCTAGCTTCCCACAGGGGCGGCACCGCGCGGGGTGCAGGTTTAAGGGCAGGCGGCGGGGTTATTGGGGTCCGGCACGCAGGCGGTGGGCCGTTTTTCGGGAACAGGCGAGGGCGTGGCGGTCGATTTTGGCGGAACGGCGATGAGGCGCAATTGGTCAACTGGAATAGTAAAGCTGACAAAGTCCTCATCCACCCAGCAATGACGATCTTGCAGGCTGGGGTGGAAGACTACCAGCCAGCCACCCCCGAAGCCATAGCCCACGATCTGCACCTGAGTACCCGCCTTTAGCGTGCTAAGGGTGTTGTATCCCGGACCAGGGCCGGTGTAACAGGGGAAGTCCAAGGTTAGGGATGCCGTGGTGTCAGCCTCCCCCAAGTCGGGCGGAGTAGGCCGTGGGGTGGGCGTGGGGCCTTCCGGAGTGGGATTGGGCTGCTCCCCTGCGGGGCCGGCGTCCATGGATACCAGGAAACCCTCTTGCTCTCCTTCAGGGAAACCCACTTCGAATAAGAAGAGCAGATGATAGATGCGGCCGCCGTTCGGGTGGAAGCGCAGGACGCGCAGATCATCCCGGTAGGGCGAGCGGTCAACGCTCTTACCGGTGTCATCTATCACGCGCACTTGCACCTTGGGCGAAAGACCGGTCAGCACTATGCTCACCAGGTAATCCGGCGGGAACCCGTCGGGGCAGCTGCCTGACAGGCAGACGGGAATAGGCACGCTGTACAGCTGCCCTGGTCCCCCGCGGATGGAGATGTCGACGAGGCTGCCGTCGGGAATCAAATCAAAAAACTGATCCCCGTCGCAGCGATCGCCTATGCCATCGCGATCGCCATCCTCCTGGCGATAGTTGGCCAGCGTAGGGCAGTTATCGGCGACGTCGGGAATGCTATCGCCGTCGCTTTCTGCCTGGTCGGGGTTGGGCAGGTCATCGCTGTTGTCGCAATAGTCGCCCACGCCGTCACCGTCGCGGTCTGTTTGGTCGCGGTAGCCCACCCCGTAGCCCGCCCTGGGGCAATTGTCGGTTACATCAGGCAGGCCATCGTTATCGTCGTCCGTGTCGCAGGCGTTCCCGGTTTCATCGCGGTCGAAATTGTATTGATCGCTATTGGCAACCCCCAGGCAGTTATCCGTTGAGTCGAGCACGCCGTCCCCGTCGTCATCATCGCAGACATCCCCGATGCCGTCGCCGTCCCTGTCTAGCTGACTTAAATTGAGCAGCTGCGCGCAGTTGTCAGTCGTATCAGGGGCGCCGTCGCCGTCATCGTCCGCGTCGCAGGCGTCACCCCGGCCGTCGCCATCAAGGTCTTGCTGGCCGGGGTTGGCGGCGAGCGGGCAATTATCGCCACCGTCAGGAATGTAGTCGGAGTCGTCGTCGGTTTCTGTGGCGTTGTCGGCGCCGTCGCAGTCGGTGTCGCCGTCCCCCAACCCGACGGCGGCATAGGCATTTTGCACCTGGCAGGCGTCGAAGAGAGTGAAGTCGTGGGCGCCGGATGCCGCCCAGCTATCGGCGCGCGCCACGCTGGCGTTGCGGGCGTCGATCAGTTGAGCGCTGCTGCCCAGGTTGATCATGGTGGCATAGAACAGCGCGCCCATCTTTCTTGCGCCAATGCCGGTGATCGTCCAGCCATTGAAAGTTTCCCCATCGGCGATCAGGAAGGCGGCCTTGTTGGGGATGCCGCTGTTGGTGTGCACGCCGCCGTTGTCGGCGGCAATGCCCCTGACGACTACGGGCATGCGGTCCGGCTGGAGCAGGCGGGGCGGATTGCTCATGTCTCGCAAGGGAACCGGGGCTGCAGTGTTATCCTCGCCGATCAGCCAGTCCGGGTCGGCGAGCGACGCCATCACATCGGCATAACTCTCGTTGAGTGCGCCTGATTGAAAACTGTAAATTAGATCGGATGTTTCGCTGATGACCCCGTGGGTCAATTCGTGGACCATGATATCGAGGCCTATCAGGCCGTTGCCGACGTCGATCGTTTCACAGTAATTGTTCCAACTCGCGTTGGGATTGCCTGTCGTAGCTGGAAAAATGGCATGAATACCCACCTCGATCTGCGAACCATCATTGTCGTAGGAGTCTCGGCTAAAGGTGCGGCGGTAGAAATTGTAGGCCGAGCGCGCGTTCAACCAGGCGGACACCGCATTCACGTCCGCGGCGTAGGCGCGTTCAAGGCCATCCTCGTCGCCGATGCTCTCGGGGGCAGGCGACCAGTAGCACGCCGTGTTTCCAGCGTAGTTGCCAAAGGTGTCCCATTCTTCGAAGTCGTACTCAGAAAGTGTCAGCGAGTATTTGAAGATCACTTGACCGGTTTGGGCATCCACAAAGACCTGCCAGGGAGCAGGCTCGCTGATGGTGACCCGCCATACCAAATACGGCTGGGACGAAACATCGTCAAGCAAACTTGGATCGAACACCAACAGCGTGGTGGTGCCGGCCACCGGCGCATCAGGCAATTCCAGATCGACGCGGGCGGCCTCATCGGCCTGGCTTGGAAGGAGGGCCGGCGTGGTACCGAGCGCCACATCGCCGTTGAGCAAGCCGCCCACCGCGGCGGAGACGCGGTCTCCGTGCAAGGTTACGACGAGCTCGCTGCCAAAGACCTCGAGGCCCTGATAAGTCTGGTAGAAGACGACATTCGTCTCGCCCTCCCCCTCGCTAATTCGGCGCACGCCGAGGTCCAAATCCGGGCTGGCGATGCGGTAGAGGTCTTGATAGGTTCCCAGGAAATTGCGGGCGCGCTCCACCGCATCTGCGCCCTCCACGGGGAAGCCGCCGGAAACAAAGCGGGGGAAGCCGTTCTGAAAGTACAAATCAGGCGGCGTCTCGGAATCTGTTTCCAGCCGGCGCAGTGAGGCTATCTGGGGGTCGGAGACCTCTTGGGGGGCGGTGGGCGTTGCGGTGGCGAGGGCGGGGGAGCTGCAAGCGGTAAGAACGGCAAGCAGGATGGCAAAGACAATAGCCAAGCCGTGGTGCGACAGGCGTGAGCGGGACGCGACAGTACCTCCTGTACGAGGAGGCACTGTTTTCGGAAGCCGGCTAGATAGGGACTTGCTCGTTAAGGCACCAGGTGGAGCTCTAACGTACTGCCATCTATGATCATTGTCATTGACAGAGTGTCACCCGAGCGCACAAAGTCGACAGTGGCGCTTAGGCCCGAGGGATCAATGAGATTGAAGGTATCAGCATCGACCATCTCATAGGTTGCTAGATAGGTCCCACTTGAGTCAGTGATTTCATAGACGCCATCGCTTTTGAACTCGATGATAACGTCGCCCAGGTCCACTTCGGTGCCTTCCCATATGCCGACAAGCGGGCTGTTCAATGCATCAGCTGGGGCGGAAGTACTAGTGCTTGTCGGGGCCACGGTATTGGTCGGCGCGGGGCGGTTGGTCGGCGTGGGCGACGGGGCCGCGGAGCAGGCCACCAGGACGAGGCCTAAAATCAAAATTGCAGTTAGTGTAGCTAGACGGGTTTGTTTCTTCTTCAACATCTCCACCTCATAGGTTTTGCTCGCAGGAAATTGTCAGACAACCAGCTATCAGTATACAGCGTTATTGGCTAAATTAGTCTCTTTTGGTAAGAATGGACGTCAGAGCGCCGAATAGTCGCCGGGGTCGGGCACCAGCCAGAATCGGCCGAAATTTATGGGGATCATTGAAGCAGAGCAGCAGGCCGCCCCTACTCCCATCACGACCCACCCCTCCTGCTGCTGAATGCTTATGCTAAAATCCCCACCCCATGAGCGAGAAGACGCTCGCCCGCAATCGCAAGGCCACCCACGATTACTTCATTCTCCAGAAATACGAAGCCGGCCTGGTGCTGCAGGGCAGCGAGATCAAGTCCATCCGCGCCGCGCAGCTGAGCCTCAAAGAGGCTTACGTGCGCACCGACGGACGCGAGGCCTGGCTGGTGAACGCGCACATCGCCCCCTATGACCCGGCCAGTAGCACCGGCCATAACCCATTGCGTGAGCGCAAGCTGCTGCTGCATCGCAAACAGATCGAGGAATTGTTGGAAGAGACCCAGCGCAAGGGCAACACCATCGTGCCCTTGCAGATTTATCTGAAGAAGGGCCGCGCCAAGCTGGAGATCGCCGTGGCGCGCGGCAAGAAGATGTGGGACAAGCGCGAGGACATTGCCAAGAAAGACGCCGAGCGCGAAATGGCGCGGGCCATGAAACAGCGCGGATAGAAGTTTCTAATTGAAAGCTATTCGCAAGGGCGCGCTGCAAGAATTCCTCGTCGGCCTGGAGGCCTCCTCAGAATGACACAAATCGCGATTGATGGCGAGCAGCTCACACTCGCCGACGTTAAGCGCGTCGCAGTAGGCAAGGCGAAAGTTCAACTTGCCGAAAAGGCACGCGGCCGCATGCACCAATCGCAAGCCTGGGTGGCGGAGATCGTGGCGGTCGGTAAGCCCGTTTACGGCATCAACACCGGCTTCGGCATCTTCTCCGAACAGCAGATTTCGGCCGCCGACACGGCAAAACTCAATCGCAACCTGATACTGAGCCACGCGGTGGCGACTGGCCCGGAGCTGGCGGAGGAGGTTGTACGCGCCGCTATGCTGATCCGCGCTAACACACTGGCGGCTGGCTTCTCTGGCGCACGACCTGAACTCGTAGAAGCGTTGCTGGAAATGCTGAATAAAGGTGTCACAGCTTGCATTCCCTCGCAAGGTTCACTAGGTTCTTCCGGCGACCTGGCACCGCTGGCGCATTTGGCATTGGTGATGAGCACGGATGAATCTGATCGCGAGGATGAATCCGGCTGGGCCATGTACCAAGGCCAGCGACTCAGGGGAAAAGCCGCTATGGCAGCGGCAGGTATTCCCCGTGTAATCCTCGGCCCGAAAGAAGGGCTGGCTATTACCAACGGCGCAACGTTCTCGGCGGCTCTGGCAGCCCTTACGATTTCCCTGTCAGAAATCCTCCTGACAGCCGCCGAGCTATGTGCGGCCATATCACTGGAAGCCATGCTGGGCGTTTCGGCAGCCTTCGATGAGCGCCTCCACCAAGCGCGCCGCCAAGGCGGGCAGATGGAAGTCGCCGGCCGCATCCGGGCGCTTACCGAGGGCAGCACCTTGCTGGACGCGGCCGGCCGCGTGCAGGATGTGTATTCGCTGCGCTGCGCCCCGCAAGTGCAAGGCCCGGCGCGCGAAACTCTGGCTTACGTGCGCGCCATCATAGAAAAAGAGATCAACGCCGCCACGGACAATCCCTTGCTGTTCGGCTCGGGCGAGAGCATTTCCGGAGGCAACTTCCATGGCGAACCGGTGGGTATGGCCATGGACTTCCTCAAGATCGCGCTTTGCGAAGTAGCAGCAATCTCCGAGCGGCGCACATACCTGTTACTGGATGGGCACATGAATGGCGGCTTGCCGCCCATGCTGGTGGCGGAAGGCCAGGCTGCCGGGGTAAATTCCGGGATGATGTTGCTGCAATACGTGGCTGCCTCGTTGGTTCTGGAAAACCAGACATTGGCCTCCCCGGATTCGGTGCGCTCCTTACCCACCTCGGCGGGCAAGGAGGACCACAACGCCAACGCGATGACGGCCGCCAGGCACGCCTGGCAGGT
>JBBEBI010000028.1:23730-111479 GCA_040882365.1 Anaerolineales bacterium
GCAAGGAGGACCACAACGCCAACGCGATGACGGCCGCCAGGCACGCCTGGCAGGTGGCGCAAAACGCAGCGCACGTGCTGGCCATCGAACTCACCTGTGCGGCGCGCGCCCTGGACCTGCGGCTGCGGCAGATGCCGACAGCGCATCCAGGCAAGGGGGTAGCCAAGGCGCACAGGCGCATCCGTAGCGCAATCCCCTTCATAGAAGGGGATGCGCTTTGGGGGCCAGAAGTCGAGAAGCTGAAAAAGATGCTGGTAACGGGGGAGTTCGAAGGGTGATCGTCACTGCGAGCTAAGCAAAGCAGACTCCCACACCGACAGAGGGATTGCCTCGTCGGGCAGTGCCGCTAAAGGCGGCGGTAAACGCCCTCCTCACCATGACAGAGGGTACGGAGGATAGGATTTAGTTGACACAGGGGATTTGTTTGATAGAATTGAAGGGTATTCGCTAAACAGCGGATCTTGCTCCAAAGAAAGGATCTTATTAATGGCCCTTGCTGACATTCAGACCGCAGAAATTAAGACCGGTGATGTGACCTTGACCGCCGCGGCCGCCGATGCGGTGCGCGGCTTGCTGAAAGACCGCCAACTGGATGGCCACGCCTTGCGCGTCTTCGTTTCCGGCGGCGGCTGTTCCGGCTTCCAATATGGCATGGCGCTGGAACCCAACCCGCGCGAAACCGACGTGGTCGTCGAGCAGCACGGCGTGCGCCTGGTGGTGGACGAAGTTTCCATCGGTTACCTGCGCGGTGCCAACATCGATTATGTTAATGACGTGATGGCCAGCGGCTTCAAGATCGAAAATCCCAATGCCACCTCTTCTTGCGGTTGTGGCCAATCCTTCCGCACCGATGGGCAGGATGCTCCCGAGCATGCCCATGGGGATGGATGCAACTGCTAATAAGCTCCATCGAGATAACAAAAAAGACCTCCGCCTGGAGGTCTTTTTGTTACTGTTAGCGTTCTCGCAAATAGGCCACGCCGGCCGCGAATAAACCCGCCAGCCCGATAGCGGTGATGAACATCCCGATGGGGATGCCGCCTACTCGCCCGGTGCCGCCCTGTTCAAATTCGGGGATCTTCAAAGGGTCAACAGGGGTGAAGGTAGGCAGCCGCGTGGCCGGGATCTCCAGCACGAACTGGGCTGCCAGCGTGGGATCGATGGTAGGTGTGACACGCGGCGTGGGCGTCGGCGGCGGCTCGATGATGGGTAAGCTGGCATTCGCCGGGAGGAGCGTAACCAACGGCGCGTAGACCCAAGCCAGGCCCCCCTCCACGCCCACATAAACAACTTGGATCCATAGACCCGGCGCGGAGCGGCCCTTGGCGGGCGCTTGCTCAAGGGGGACCAAGATGCCAACAGAGGGATACTCAGTGCCCGGGCCAGAGCGGACGTTGATGCCACCTTCCTGGTCGGCGTTCACGGTGATGTAGGGGCCGATCGGGGTGCCTGTCACCGTGGCCACAGCCACGGTGGGCTGCTGGGCATGCACAGTCTCCACACCCGAGGGAAGCCAGACAACAAAAAGGCCTACGAATACCAAGGCCAGGCAAATGGCAGCGCGGGGGAAAAAGCGGTTCAAATTATCTCCAAAGCGCAAAGATTATAATCACTACAGAATTAAGCTGCGATGATAGTGTCACTGTGATGAGAGACCTTCTCCCTATCGTTATGTCCACATTATTTATGTTATCGGCCTGCGCCTCTCGGTCGAAACTCCCGCCCCATCTCAGACCGCAACAGCTGTTTTGCCGAGCGCCACGGCTTCCAGTACGGCCACAGCAACAACCGCTTCCACACTGGAGATTACGAGTACCCCGATGCCTTTCGAATTGAGCAGTCCGGCCTTTGAAAACGAAGGCGTAATCCCGGATCGTTACTCTTGCGGTGGTGAGGACATCTCCCCCCGAACTGCGCTGGGGCGACCCGCCCGAGGCACGCAAGAGCTTCGCAATCGTTTTCGACGACCCTGACGCGGGTGGCGGGGGCTGGGTGCATCGGGTGGCTTACAACATCCCATCGGAGGCGCGCACCATGCCCGAAGCGGTCCCGGCAGGCGCGGTTATTCATGACACTGCAATGCACGGCGCAAACAGTTGGGGCACACTGGATTACCGCGGCCCCTGCCCTCCCCGGGGCAGCACACACCGCTACGTCTTCAGGCATTACGCGCTGGATTTGATGCTGAATTTGGAAGCGGGGGCCAGCAAACGGGACCTGCTGGCGGCCATGGACGGGCACATCCTGGCGCAAATAGAGCTGGTCGCGTTTTTTACGCGCTAGTCCAACTAGCACCACGCGTGAAGGCGAAAATTACGGGTAGGTAACAGAGTATTTGTTTCCAGAAGCGGGGAATTCAATATCCACAAATTCACCGGGCTTCGTTTTTTTGTGCACCTGGATAACATCATCACATCGTTCCGCCACATCGTTTAACGTTGGCTCGTGGGGAATCCCGCCATATGTATCCTCCCATGTAGAAACCAGGGCGACGCGTTTCCTGCGATCGGATCGCGTCTTAGGCAAGATAACGTCCAGCAGATCATCTCCAGGCGTGCCGTTATGGCTGCCGTGGTGCCCGATCTTTAGAAAATGAACGGGCTTCAACACCTTCTTTTCCTGCATTAGGGCCCAACTGCGTTCCTCTGCGTCTCCGGTAAACAATAGGTTCCAGTCCCGCCAACTTAACTTGAAGACAATGCTTGTATTGTTAGCGGCCTTGTCAATAGCAAGCAAATTTCCCAGGAATTGCCTGCGGCTTTCAACCAATTCATAAAATGCCCCCGCGTCGACACCGCGCGGGGGCAGCAATTCAGGAACCCCGCCTTGCCCCACCGAGTCTAGTTGTTCGCCGCCGAAAGCGCCCAGCGCCATTGGGGAATGCTTCGAATAGTATTCGGATGTATCCTCTTCCGGGGCCCAGATCTCGAATTTCGCCTCTTTGAAGGGATGGTGGCCTTTTACTTTGAATTCGCGATGGATAAAACTCGGTTTTTGGGATAGCCGTTTTAGATAGTTGACGCAATCTTGGGTGCTGCGTGGATTGTTATTCGCCATGAGAATATCAACTTTTGAGCCGAAATCCCCACCGGCCGCGTTAAGATAGCTTTGAATCTGGTTGTAAAGGCTTAGAAATAGTTCTTTCTTTTTCTTTGCTTTAGGATGTTTTTCGTAGTAGCCGTCCCCCGAGGAACCCGTAATCCAAGCATACCTGGCCTTCAGTGTGTCTCGCAGTTTTTTATCGCCGGTAAAGAAATTCCTGCTGCAATATGGCAGCCCCTGAATGTGATCCATGTGCTCGTGCGTCATTACATAGAGATCCAAGGGCTTGCCACCCAGGACCTCAACAACGTTCTTTATGATCGGGCCGAAAACGTCGTCTTGGCCTCCGCCGCCTGCCAAAACGTTGCCAAAATCAATGAAAATGTGCTTCATGCTTTTCGCCCCTGACTTGGTCTTTTCAGGGACGCTGACAAGAATTGCGTCCCCAAACCTCACGTTATAAGCCCGTACCCTTAGCTTGTCCATTTAATCCCTCAAAATGTGAAGCATATTGCCGGTTGAACTCACGCGCATAATGCCGTTGGCCGTGCGAGCCTGCACCTTATTCAACAGGGGTTTTCCCCGCATGTCCAAGCCGAACTCATCGAGGGCGAGGTCGCCATTCCTCACCAGCTTTGACAGGAACAAGTCTCTGGCCTTGCGTTGCCTTTCGTAAGCCGGCCTATTGGGCCTGGCGATAGCCTGCCTCTCCTGTTTTTCCCCGGTCTGCCGCGGGGCATTGGAAAGGACCGCCAGCAGCTCGCCGGTTTTCCAATCCAGGATCATGGTGGATCCCACCCGGATCGCTCGCTGAGTTGGGGTCTTCCCGCCTATTGGATTGTCCTCCTTGAGATACCAGGTCACCTTGAAAATGCATTCTTCTTCCAGCTGATCCTGCTCGTATTTCTTCTTCACGTGTAAGCGCGAACGAATTTCGAACGGTGTAGTTCGGCCTATTCCAAATAGATCCGGGTGCATGTCAACGAAGTTGTGAGCCGCCCAATTGCTGGAAAAGAGCGTCTGAACGCTTTCGGCACTCAAGCCTACAGACTTTCGCCCTACGTTAACCTTAAGCTCACTCTTATTTCGGACAATCTTGCGAGATGTAAATTCGCCCACGATCCATTTTCGAATCGTATCGTCGCTCGGATAGGCGATCTGATCAACGGCAATCATCGCTCTGGCCAAATCGGCAAACGAATTTTCACCAGGCGGCAACACATCCAAGCCCCTGAACAGCACGCGCTGAAGGCGTACCGCGCCGACATTCAAAGCTTCCCCCGAACTTGAAAACAAGGGGTCGGGCTTATCGGCATATTTTTTCGTTACAGACAGGGACTTTTTTAACAGCTCGTGTAATTTCTCCAGCACACTGAATAACGCGCCGCTAAAAACCTCACTAACATCATGAGGATCGGCGGCCGGGGATACATAATTGTTGCCGCCTTTGCGGTCAAAACCCTTATCATTGTTCAAGTTTCTCAATCCGTAAATGTGCCCAATAGCTTCCCCTAATTCTTCGGCCAGGCTACTGATCGAGGTAATCTCCTGAATGGAACCATTGGTTTGTTCGAGGACAGCCATCACCAAGGTCCTACTCGTTGCGGAACCAAAGAGAGCGACCAAATCGGCCAGGGCCTCATGCAACGCCAGTGATTCGGGAGTCGAGGCGTTGATCAAATCCGGGGCGATTGAATCAACAATAGCGTGACCTGTTTCATGAATGACTATGTCTCGCGATAAGCACGTATAAATGGTTTGAGCGGGATCCTTTTGGGAGGGGCCAAAAAAGAATTGGAGGCTGGAGGAATCCCGATGGTAGAACGCATTCAACTCATTGCCAGCCCGGGGCACGATGAATAATTGCGGCCTGCCCGAAGCCCAGACAAGCGGGCTGCGCCCCAGCACTTCGTGTCGTTCAAAGTCATATATGGTTCTCAGCACAGTCGCAAAGGTACTAACCTGCATGAATTCCGGATCTGTGAGGTTGCTTTCCAATGTATCGCGCAGATCATTTCCATTGCGATCCACATATTTTCCAAGGACTTTCCCCTTCTCTGGCGGCACAAATTTCGCCCCGCTAAGCGCGACACCGGATGTCGGGTCGAAGTCAATGACAGCTAATTGTTTTGTTACAGGGCCATCTAAGAAGAAATCTTCTTTATCGGCGTCAAATCCCTCCACTAAGGGTATTCCCTTTCCCCGCGAAATAAATTGATCCTGAACAAGTATTGGCAGTCTGGTTTTCATGAGCTCCTCCCAAGCTGGCCCCCGGAGAACTGGGAGCGACACCTGTCGCCTCCTATAAAGGTACAAGAAACATATAACAAGGCTATGAACAAATGAGGAAAAAACCCGAAGCCCGTTCCCTCGGGGCATCAATCCAGTTTCCTCCACGCGTGGCCATGGGCACGGATGAACTCATCAAGATCTGGCGGGCCCCAGGTGTCCGGCGCGTACTTTGGCAGCACCTTGCGCGGGTAGGCGGCCCAGCCCTTTAGGATTTCGTCCACAAAAGTCCAGGCGGCCAACACTTCGTCGGTGCGGGTGAACAGCGTTGCATCGCCATGCAGGCAATCCATCAATAAGCGTTCGTAGGCCTCAGGAGTACTGCGGCCAAAAGTCTCGGCATACGAGAAATCCATTTTTACCGAGCGGATGAGATCGCCGCTGCCGGGTTCCTTGGCACCGAAAGTCAGCGTGATGCCCTCTTCGGGCTGGATATTGAGCAACAAACGGTTAGGCGCATCGCCTGCCATGTTGCGCGCCCCGAACAGCGAGAGCGGAACCTGCTTGTATTGCACGGCGATCTCGGTAAGGCGGCGCGGCAAATGCTTGCCGGAGCGGATGAAAAAGGGCACTCCCGCCCAACGCCAGTTGTCTACGAAGATGCGCATGGCCAAGAGGGTTTCGGTCTGAGAGTTCTTGGCCACCCCTTCGTGGTCGAGATAGGCGCGGATTACTTCATCGCCCACCTGGCCGGCGCCGTATTGGGCGCGCACGGTATTGGCCATCACCTCCTCGCCGCGCAAGGGGTGCAAGGCGCGCAACACTTTCACCTTTTCGTCGCGCACGGCATCGGCGCTGAAGGTGACCGGCGCCTCCATGGCCATGAGGGTAAGCAGTTGCAGGATGTGGTTCTGCAGCATGTCGCGGATGACGCCGGCGCTGTCGAAATATTCGGCGCGGCCATCCACACCCATCGTCTCCGAAACCGTGATCTGCACGGAGTCCACATAGCGGCGGTTCCACAGCGGCTCGAAGATGCCGTTGGCAAAACGGAAGACCAGGATGTTCTGAACAGTCTCTTTACCCAGATAGTGATCGATGCGATAGATCTGGTCTTCGGCGAAAACTGCATGAATTTCCGTCTCTAGCTGCCGTGCGGATCCGAGGTCGCGGCCGTAGGGCTTCTCGACGACAATGCGCGTCCATCCCTGCGGGCAGGAGGCCAGCTTGGAGCCGCCCAGGTTCTCGATGATGCTGGTGTATGCGGACGGGGGCGTGGCCAAGTAGAAAAGCCGATTGTCGGCGCCGACCTCTTGTAGTAATTCACCAAGGCGTTTGTAGGCAACGCGGTCATCAAACCTGCCGGTCACGTAGTGCATGCCCCCCAACAGGTTCTCCAGCACCTTTTTGTCGAGAGGCTGCGTGCGGGCGTATTCCTGGAGCGCGGCGCGCATTTCCGTGCGCAGCTTTTCGTCGCCCCAATCGCGGCGGGCAAAGCCGATAATGTGCAGTTCTTTGGGAAGGTGCCCATCCAGCGCCAGCTGGTAGAGCGCGGGCACCAGCTTGCGGTGGGCCAGGTCGCCGGTGACCCCGAAAATCACCAGTCCAATAGGACCGGATGCGGTACGATTATTACCATCCCGCTGGGGATTCACTGTCTCGACTTTTTAGTGGAGTGGCCGCCGAACTGGTTGCGCAGCGCGGCCAGCATCTTGGCGGCGAAACTGTGTTCCTGGCGGCTGGCTAAACGCTGCAATAGCGATAAGGTGATGACGGGCGCCGGCACATCCTGGTTGATGGCCTCGAACACGGTCCAGCGGCCCTCGCCGGAATCCTCGACGTAATCGGCAATATCCTTTAACTGCGGGTCCTCTTTCAAAGCCCGCTCTGCCAGGTCCAGAAGCCAGGAGCGCACCACGGACCCGTGCTGCCAGACCTGGGCCACCTGATGCAAATCCAGATGTAAGTCCTTGCGCGCCTGCATGATTTCGAATCCTTCCGCAAACGACTGCATCATGCCGTATTCGATGCCGTTGTGCACCATCTTGACGAAATGGCCGGCCCCGCTGGGGCCTACGCGTCCCCAGCCCTTATCGGGCGCGGGAGCCAGGGCAGTGAAGATGGGGCGAAGCTGCGCGGCGATCTTTTCCTCGCCGCCGATCATCAGCGAATAGCCTTCGGCCAGGCCCCAGATGCCACCGGAGACGCCGGCATCCAGCATGTGGATGCCTTTCTTGGCCAATTCTGCGGAGCGGCGCATGGAGTCATTGAAATTCGAATTGCCGCCCTCGACGACGATGTCGCCTTTGGAAAGCAAGCCTGCCAATTCCTGTATGGCTGCTTCGGTCACTTTGCCGGCGGGCAGCATCAGCCACACGATGCGCGGCGCCGCTAGTTGGGCGACTGCCTCTTGGATAGAAGACGCGGGATGCAATCCGTCTTCCTTCTGGATTTCAAGTGCAGTTTCATACGTGCGGTTGTAACCAACGACCTCGTGGCCGGTGCGCAACAAACGGCGCGCCATATTAGCTCCCATGCGGCCCAATCCCAGCATTGCCAGCTTCATAGAATGCTCCTTTTGCGCGCTGCGGCGAATTATTAAATTATCTTACCTCAGCCCTTTGGCTTTTTCTGCAGAAATCGCTCTGCCACCACCTTGCGCTTGAAATCCGAGGCCCACAGCGCAGCAAACAATTGGCGCTCGGCGGATTTGGCAGTTAATGGTGCAGTGAGCGCAAAGCGCAATAAGCGCTTGGCGGCGCGCACGGCTTCGACCGGATGTTGGGCAATTTGCCGCGCCAGCTCGTAAGCCGCGTCCACCGCTCCACCCGGGGCAGCCAAAAGATTTACCAGGCCAATTTCCTCGGCCTCTTCCCCACTAAGCACCCGGCCGGTAGCGAGCAGTTCGAGTGCTTTTGGATAACCGATCATGTGCAGCAAATAGCGCGCCCCACCCCAACCGGTGGCAATCCCCAGGCTGGCTTGCACGAAGCCAATGCTCGCGTCGCGCGCCATCACGCGCATGTCGCAGGCTGCGGCGATCTCGGCGCCTCCCCCGCGTGCGGGACCATTAATGGCGGCGATGGAGGGGAAAGGCAAAGCCCGTAAGCGCTCAAGGGCTTTGCCCATCAGCCTGGAAACGCGCAAACCATCCCGGCGGGTGTCGTAGGAGGCCAGCGCCTTCATGTCGCCTCCGGCAATGAAGGTACTGCCGCGGCCCGTGATGATCAACGCGCGCACATCGGGCGATTTATCTATGCGCTGCAAGGTTTCAGAAAACGCATACATCGCCTCCCAATCCAGCGCGTTGCGCACTTCGGGACGGTTTACCGCCAATGTAGCTATACCACTGCTTTCGAGTTGAAATTCGATGCTACTCATAAGATTTTTTCATCAACAAATTATAGGCCAGTTTAATAAAAAACGAGGCGCACATAGGTGCGCCCCGTTATGAAGGGCCGCTTTACTACGGAGAGCAACTCCCGTAGTTAGGCGGCGTACCGCTCGGTGTCCAAGTACACCCGGCATTCTGGCAGGCGGCCTGATTTGTATAGCCGCAGGTATCCACTTCCTCGCACCCGCCCGTATTCGAGTTGTATCGCTCGCCCTGGCCACATGCTCGCTCACATTGGCCGGTGAGAGGGTTGTACTTTTCATCCTCCTCGCAGCCAGTGGGTGTCCTGGTCGCGTCCGGGCACTCGGGGACCGAGACCGTGTATTCCCAGCATCCCTGCTCTCCGGTCGGCTGATCGCCGCCATACGGCAAGCAGGTCTGCGTCTGTCCATCGTAGTAGTAGCCCAACTCGCAGCCGCAGCTGGTCTGCACGCAATACATCAGGGACTGGTCGAAGTATGTGCCTTCCGGGCAGTACCCCGTATCCACAGTCCGTTGGATTGTGGTAGGTATGCAGGTCTGCTGGCCGGTGTCATACATATAACCTTCGGGGCACTGCTCCCCTTCCGGCGGATCGCAATAGCCGTAGCCATAGTCGTATCCGGTGGTCGAGGGCGGATTGTAAGCGGTCAGCGAAGGCGCCTGGTTGTCAGCGGTCTGATCGCCGGGGCAATAGCTGCCGTCGCTGCCCGGCGTAGGCGTGCAACAGTTCAGCCGGTTGCTGAAGGCATAGCCCACAGGGCAGCCACTGCCCGGCCCATCGCTGGGCTGGCAGGTGTTGGTCTGCACGTTCATCCGGTAGCCAGGGCCGCATTCTCCCTCGCCGACATCAATGCATTGCTGCAAGTTGGCATCGTAGGAGGTGCCTTCTGGGCAGCCGCCCACCGTGCGGTAGATGGTGTTGTCGCCCGGCACGCATTGACCAGCCTCGTTCATTACATAGCCTTCGAGGCGGCAGCCCTCGGCGTCTGTCGTTTGGCCATTGCCGTAATCGGGAACGCAGCCGCCTTCATAGCGGTTGTAGACATTACCATCCGTACAGCCGTCCTGATCGTAGGGCAAACATTCGTTCGTAGCTACGGAACGATAGAAGCCCGGATCACAACCGAGGTTATCGCCGGGGATGGGCGCGCAGCAGTTTATGGCATTGTCGAAGTAGTAACCGGCTGGACAGGCGTCTCCGCCGTCATCATTGGGGGTAGGCTCACAGGTGTTGGAAGCAGCGGCGAAGGTGTAGCCCTCGGGGCAGTCTTGGCCGGTGTCCGGTGTACAGCCCTGAGCTGCGGCGCTGAGCGTCGTTCCTTCCGGGCAGCCGCTTTCGCCGGGGTCGCACTGATTGGTTTCGGTGTTGTAGCTCCAGCCTTGCGGACAAGCGCCATTGGGATCTTGTTCGCACTGACCGGTGGTGGGATTAAACAAATGGTAAGTATGTAGACAAAGTATGTAAGGGGGATATATAATGTTGACGCACTACAACCCTATTGATAGATTTTTCTGTCGATGGAAACTTAACGAAACCATGCCGCCAATAAAACAAAATATCTTAGATTCGATTTTCTATATCTATCCAAGCAAAAAAGATGCATCGGATTCCAGTGAATTTGGTGGTACTGGATTCGTGGTCATGAGAGATTCCAGCGTCAATTCAAATGTTTGCTATTTATACGGGATTACTAATTGGCATGTGATAGATGACGCAGGGCCAAATCCAATAATTAGAATGAATACCAAAGACGGTAAATATAGATTGATTGAAACGAAAATATCCGACTGGATTCGCCACCGTGATTCAGATGACTTGGTGGCAATTAGCTTTAGTTTTGATGAAACTAATTATAAAATCGTGCCTCTTCCTATGTCGCTCGCGCTGACAGATAAACTCATTATGGAATACGACGTAGGTGTTGGTGATGAAGCGGTTATGGTGGGTAGATTTAGGAGTCACGCAGGAAGAAATAAAAATCTCCCCGTCGCCATGTTTGGCTATATATCAATGATGCCAAATGAGCCTATCTATAACGAAAGAATTGACCTGGATCAGGATAGTTATTTGATTGAAATGCGTTCTATTCCTGGATTTAGCGGCTCTCCTGTTCTGTTGTGGATTCCACCCCTGTCCGCGAGAAGGAAAAATACTAGCTTATCACTACATGCACGCTGGGCGCTATTGGGGGTTTGCTGGGGTTATGTCAACGTCCCCGAAAAGGCTGAAGACATTAATGGGAAAACATACAACCTGAAACTTAATAGCTCAATGGCTATGGTAGTCCCTTCACAAAAAATAATCGAACTGATTGATGGAGACGAAATGAAAAAGGAACGCGAAGATACAGAAAAAGAGTTACAAGAAAGAATGGAAAGCTCTGGTTTCTCTGTAAGTTCATCTAAGGCGGGAGACAAAACAGTACATACAAGAAAAAAGTTCGAGGATGCGCTTAAGAAGGCATTTAAGCCTGATGAGGAACAAAAGTCCGCTGAAGGAAAGTCAAAAACATAGGTGCTTCATCTTTGCGATGATTGTAGCGGAATGAATATTCATCCAGATAGTTTTGCAGATATTCGGGACTGACGGAATGATAAACGCCCTTGATGCCATTCTTTACCAAAGCCCAAAACCCTTCGATGGTATTGGTATGTACGTTGCCCGAAACATAAATCTTGTTTCCGTGCAAAATGCGGTCGTGCGAAAACCCATGCAGGCGAAGCTTGTTGTAGACAGGATATTCATCCGTATAAATCTGTGCGCCCAAGGTCACCTTTTGTTTGATGATTGGGTAAATCGTATTGCTAGTAGTATCAGGAATGGCGTAGGCGTGCAATCTACCCTTACGTTGAACAACGCCAAGCACGGGGGTCTTATTTTCCGCGCCGCGTCCCCGCTTGCCGCGTCCTTTGCCGCCGAAATAACTTTCGTCTACCTCGACCTCGCCATTCAACGGATCGCCGCCTTCAAACAAACGTTTGCGAATTTCCTTGCACATGCGGTGAGCGGTCTTATAAGTGACGCCCGTCTCGCGTTCAATTTGCTTTGCGCTAATACCGCCGCGTGTTTGGGACATTTGAAAAACAGCATAGAACCAATTGACAAGCGAGGTTGGGGACTTGTGGGCAATCGTGCCAACCGTCGGATGAACATGATTTCCGCAATTCTGGCAACAGAAGGATTTGCGGGTGCGAGCTAAATAATGATTGGTAACCTCACCGCATTTTTTGCAGAAAATCCCATCGGGATAACGATATTTGCGAAGCCATTCAAGGCAAGCCGCATCATCAGGGAATTCTTTTTGAAAATCTCGAATCGTGTATTTTTTCATGGCAACCGTCCGTTTCCTACATACTCAGGTTACCATAAATCCTACATACTGTCAAGGGATACTTACCAAACAAATAACCTGTAGGGCAGTTGTAGCCGGTAGCGGATTGATAAGCAACTAACCCAGAACTACCCTCGCTGGGTGGCTGATAGGCTTGCAGCTCAGGCGCATCCTGCTGTGCGGGGGCGTAAGCGACCAATTGCACGCTACCCGCTGGGGCGGGTTCATAAGCAGACAATTGTGGCTGCGAGGGTTGCGCAGGTTGGTACGCTACCAGGCCTGTGCCTGATCCAGCGTTGTCACCGGGGCAAACCTCAACTGTGGTCAAAGACCCTTCCGGTGGATGGGGACCTTTGCAAATCCAGCGGCCGGGTGTTTGGGTCGATTCAACACAAGTGTATTGAATGCCGCCAACTGTAACTATCTGGCCGCTCAAATCGGAATCCGAATCGATGGTCACTGGGACTTGGCCATTTCCGTCTGGACACCCGAACGCCACAAAGTCATATCCTGTCGTGCCGGGAGTCGGGGTTACGTCACCGGTCTGCGTAGGATCACAATCATCGTTGGGATCCCTGTAAGGGTCTCGGCACAAGGGGACATACGTGGGCTGGCAGAATGGGGGCTGCACTGCCTGATCGAGCCCTTCAGGCACACAGCGGAAACCCACGTTGTTGTAAGCTTGTTCGGGTTCCATGCCCAGGCGCTCGGCGGCGCGCAAGGCGTCGGGGCCGTCCGCATAGCTGCCGCCGCGCACCACGCGCAGCTCGCCCTGTTCAGGGCCGGTCGGACTCTCATCCGGAGATTGCAGGTAATAATCTTCGTCGTACCAGTCCAGGGTCCATTCCCATACGTTGCCGGACATATCGTTGGCTTCATAGAGACTTTCCCCGGCGGGATATTGGCCAACTATGTTGGTGTCGGGCGGGTCGACAAAACAACCCGCCATGTTGGAGAGGGAACAACTGGGATCGTCAGTGCCCCAGGGATAGATGTCAGCAGTTTCGCCGCGCGCCGCCTTTTCCCATTCGGCCTCAGTAGGAAGGCGCCCTTCGGCCCAACCGCAGAAGGCTGCGGCCTGATCCCAGTTCACACCGACCACGGGATTGTTCTTATATTCGGGATCGTTGTAATGGGTTGAAGGTCCATCTTCGAAGATGGAGGGCGGAGCACAGACACCGGCGGCAACACATTGTTGATAAAGGGCGTTGCTCACCTCATTGCGGTAGATGAAGAAACCATCCAGTAGAACTGGGTGGAGTGGAAACTCATCTTCCTGGGCAAGCGGATCCAATTCCACATCGCTGCCCATGAAGAAATGACCCGCCGGAACGTAGACGATCAGGTCCTCGATCGGGATTTCTACAACAGGGGTAGTTTCTGCAGTAGGCTCCTCAGCCGCAGGGGCCGCGCAAGCGGCCAGAGCCAGTGCTGCTAACAGAAATATGATAATTTCACGAGCTGGAATGGACGCGCGTCTAGGCATACCGGTCTCTCCTCACAGGTTAGGCGAAAGCAGCGAACATTAGGCGAATGTTTACGCTGTATGGATTATACGATACGATAAAGAACCGCCACTGTCAATTTTGCTGTGGAGTACTTTTAGGCTACCAAACTGCGCGAACGCTCGTCGATTGTGCCAAAAACCGCATGTATGGATTTACTGAAAGATTCAACGCCCTCGGTTTCCAGCTCCGCCGTGGCCTTATCCAGCGAAAGCCCGAGGCTCTCGAAATCCTCCAGCGCCTGCTTGGCCGCATCCAAGTCCTGCTGGATGGTGAGTTCGGCGACGCCGTGGTCCTTGACCGCCACCAGGGTTTGGGGCGGGACCGTGTTTACTGTGCTTTCGGCCACCAGGTTATCCACGTAGATTAGGTCGGCGTAGGCGGGATTCTTGGTGGAGGTGGAGGCCCACAATGGCCGCTGCAAACGACCGCCTTTCTTTTTAAGCGTCTCGAAGCGCGGCGAGGAAAACTGCTCCAGGAACAATTGGTAAGCAAGCTTGGCGTTGGCCACCGCGATCTTGCCCTTTAGCGATTCCGCCTTTTTGCCGGCCGCCCCACCCTTTTTCGCCACGCCATCCAACCACTCGTCAACTTTGCTGTCGATGCGCGATACGAAGAAGGAGGCCACTGAAGCCTGGTGGGCGATAGGCAGATTGTTGGCCACCCTTCGCTCCAGGCCGGCCAGATAGGCCTCGATGACCTCGGCGTAGCGCGAGCGAGCGAAGATGAGCGTGATATTGATATTGACCCCTGAGGAGATGGAATGGCGGATGGCAGGCACGCCGGCTGCCGTGGCCGGGATCTTGACCATCAGGTTAGGCCGGTCGACGAGGCCCCACAGACGCTGCACCTCTTTGTTGGTGGCCTCGGTATCGTCCGCCAAGTCGGGGTGCACTTCGATGCTCACGTAGCCATCCCCGCCCCGGGTGCTGTCGTACAGCGGGCGGAACAGCTCGCAGGCGGCCTGGATATCCTGCACCGTCAATTCATCGAAGATCTCGGAAGTACCGCGCCCTTTGCGAGCCAGCTCGGCAAGTTGCATATCGTAATCCTTGGAGTTGGCGATGGCGTTATTGAAGATGGTGGGATTGGAGGTGATGCCATAGATATCGCCGCGCTGGATCATGGCATCCAACTCGCCATTGTTTAGCAAGCGGCGCTCGATATTGTCGTACCATAGGGAGTGGCCCAGGGCGAACAGCTTTTGCGGGACAGTGGTCATTTTGCCCTCTTCTTCGTGAGGGGAAACTTTGAAAATAACACTTTTTTGCCGGCGAAGCGTTTTTTCATTACCTCAATTGCCTCTTTATTGTTATCAACCAGAATAAAGTTACGCCCCAACTCTAAGGCGACCGCCCCGGCCGTCCCGCTGCCGGCGAAAAAATCCAGCACTAAGTCTCCGGGGTTCGAAGAGGCCATAATTATCCGGCGAAGAATTCCAAGAGGTTTCTGCGTGGGATAGCCGGTCTTCTCCTTACCGGTGGGGCTTACGATGGTGTGCCACCAGGTATCGGTGGGCAGCTTGCCGCGGGCGGCTTTTTCCTCTCCTACTAACTTAGGGGCCATATAAGGAATCCGTTCAATTTCATCAACGTTGAAGGTATAACGGGCGTTATCCTTCACATAAAAAAGAATGTTGTCATGTTTAACAGGCCAGCGGTCCTTAGCGCGGCCGCCATAATCATAGGCCCAGATAATCTCATTTAGGAAATTGTGCCGCCCAAAAATGCGGTCAAGTAGTATTTTGCAGTAATGAACTTCCCTATAGTTTACATGAAAGTATAGTGACCCTGTATCCTTTAGAACCCGATAAGCCTCATTTAGTCTAGGCTCCAAAAAAGCAATGTAGTCACTAAATTGATCAGAAAAGGATTTTGTGCCTAAAACTTTTGTTGAATACCTCCGACCCGTGAAACCATTTCTGTCACCTTTTTTGTCCGCTTTTATGCTTATTTGAGTTCTGGCCTGTTTTTTCCCCGTGTTGAAGGGTGGATCGATATAAATGAGGTCGACAGAGTTACTTTGGAGACTCGTTAGAACGGCTAAATTATCTGCAAAAATCACTTTATTTCTAATAGGTTTCGCTGCCATCCCATAGATTATAGTTTAATTACATCTCTCCTAAAGACTACTTCCGATGTAGAATCCCAAGCCAGTATCATGACGTGGAAGAGGGCTATGAGGTGAGCATACCTATTCGAGACGTAACCATATACGCGGTTGGGGTAGATACGTACTCAGATGCGGCCTTGAGGAAATTAGATGGTCCTGCCAAGGACGTAAACGGGTTGAGGAAACTATTAGTCGAGGACAAGTCAACTGCCCTTTTTAAGCCCAAACAGTTTTTATCTCTTCATAATCCCTCATCTGAAAAACTACGGACACAAATTGACCAATATGCTAACGCCCGTTCAGCGAATGGTGATGTGCTTATTTTCTACTACTCGGGACACGGCGTATCAATAGGAAATGACGATTTCGGTTTTTGCACTATTGACACAAGAATTAATCTGACAAACAGATCGGTGTTGCCGCTAAGCGTTGTTAAATTTAGCGAGCTGCTACGGACGTTCATGATAGCGAAGATATATCCCATAATAATAATTGACGCTTGCTTCAGCGGAATTGTCGGAAAAAGTCCGCTAATTAATCCCAGCAAAGCTTTTGATGCAATAAAAGAAAGCATGATTAGGGCGACAAGTAGTTATTTCTTGCTTTGCTCATGCTCAGAGGAAGACACGGTAAAGGACACCAAGTTTGGCGGTGTTTTTAGTAGGATGCTTGTTGATATCTCAAAAAATGGATTGCGCAGCACACAAAAAAACCTTTCGATCAACAACATATTCCCTCTTCTCGTTGAGGAGGCAAGAAGGTACCCGGGTGAAAGCTCACCGCTGCTCCACCAGGGACCGGGTATACCAGACGTTCCCTTTATAAAAAACGTCATGTACTCTGCCAGGAGTGAAAATTTTGCAAGAGAGTATTTTTGTATTTTGAAGACCCTCTGGAATAAGGGAAAGGAAAGGGAATTATCAATTGATGAGCTTGGTCGATATTGCGGTCGTGGAGCTTATTCCAACCACAGTAAATTAAGCCTTCGGCCATGGAGATTGATAGAGGATGTACCGCGCAGTAAAGGCAGATATAGGAGATTAACCAGGCGCGGCAGGAAGTTCATCGCAGGAGAGCTTAAGATACCCAAGAAAATCGTAAGGGATCCGGAGAAGGAAGTATGGACTCCGGCTGCAGGTACGGCAATGGTTTCGTTTAAGGGTCAATAACTTAAATTATTTCGCTTTTTTTATACCAGTAAAGCGCGGGCGTGCTTCAATACATTAGGCACGTTGAAGCCCAGCTTGTCCAGCGCCACGTCGCCGGGCGCTGAAGCCCCATAGCGCTCCAGCGAGATCATGTCACCTTCTTCCACCCAATGCCCCCACCCCTGCGCCACGCCGGCTTCAACCCCCAGGCGAGCGCGCACGCGCGGCGGCAGCACTTTGTCGCGATAACTTTTCGGCTGGTCCTTGAACAGTTCCCAACTGGGCAAAGACACCAAGCGCACCGTGTAACCGCCAGCAGCCAGCTTGCGACCGGCGGCGACGATTAGTTGCACTTCCGACCCGCTGGCCAGCAAAATAATATCGGGGACTTTTTTCTTGCCGAGGTCGGCCAGCACGTAGGCGCCCTTATGGAGCCCTTTGGCGGGAGCGAATTCCTTACGTTCGAGTGTCGGCACGGATTGGCGGGTAAGGATCAATGCGGTGGGGCCGTTGCGGCGGCGAATCGCGGCGATCCACGCCTCACGCGTCTCGTTGGCGTCCGCCGGGCGGATGACCACCATGTTCGGCATGGCGCGCAACGCAGCCAAATGTTCGACGGGCTGGTGCGTAGGGCCATCTTCACCCAGGCCGATGCTGTCGTGCGTGTACACCCAGATGCTCGGGTAGGGCGACAAGGCGGAGAGGCGCAACGAAGCGCGCATGTAATCCGAGAACACCAGGAAGGTTGCCCCGAAGGCGATGGTGCCGGGGGTCAGGTTCATGCCGTTGACGATGCCGCCCATGGCGTGTTCGCGCACCCCAAAATGGATGCTGCGACCCTGCGGCTTATCGGCCTGGAAGTCGGGAGCGGAGTCGATGAAGGTCTTGGTCGAAGGATGCAGGTCCGCCGAGCCGCCGATCAGTTCGGGGAGCTTTTCGGCGATGGCGTTCAACACTTTGCTGGAGGAAACGCGCGTGGCCATGCCTTTGACATCGGCCGGGAACTGTGGCAGGTCCGCGTCCCAGCCTTCAGGCAGGTCCCCATCCAGGGCGCGCTGCAACTCGCTGGCCAGTTGCGGATGCGCCTGGCGATAGGCGGCTTGCTTGGCCTGCCACTGGGCTTGAAGTGTTTCCCCTCTTTCAACAGCCTCGCGATAAAACTCCAGCACATCATCGGGGATCAAGAACCAAGGCTCCAGCGGCCAACCGAGGTTCTTCTTAGCGCCGTTCAATTCCTCGAGGCCCGGCGGTTCGCCATGCGCCTTGCCGGTGCCCGCCTTTGTAGGCAAGCCATAGCCGATTATGGTGCGAACACGGATCAGCGAAGGCCGCGGGTCGGCTTTGGCCGCTTGGATGGCGGCATCGATACCCTCGACATCGTTGCCATCGGCCAGGTGCTGCACATGCCAGCCATAGGCCGCGAAGCGCGCGCCCACATCCTCAGTGAAGGTCAATGCCGTGCTGCCATCGATGGAGACATTGTTGTCATCGTAAAGGAAAATAAGCTTGCCCAGCCTAAGGTGGCCTGCCAGCGAGGCAGCTTCCGAGGTGATGCCTTCCATCAAATCACCATCGGTGACTATGGCATAGACGAAATAATCGAATACCTCGTGACCTGGCCGGTTGAAACGCGCCGCCAGATGCACCTGTCCAATGGCCATGCCCACCGCGTTAGCGAAACCCTGTCCCAGCGGGCCGGTGCTAGTTTCCACGCCGGGGGCGACCCAATACTCGGGGTGGCCGGGTGTCTTACTCTCCCACTGGCGGAAGCGCTTGATCTCGTCCAGCGAGAGGGCGTATCCCGTGAGGTGTAGCAATGAGTAAAGCAGCATGGAGCCATGACCACCCGAAAGGACAAAACGGTCACGGTTAGCCCACCTGGGATCGTGCGGGTTATTGCGCAGGTGGCGTGTCCACAGCGCATAGGCCATGGGTGCGGCCCCCATGGGTAAACCAGGGTGGCCGGAATCGGCGTTCTGCACGGCGTCCGCCGAAAGGAAACGCAGGGTATTGATGGCTAGTTGTTCCAGCTCTTTCGATGGGGGCATTCCGCTCCTAAACAGGCAGAACGAATGAGACGATTTATTGTACCGTAGGGTCCGGCTGGGGCCTCCATTGGCTTCCCTGTTAGTTACCTATCACTTTCCCTGTATACTTGAGATGGGCAATGACCAGCAAAACACCATTCCCAAAGCTCGTAGATTGGCAGGAAACGCGCTACACCTTGCACGCTTACTGCAAGGTGCTGGGTGCCATACGCGCCGCGTTTACGCCTGAGCAGCCGCGCTATAAGCATGTCAGCCTGCGGCTGTACACGGCTGGCCTCACCACCACGCCCATCCCCCACCCTGCCGACCCAAAACGCAGCTTCTCGCTAAGCCTGGATCTGCGCAACCATTACGTGTTGCTGAGCACCAGCGAAGGCGAAGTGCAGCAGACGCGCATTAGCGATGGCCTTAGCGCTACTCAACTTGGCGAAAACTTGCTGGAGAAGTTGGCGGAGCACGGGATCGAGGGTAAGGTAAATAAGGAAAATTTTGCTGATAATGAGCCGCGTGACTACGCCTTGGACGCAGCCGAACGCTATTTCACCGCGCTCAGCCATAGCGGGCGAGTGATGGAACGATTTAGAAGTGAATTACCAGGAGAAAGGGATCCGGTTCAGCTTTGGCCCCGTCATTTCGACCTATCTTTCATCGTTCTCGGCAAGAAGACTGTCAAGACCGTGGAGGGGGTCTTTCCCAGCCAGATCACCTTCGGTTTCGCTCCGGACGACCCCGGCCAGCCCAGCGCTTACTATTATGCGAATCCCTTCCCTTTCGAGGAAACTCTCACTCGCCGCGAATTACCCCATGGCGGAGCCTGGCACACCGCCGTGTGGCAAGGGGCCCTGTTGCCCTATGCCCATGTCGCGCAAACAGATGATGCCGAGGAGAAAATCATGGGCTTCTTCCGCGCTGCCTATGAGATTGAAAGGTCCCTGATTTAGACGTAAAGAAATGTATACTTGGCTGCTGGCGGGCAAAGCCCGCCACGGATATGGTGAGGAGGAAGAGGATGCATAATTTGGAGAAGCGAAAAGTTTTTCTAGGCATTGTGGTTTCACTAGGGTTGCTGCTGGCGGCCTGCTCCGGGGGCTCATCCCTTTTGGGGAAATGGGAAGGGACGGAAGACAGCACCGGCCTGACGTTCACCTTCGAGTTCAAGAGCGGTGGCGTCCTGGAAATGGGTTTGGCGGGCATCACAATTGAGGGAACGTATGAGATGGTGGATGCCGATACCTTCAACATGACCATTGACATGTTGGGCCAGAGCCAAACCGAGGCAGTGGATTTCTCCCGCTCGGGAAATACCTTGAACCTGACCATCAGTGGTGATACCCTGGAATTCCACAAGGTTCCATAATTTTGGATGCGAAAATAAAAAGACCCCGAGTTCGGGGTCTTTTTTTATTGGGAAACCTAAGGCCCCCAGCGCGGCTGCCAATCGCAAATATCATTGTCCGTCAGCCGCCGCACATCGCTGCCATCCACGCGCATGATGTAGATCTCGCAGCCCAAATCCTCGCGCGGGTGATCCCGGTAGGACATGAAGGCGATCCAGAGCCCATCGGGCGAAAAACTTGGCGCAAGGTTATTCAGGCCATCCGTAAGTTTCCGCAGATTTTCGCCATCTGCGTCGAAAGCGTAGATATCCCACTCCCAGGAGCTGCCCCGGTAAGTGGCCAGAGTGACCCCATCCGGCGACCAATCATTGCGCCCGCGGATGCCGCTGAAATCCGTCACCTGGCGCGCATCCGTACCGTCGGCGTTGATCATGAATAATTGCGGCGCTCCATCCACCTCGGAGGCGAACAGGATGCGGGTGCCATCCGGCGACCAGACGGGATCCCAGGCACCACCGGCCCGGTGTGTAATCTGAGTGGGATTGCTCCCGTCGCGTTCAGCGATCCATAGATTGTGGCTAAGCGGGTAGCCGACGCCATCGTGTGTGGCATAAAAAACAATATGCGAATTGTCTGGAGAGGCCTCGGGGGCATGGGCGCTATCCGTAGCGAGGTCGGTCAATGGAATTACATCGCCGCTGGCCACATCGACTTCATAGACCTGGTAGCGGCCTGTGCGGTTCGAAACGAACAACACGGAACTACCGTCGGGTGACACCGATGGAAAATAATCGTCATAGTTGCCGCCGGGCGTAAGCACGCGTTGTCCGCTGCCATCTGCATTGATTATGCATATTTGGTTCTTGCCCATGCGTTCGCTGTACTGGCATACGTATGCGATCTTACCGCTGGGGCCGACAGCAAGATCCGGAGTGTCCGTTGGGGCTAGGGCAGGCGGCGTGGGACTGGCCAGCGGCCTGGCGGCCAGCGTGGCGGCCATGGCCGTCTGCACAGGATTGACCGGCTGAGTTCCCCCGCAAGCCGAAAGCAGAGGCAGCAGGAGGCCGGCAACAGCGAGCCCGGTCAGGCGGAGGCGAAGAGTACCCATACGAACCATAACCCGATCATCGATAGGCCCAGCAAAAACCGCGCCACAAATGACCACCCCCAACCGATCAGCATGCCGCGCGTGACCATCCAGGCCAGGTGGGAATCCTTGTTACGGTAATACTCGGAAGCATACAGCAGAACCGGCGCACCCAGCAATCCGCCAAAAGGCGGAAACATGAAGGTCCCGATAACACCACCGCTAAAGGCGAAGGCCAGGCTCCACCACGAGGCGCCGTTCTTGCGGGCCGCGGCGGCCATGAAGATGTCATCCACCACGATGCCCACAATCATCAGGCCGGTAATGACAAGAAAGAGAAGGAGGCCGAAACCACTGAGGCCATTCACCAGCCCGTAAACAAGGATGGCCAGCCAAATGACGAAGCCGCCCGGAAAGATGGGGATGACCATGCCGAACAGGCCAAACAGCATGACGACCAACAGGAAGGCATTGGTCAGGCCGGAGATCAGGGAAGCAAGCCAATCAGGCATAGGATGGGAACGCCGAAGAGTTATCCGCTTTTACAGATCGCGGCCCTGCCTACTTCTCCGCCTTGATCACATCCACCCCGCCCATCCAAGGCAAGAGGACCGGAGGTACGCGCACCGAGCCATCCGGCTGCTGGTTGTTTTCCAACACGGCGATCATGACGCGGGGCAGCGCCAACCCCGAGCCGTTCATGGTATGTACGTAGCGCGTGCCTTTGCCTGCTGAGGGGCGATAGCGGATAGCAGCCCGCCGCGCTTGATAATCCGTGACTAACGAGAGTGACGAAATTTCCAGCCATTCCTCGCAGCCGGCTGCCCAGGCTTCGATGTCGTAGCTGATCACAGAGGCTTCCGAGATATCTCCGGCGGCCTTGAGCAACAAGCGATAGGGCAAGTTCAGCGCTTGGCAGGTGGCTTCGGCATCCGCCAGCATCTGCTCAAACTCCTGGTGCGAAGTTTCCGGCGTCGTGAATTTGTACATTTCCACCTTGTCGAACTGGTGGCCGCGCTTGATGCCGCGCACATCGCGCCCGGCGCTCATCTTTTCGCGGCGAAAGCACGCCGAATACGACGTGTAACGGCGCGGCAATGTGTCCTCTTCAAGGATCTCGTCCATATGCAGGCCGGTCAGCGTCACCTCGGAGGTAGGGATCATGTACAAGTCCTCTTCGTGATCCTTGTACAGATTTTCCGCAAAACGCGGCAGTTGGCCCGCGCCATACAAGGTTTGGCCGCGCACCATAAAGGGTGTGTACTTTTCGGTGTAACCCTGGCGAGTGTGCAGGTCCAGCATCCAGGCGATCAGCGCCCGCTGCAGCCGCGCTCCCGCCCCGCTCAGAACGTAAAAGCGCGAACCAGTCAGCTTGACTCCTTGGTCGAAATCGAGGATGCCAAGCTGCGGGCCAAGGTCCCAATGGGCCTTAGGCTTGAAGCCGAAGGCGGGTTTCTCTCCCCACTCTTTTTCCACCACGTTGTTCTCTTCCCCCCCGGCTGGCACGCGCTCCTCAGGGATATTGGGCAAGCCGGACATGAGGGCATCGAGCTCTTTATCCACCTCGGCCAGCTCGACTTCCAGACTATCGATCTTGTCGCCCACGGCGCGCATGGAGGCAATTCTCTTATCGCGAGTGGCTTTGTCCTGCATTGCGCCGATTTCTTTGGAAGCCGCGTTGCGCTCCGCTTTCAAGGTTTCGACCTCCACCAGAAATCGCCGGCGGCGTTCATCCAGTTCGTGAGCGCGGTCTACGGGGGCGGGGTCCATGTTGCGCTTGCGCATCCCGGCCTTCACCAGTTCAAGCTTTGTGCGAATAAGTTCAATATCCAGCATGCTTCCTCCATAGGTACAAAAACGCCCCGATCCTTTGCAGGACGGGGGCGCCGTGGTGCCACCTGCATTCGCCTGCGGAAACATGTTGCGCTGCGCAAGCCTCTTACTCGCGTTATCGGGCGAACCCGGAACCCTTGATGCCGGCGGGTGGAAAGCCGCTTATCCCTGCTGCCTTGCATCGACCGGCAGCTTTCTGAAGGGTTTAGGCGGAGAATTTCCGCTTAGAGTTGATGGATTATAGCATGCGGTTTTCTGACGCCCTACTCTTCTCGCTTCCTTAAATGCGGGAACAAGATCACCTCACGGATGTTGGGTTGGTCGGTGAAGAGCATGGTGAGCCGGTCAATGCCCATGCCGAAGCCACCATTGGGCGGCATGCCGTAGCGCATGGCGCGCAGATAATCCGCGTCCATAGGGTTGAAGCCCTCTTCGTCCGTCTTCATCGTACGGCTCATTTCGTCGAAGCGCGCCAACTGGTCCAGCGGATCATTCAGTTCAGTGAAGGCGTTGCAGATCTCGAAGCCGCCCATGAATCCCTCGAAGCGCTCTACGATTTGCGAGTCTGCGGGCGTGCTCTTGGCCAGCGGAGAGATCTCGCGCGGATAATCGTAGAGAAAAGTCGGTTGGATGAGGCGCGGCTCTACCTGGCTTCCCACCAGATCGTCGATAAGCTTGCCGCGCGAAGCGCCAGGCGGGATGTTGTACTTCTTAGCCGCCATGGCCACCGCCAGGCTGGCGGCATCCGGACATTCGTCGAGGTTGATAGCGGCGAATTCTTGCACGGCTTCCTTGAGTTCGATGCGCGGCCATTCGTTGTTCAGCTCGATCTCGTTCCCTTGGAAACTGATCTTAGTGCCGCCCAGGACCTGCTTGCTGGTGAAGAGCAGCATCTCCTCGGTAAACTCCATCACCCGCCGGTAATCGGCATAGGCCATGTAGAACTCGAGCATGGTGAATTCCGGATTGTGTTTGCGCGACACGCCCTCATTCCGAAAATCCCGGCCGATCTCGTAGACGCGTTCGATGCCGCCCACCAGCAGACGCTTGAGATACAACTCGAACGAAATGCGCAAGTAGAGTTCCTGTTTGAGCTGGTTGTGAAAGGTAGTGAAAGGCCGGGCCGCGGCGCCGCCGTAAACGGGTTGCAATACGGGGGTTTCCACTTCCAGGAAGCCGTGGCTATCCATGAACTCGCGCAGGGCGCGGGTGATGGCCGCCCGCACGCGGAAGATCTCGCGCACCTGGGGGTTGACTGCCAGGTCGGCATAGCGCTGCCGGTAGCGCGTCTCTGGGTCCGAGAGCGTAGCGTGGCGCACCACTTCGCCATTAACTTCCTCATCCTTGGCGGCCGGTAACGGGGTGATCGCCTTGGCGATTATGCGGAATTCCGACACATTCAGGCTGGCCTCGCCGGCCTTGGTGCGGAACATCTCGCCGCTAGCCTGCACGAAATCGCCCAGATCGAAGTTTTCCCGGAACAGTGCCATCTGCTCTTCGCCGAGGGTATCGGCGCGCAAGAACAACTGGAGGCGGCCATGGCCGTCTTCGATGTGGGCGAAGGTGATCTTGCCCATCAAGCGGATCGAGCGGATACGACCCACAACCATCGCCTTGACTGGCTTGGCTTTCTTCTTTTTTTCGTTGGCTTCAAAAACCTGAGTCGCCTCGGCGGTGGTGTGGCTGCGCTCTACCCGTTGCGGAAAAGGCTCGATTCCCCGGGCGCGCAGGTTGTGCAGCTTCTCCAGCCGCGTGCGCTCGATTTCTGAGTATTCGCGAGTATCGTCCATATCGTCCTTGTTCGAGATTATATAGAAAAAAGCCCGTGCACTGTTGTAAGGCACGGGCTTTGGTTCGCTGCAAGCGTCTGCTTAGTCTACGTTCATTACCTTCACGGAGAAGGCTCCGGAGGGCGCCTGGATATCCACCTTGTCGCCCTCTTTCTTGCCCAACAGGGCGCGCCCCAGCGGCGATTCGTGGGAGATCTTGCCCTCGCGCGGGTTGGCTTCGGCGGCGCCGACGATCAAATATTCCTCCGGCTTGCGTCGCCCCTGCTGGATGGTGACCTTGGAACCGACCTCGATAGCCCCACCCTTCTTCTTGCCACGATGCTCCTCGATCAAGGTGGCGTTCGCCAGGATCATCTCGAGCTCTTTGATGCGGCCCTCGACAAAGGACTGCTCATTCTTGGCCGCCTCGAACTCCGGGTCTTCGACGAATTCGCCCAGGCTATTCTCGGCCGCCTCGCGCAGGCGTTCCGCAATCTCTTTGCGGCGCACATTGCGCAAGTTGTCCAGTTCATCCTGGAGTTTCTTGTAACCTTCTTTAGTTAGATATTCGGTTGCCATTCTATTGCCTCGCGAACAGGGTGGTCTTTCCACCCAGGGCACTCGTTTCCTATAAAAAAACCTTGCTGTGGGCAGGCTTCCCCCAAGCCAAGCCGACAGCGGCGATACTATAGCATATATAAGGGGCAAAAGCAAGAACGAATGTTCACTGAGCAAGGCTGGGCATAATCGAATCGGGTTGATGATAAACTCAGCCCCGTGGAATTTTTCACGCAAACCGATCCGGTCAAGCGTTTACGAGTACGCTATGTGCTGATCGCTATCGTCCTGGCCACCTTGCCGTGCTATCTAACCGGCTACATCGCCGCCCAAGTGCGCCTCAGCCAGACGGCCACGCCCACCGCAAGCATCACCCCCACCTCCAGCCTCACGCCTAGCGCGACAACTACAGCGACAGCTACGACCACGCTCACGAGCACACCAACCAACACGGCGACTGCCACGGCCACGCCCACCGCCACCCAAACGTTCACTGCGACCAACACGCCAACGCCAACATCCACCTACACTCCAACATTCACCCCGACGAACACATTCACCGCTACACCGCTACCCAGCGACACCCCCTCGGAAACGCCCACGCCGTAAACACGGGCGCCTGCGATACAATGACTCGCATGCGCCCTTTCCCCACCGAGGGTCTTTTCCCGAAACTGCGACTCATTTTAGCGATCGCTTTCATCCTTGGGGCCTGCGCGGTTCCTCCCTGGCTCAGTCCTGAAGTGACTGAGGAACCAGGTGCTCCAACCGTTCAACCTGCCACTCCTACTCCTGACAATTCCACGTCCACCGCGGGTGCGACCATTATTACGGTCTGGGTGCCGCCTGGCTTCGACCCGGGCGGCGGAAGCCCGGCGGCCAGCTTGCTGCAGACCCGCTTTGATGAATTCGCAGAACAGCATCCCCAGTTGCGCATCGAAGCGCGGGTCAAAGCTGAAAGCGGGACCGGGGGCTTGCTCGATTCTCTTGTGAATGCCAAAGTGGCGGCACCGCTCGCCCTGCCCGATCTGGTACTGATGCCGCACACGCAGCTGTCCAACGCCGCGCAGATCGAAATTCTGCTGCCGTTGACAGACCTGAGCGAAGAAGAGGCCTCAGACGACTGGTACGGTTTCGCAACCGAGATGACTGAAGTTGACGGCGTGCCTTTCGGCTTGCCGTTTGCCGGGGACGCGCTGGTATTGGCCTATCGGCCGACGGCGTTGACCCAGGTGCCAGCCACCTGGGAGGCCCTCCTTGAGGGGGGACTTCAGTTGGGTTTTGCCGCCGCCGACCCGAGCGCCGTTTTCACACTCACTAAACTTAGCAACACCAATGCTGCCTCCGAAGGGGTTGGCGCCGGTCTCCTTTTCTCCTCGCAAACCCTTACTTCTGTTTTTGAATTCTTCGCCAACGGAGAGGAAGCCGGTGTCTTTCCGTTCTGGTTGAGCCAATACCAAACAAACGAGCAAAGCTGGCAGGCCTTTACCGAAGGCCGCGTTCCCATGGTTGCGGCCTGGACCAGCCGGGTCTTCGATACCCGTAATGTGGATATCCTGGGCGCCCCTCTGCCGAGCAACGATGGCGACCCTTACACTCTGGTGAAAGGATGGGCCTGGGCGGTTTCCTCACCTCAGACGGAACGCCAAGCGCTTGCGATGGAATTGGCGGAGTTCCTCACTACACCCGAATTCATCGCCCAATGGACTGCGGCGGCCGGCATGCTGCCAACCCGCCACAGCTCGCTGGCAGCTTGGCCGCCGGACGACAAACAGGCGTTGTCCAGCCAGATCGCCGATGGCGCGGCGGCTTTGCCCGATGAAGCCGTCCTGGATGTATGGGGGCCAGCGCTTTCGGAGGCCGTGGTTGCCCTGCTGAAACAGGAAATGACCGCGGAAGAGGCGGCGCAATACGTAATAAATGCCGTTTCCGGTCAATAGGCCTGCTCTACACCCGTTAATTTGGCCTGCTTGACGATGGGTTTTGCGGATGATACTATCGCCGCCGGTATTCTAAATGCCTGACAAAACCAAAGTCCCTAATCCCGCACCCACCCAAACCCAGGAACAAAACCCAAAGCCTCCGGCTTCTTCCAGCCAGGTGGACGCTTGGCTGGCCCGAATTACCCGAGGTAGGATCCCTTTGCGCTGGGCGCGTTATGGCGGCGTAGCTGTTTTGGTGGTCTTTGCTCTGCTGATAACCGGTGTAATGCGCAACTTTGCCGCCGGCGTGCAGCAGCAACAACAAGACGAGCTGCGCGCCACGGCGATGGCCTTGGCCCTGCCCACGATCGAATCTGTAACCGGAGGGGAAGCCAGCGCCCTGATGCCAGAGCTCTCCGATGCCGCCTCCCCATTCGCTGAGGGCATCCCGCGTCTGGCCTCGCTGGATACCATCATCCCCAGCCGCCCGCGCGTCGATATCGAAACTTACACCGTCGTCCCTGGAGACACACTCTTTGGAATCGCCGACCGCTATGGTGTAAAGGCCGAAAGCATCTTGTGGTTTAACTTCGAGGTCTTGCGGGACAATCCCAACTTCCTGGAACCCGGCCAAATCCTGAACATCCCGCCTGTAGATGGCGTGCTGCACACCTACCGCGTCGGCGAGAGCCTTGCCTCAATCGCCGATCAATATGATTACAGCACGGAGCCTACCGCCCAGGACATCCTGGAATGGCCTGGAAACCACCTCGACCCGTACGAGACTAACCCAGAGAACCCAAATATCCCGGATGGAATGGTAATTGTTGTCCCGAATGGTTCGCGTCTGCTAAGAGACTGGGGCCCGCCCGCCATCAGCCGCGATAACCCGGCCGTGGCTGCCTATTACGGCCCCGGAGCCTGCGGAGCCATCGGCGAAGGGGCTATAGGGAACGGATCCTTCGTCTGGCCCTCTGTGAACCGCACGCTATCAGGGTTCGATTACAATCCCCCGCTGCACCCAGCCATCGACATTGCCGGCGCGGAAGGCACGCCGGTCTATGCTGTGGATGGCGGTGTGGTAGTGTATGCCGGGTGGAGCAATTCGGGCTATGGGAATTTGTTGGTAATCGACCATGGCACCGGCTGGCAATCGGCCTACGCCCACTTGAATAGCGTGGCAGTCAGCTGTGGGCAAAACGTCAGCCAAGGCGGCACTGTGGGTACGATCGGAAACACCGGTAATTCAAGTGGCGCCCACTTACATTTCGAGTTGCTCAGCTTCCTCTATGGCAAAGTAAATCCCTTGGATTTCTTGCAGTAGTGATAGAAAACCCGGCCATTTTCCATGGCGGGGTTGTTATTGCGTCTTGTGTACTATGATGGGAATAATTCGCCAAATAGGAGGACCACATGCTTACTAAAGCATTCATCATGGCAACCATCCCCGCCGAAAACCTGCAACGCGCCATCAAATTCTACAAAGATACGCTCGGCCTTAAACAGGTGGAGGCACCTGAGGGTTCAGCCACCTTCGAAGCCGGCGACGGCAGCACGATCTTTATGTATGAGCGCGCCCGCACCAAGGCCGAGCATACGGCCATCACCTTTCTGGTCAAGGATGTAGAAAAAACCGTCAATGAGCTGACTGCCAAGGGGGTTAAATTCGAGCAATACGATATGCCAGGGATCAAGACCAACGAAATGGGCATCGCGGACATGGATGGCACGAAGCTGGCCTGGCTCACTGACACTGAAGGCAACATCCTCGCCATCGCTCCCACAGCCTAAAAGGCGTCGTCTTGCTCGGGGTATTTCAGGGTGCTATAATCTCGGCTCACAAAAGCTGCCTCGACGGGCGCGTAGCTCAGCTGGTTAGAGCGCACGGTTCACATCCGTGAGGTCGAGGGTTCGAGTCCCCCCGCGCCCACTCGATCGGTTGACAATAGGCAATGACGGTAACTAGAAGAAGGCCACCCCAGGATGGCCTTCTTGATCTGGTCAGCTATTTGCCATGACCAACTTTTTGTAAATCCCCTCAATTCCCATTGCAGCCCGTTCCCAGGAATACTTTTCGGCTTCCCGCCGCGCTGCCTGCCCCATCTTTTCTAACAGTTCTTCGTTGGCCAGCAACTCAACCAGCCTTCCTGCCAATTCGCCGGGGTTGCCTTCCTGCACATGGAAACCCGTGAGGCCGTCCTGCACCAAGTAGGCCAGCCCTCCAACACGCGAGGCTACCACCGGCCGGCCGCAGGCCATCGCCTCGAGCGCCACCATGCCGAACGATTCGGAATACGAGGGCATCACCACCACATCCGCGGCGGCGTAGTAGCTGGGCAGGTCTCGCTGGCGTCGGCTGCCCAGGAATTCGATGAAGTTTTGCATGCCCAGCTCACGGGCCAAGGTGCGCAGGCGGGCCATCTCGCTCTCCAATATTTCCAAGTCTTCTTCCACATCGCCGCCCACGACTCGGACACGAAACTTTCTGCCGCCCGGAGATCCTTGGCTAGACATCAAATGCGCGGCGCGGATCAGGGTGTCGATCCCCTTCAACGCTTCAATGCGCCCGACGAATAGCAGCAGGCTTTCGTCCGCGGCCAACCCAAGTTCCTCCCGCGCTTGCTTCTTGTCTAGTGGCCGGAATAGATCCAAATCGACTCCGGGGGGCACCACGCAGATGCGGTCAGTGTGCACCTCATACAACCATTGCAGGTCCGCCTGCTCGGCCGGTGTGGCAGCCACCACCATGTCGGCGGCCGCCATTGCGCGCCGCTCCCCCAGGATACGCGCATCGCTCTCACGTTCACCCAAGACGGCAATGCGATTCTTCACCAGGCCCAGAGTGTGGAACATCAGCAGCATGGGAATCTTCCAAGCCGCCTTCAGGCGCGCCCCTACCAAGCCGGACATCCAATAATGAGCGTGAATCAACTCGTATTCAATACCCTCGGCCTGTTGAAAGGATAAAACGGCGGCGGCGAACTCGGGGATGTAGGCGGCCAACTCGTTCTTGGGAACTTCTCGTCGCGGCCCAGCCGGCAACGATATCAGGCGAACTCCCGGAGCAGTCACTTCCTCGCTGGCTGCAACGCCCCGTGTGAAGATATCGACCCGGTGGCCAATCCGCGCCAGTTGGGCGCTCAACTCTCGCACATAGACGTTCATACCTCCGCTGTGCTTGCCACCCAGCGCGGCCAACGGGCTTGTGTGGTATGAAAGCATGGCAATGTTCACGGGTCTATCCTGGGAATTTTTCCAGATTGGCTCTCGGTTATAATCCGCGCTCGCAGGGCCACCGTAGCTCAGTTGGCAGAGCAGTCGCTTCGTAAGCGACGGGTCGTGGGTTCGAGTCCCACCGGTGGCTCTTTTCTCCGCTACAAGCTCTCTTTATTTCCTGCGTCTTGTTCCTTGATCCTTTTCAGGATGTGGTCGCGCACATCCATATAAGCGTCGCTGATCTCCGGGCGGTGCCGGCTGAAGAGCAGAATGGGAAAGAGCCGGTATCTCTTATTCAGCCACTCGAGTGCCAGACGCGCGTCGCCACCGCCTATTTTGAGGGCCCGATTAAGCAGGCGAGCAAAATTACGGCTATACACTTCCCGATCATAACTTGGGGGCATAAGCTCGATAATTATAGTAGACCTATCCGATCCCAAGCTCCATTCCAGTTAATTAATCGGCTTTCCCCCCTCATCCCTTATAATCGTTGCATGCCCGTTGCCCGGCCTACCCCGCTCGTCATTGGCATCGCCGGCGGCAGCGGCTCCGGCAAGACCACCGTCTCGCAAACCATCCTGCAGCGCGCCGGCCCTGACCGCGTGGCCTACATCCAGCACGACTCGTACTACAAAGACCTCAGCGCCTTGGAACCAGCCCAACGCGCCACCACGAACTTCGACCATCCGAATTCATTGGAAACGGACCTCATGGTCGAGCACGTTCGCAAATTGCGCGCTGGGGAGGCGATTGACATTCCTTCCTACGATTTCACCACGCACACCCGCAAGAGAGAGACGCAGCGCATCCAGCCGCGGCCCATCGTCCTCGTCGAGGGCATCCTGCTGTTCACGGACCCGCGTATGCGCGAGCTATGCGACCTGAAGCTGTTCGTGGACACGGATGCCGATATCCGCTTCATCCGCCGCTTGCAGCGCGACATCCACGAGCGGGGCCGCACCATGGAGTCGGTCGTCCAGCAATATGAAGCCACGGTGCGCCCCATGCACCTGGAATTCGTTGAGCCGTCCAAACGCTACGCGGACCTCATCATCCCCGAGGGCGGGTACAACGAAGTGGCCATGGACGTCTTCATGGCCCGCATCGAGGCTAAGATGCGCGAATTCAAACAGACACCCCTTCGCGAAAGGACCCTGACCAAATGAGCAAGCAGTGGAGCCAGCCTCCCGCAAAGGAGATCGATCCCAAGAAAGCCTACACGGCCACCTTTCAGACCGATCAGGGTGACATGGTTTTTAAGCTCTTTGCCGAGAAGGCACCGAAGACCGTGAACAACTTTATTTTCCTCGCCCGCCAGGGTTTTTACAATGGAACCGCATTCCACCGTGTCATCAATGACTTCATGGCCCAGGGAGGCGACCCCACCGGGACCGGCATGGGCGGTCCAGGCTACAAGTTCGAAGATGAATTCCATCCCGATCTACGCCACGATAAGCGCGGCATCCTTTCCATGGCCAACGCCGGCCCCCATACCAATGGCTCGCAATTTTTCATCACCCACCGCGCCACGCCCCACCTGGACGATAAGCATGCCGTGTTCGGCCAGCTGATCGCGGGCGAAGAAGTGCTCATGGCCATCCCGGCGCGCGACCCGAGCGGGAAGGGTGTGCCGGCCGGGCAGCTGGTCTCCGTCACCATTCAGGAAAGCTAGCGCAACATGCCGCGCCTGGGCAAGTGGACGCCCTGGCGCGTCCTGGGATTATTGCTCGTCATCGCGCTCAGCCTGGCTATCCTGGCCATCCCCCAAGAGCAGATCAAGGCCCTGCAGGATTACGGCTATGCTGGCATCTTCCTGATTTCGCTGCTGGCCAATGTCACCATCATCATCCCCGCGCCGGCCATCCTGATCGTATTCGCTATGGGCGCACACCTTTCTCCATTGTGGCTGGGCTTGGCCGCCGGCAGCGGGGCGGCTTTAGGGGAACTCTCCGGCTATGTGGCCGGCCTCAGCGGCCAGGCAGTCATTGAAGACAACGCCACTTACCAGCGATTAGCGGCCTGGGTCCGCAATTATGGCGGGTTTACAATATTCGCACTGGCGGCCCTGCCCAATCCTTTTTTCGATCTGGGCGGCATAGCCGCTGGAGCATTGCGAATGCCGGTGCCGAGATTCTTGGCTTGGTGCGGGCTGGGAAAGATTTTGCGCATGACAGCGGTGGCTCTGGCGGGGGCAGGGATTCTCAAATAAGGAGAGAGATGGTCGACTTCAAAGCAATCGATAGCTATTTGCAGAAGAATATGGACAAGAGCCTTGACGAACTCGGCAGGCTGTGCGCTATCCCCAGTATTGCCGCCCAGAACCGCGGCCTGGGCGAGTGCGCCGCACTGGTGGCTAAGATGTTGGAGCAACGCGGCTTCAAAGCCGAGATCATGGAATCGGGCGGGGCACCGGTTGTTTACGCCGAACGCAAAGGCAAGGTGGACAAGACGCTGCTGTTCTACAACCATTACGATGTGCAGCCGCCCGAGCCGCTGGACTTGTGGGAGAGCCCGCCTTTCGAAGCCACGCGCCGCAATGGAAAGATGTTCGCCCGCGGCGTCAGCGACGATAAGGGTCACTTTGTCAGCCGCCTCTTTGCACTCGACGCGCTGCTGGCCCAGGACAATGAGCTGCCCTGCAATATCAAGTTCGCAGTCGAAGGCGAGGAGGAGATCGGCAGCGTGCACATGCCTGCCTTCGTGGAAAAGAATGCCAAAAAGCTGGCCGCGGATGCCTGCATTTGGGAATTCGGTTACGTAGACCATCGCGATGCGCCCATGCAGGTGTTGGGCATGCGCGGCATCTGCTACGTGCAATTGGATGTCGAATGCCTGACCCAGGATGTCCACTCCGGCCTTGGCGGATCCATCTTCCCCAATGCCGCCTGGCGCCTGGTCTGGGCGCTCTCCACGCTGAAGGACCGCGATGAGCGCATCCGTATCCCTCACCACTACGATAATGTGCTGCCGCTGACAGAGCTGGACCGTAAGCTGGCCGCCGCCCTGCCTTACGAGGGAGATGAATACAAGAAACGCTATGGCGTGAAGGAGTTCCTGCGAGGCACCCACACTCACCCCGAACTGCATCTTCAGGAGGTCTTAGAGCCCACCTGCACGATTTGCGGCCTGACCTCGGGCTATCAGGGTGCAGGCAGCAAGACCGTGTTGCCAGCCAAGGCGTCGGCGAAAGTCGACTTCCGCCTGGTGCCCGACCAAACACCTGAAGAGGTATTGAAGAACCTGCGCGACCACCTGGATGCAGAGGGGTTCGAAGATGTGAAGATCACATATCTGGGCGGCGAGGCGCCCGGCCGAACTGACCCCCAAGACCCGTTTCTGGCTTTGGTTGTCAACACCGCCAAAGAAGTTTACGGTGTGCCCCAGCAGATCGACCCGATGTCGGGCGGCTCGGGTCCCAACCACGCCTTCTTACATTTCCTCAAATTGCCCGTGGCCGTTGCCGGCCTCGGCTACCCGGGCAACCAGGTACACGCCCCCAACGAAAACATCCGCGTGGACCTGTACCTAAAAGCCTCGCGGCACGTCGCCCGTATCGTCAGCGAGTTCGCCAGGAGCTAGCGGCCACCCGCAAAAAAGCGGCGCCTTCAGACGCCGCTTTTTATTCTTGCACTCAACGAAGCGACTAATCGACCACATAAGGCACTTCGACAATCACGACCTTGGGCGTGAACAGCAACCGCCAGCGAAGTAACTGCGCCGCCCGGGCATGTAGCCAACCATGCCACCACACGCGTGGCACGAATTCCGGCACCACCACGGTTACTACTTCATCGGGGCCGGCGTCCGCAGCCTCCGTCTTGATGTACTTGAGTAACGGTTCATAAAGCAGGCGGAAGGGAGATCCTAGTATCACCAGATTGACATTTTTGTTCCATTGCTGCCACTTCAGCAGCACCTTTTCGCCTGCATCCGCATCCGTGGCCACGTGCACTGCCGTGATGTTCCGGGAAAGGGAGCGGGCATAGCGCACGGCGGCTAAGGTGCCTCGGTGCACTCCGGATACTGGAACGATCACTCGCTGCCGACGGATGGACTTGGGTCGTTTATATCTTTGCAAACTAAGCCGTTCAGCTAAATCTTTATAGTGACGATTGATCACCACAAAGAAGTAAACCATCAGCGGCAGAATAATAATGATGATCCAAGCGCCGTCCCTGAATTTTGTAAGTGCGAAAATCATCGTCACTAGAAAGGTTGATAGGGCGCCCAAGGCGTTGAATACCATCTTAGGCCGCCACTTAGCGTCGTAAGGTAACGTTTCGGTCTTTTCCCTGCCATTCTTCTTTACACGCTGGGAGGCTGGCTTAGCTATCTTTCCCACCTTCCACCACCGTCGTGCCAAACCAGCTTGGGAAAGTGTGAATGACAGAAAAACGCCAATGGCATACAAGGGAATCAACCCGGTTACCCGTGCCTGGAACACAACGATAAGAAAGGCAGCCACGACGGCCAGCAATGCGATACCTCGCGAATAAACTAATCTGCTTCCCCGGAAGGTAAGCTGGCGGGGAAGGAAGCCATCCTCTGCGATAAGGGCGCTCAGGCGCGGAAAGCCGGCAAAGGCCGTATTAGCGGCCAGGATCAAAATGACTGTGGTCGATCCCACCACGCCCAGGTATGCAAGTCCGCGTCCCTCGAAGACGGTTCGTCCGATCTGCGAAATAACGGTTTCAAATTCCGAAGGTACAGCCCCGATCTGATAGCCAAGGAAAGTGACCCCAAAGAATAAAGTGCTAAGGATGGCGCCCATCCACAGCAAAGTGACACCGGCGTTATGGCTGCGAGGTTCTTTAAATGCGGTTACACCATTGGATATTGCCTCGATCCCGGTGAGTGCCGCTGTCCCGCTTGCAAATGCTCTAAGGATCAGGAACCAGGAAATCCCAGTAATAGGGCCAATAAGCTCAAGCGCTGGAGGATCGACAACCCCTCCCAGGGATCCGGTGAGGAATTTGAAGAAGCCCATCCCTACCGTTAAATAAAGCGTGGCGATGAAAAAATAAGAGGGGATAGCAATGAAGGCCCCGGACTCGCGCACCCCGCGCAAATTGAGCAACATAATGAAAAATACCATCACTACAGCAATTTCAACCTGGATTTGGAGCAAAACTGGAAAGGCTGAGACCAGCTGGGCAACCCCTGCCGAGACCGACACTGCAACAGTAAGCACATAGTCGACCAGCAAGGAAGCCCCAGCTGTCAGCGCCGGCAACTCGCCGAGGTTGTCGCGCGCCACAATATAAGCGCCGCCACCGCCGGGATAAGCGTGGATGGTCTGCTCGTATGAAAGCGTGACGATGACGAGCAAAGCTATGATGGCGATCGACAATGGAATCGAAAGCCCAAAGGCACCTGCCCCGGCCAGCGCCAGGATCACCAGGATCTCTTGCGTGGCGTAGGCCGTGGACGACAACGCGTCCGACGCAAACACGGCCAAACCAACGGCTTTGCCGATGGTCTGGTGCGGCGCATCCGCCGAGGGGAGTGCTCGTCCTATAAACCAGTCTACGAATGTTTTCTTTGGTCTGGCCCCCACTTGCTTATATTCGACATGGTCATCTTGCTTTGCGATGTCTGCTAGTTTCTTGTCTGAGGCGTCCTTCAAAGCTGCTTCTCCAAGTTGCCGCAGTTACACAGGATTGCGGCACAATCTGCAATTATAGTCCGCTTTTATCAGGTTGGAATCCTGCCTAAAAGCCAGTTGGAACTATATGAAGGTTCGCCATTACTAGCCGGTGAATAACCTAATCACTAATCGACTAATCACTATTCAACGCTCCAATTAGAACAGATGTTATAATCCCCGGCCTATGCCCACTATCGTGGCCGTGGACATCGAGAGCACAGGCATCGACCCCGAAAAGGATGCCATCATCGAGATCGGCGCCGTGCGCTTCGATGGCCGCCGCATCGAAGGGGAGTGGTCCACCCTGGTAAATCCGGGCCGCCGCATCCCCCCATTTATAACCCAGCTCACCGGCATCACCGACAATATGGTGCGCCAGGCGCCTGGCATTCGCGAGGTGGTTGCCGATCTGGCCAAGTTTGCCGGCGATGCCCCCATCCTGGGCCAGCGCATCAGCTTCGACCTTTCCTTCCTTCGCAGGCATGGTCTCTTCCTTGACAACGAAGTCATCGACACATACGACATGGCTTCCGTGCTGATGCCGCGCGCCGGGCGCTATAACCTCGGCGCCCTCGGGCAGCAACTCAACGTCCTGCTGCCCGCCACACACCGCGCCCTGGACGACGCCCGCGTGACCCAGGCCGTGTACCAGCAGCTCTACGAAAAGATGTTGCTCATGCCCATCGATCTACTGGTCGAGATCGGCCAGCTTGGCGACGAACTAAGCTGGCCGGGCGAATGGACCTTTCGCCTGGCGTTGCGCCAGCGCGAGGCCGAGGCGTTGGCCGCCGGCGGCCGCGATGGCCTCATCTCCCGCGGGCCGATATTCACCACCCCACCGCCGCAGACCCAGCGGCGGCGAGGCGACCTTCCCGAGCCGCAGCCGCTGGATGCCGAAGAGATCGCCGCCATGCTCCAACATGGCGGCGCTTTTTCGAAGCATTTCGCCGAGTTCGAACACCGCAGCCAACAAGTGGAAATGGCCCGTGCCGTCACCGGCGCGATCAGCGACGGCAAACACTTGCTGGTGGAAGCCGGAACCGGCACGGGAAAGTCCATCGCCTACTTGCTGCCGGCCGCGCTGTGGGCGCTAAAGAACGAGAGCCGCGTGGTGGTCTCCACCAACACGATCAATTTGCAGGACCAGCTGATCCACAAAGACATCCCCGATCTGGAAGCCGCTATCGGGCAGCCCATTAAAGCCGCGGTGCTCAAGGGTCGCAATAATTACTTGTGCCCGCGCCGCCTGGTTGCGCTGCGCCGCCGCGGTCCGGAAAGCCCCGAAGAACTGCGCGTGCTGGGCAAGGTTCTGGTCTGGCTGCAGGACACGCAAAGCGGCGACCGCGGTGAGATCAATCTCAACGGCCCCGGCGAGCGCGCCGTGTGGACGCGCATTTCCGCGGCCGACGAGAACTGCAACGACGAGACCTGCGTGCGCCGTATGGGCGGGGTGTGCCCCTTCTATCGCGCCCACCAGGCCGCCCTGGCCGCCCACATTCTGGTGGTGAACCACGCCCTGCTGCTGGCCGACGTGGCCACCGGCAGCCGCGTCCTGCCAGATTACGACCGCCTCATCGTGGACGAAGGGCATCATATGGAAGCGGTCACCACCAGCGCGCTAAGTTACCGCCTCAACCAGCCGGAAGTCGAGCGCATTTTGCGCGACCTGGGCGGCAGCCACTCCGGCCACTTAGGGCGACTGTTGGTCGTCGCCCAGGGTCTGCTGCAGCCCGCCCAATACGGCGCGCTCAACGCGCTAGTGGAGGACGCTACCACCAAGGCCATCCAATTCCAGAACCAGCTCACCACTTTGTTCACTGCAATCAATCAATTCATATTGGATCAGCGCGAGGGCCGGCCGATTGGATCTTATTCGCACCAGGAGCGCATCGTAGAGAGCACCCGCACCCAGCCCGCCTGGATGTTGGTGGAAGTGGCCTGGGACAGCGCGCTGCGCTTGCTTGATCCTCTGCTGGGTGTACTCGAGCAGATCAGCAAAGGTATGCAGGACATCTCGGCGAACGATCAGGACGAGGTGGAGGATCTGCTCAGCAATATCGGCATCGCCTTCCGCAGCCTGGGTGAATTGAAGAAGCAGGTGAATGGCCTGGTATTCGAGCCTCAGGAAGGCATGATCTATTGGGTGGAGATCAATCCGCAGCGCCAGCATCAACTGACTCTGCAGGCTGCCCCACTGCACGTGGGCGAGCTAATGGAAGAGCACATCTGGCATAAGAAGACCAGCGTCGTGCTCACTTCCGCCACGCTCACCGCCGCTGGAGAGTTCGACTACCTCAAGCGCCGCCTCAACGCCTTCGACGCCGATGAGCTGGCGCTGGGCTCTCCCTTCGATTACGAGAGCGCCGCTCTGCTCTACATGGTGGACGATATACCCGAACCCGCCGAGCGCGGACCTTATCAAATGGCCGTGGAGCGCGGCCTCATCCAGTTATGCAAGGCCACCGCTGGGCGCACGCTGGCGCTATTCACTTCGTACGAACAACTGCGCAAGACCTCGCAGGCCATCGCGGCCCCGCTGGCCGAAGCCGGCATCGTGGTCTACGAGCAGGGCGAAGGCGCCTCGCCGCACACGCTGCTCGAAAGCTTCAAGTCCAGCGAGGGCGCCGTGCTGCTGGGCACCCGCGCCTTCTGGGAAGGCGTGGATATCCCCGGCCAGGCGCTCAGCGTGCTGGCCATCATCCGTCTACCCTTCGATGTACCCAGCGACCCCATAGTGGCCGCCCGCGCCGAAACCTTCGAGTCGCCCTTCTATGAGTACCAGGTACCTGAGGCCATCTTGCGCTTCCGCCAGGGCTTCGGGCGCCTCATCCGCACGCAGTCCGATCGCGGCGTGGTGGCGGTTTTCGATAAACGCATCCTCACCAAGACCTATGGTTCCCTATTCATGGATTCGCTGCCGCAATGCACGGTGAAACGCGGCCGCCTCGCCGACCTGCCGAAGGCCGCGGCGCAGTGGCTTGGGGCATAGCCTGCAATCAGGAAGACAACAACATAGCTCATGGACTTAAAACGCCTATTCCCCATTCTGCTCATCATCTTCACCAATATCCTCGGCGCCGGAGTCATCATTCCTATTCTGCCACTCTACGCCGAAGGCGCCTTTCAGGGCAGCCTAGTGCAGGTCACCTTGCTGGCCAGCGCGTTTTTCGGCGCACAGTTCCTGGCCGCGCCAATACTGGGCCGCCTGTCGGACCGCTACGGGCGCCGGCCGCTGCTCATCCTAAGCCAAGTTGGCACGGTGTTGGCTTTCGTTCTGTTCATTTTTGCGGCCCCGCTTGGGAGTTGGATCGAAGGATTGGGAGCGGCGCTGCCGATTAGCGGCGGCATGCTGATCCTCTTTTCCGCCCGCATCCTGGATGGCATAACCGGCGGCAACATCACCATCGCCCAGGCCTACGTCAGCGACCTCACCACCGACGAAAAGCGTGCACACGGTTTGGGTCTGCTGCAGGGCGCCTTTGGCGCCGGCTTCATCTTCGGCCCAGCGTTCGGGGGCATTCTGAGCAGTTACGGGCAGGTGGCGCCTTTTATAGGCGCCACGATTATCACCAGCCTCACTCTGCTGCTCACACTCTTCACCCTCAAGGAATCGCTCACCAAGGAGGAGCGCAACGCACCTGACGATGGGGCCAGCGGGCGCAGGAGCATCCCCTGGAGTCAGATCCTGCGCACCCCTGCCCTGCTGCTGATCCTCGCCATCGGCTTTTTAGGATCCATGGCCTTCTCTTCTATCCCTTCCAGTTATTCGCTCTATGCAGACCACGTCATCTTTGCGAATACACCTTTTCCTGAACGCGTGCAGCTTTACATCGGGTTGATGTTGGCCTTCAATGGATTCTTCCAAGTCCTTACCCAGCTCCTGCTCATTCGCCCCTTGGTGCGCCGCTTCGGCGAACGCAGGTTGCTGCTTATCGGGCAGCTTTCGCTGGCAACCGCCCTCTTCGGTCTGGCGGCGGTTACCGGCCCGCTGATGGCCGTGTTGTTGTTCGCACCCTTCTCTTTCGGAACCGGGGTCAGCGAACCCAGCATGCAATCCCTGGCTACCCGTTTCGGGGCGCGCCGCACGCGCGGCTACCTGTTGGGTCTCTACCAATCGGCGCGCAGCCTGGCGCTGATAGGCGGCCCTATTGCCGCAGGGTTCGTATTCCAGAATATCGGCGGCCGTTTCGTATTCGCCTTCGCCGGCGTGGTCATGCTGCTGGCCTTCGTCGGCGGTCTGCTGCTCCTAAGGATGGAGATCAAACCGATCGAGGTGAACACGAATAGCATCGCGCATGAGGCATAAATCCCGTCAAGCGCAGTAAAATATGGGACCTAGCGGGTGTAGCCAAGTGGTAAGGCAGAGCTTCCCAAGCAGGCAGTATTTCGATCATCCCCATTCGCAGTAAAATAGAAGGGCTCGCGGGTGTAGCCAAGTGGTAAGGCACTTGCTTCCCAAGCAAGCATGCGTGGGTTCGAATCCCATCACCCGCTCCTATAGTTGCTGGGGGAATCCCACCCTCTTCGCACTGACCGAACACAATTGCCTCGAATCTCGTTACAATAGTAGGTACTTCGTAATGAAAGCCTCATTTCTTTTTCTTTGCTCCCTTGCCCTAATCCTTTCCTCCTGCGCTGGCGCCACTGACCAGTCCGCGCTGCAGACCGCCGCGGCCGGCACGCTGAACGCAGAGGTGGCCACCGCCCAGGCTGCCAACCAGTCCGATGCGGCTTTGCAGACCGCGGAAGCTGAAAACGCTGCCCTGCAAGCCACCGTAAATGCCCAAGCCACCGCCAATGCTGAACTGCAGGCGGGTGGCACCGCCACCGCTGCGGCCCAGGCCACGTTGTCTGCAATTCCTCCTCAGGTTGTGCCGCCCGATGGCGCCGTTTGCCGTCTCGGGCCGGATGCGGGTTTCGGCAAAGTCACCGATCTGGCGCCTGGCCAACCGGTGCTGGCTTACGGCCGCGCCACGAATGGCGAATGGTGGCAAGTGGCTAACCCTGAGCATGATGGCGAAACTTGCTGGGTATTTTGGGAAGATGACTTCGATTTTCTCGGCGAGGTCTTCAATCTGCCCTTGGTGGCCGGGCCCACCCTGCCCACAGCAACCTTTGCGCCCACGCACGCACCCGGCATCGCAGTACGATACGTCGACAATCTCACATGCAGCGGAGTGCGCTACGCCATTGTGCGCGTGATCAACCTGGGTCCGGAGACTTACCAATCCGCCATAGTCAAGCTCTCGAACGCCGCCGGAGATGAAATTCGGCGCTCGGACGGCAACAATGAATTCCTTCCCAGCTCCACAACCTGCCCCGGGGGAGAGGAACCTTCCCTTGATCCCGGCGAGGAGCGCTTCGTTGCCGTTTCTCTCCAGGGAGTTGCCTCCGGTGCCACGGTCAGCATCCGCGTCACCGTGTGCACGGAAACGGGATATAGGGGAAATTGCTGGAGTTCCACCACTTCGTTCACAAACTAAGCGGATAACCCACTTCGCAACCCCCCGCGGCCGCGCGGGTTATCATCCCCGTATGGATCGCCACATAGACCGGCGCGCAAAGATCGTTGCCACCCTTGGCCCCGCAAGCCAGGATGCCGGCACGCTCGATCGTCTCATCGAAGCGGGCATGAACGTTGCGCGCCTCAATTTCTCCCATGGCACGCATTCCGAATACGGCGAGGTGGTCCAGCGTGTGCGTAGCGCCGCGGAGCGCGCTGGCAAACCGATCTGCATCCTGCAAGATCTGCAAGGCCCCAAGATCAGAGTGGGCAACCTGCCCGCGGGGAATATCGATTTGCGTCGCGGTGATATGGTTTCCCTGGTCACCCAAAACGCGGGCGCCAACGGCCAGCAGCATGTCCTCAATGGCGTGGATATCCCTGTTGACTTCGCTGAGTTACCGCGCTTTGTGCACAAAGGCGGCCGCATCTTGCTGGATGATGGCAATCTGGAACTTGAAGCAACTTCCGTGAAGCAAGATGCCGTGCAAGCCACGGTAGTGCTGGGAGGCAATCTAAAATCGCACAAGGGGATCAACTTGCCCGGCACGGAAATCGACATTCCTGGCCTTACGCAAAAGGATGAGGAGGATCTAGCCCAGGGTCTGAAACTAGGCATTGACATCGTAGCCACCTCCTTCGTGCGCAAAGCGGAAGATGTGGCCCGCGTGCGTCAGGCCATTGCAGACCGCGCTCCCGACCGGCTGGAAACTCCCATCATTGCCAAGCTCGAGCGCGCCGAAGCGCTCGAAAACCTGCACGAAATCGTGGATGTGGCTGATGGAGTTATGGTGGCGCGCGGAGACCTTGGAGTCGAACTGCCCCCCGAAGCCGTACCCATCGCCCAGAAGCAGATCATCGACGCAGCCAACCAGCAAGGCAAGTTGGTGATCACGGCCACCCAAATGCTGGATTCGATGATCCTCAATCCTCGCCCCACCCGCGCCGAAGCCTCGGATGTGGCCAACGCTATCTTCGACGGCACCGACGCGGTGATGCTTTCCGGGGAGACCGCCGTGGGCAAATATCCTGTAGAAACCGTGGCAATGATGGATGCTATTGTGCGCGAGGCGGAAAGCCATATCAAGCAATGGGGGCACTGGAAAGGCACCAGCAGCTCGGCGTCGCGCGACGACGCCGTTTCCATCACCCGCGCCGCCCGCGAGCTGGCCCAGGATGTGAACGTCGCGGCCATCGCGGTCTTTACCTCATCGGGCCGCACGGCGCGGCTCATGTCCAAGGCGATCCCGCGGGTACCGATATTCGGTCTCACGCCGGAGCCGCGGACATACAACCGTATGGCGCTATATTGGGGCGTCTATCCGATCCTGGTGGATCTATCCAATACAGTAGATGATATGCTGGCCAGTGTGGAGTCGACGCTATTGAGATTGCCAATGATGAAGCCGGGCCAGCAGGTGGTGCTAACCTCCGGATACCCGATTGGCGCCATGCGCCCACCCAACCTGGTGATGTTGTATACCCTCGGCCACCACCAATAGAACGGGTACTTAAAATGTACCCGTTTTTTATAAGCCGATCTTCTTGCGATTAACGGGAATGCCCGGTGACTTGACCCGCCTATCGAGCAATCCCGCATACCAAAGGACACCCAGGCCCAAAACTGTTGCGATCGCGCCTTGCAACAGCAGTGGCCCTCCGACCTGGTTCAATACTCCACCGGCCACTGCGCTGGCCAGAACGTTCATTGTCGTTGAGTCGCTGCCTATGGTTGAAGATAGTAGGCTCTCCAGGAAACTGAACGTGAACGCAAACACGGAAAGACCCAATGCAAGCGTCAGAAGGCCGGAAATCATGATCGGCCACCCGGACCAGCGCAGGAAAGAAATGAAACCGTGGGCAGCCAGCGCAGCGGCCAGCAAACCAATCGCCAACACCGCCACCCAGCCCCAGGCCAATCCAAATCGCAAGCGGATCAGGCTCTCTCTCAATCGCACCAATTCCTCAGGAGCATCCTGACCCTGCGTAATCTGGCTCAAATCAAAGGTATCCGGGGTTCGGCTCACCATTTGGCCAAGTGCGCCGCCCACCTGGGTAATGATTTCGGTATAAACGGGTTCTTCCGGCCGGCACGCCGGGATGGCCCCCATGGCTGCAACCCCCGCGGCTCCGCTGATGAAGGTTGAGGCTGCATCTGCGCTGCAAGCCGGCAGAGCATCGAGAATCACGACCATAACCTGGCTTGCCTTATCTGCCGCGTTGGCTTTGAGGCCGGTTAGATCCAAGTGCAAATCCGGGAAGGCCGCATCGGCATCGTTGAGCCAAGCCGAAAAAGCTTCCACCATTACATCCACCGTTTGAGCCACCAATTCCTCGGGAGCTACGATCTCAGTGATTTGGCGCCAGTCTTCCTCGGTAAGTTGGCCCAGTACGGCGGAAAGGTCAATGTCTTCGCCCTCCCCGCCCTCGCCGGCGGCGTTCTCGGAGGAGATTATTTGCTCGGCACTGCCACGCGCCAGGCTGGCGGCAAGCTCCGAGCCCATCAGGCTTTCGCGGGCCAGCGCCTTGGTGGTTTCAGCGTCGAAGAGCACATTGCCCACATTTCGCAACACCAAGCTGAGGGGAAGGGCGACCACGAATAGAATGAGGATTGGCACCACGATAATACGTAGCAGGGTTTTCAACATTTCAATAGGATCCTAGAGGGGATGAAGAAGATTCTATCCGTTTACAGGCTCATGTACAACTCGGCAAGATTAGAGGTTTAGATCCATAAAAAAGGCCCCTCAGGGCCTTTTTGGGATTGCCTAGAACATCATGGCGTTGGCTCTTTCGATCATACCCTTCGGCGGGCGCAGCTCTGTTTCGGTCATCCTATTCAAGGCTTGAGCCTTAGGCAGTTCAAAGAGGTCCGCCAATGAAGGCCTTTGCGGCTCTACGTAGATCAGCCCGGTTAGCAGAACGTCTTCACTCTGCGATTCTTCGATCAGGCGCATAGCCGCGGCGCGATCGGTCGGGTCATAGTCCCGATCCAGCTTCTTGAGCACGATCGTCGAGCCGTCGTGCAATTGGACGGTGCGCGTGGTGCCTTGGGGGAACTCACCGATCTGTATCTCCTGCTCGCGGGGAACAAAAGTGAAATCGTGAAGCGGCTCTTCATGCTCGCGGCCCCAACTGTAGGAGTGGCGGGCGTCGTCCTGATTATTGAAGGTTACGCAGGGGCTGATGATGTCCAGGATGGCCAGGCCATTGTGGCTGAGTGCCGCCTTGATCAGCGCCTTAACCTGATTGGCATCGCCCGCAAAGGAACGAGCCACGAAGGTTGCCCCGGAGGCCATGGCCTCTTGCACGATATCCACGGCGGGATATGGGTTCGTCCCTTGGTATTTCAAGCGCAGCCCGGTTTCCGCGGTGGCGGAAAATTGCCCTTTGGTTAACCCATACACGCCATTGTTTTCGACGATGTAGACCATGGGTACGTTGCGGCGCATAATGTGCTTAAACTGCCCCATGCCAATGTTGGTGGTATCCCCATCACCGCTCACCGCGATCGACTTCAGGCGGCGGTCGCCGAACATGGCGCCGGTGGCGATCGAGGGCATACGGCCGTGCAGGCTATTAAAGCCGAAACTGCGGTTCAGGAAATAGGCCGGGCTCTTGCTGGAGCAGCCGATGCCGGAGAGCTTGATCACATCCTCAGGCACCAGGTTGAGTTCAAAGGCGGCGGCGATGATCTGGTTGGAGACCGAGTTATGCCCACAACCCGCGCACAGCGTAGTCGCCGCGCCTCGGTAATCGTTCTTGGACAGGCCCACCAGGTTCAATTGCACATTAGCCCCGGTTGGCGCTGGGGTTTTCCCGTTAGTGTGTCCGTTCTCACTCATGGTTCTGCTCCTCGGCTTGGATCGCCTGTTTCACCCAGCGGGCATTCAGGGGCAAGCCATCGTGCTTGGGGATGGAATGTAATTTGGCAGTCAGCTGGGGATACTCCAATTGCAGTAATTTGTGCATTTGCCCGTCGCGGTTCATTTCCACCACATAGATTTTCTTATGGCCAGCAATGAATTCGCGCACCTGGGACGTAAAGGGCACCGCGCGCAAACGCAGATAGTCCGTCTTCAATCCGTCCTCGGCCAAATAATCGCGGGCCTCCAAGATCGCCGGATCCGCGGATCCGTAGGCAATGATGCCGACTTCGGCATCATCCCCCGAGGTTACTTCGGGGGCAGGCACGAATTGCTGCGCCGTGGTGAATTTATTCTTCAGGCGCAGCATATTCTTTTCCCAATCCCCTGCCTGCTCGCTGTATTTGGCCTCCTCATTGTGGCCGGTACCGCGGGCAAACCAAGCACTGCGCGGGTTTTTGTTACCGGGCACCGTTCGCCAGGTGATGCCGTCGCTGTCCACATCCTTGTAACGTCCCCACCCGTTCGTAAGTTTCTCCAGGTCCTCCTCCCATAGGATCTTGCCTCGATCCATAGGGGTTTCCGGATATTGGAAGGGCTTGGTCATCCACTGGTTCATGCCCAGGTCCAGATCGCTCATCACAAACACAGGGGTCTGCATGCGTTCGGCAACGTCGAATGCTCGCCAGCCAAACTCAAAACATTCTTGGGCTGACCCGGGAAGCAGGAGGATATGCTGCGTGTCACCATGGCCAAGGAAATGCGTGGACAGGATATCGCCCTGGGAGGTGCGGGTGGGCAGCCCGGTGCTGGGCCCCACGCGTTGGACGTCCCAGATCACCACGGGAACCTCGGCATAGTAGGCCAAGCCAGCGAACTCCGTCATCAGACTGATGCCGGGGCCAGAGGTTGAGGTCATAGAGCGCAACCCGGACCAGCCAGCGCCGATGGCCATGCCAATGGCGGCCAGCTCATCCTCGGCCTGCACGATAGCGTAGGTCTTGCCTTGCTGGCCCTCCTTATCGCGAAAAGTGCCGATATTCTGCGCCAATGATTCCGCCAAACTTGAAGCGGGCGTGATGGGATACCAGGCTGCAAATTGCACCCCGCCGAAGATCGCCCCCAGCGCGGCGGCTGTGTTCCCATCGGCCATGACATAGCCGGCGGTCTTGTCCATAGGTTCGACACGATAGGGATCCGTCTTTGTCAGATTGGCCGCAGCCCAGGAATGCGCGGCTTGGATGACGCCTATGTTGGTGGCGACGGGTTTTTCTTTTCCATCGAAGTGATATTCCAAAGCCTCGCGTATCTTCTGCATGTCAATGTCCAGCATTTTTGCCAGCACGCCGACATAGGCCATATTGGCCACGTAATCCCGCAGATTAGCAGACGCCGAAGACTCTTTGGCCAGCTGCTTAGCCGGGAAACTATAGACGGAGATGTCGTCGCGGTTGACCTCAAATTTCAAGTGGTCGCCATAATAGAAGGCCCCGCCCGGCACCACGCTGGCCAGATCCTGGACAAAGGTGTCGGCGTTCATTGCCACTACGATCTCTTGCGTGTTGCGCCGCGCCAAGTAGCCTTGCTTGCTAATACGGATGGTGTACCAAGTGGGCAGACCCTGGATATTGGAAGGAAATAAGTTCTTTCCGGATACCGGGATGCCCATTTTGAACAGGGCGCGCAGCAAAGTCAGATTCGAAGTCTGGCTGCCCGAGCCGTTCATGGTGGCCACGGTCATGGCAAAATCGTTGACGGCCTCGCCCCCTTCCTTGGTTTTCGCTGCTTCTATCACTTGCGGTGTTGTCATTCTGGCCTCTTGTCAATGAGTTCAAAGTGCTCGTTGAGCACTTGATGTCCGCTGGCAAAATCACCTTCCTCGATAGCCTTCACGATGCGGCGATGCATATCCCAAACCTGCTCCAAATACTTAAGTCCCGCATATCGGCTCAGCCCCACCGCTTCGTATGCTGACCAATAGGCCTCAAGCAAACCGAGCACGAATGGATTTCCCAGGTGGCGAAAGATAGTGAGATGCAGCTCGCGATGCTCCGCGTGCGGCACGCGCACGGGGGGGCCGTGCAGCATTTCGTCCGCCCGCTCCACCAACTCGCGCAAATGGGCAACATCTTCCCGGGTCAGCTTCTCTACCGCTTCGAACCAGTAGGCCCGCTCCAGATGGCGGCGTACATCGGCGAACTGGTCAAAGCTATGTCTGTCTCGCGCCATGGCATAGGAGAGGCTTTCACGCACAGCCGGGGCGAAGGAATACGGCAGGCGGCGGATGCCGGTGCGCGGGCGCACCTCCACCAACCCTAGGGCACGGGCTACCTGCAACTGCTCGCGTAGCACAGAAATGCTGACGCCATGCTGGGCACTTAGGGCTTCTAGCGAGGGCAACTGATCGCCGTGACCGTTGCCAGTCGCCAGATAGGCGAGGAAATCGAAGGAAGTGGCGTTTTTTAGCATAATTCCTCTGACGAATGCAATTAGTTGCATTAATCAGATTATTGACCGCATTGTACCGCCTGGCGGTAAATGCGTCAAGAGACCAGATGCAAAAACAAAGATGGAAGTTAACTTATTTGGCCTGAAACAATTCGATTGGATTGCCAGACGGGTCTTCGATCAGCACCTGCTGCTCACCTGGCCATTGATGGTGTCGTTGCGAAAAACAAGGCCAGCTGCCTTTAGCCGCACTGTCAATGCAGCCAAGTCCTCGACCTCGAGAACCAGCCGGTTCCAGCCGCCCGGCGCGGGCTGGCGGCCCGTCCGGCATCGGCCGCGAAGCAGAAGCCTGCGGCCCCCGGCCAGCCACAGCGAGAGATCGCCATGGGCGACAATCGCCATGGCGGCGCCATATTGCTCAACCTTGTCAAAGCCGAGCTGCTTCGTGTAGAACTCAATACTCTTGTCTACGTCAGTGACGATATAGCGAATGGTGGCCATAGTTAAGAAAACATTTCCTCGATAACCCGATCGACGTGAATTTTCGTAGTATCAAAAAAGTCACTCCTCCTAAGCCAGCATCCGGCAAAATTAATGGAAGTTCCGTTCCCGCAAGGATCAGCCCATCTATACGATCCTCTTTGGCCAACCGGCTAACTATAGTTAGCAGTCCTGCACGGGTTTCGGGGATAAAGACGCCTTGAACAAGCTCATTCAGATATTTATCGTGAATGTAATCTTGTTCTCCGACTCTCGGTTGCACCACTGTAATACCTTCCTTTTCAAATACATCACGATAGAAACGGCCTTGCATTGTGAACCGAATTCCAAAAATACCCACATGCTTCAAGCCAAGGTCCTTGGCAACCTTTCGGGTTTCCTCAACAATACTTATTAATGGTATTGGCGATTTCGCAGTCAGCGCATCAAAGACAATATGGGGTGTGTTCGCGGCCAGTAAGCTAAAATCAGCTCCTGCGCTGGCTAGTTTCTTAATCTCATCTAAAAGGTATTCAGCGAGGTGGTCGAGTTGATTCGCGCCAACCAAATCCAATAATTTCTTGAGATCAATGCTATTGATAATGAGATGGGGGTAACTTCCGTCTTGTGTTCGCCCCCGGTACGCCGAAACAATCCGGCGATAATAGTCTATGGTGGACTCAGGACCCGTCCCTCCGATAATTCCTAGTGTCCGCATTCAAAAACCCTAATCAGGTGTGTTTTTTAGAATTCGCGCTAGTCGTTATTCTCGGACTCGGTGGCATACAACAAGGCAGATTTGTCAGTCGTTTGTTTTCGGCTTTTTGGCTTCCGCCTTACCGCAGTCGCAGCCGCCATTCTCGTGGCGGTCGCAGGGGGACTCGGACTTGCGGCGCAGCGCCTCCAGCTCATCCCAGGGTTCCACTTCATGCTTCAAGAATTCGGCGCGCTTACCTTCAGCCAAGCTTACGATTATCGCCTGCTTCATCGGCACCACGTCGATCACTTTACCTCTCCCCAGCGGCGTGACCACATCCTTGCCGCGTTTGGGCAGCGTCTTGCGCGCTTCCACGTATTGCTCGTACTCATAGATCAAACAGCAACGCAGCCGGCCGCACATGCCGGTGATCTCCTGCGGGTCCAGCGAAATGCCCTGCGCCTTGGCCATTTTTATCGAGATGGGGCTGAATTCGGTAAGGAACATGGAGCAGCAGCGCGTCTCCAAGCCGCAGGCGCCCATGCCGCCCAGGATCTTGGCCACGTCGCGCGGCCCCACTCTGCGCATTTCCACTTTGGATTTGCCGTAGGTGGTTTGCATTTCCTTACGCAGATTTTCCAGATTGATTTCTTCGTCACCCTCGGTGTTATACAAAAAGGTAAGCGAGGTGCCGTCGAAAGTAAATTCCGCCTTGACGATCTTGACCCCTTTGTGATTAAGCTTGGAAGCTGTGGCACGACATTCGATCATCGCTTCAACTTCCTTTTTCTGCCACCCCTTCAACTTTTCGAGGTCAACCTCAGTTGCTTTGCGCTCAATGGCTTTCCAGCTGCCTTGCGGCGGCTGCGCCGGTTTATCCAATCGCTGCACTACCTGGCCGATCTGCACGCCACGGCTAGTTTCCACAACTGCGTAATCGCCCGGTTTCAGATCGGGGACCTTGGTAGCATCGAAATGATACAGTTTACCGACTTTTTGGAAACGCACACCCACGATCTGTGGCGAAACAGTCTCGGCTGCTTGGGGAGCTTCACTCATATTTATTCATCGACCATTCTAATCGGTATGGCCTGATTTTGCGTGGTCAAAGCGGCTGCAGATGCTCGGAGAGAAAGATCCGCGGCGATGGCCTTCAACGCCTGGGCGGCCGCAGAATCGGGATGGCTATGCACGATCGGCTTGCCGCCATCGCTGCCAGCCCGCACTTCTGACTCCAGCGGGATGCTGCCGATGAAGGGCACGCCGAATTCCTTCGCCAGCATCTCTCCGCCACCGCGACCGAAAACTTCCATGCGTGTCCCGTCGGGCAGGTCCATGTAGCTCATATTCTCGATGATGCCCATAAGCGGCACGCGCAGTTGGCGGAACATCTCGGCGCCGCGGCGCGCATCATCTACGGAGACCTTCTGCGGCAGTGTGACGATGACACCACCGCTGAGCGGGGTGGTCTGCGCCAGAGAGAGTTGCACGTCGCCGGTGCCTGGCGGCATGTCGATGATCAGGTAATCCAGCTCGCCCCACTCCACATCATTCATGAACTGGCGCATGGCGTTATGCAGCATGGGCCCGCGCCACACCATGGCTTGCTCGGGTTTCACCAGGAAGCCGATGGACATGAGCTTCACGCCATAAGCTTCTGCAGGAGCCAAGCGGCCGCTGCCATCCGGCGGCACAGGCAGATGATCCACCCCCATCATGGTGGGGATGTTGGGGCCGTAGATATCCGCGTCCAGCAATCCAACGCGTGCCCCAGCTTGCGCCAGGGCCACGGCCACATTGGCCGCCACGGTGCTCTTGCCTACCCCACCCTTTCCGGAGGCAACGGCCAAGACGTTCTTGACACCGGCGGCCAGCCCCGTCCGCGGCCGACCGTCGGAAGGAACTTCGGCACTCAACTCGATTTTTACTTTGGATGCGCCGGCTTTTTGCAATGCAACATTCACCTGCTGTTCGATTTGTTCTGCAAACGGATGTGAAGGCGTAATGAGCACAAGGCGCAGGCTGACTTCCGTCCCCTTAATGTGCAGATCGCGCACCGCATCCAACATCATCAGATCTCGTTTAAGCGCAGGATCCTGAACCGAGCTTAGTGCGGCGAGCGCTGCCTCTTGGGTTAGTTGGTCTTTCGGCATATGTCTATATTGTAGTCGCCAGGACCAGCCTACTGGGCGCCTGACCTCTTCGTGGAGGTTTTCGAAATTTAATGGATTACCACTTCCCCACGTCTGCGTGCGCCCTCTCGACCCCCTTCAACAGCATCCTCTCTCCACCGCGGTAACGCCGTACTGCGTCCTGGGCGCAAAGCGTACAACCTTTCATGGCACGGAACGAATCGGCATTGCAATTGTGGCAGCCATTCACCCGCGCCATGGCCAGCACAAAGCTAATCGCCTCTATGGAATCCGGGGCAGCCTTGGCGGCCTTGTCCACGGCCTTGCGCCAAGCGGGACCATGCAGGTCTCGCAAAGCCGGGGTTACGCGCAGTGGAAAAATGATCTCAGTGTCTTCGTTATACACGTAGTTGCGAGGGCGCCGACAGGCGCCCGAAGCAATCTCCTAGCTGCTTTGCGCCGGAGCCGCAGGCATCGCCCTGGCTGCAGCCGCCTCAGCCTTCTTGGCGGCCTCGGCTGCACGGACGGCTTCCTCCCGGCCATAATTGGTCGGGCGGATATCGGCATAGTATGAAACCGGCTTGGAAAGCTTCTCTTTGTTGTAGATATGCTCGATATGCCGGTCGAACGCAGCCAACTCGTAATCGTGGTCCATCTTGATGGCATCGAACGGGCAATATTCGGCGCAATAGCCGCAATTCATACAGATGTCGATATCAATGTAAAACTCGACTGGCTCGGGCACCGGGCGCTTGGTCACCGGATCTTCGGTGCGCACGATCCAAATGCACTGCGGAGGGCATACTTTGGCGCAAATGCCGCAAGAGGTACAGCGATCGTGCTTGTGGCCCTGCTCATCGACTTCATAAACCAGGAATGGGATGAAGCGGAATTCCTCGGGGACTGGAAGCTTTTCCTCCGGATATTGGACGGTGAAAATCCCTTTCGTGTCACTGCTGCGGCGGTGCTCGATGCCTTCGGGTGTGTAATACCGCTTGCCCATCCAGCGTATATCGTCCACAAAAGTCTGCACGAAGTGGGTCAGTGTCACCCACATGCCCTTTAGAATGCCGATTCCGTACATTAATCAGTCTCCAAATCCCATGGCTTATCGATCGACTTCGCCGAGCACTATGTCAATCGAACCGAGGTTTACCACCACGTCGGCGATCTTTTGGCCGACGCACATCTTTTCCAGGATGGTCAAGTTAATGAAGGACGGGGCACGCACGTGGTAGCGATATGGATTGGCCTTACCGGTGGAAACGATATAGAAGCCCAGTTCGCCTTTGGGCCCTTCTACACGGCCATAGGATTCCCCGGCTGGCACGCGCACCTGGTAAGGGTTCTTGCCCGTCATGATCTCCCCGCCGGAGATCTGTTTGACGGCCTGTTGCAAGATACGCAAGCTTTGACGCATCTCGTCGACGCGAATCATGTAGCGGTCATACACGTCGCCGTGATAGCGAACGGCGACATCGAAATTGAAGCGGTCATAAATGCTGTAGGGGTCGGCGCGGCGAATGTCGTAGGGCACGCCGGAGGCGCGCAGCACGGGTCCGGCGGTCGAGAACGCAATGGCATCCTCGGGGGTGATGATGCCCACGCCTTCACCGCGGCTGCGCACTAATTCGTTGGCAGTCAGATACAGGTCCAGCTCATCGATCTTGCGCGGCAAACGCTCGTTGACCAGGTCCTTGATCTTGTCCAGCGTACCCGCCGGGAGATCGCGGGCGACACCGCCGAAGCGGAAATAGTTGCACATCATGCGCGAGCCCGCCACGGCCTCGAACACGTCCAGGATTAATTCCCGTTCGGTGATGGCATACAGCGCCGGGGTGAAGAAGGCACCCAGGTCGTTGAGCAGGAAACCGATAGCCCATAGGTGATTGCTGATGCGGGTAAGCTCAGCCATGATCACGCGGATGTATTCGGCGCGTTCCGGCGGTGCGGATTTTTCGCCCATCAACTTTTCCACCGCCAAGGCGTAGCCGAAATTGTTGCTCATGGAAGATAGATAATCCAGACGGTCGGTAAACGGCATGTTCATAATCCAGGTATTGCGTTCGCCGATCTGTTCGTGGTTGCGATGCAAATAACCCATCACCGGCTTAAGCGCCACGATGGTCTCACCATCCAGGCGCACTGCCATGCGGAATACGCCGTGCGTCGAGGGGTGCTGTGGGCCCAAGTTGACCACCACTTGCTCTGTATCGAAATCTTCGGCGAATTCTCGCCCGGCTCGATCGAGCGACGCGTAGAGGTTCGGGTCGTCGCTTGCTTGAAATCCATCGGGGTCAAAGCCTTGCGGATACTTTACGTTCTTGCCGAACGGGTTATGGTCTTCGATGCGATACACCTGGCCTTCCGGCCAGCGGTTCTTGAAGGGTTTCAATTCCTCTTCGAAGTACGGTTCCTTCCAGTCCTTGCGCATCGGGTGGCCGTGGAAGCCTTCCCACATCAGGATGCGGCGCAGGTCTGGGTGGCCTTCAAACTTAACCCCATAAAGGTCCCAAGCCTCGCGCTCCTGGAAATCAGCGCCCGGATAAACATCAACCAACGAGGGCACCGCCGAGTTATCGCGCGGGACTTGCACCTTGTAGACGAGAGCGCCGCCGCCCGTGGATTTGTACAAGTGATAAACAACTTCGATGAAGTTGTTGGCATTGGGCGCCTCGGAATAATAGTCAACAGCGGTGACGGAGGAGAGGAAGTCGTAACCCATCTCATCGCGAATGGCGGTAGCCACCTCGCGCAGTTTGGCGGCCTCGATAATATGACCTTCATAGCTGGGGCGCGCGTCGCGTTTCACCGCGCCGGGGAAGCGCTTTTCGAGTTCGGTGGGTTCGGCCGCAGGGGCGGTGGCAACAGGGGCTTGGTCTGTCATGGCTCTCTCTAGTGGGCGGCCGGGGCGGCAGCTTGCGCCGGTGCGGGCTTACTGGCCACTTCTTTGATCAGCGCGCTTTCGCGCGGGTCGATGATATCGGGGCCGAGGATGGGCACCGGGATTGCCGGGATCTCACCTTTGCGATACCAGCGCACCTTTGTGATCGATTCTTTATCGATCTTTTCCTGGAGTTTCATCAGGCCGTGCAGAAGTGCCTGGGGTGTTGGGGGGCAGCCGGGTACGTAAACGTCCACCGGGACGTATTGGTCCACTCCAGATACGACGTTGTAGCCCTCTTTGAACGGCCCTCCCCCTGAGGCGCATGCGCCCATGGCCATCACATACTTGGGTTCGGGCATCTGGTTGTACAAGCGCACGATCTGGGGGATCATCTTCTTGGTGACAGTGCCGGAGACGATCATCAGGTCGGATTGGCGCGGGCTGGGCCGCATCACTTCCATGCCGAAGCGTGCCAGATCGTAACGGCTGGCCGCGGTGCAGATCATCTCGATGGCGCAGCAGGCCAGGCCGAACATCATGGGCCACACCGAATAGCGCCGACCCATGTTCCAGATCTTATCGAGGGTGGTGATGGCGATGTTCTGGCGCATCTCCGGCGGAACTTCGTAACCGGCCGAATTCACTGTGGGTTTGTTCTCAGTCATACCGGATTGTTCTCCTCGTACCACTCCTGGTAAATGGCTCCCAGGATCTCATCGTTGGCCAACTGTGGGTCGTCCGCAAAACCAGGCAGAGCGACCGTCCAGCGAAAAATGTCTCCTAACGAAACCTCATCCAAATTCTGCTGGGGACGGCTGGCCTTTAGGGCCAGCACGATCTCATATATGGCGTCCCAGTAGAGTGGCTGGGCCATGTTTGGCCTTTGTTCTTTCGGTCACATTATACATGAGTGAATTTTCCAGTCAACGGGTATTAATAAGAAAACAAATATTTGCGTAATTAGTATATACTTAGAATTGTTTCTCCCAATGCAATCGACCCGTCAACGCATACTGGAGTACCTAGACCAGCGGGGCAGCGCCGGGGCTCGCCAGTTGGCCCAGGCCTTCCGCATGACCGCCGCTAACCTGCGCCGCCACCTGGGCATCCTGCAAAGCCGCGGTCTGGTTCAGGTGATTGCCCAGCGGCCGGCTGCGGGCCGCGGCCGCCCGGAGCAGGTCTATGCCCTTGCGCCCGCAGCCAACAGCGCGGATTTGGAAAGGTTAACGCGGGCTTTGCTGGCTGATCTGTCCGCCTCCCCTGCCCGCGGGGGGCGCATCAAACGCCTCGCCTTTCGCTTGGCGGGTAATCAGGCGGCGCCAGGCGGCCAAACCACCCAGCGCCTGGTGGCGGCCGTGCAGCGCCTCGCGCCGCTTGGATACAAACCGCGCTGGGAAGCGCGGCCGCAAGGACCACAAGTAGTACTGGGCCGCTGCCCTTACGCAGCCATCATTGGCGACCACCCGGATCTCTGCCAGATGGACTCCCATTTGCTCGAGGAATTGCTCGGCGCGCCAGTTGAGCAGACGGCAAAGCTTCAGGTTGGACCACAGGGTCTGCCCCAATGCGTGTTTAAGGTGAAGACAGGCGCCTGAGCAACCTTCAACCCAAGCAATAAACGCAGCGCTGCAAGATTTGTCTTAACCTTCCCACACTGTTCTTTTTTGACAAAGCCCCTAATTTCCCCACGATAAAATCGTTCCGGTTAATAATTGTGCCATGCTCTCAAACCAAAGATCGCATGCCATTCCCGTAAGCCCGGCCGCCTATATCCTCCTATCCGGCCGCGGCGATTATTGGCCATCGCTTCCTCCAGGGAAATCCGACGAACTGGGTGTCGCTCCATTCGTCAACGGCCAGCAACCACACTACCACACCTACCACATCGACAATTTCTACGTGATCGACAACTTCACCACACCTACAACAGAAAGAGCCCACAAGCCCCCGCCTGAAGGCGATTTTCGGCTACGGTCAGATAATTTTTCCTGATGGTAATATTTCTGGAGCTTTCCCTAGATTTCTTGCCCAATGCGTAATTCCCTCGTTCCCATCCTTTTCTTGCTGGCGGTCTTTCCCGCGCCCACGCTTGCCGCGCCCCACGTGGAGCCGGCGCCACAAGGCTCCGCCAGCGAAGTCATCGCATTGATCAATGATTACCGTGCCCAAAACGGTTTGCCCGCCTTTGCACAAGACAGCACCTTAATGAGTCTCGCTCAGGGGCATTCCGGCTATCAAGCCTCCATTAAGCAAGTAACACACGGGGGGCCGGATGGCTCACGCCCGAAAGACCGCGCCTATGCCGCCGGCTATGGCAACGGCCAGATCATTTTCATTTCCGAGCTTGTCACCGGTGGCTTTGAGCAGGATTCGCAGGGAGCGCTCACCTGGTGGAAGAATTCTCCTGAGCACAACTCCTATTTGCTCTCCAGCAACTACTTCGAGATCGGCGTGGGCGTGGCAGCCGATGAGGAGGGGCGTTCCTACTACACCGCCGAGTTAGGGAACATCGCCAGCGGCACCACCTACGTTCCCGAGTCCGGCGCTGCCGCACCTAGTGAGCCGCAAGTCGTCAGAGTCCCGGTAGTCAAAGCGGAGCCGCGGGACAACGGGGCGTTGGTGCACATTGTGCGCCAGGGTCAAGATCCATGGACCATTGCGGCAGTATACGAAGTCCCGCTGGAACAGCTCTTCGAGCTGAATAACCTCAATGCGAATTCCTTCATCTTTCCGGATGATGAGATCATTATCCAGCCGGAAGGATCGGTGCCCACTTCCACCCCCACCTTCGATCCAACCGTGGCGAGCGGCCCGAAGGCAACAGCAACTGAAGAGTTGCTCACCGCATCGCGGCCCACCATCGAATCCATGGCCGCCGCGGCAGAGGCCACTCCCGCCGCCACGCTCCCACCGCAAGTCGCGGAAGTCCCACCACTGAGCCCGGAAGAGAAAACCCAGGCGGCCAACACCACGGTCTACTTAGTGGTGGGCGTTGCACTGGTTAGCATCATCGGCATCTTCGCTGCCAGCTTCTTCCTGCAACGGCCGCGTCCACCCGAACCGCCGGACAACGATCCCTTCGCCCCAATCGATTAATCGTTCTCGTGAGGCACAGAGGCGGATCTGAGACCCGCCGTTAGATCCCACAAAAGATAAAGCTGGGGAAGTTTTTTTGCAAACCCAATTACAATTCTTCGTCGCCTCAAAATTGGTTCCACCGAAATGACTTCGCGCTCTAAGCATCACTCTGTTATACGGGCCGCCATGCTTGCTGGTGCTCGCGATACATTTCCGTTACTCGTCGGCGCGTGGCCTTTCGGCCTCATCTTCGGCGCGCTGGCGGTCTCGGGCGGCTTTTTTTCGCCGCCGGGCGCGACCGCCATGTCGGCCCTCGTATTCGCCGGCTCGGCCCAATTCATCGCTGTAGGCCTGGTGGCAGCCGGAACGCCCGCGACCATAGTCATTCTCACCACCTTCGTGGTCAACCTACGCCATATGCTCTATGCAGCCACGCTGGCCCCTCACCTGAGCAAGCTGCCGGCCCGCTGGCTGTTGCCGCTTGGTTTCTGGCTTACAGATGAATCCTTCGTCGTGGCGGCCAAGCATTTCGAAGAATCCAGATCAGATAAAAACAAGCATTGGTACCTGCTCGGTTCCGAAATCGCCATGTACAGCAATTGGCAGTTTGTCACCTGGCTCGGCATCTTGGCTGGGCAGCAGATCAAGGATCCGCAAAGCTGGGGTCTGGACTTCGCCATGGTAGTTACGTTCATCGGCATGCTGGTGCCAATGGTGAAGGGCCTCCCCACCCTGGCCGTTGTGCTCGTGGCCGGTGGCGCCGGGCTTTTAGCGAGCGGGCTGCCGAACCAGCTTGGGTTGTTGCTGGCCGCGCTGCTGGGCATCGCTGCTGGTGTTTCTGCTGAACTCATCTGGCCGGAGCCAGAGGCTAAGCCATGAACGAATTCCTGCTTATCGCCGGCATAGCCGTGGCCACCATGGCCACTCGCATTCCCGTTTTACTTTGGCTCAGCCGGCGAAAGTTACCCAAGGGTTTGTTCCGCGCCCTCAAGTACGTGCCAGGTGCAGTCCTCTCCGCCATCATTTTCCCCGCTGTGCTTCTGGCCGATGGCAAATTGGCCCTTCAAGCGGACAATGCCCCATTGGCTGCAAGCGTGATAGCGGCTCTTGTTTCCTGGCGGACGCGCAGCCTGCTCCTCACCATCATTCTGGGAATGATTACGCTTTTCCTGTGGAAGGCGTTGTCACCAGCCTGACCAGCCTCACCCTCTAATCCCTATTCCCCAAATTCACTCTTGACATCTTCTCCGTTACTTATTATTATGTAACCATTCGGTTACGTATTTAGGAGGACTTATGCTGGCAGCGCATGTCGCAGATAAAAAGGAAATCCGTTTCGAAATCGAAATCAATGCCACACCGGCAAAGGTATGGGCAAAACTTGCCACGCTTGAAGGGATGAACGAATGGTTGAGCCGCAAGCTAATTTTCGAGCACAGAATAGGCGGCCGCTTCCAAATGGAGGGCAACCAGCCGGGTGAAGGACCCTACCGCTTCGCGGGTGAAGTCGTGAAGCTGGTACCAGAAAAAGAATTGGCCTTCACCTGGAAATCGGAATTAGGCGAAGCCGCTGAATGGCCCGTTCACACATTGGTCACCTTCCACTTGGAGCCTGCGGGGGCAGGTACCCGCGTGACGCTCACCCATACCGGCTTCGAGGCCCTGGGCGCAGCCCTGGGCAAGAGCGCCTATGAGGGGCACGTTCAGGGTTGGACTATGTCGGAAGCGCTCAAAGAACTCAAAAAGACCGTAGAGGCTGCCGGCTAACATGCCGCCTACCGCTTTCCAGGCCGTTGCCGACCCTATCCGTCGCGGCATCCTTGACCTGCTTCGGACCAGTGGCCCTCTGCGGGCAGGCGACCTCGCGGCCCACTTTCCCCAGATCAGTCGACCAGGGGTCAGCAAGCACCTACGGGTGCTGAGAGGCGCCCAGCTGTTACAACAGGAACGCCGGGGCCGCGAACTCTGGTACAGGCTCGATCCCCTGCCCCTCAGGCAAATCAAAGGCTGGTTGGGACAGTACCAGCGGTTTTGGCAGGCTCGCCTGGAAGCCCTGAAGCGGGCCTCTGAGGGCACAGAGAACAATTAGCGACGCATAGCCCCCTTCTATGGCTGATTATAAATAACACAAAGGCGGCTAGGACAGTTGCCCCTATTCGTTTGTGAAAAAAAGTATATAGTCAAGTTAGCTCTTTATCAAGGTTCTGCGCAACTATCGGACCTTTACCATCCCGCAAAGCCGTTCTCCGAAGGAGTCCCATGGCACAGACTGCGGCCACTTACAGAAAGACCGGCCTATCCAGGTGGCGAGACTGTATGTTCGCCTTGGGCCTGTTTCTGATTAGCGCCCAGTTCGTTTCGGCGGCTATCCATGCCCATGGTCACGAAATCATCTGCCTGATCCTGCAAATATCTGCCGGGGCAGTTCTTCTGGCCGCTGCTGGGCTAGGCGTGTTCCTCCTGAGTGCCCCTATTCTCCAAGTCGACCATTTAGGAATTTCCGAGCGCAACCACATGATCAAAGGTCTGGATTGGGATATGACTTGGAATGAGATTGCCTATGCCGAATTGGTGGGTGAGATTCGTGGTCGCTTGCGTATTATCGGTTTGGAAAGTAATGAGGTGGAGCACATTCTGGCCGGTTACGATAGGTTTGAAGCCCTCGTCCAGCAAATAAGAAGCGGGTTATGGAAATATGGACGACGAGTGGTTGAATCAGGCCGGAGATTCTCATCCAATCCCAAAAGCTTTTAGGCCAGAAACCCCACTAAGCCGGCTTACTGTCCAAATGAAATGCATCAAGATTTAATTGCCCTGCTTTCGCCTACCTCCCATAAAATGCCGAAGGTTTTGGTCCGCTTGCGCTGAAACGTGTGCATTTTTTGTGCAGCGCGGCGGATGTACACTATGAATCTGTAGAGGGCGATGAATTAGGTAAAGGAGAGGATCAGTGGCAGCTAATTACGGATTGATGCGCAAGGCCTTTCGCGTCATGAATGCAGCCTTCATGGTGCCTATCTACAGGTTGGGCTTGGAGCCCATACTTGGCAGCCCAGTTGGCGGCTACATCATGGTCATCAAAACCACAGGTCGCCTCACCGGCAAAACGCGCTACACCCCCGTGAATTATGCCATTGCCAATGGGTCTATCTATTGCACTGCCGGGTTTGGGAAAGCCTCGCACTGGGTTAGGAATTTATCAGCAGATCCGAATGTCGAACTCCTGTTACCGGCCGGCGCCGTGACCTGCCAAGCCGAAGTGGTAGAAGATACCCAGGAGAAATTCCGCATGCTACGCCAGGTGCTGATCAACTCGGGGTTTGCCGCCTTTGTATTTGGCCGAATTAACCCCTTTCGCGTAACCACAGAGAAATTGAATGAACTCACCAAAGAATACATAATGCTGCGCTTTCGCCCTATCGGGATTGGCTCCGGCCCTGCAGATCAAGGCAGCTGGCTCTGGATTTGGCCAACCGCAGCCATAATTGCTCTCATTTGGTGGCTGCGTCGCTGAGTCAATTGCTGTTATCAATCCCCCTCTAAATTTCGCGTTATCATCTGGTTATGGCTCCAGTGACTACCATTGAGCCCGTAACTGCCGAGCGCTGGAACGACTTTGCTCAATTATTTGGTCCTAGCGGCGCGTACAGCGGCTGCTGGTGCATGTACTCACGCATCACAGGGAACGAGTTCAGCGCCAATGGCAACAAGGGGAACAAGGCCGCCATGCGCAAGATCATTGCCCGCAACCAGGTGCCCGGCTTGCTGGCCTACGTAGGCGATAAACCGGCGGGTTGGATTTCCCTCGGGCCGCGCCAGACCTTCGGGCGCATTGTGCGGTCGCCGCTGTTCAAGCCGTTGGACGATGAACCTGTCTGGTCGGTGGTGTGCTTTTTTATCGGCAAGGACTTCCGGCATAAGGGTGTTGGCAAGCGCCTGCTTAACGCCGCGGCTGACTACGCTCGCAAGCAAGGTGCCCGCCTTCTGGAAGCCTACCCAATTGACACTCGCGGCAAGCATTGGGAGAATGGCGAAGCGGCCATCTTTTGGGGGACCCAATCATTGTTCGAGCAAGCCGGTTTCAAGGTTGTGGCGCGCCGCAAAGACCGTCGGCCGATGATGCGAAAGGCGCTCTAAGCATGCGCACCTTTGGCATCATCTTCTTTGTCCTCGGCATCCTGTTGCTTGGGATCGCCGTTATCATCTGGGGTTTCGGATTCGCCTTCCGCTCACAAGCGAACAGGGCACGGGCACGGTGGTCGAAGTTGAGCTTCGCCATTACTCCGATGGCAACGCGGATTGTCCGGTAGTCAGGTTCACCACCCGGTTGGGCCAGACCATGACGCATTTCTCGGACATATGCAGCTGGCCGTCGGATTATGAAGTCGGCCAGCAGGCGGGCGTATATTACGACGAACGAGACCCGGAAAGAGTTCAGCTGGATAACTTCTTCGGTGTCTGGTTCCTTCCCCTGCTCTTCGGCTTCATGGGTCTAATCTTCGGCGGCGTCGGTTTCTTCTCTCTGTTCCGGAACCTACTCCCATCCCGCCTGTTACGCCGTCAATAGAAGCGGCGAGGCGCTGTATGCTAAAGACTAACAGCCAAGCTTTCGAGCATTATGCTGGCAGACATATTTTCTTTCTCCATCCGTTCCAGATCGCCATTACGAAAAAGCCTTTCTCCTAACAGCACACCATGAGGCACCACCGTTCGCCAAGCTTCCAAAACCTGCTGTGACCTTTCTTCAGAGGTGCGAAGATGGGCGACTACCTGGATTGCCACCATCACGATTTCCAACTCCTCATCTTCGGGACCGGTTGCACTCACCTCTTGCGCGCGCATGTAATTTAAAGCGGTCAGCAACTCCACGCTGCCGCACCTGGGATCTCGGCTAGCGAAAAGAATCTGTTTGACATTAACCATAACGATAGCCCTGATACAGAGGGGCAAGGCTCCGCGGTGCTGAACAAGGTACATTCTCTGGGATTATGCTCCTGAAAATCGGCGGACAACAAGGCATTCAACTCGGCATGCGCCAGTTTATTACCACCAGGCCTTTGCCCGCCAGTGCCTCGGAAGGAGTTACGACCCTTGCCGATGACTTCACCTGATTTATTCACCACAACAGCGCCGATTGGCAAGGAACCGGCGCAATAGGCTTGCCATGCCTGCTCTACGCATGTTTGCCAGGGAAGTGATAAACGTTCCCACATATCAATTGTCTGCGGAGTGGTTGAAGTTACTCCACCGTCACACTCTTGGCTAAATTCCTCGGCTGGTCCACGTCTAGGCCGCGCAGGCTGGCGATGTGATAGGCCAGCAGCTGTAGCGGGATCACGGTGACCACCGGGTTGAGCATCCAGGGGGTCCCCGGTACCCACAGAACGTGATCGGCCAGCGTCGGGATCAGCTCGTCGCCAACGGTAGCCACGGCGATCACCTTGCCGCCGCGGGCCTTGGCCTGCTCGATCTGGCTGATCATCTTTTCGTACCAGGGATCGCGTGGGGCGATGGCCACTACCGGCATCTCGGGGTCGATGAGAGCGATGGGGCCATGTTTCATCTCACCCGCCGGATATCCTTCGGCGTGGATATATGAAATCTCCTTCAATTTGAGGGCCCCCTCGAAGGCCGTGGCGGTGTTGATGCCGCGCCCAAGATAGAGGCAATGCGAAATGTCCTTCAGATCTTCGGCAACGGCCATCACTTCGCTCTCGCGCTCGAGGCAAGCCGAAGCCCATTCAGGGACATGGCTCAACTCCCCCACCATGGCGCGACGTTCTTTATCGCCGATGACTCCGCGCAGATCTGCAAGTAAGATGGCCAGCATGTATAGATCGACCAAGGGCGCCGTGTAGGCTTTGGTCGACGCCACCCCGATCTCAGGTCCGGTCTGCATCGATATGTGGCCGTCGGCAATACGCATGGCCTGTGAGCCGATGGCGTTGATGATGGACCACAGAGTGGCGCCACGCTTCTTTCCCTCGGCCATGGCGGCCAGGGTATCGGCCGTTTCTCCTGATTGGCTGATGGCCAGCACCACACTGTTCTTGTCCACCAGGGGATCGCGATAGCGAAACTCGGAGGCAATGTCGAACTCCACCGGAATACGGGCAATACGCTCGACCAGCGTTTTCCCCACCATGCCGGCATAGCCTGCAGTGCCGCAGGCGATGATAAAGATCTTTTCGATCTTGCGCGCCAGTTTTTCGTCCAGTTTCAGATCGGGGAGCAGGATGCGCCCGCTCTCGAAATCCACCCGCCCGGTGATGGTGTCGGTAAGTGAACGCACTTGTTCGTGGATCTCTTTTTGCATAAAGTGGCGATATTCGCCCTTCTCGGCAGCCACCGGATCCCAGGATACGCTATCGACTTTGTACTCCAGTTCATGGCCTTCCAGGTCGCGCAGAGTCAGTCCCCCGCGGGTAACGGAAACCACTTGCCCTGACTCCAGGAACACTACGTCTCGCGTGTGTTCCAGGATAGCCGGAAGGTCCGAGGCCAGGAACATTTCGCCCTTTCCGAAGCCCACCACGACCCCACCCGCATTGCCAATGCGAGCGGCCACAATGCGGTCGGGCTGCCTAGAACTGAAAAGTACCACGCCGTGGTGACCGCGCAGATGGTTCAGGGCGCGCCTGGCGGCCTCTTCGATGCTGACATCCTGAGACAGGTAGCGCTCCACCAGGTGCACGATGATCTCGGTATCGGTGTCGGATTTGAAGATCACCCCTTCGGCTTGAAGTTCATCCTTGAGCTCGAGGTAATTCTCGACAATACCGTTGTGCACCAGCACCACCTCGCCGGTGGCGCCCATATGCGGGTGAGCATTGCGGGCGCTGGGTTCCCCGTGCGTGGCCCAGCGCGTATGGCCGATGCCCAGCTTGCCGTCCAGCGGCTCCTTTTCGACTAGCGAGAAAAGTCGGCTCAGTTTGCCGGCGTCGCGGCGCACTTCGATGTGCGAGTTCTGCAGCACGGCAATGCCGGCCGAGTCGTAGCCGCGATATTCAAGGCGCTTGAGGCCATTGAGTATGATCGGCGTGGCATCCCGTTCGCCGATGTATCCAACTATTCCACACATATTTAGGGACCCTCCAAGGGATCCGCTGGTCCACTCAACCGTGCCGCCCGTTTTTGTCCGCCGGATTACTCCCGCGGCATTGCTCGGGCTTTTTCAATTGGAGGGAAATTGTCGGGGCGGTCTTCCCCGGAAGGTATCCGCTGATCTTTCGATTTTCGCAGCCGAGTTACCCGGCTGCTTAGGTTCACTTCGCAGTGAACAACCTTCATCCTCGTCACCCTCGCACATAGGCTTGACAGCAATTTGCGTTGTCAAACAAGTGCAAGGGGCATGCGCTGTTTCCCTCAGTCTCTATTCGCTTCTGATAGATCCTCCGCCTGAGTTAGTGGGCGGAATTATACCTGCGGGGATTTCCTTTTGGAGGGGATAATAGAGGACTTGAAGCCATGGCAGATTAATGGAATCTGCGCATGGTAAAATCACTCGTTTGCGATTAAATTCCCAACTAGTGCGATAAATCAGGGAAAACCCGAACAGTGAAACCGACACCAACCGGAATCAGCATACCCAATCCTTAGTTCGGGAGATCGAGTGGCATTTAATCCTCTTAACTGGATCCTGGGTCTCTTCTCCCTGGATATTGGCATCGATCTGGGAACGGCCAATACCCTGGTGTTTGTGCGCGGTAAGGGCATTGTCATCAACGAGCCGTCCTGGGTGGCCGTGGAAAAGCGCACCCGCCGCCCGATCGCGGTGGGCAAAGAAGCCAAGGAGATGATGGGCCGCACCCCAAAGAACGTCGTCGTCGTGCGGCCGCTGCGCGACGGCGTCATTTCCGAATTCGAGATTACCGAGGAGATGCTGGCCTACTTCATCAGTAAGGCCCACGAGCAAAGTATCGTGCCCCTGCCCCGGCCGCGGGTAGTCATCGGTGTGCCCACCGGCGTCACTGAAGTCGAAAAACGAGCCGTCAACGACGCCGCCCTGCTGGCTGGCGCCCGCTCTGTTTACCTCATCGAGGAACCCACGGCTTCGGCCCTGGCGGTAGGGCTGCCCATCAACCAAGTAGGCGGCACCGTGATCGTGGATATCGGCGGCGGCACCTCCGAGGTCACAGTATTTTCCATGGGGGGTATCGTCAGTTCCAAATCCCTACGTCTGGCCGGCGACGAAATGGATTTGGCCGTGATGCAGTACATCCGCAACAAGTACAACATCCTCATCGGCGAACGCGCCGCCGAACAGGTGAAGATCAAGATCGGTTCAGCCTTCCCACTGAAAGAGGAAAAAACCACCACGGTGCGCGGCCGCAACCTTATAAATGGGTTACCTGAAACCTTGGAAATCTCGTCGATCGAGATCCGCGAAGCACTATCGAATGTCGTAAACAGCATCGTGCAGGCGGTGAAAGAAACCGTCGATGACATCCCGGCTGAAATGATCGGCGACGTGATGGACGCAGGCATCTGCATGTCCGGCGGCGGCTCGCTGTTGCGAGGCCTGGACGAGCGATTGAGCGAGGAATTGCGCATCCGCTGCTGGGTGGCGGAGGATGCCATGACCTGCGTGGCGCGCGGCGCCGGCCTGGTCCTCGAAGATATCAACGCCCATCAGCATCTGCTGCTCCGGTTGGATTAGAAGGTGGTCCGCAGGCCCGGTCGCCCTTTTGCCTATCGCCTAAAGTCCCGATTTCCTTGCCGCAGATAATCCAGCATTCTCCCTCCTCACGGGATATTATCGAGGCGTGGCCTTCCAATGCGTTTTCCAAAAAATAACCCCTACCAATTAGTAGCCCTGATCCTTTTGGCAGCCGGTCTGCTGCTCCTGGCTCTCGCCGGCTATCTCAGCCCTCTGCTAAACTCCGTCTTGCAGCCCATCTACGGGGCGCAGGCCTGGCTCTATGATCGTTTCCAGGCCATCCAGGATTTCATCAACGCCCCGGCCGACATAGCGCGTCTCCGCCAGGAAAACGCCGAACTTAATTCCGAGAACGCCGCGCTGCAGACACAGATCATCGCGCTCCAGCAGCAGGTCACCGAGATCGAGTTACTATCTGCTCTGCTGGATTTTGCGCGCGCCCGCCCCGAAAACGCCTACCAGGCGGCTGCCGTCATAGGCCGCGATCCGAGTCCCTTTTTGCACTACGTGATCATCAACCGCGGCTCGGATGACGGCATCCGCCGCGGCATGCCGGTGGTGGCCCAGCAAGGCATGGTTGGCCGCGTGGCCCAGGTGACCGCCAATGCCGCGCGCGTGGAATTGATCACCGACCCGGCCGCCCAGGTGAGCGTGCGCCTGCAGCCCTCCGATGTGGATGGCATGTTGAGCGGCAGCATCATCGGGGACCTGGCTATCGATCTGATCCCCCAAGATGCCACCCTGCAAGCCGGCGATCTGGTGTTCACCTCCGGGATCGGAGGCCTATACCCCGGCAACATTCTTATTGGCCAAGTGAGCAGCGTTCAGCAAGAAGCACAGGCTCTCTTCCAGACCGCCACTGTGCAACCGGCCGTCGATTTCACCCGATTGGAAATCGTTTTAGTTATCGTCAATTTCCAGCCTGTGGACGTGGCTCCGCTGTTGACTTCCCCATAAGGCATACCCGATCATGCGCATCTTCGCGGGGATCGTTCTCCTTTTAGGCGCGGCCCTTCTGCAAATTACTCTGTTCACTCGCATCACCCTGCTACAGGGTTCGGTTGATTTCGTCCTGCTTGTACTGGTGGCGTGGATGCTGCTGCCCGCCAATCGATCTGATTGGAAATGGGGTTTGCCGGCAGGGATTATGCTGGGTTTTGCCAGCGCCTTGCCCGATTGGGTATTATGGATAGGGTATGCGGGGGCGGCGGGAATTTGCCAGTTATTAAAACAGCGCATTTGGCAAGGCCGGTTACTTACTTTGTTTTCCGCCACCATGCTTGGGACCCTGGCAATACACCTGGTTACCATGGCTTATCTATTCGTCAGCGCTCATCCAATGGATGCACTCGAAGCGCTAAATCTGATCACCGTTCCAACCATGTTGCTAAACCTCATTTTTATCTTACCTATCTATGCAATAATGGGCGAGGTGCAGAAACTGGTCAGCCCAGCTGAAGGGCGTGCATGAACATTAACACCCCAAAGCCAACCGGGAAGTCAGCTCTCGAGTCGTGGAGGCTTTTCGGCTTCCTGGCGGCTATCGGTTTTGTTTTCCTCGTATTCAGCCTACGCCTCTTTTACCTGCAAGTTCTCGAGCATGAAAACTGGTTGCGCCAGGCAAACGATAACCGCACCGAAACGATCAGCCTGGCTCCGCAGCGGGGCGTGATCTACGATCGCAATGGGATCGTGCTGGCGCAAAACGTGGCTTCTTATAACGTGGTCATCATCCCTGCGCTTCTACCGGATGATACCGGTGAGATCGAGCAGATCATCCTCGAATTGTCCACCATTACCGGAGTGCCCGTGACCAAGGGGTCCATCGAGGAACCTTTGATCCCCTGCGGAGACAACCTGGGCCTCACCGAGATGGTCGAAATCCAGACCTCCTTCTCACCTTACGATCCTGTGTTGATCCAATGCAATGTGTCGCGCGATATGGCTCTTTCGGTCAAGGAAAAGGCGGTGGATTGGCCTGGTGTGGACGTACAAATCGAGCCTGTGCGTGATTACCCTACCGGGGATCTGACGGCCACGGTAATCGGTTATCTGGGGCCCATTCCCGCCGTTCAGGAAGCCGAATTACGTGCGCTTGGCTTCGTACCCAATCGAGACAAGGTCGGATATGGTGGAATGGAACTTTATTTCGATGAGCTCCTGCGGGGAGTTCCCGGCCAGCGGGTTGTGGAAAGGGACGTCGGTGGACAAATTCTGCGCGACGTTGAGCCACCGATTGAGGCCCAAGCTGGGCTGAATCTTGTAGTGACGCTGGACACACGCTTGCAACAAGCTGCCAGCACCATTCTTCAGGACGAGATTGACGAATGGAATTTCTTTAGCGGAGAAATCACCATGACCAGCGGCGTAGTGATCGCTATGGACCCACGCACCGGCGAAATCCTCGCCATGGTTTCTTGGCCGAGTTATGAGAACAACCGCTTCGCGCGCTTCATCCCAGCATACTACTACGAGCAGCTTGTCGCGGATGCCACTCACCCTTTGGTGAACAATGCTGTAGGAGCAGAGATCCCCGTCGGATCGGTGTTTAAGTTGGTCACCGCTGTTGGCATCCTGAACGAAGGCGTGGTAAGCCCAAACCAGATCATTCAGACGCCTGGCCTGATAACGGTGACCGAACGCTTCTTCGAGGGCGAAGCTGGCCGGGCGCGGGAGTTCATCGACTGGAACGAAGCCGGCTTCGGCCAGTTAAATTTCATCGGGGGCCTGGCCAATTCCAGCAACGTTTATTTCTACAAAGTTGGCGGCGGCTATCAGGATGAAGTGCCCGAAGGGCTAGGAATCTGCCGTCTGGGTACCTATGCCCGCGCCCTTGGCTACGGATCCGAGCTGAACATCGAGCAACCCTATGAAGTGGATGGGCTGGTGCCGGATCCAACTTGGAAACGCCGCACACAGGGCGAGAACTGGTCCACCGGTGACACCTACATTTCCAGCGTGGGACAGGGCTTCGTGCTGGCCTCCCCGCTTCAAATCCTGATGTCTGCGGCAACGATCGCCAACGATGGCGTGCAAATGCAGCCTACCTTGCTGCGTGAGCTGGTGGACGGCAACGGCAATGTGGTGCAGGAGTTCGAACCTCAAGTGCGTTGGGACATAACCAAAGATCCGATGATTGAAAAATACGAAAATCCCTCGGGGATCGGGGCGTGCCGTCCGACGGGCGAAGTGGTCACCGTGGAGCCATGGGTGATCGAGACTGTGCAACAGGGCATGCGTGGGGCGGTGCAATTCGGCACCCTGGCCGAGGAATTCGCCGATTTCCCCATCGCCGCGGCCGGCAAGACAGGGACGGCCGAATATTGCGACGAGACGGCCTTCAATAAAAACCTGTGCCAATACGGTAACTGGCCCAGCCACGCCTGGACCCTGGCATACGCGCCATTCGACGACCCTGAGATTGCCGTCATCGCCTTCGTTTACAACGGTAAAGAGGGCGCCACGGTGGCTGCCCCTATAGTTCGCCAGGTCATCGAAGCCTATTTCGGCCTTAAAGAAATTGACACCCTGCTCGGAAACCGCTGAGCAGTTCGCCCACGCCTTCTCCAGCGACCAAACAGACCGGATGCTATAATTTTTTTAAATGTCGGTACAGATTAAAGGCATCCGCGAAGGCCTGTTGGTTTCGATCGACAGCGAAGAGTGGCCTGTGGCGGAAAGGAATCTGCTCGAGGAGTTGGATCGCCAAAAAGAATTCCTTAAAGGCGCCAAACTCATCCTGAATTTGGAAGGGCACGATATCACCGCCGCGTCCATGGGCCGGCTGCGCGATCAACTCTCCGACCAAGGCCTCTCGCTGTGGGGTGTGTTGAGTCGTTCCCCGCTAACCGAGCGGAGCGCCCAAGCCATGGGCCTGGCAACTCGCATCCACGGTAGCGAGCCCGAGCCTGAAGAAGAAATAGTGGAAGAAGAGGCACCGGAGGCGCAGCCGGCTGGAAGCGCAGTTCTGTTGAAGAAGACTCTGCGCTCCGGGTCAAACATCACCCATCATGGTGACGTCACCGTGATAGGCGATGTGAACCCTGGCGCACAAATTGTGGCCGGAGGCGATGTAGTGATCTGGGGCCGCCTGCGCGGCCTGGTGCACGCAGGCGCCGAAGGCAACGAAAGCGCGGTGGTTTGCGCCATGGACCTGTCGCCCACTCAATTGCGCATTGCCGGGCACATCGCCATCCCACCTAAGGAACGGGGCACGCCGCGGCCAGAGATCGCGTTTGTGCGCGACGGACAGGTAGTGGCCGAAGAGTGGGCGCCACCCAGCGCCACGGCGCAATAATAATACTAAGGAATAGTAACTAATGAATGGACGAGTAATTACTGTAACATCGGGTAAGGGTGGCGTGGGCAAGACGACTGCCACCGCCAATATCGGGGCGGCCTTGGCCTCAATCGGCAAGAAGGTCGTTTGCCTCGACGCCGACATCGGCTTGCGCAATCTAGATGTGGTCATGGGCCTGGAAAACCGCATCGTTTACGACATCGTGGATGTCGTGGAGGGGCGCTGCAAGTTGCGCCAAGCCATGATCCGCGATAAGCGGTTGGAGGAATTGCATCTGATCCCTGCCGCGCAGACGCGCGACAAGAACGCTATTTCCCCCAAGGATATGCAGCGGGTCTGCGATGAACTGCGCAAGGACTTCGACTTCATCTTGATCGATTCGCCGGCCGGCATCGAACGCGGCTTCAAGAACGCCATTGCCCCCGCCGACGAGATCATCATCATCACCAACCCGGAGGTCTCGGCAGTGCGAGATGCCGACCGCATCATTGGCATCGTGGAGGCCGAGCAAAAGGGCCCGCCCAAGCTGGTGATCAATCGCATCAATTCCGATCTCGTGGAACGCGGCGATATGTTAGCGGTGGCCGACGTACTCGAACTACTGGCCGTTGACCTGATCGGCATCGTGCAGGAAGACCAGGCGGTCCTGGTGAGCACGAATCGGGGCACGCCGATAGCGCTGGAGCCCAGGAGCAAGACCGGACAGGCCTTCCGCGACATCGCACGGCGTCTGGCCGGCGAGCAAGTGCCGTTTACGAGGGCCAATGGCGGCGGCTTCCTCGGAAGACTGTCCAAACTGATCCGCGCGGGAAGCAAGAAAGATGCGTAGCTTAGCTGGATTATTACACCGCAGAGGAAGCGCAAGCACTGCAAAAGAGCGCCTGCGTCTGGTGCTGATCCATGATCGCAGCACCTTGCCGCCAGGTGCGATGGAGGCCTTGCGGGACGAACTCATCGAGGTCATCTCGCGCCATGTGGAAGTGGACCGAGGCGCTGTGCGCCTGGAGATCGCCCAGGAAGGGCGCACCCAGCGTCTAATTGCCGAGATTCCTCTGAAAAAGAGGAACACCCCTCTATCCGACGATTTCTAAGTCATAATATTCACCGGTCTGAGGAAAGCCTTTGAGAACAGCTATTTGGCGTTATTTTGACTTCTGGCTGCTAGGAGCAGTGGCCGTCCTGCTTACGTTCGGGTTGGCTATGATCAGCTCGGCTATCGCCGGCAACCAGGAGCTGGTTGAATTGGACATCCTCGGCCGCCAGATTACCTACGCGCTGGTCGGAGTGGTGATCGTCCTTATCGCCGCATCGGTGGATTACCGCATGTGGATCGCGGTGAGCCGCGTTCTTTATGTCCTGCTGGCCGTTCTGCTCTTCATTGTGTTCTTGATCGGAGAGGCCAGCTTCGGGGCCGCCCGTTGGCTGAACGTCGGCCTACTGATATTCCAGCCATCCGAGCTAGCCAAGATTACTATGATCATCATTCTGGCGGACTACTTTGCGCGCCACCGGGAAGGGGACAAAGACTTGAGGTGGATCGCCCGCAGCGTGGTGCTCACATTGGGCCTGGTAATCCTCATTCTTTTGCAGCCCAACCTCAGCACTTCTATTGTGCTGATGACCGTGTGGTTTGCGCTGCTATGGGCTAGCGGACTGGAAATAAAACATTTGGCGCTGTTCATCCTGGCGCTCCTGGTGGTGGGTATCGCCGCCTTCCCGTTTCTGGAACTATACCAGCAGCAGCGCATCGTCAATTTCCTGGCGCCTGACCCGGAAGCTGCCCTCGATGAGAATTACAATGTCACGCAATCGCTTATCAGCATTGGGTCGGGTGGATTGCTGGGCCAGGGGTATGGGCAAAGTTCCCAGGTGCAACTGCGCTTCCTGAAAGTGCGGCACAACGATTTCATATTCTCCGCTATATCCGCAGAGTTCGGTTTGCTGGGCGGTCTGGCCGTTCTCGGTTTGCTCTTTTTCATCATCTGGCGCTGCGTGCGGGCCGCGCAACTCTCCCAGGATACCTTCGGTTCGCTGATCGCTTACGGAGTGGCGGTGATCATTGCCCTGCACACCATTGTGAACGTGGGCATGAATATCCAGCTGCTGCCGGTCACCGGCCTGCCGCTGCCATTCATTAGCGCCGGCGGCTCCTCGCTACTCACCTTCATGTTCAGTATAGGGCTAGTGGAAAGCGTGGTGGCCCGCCACCGAGCGCTGAATTTCTCGTAAAATTAGCCAATGCCTAAAAACGGTAACTCTGTTGCACCCGCGCGGGTGCGCTTCTCCCCATCCCCTACCGGCCTAACCCATCTGGGCAGCGCCCGCACGGCGCTATATAACTATCTATTCGCACGCAAGACTGGCGGGGTTTTCCTACTGCGTGTCGAAGACACCGATCAGAAACGTTACGACCCCGCTGCGGAGCAAGATCTGATTTCAAGCCTCAAATGGATCGGTCTGTCCTGGGATGAGGGTCCGGACGTGGGCGGGCCTCATAAGCCCTATTACCAATCCCAACGAAAAGAGATTTATCGCAAGCACGCTGAAGGGCTCATCAAGAAAGGCAAGGCATATTATTGCTTCTGCTCCTCCGAGGAATTAAAGGTAGTGCGTGAAGCGCAGCAGAAACGCCACGAGCAACCCCATTATTCAGGCAAGTGCCGCAACATACCTGTCGAAGTGGCCGAGCAGCGGGTGCAAGCTGGCGAAAGCCATGTGGTTCGATTTAAAACCCCCAAGAAGGGCAGCATTACTGCGCTCGACCTGCTGCGGGGCGAGATCACTGTTGAAAACAGCAAGGTAGACGACATGGTGCTGCTCAAGTCCGATGGGCATGCGGTCTACCACTTGGCCACCATGGTGGACGACCACCTCATGCAAATCACGCATGTCTTCCGCGGTGAAGAATGGCTGCCCAGTCTGCCCTTACACGCCCACATCTACGAGGCTTTTGGCTGGCAGCAGCCGGTGTGGGTGCACCTTTCGGTCTTCCTCAAACCCAGCGGTAAGGGGAAGATGAGCAAGCGAGACACGGCGGAGGCCCGCCTGACAGGGAAATCTATCTTCATGAAAGACCTGGCTGATATGGGGTACCTGCCTGAAGGCGTAACCAATTGGATCGCCCTGATGGGTTGGAGCTACGACGACCACACTGAATTTTTCACGATGAAGGACCTCATCGAGAAGTTCGAACTGGCGAAACTTAATCCTTCGCCCGCCTCTATCGATTTCAAGAAGCTCGATCATTTCAACGGCTTGCATATCCGCGCCCTGCCCCAAAAGGAGCTGGCCAAGCGGTTGGTGCCATATTTCCAAAAGGCAGGCTATCACGTCGCCGCGGGCCAACTTGCGCCTATCGTTCCCATTATCCAGACGCGCATGACGACGTTGGATGAGGGCCCACAGCTGGCGGGTTTCTTCTTCAAGGAGGAGGTCAAGCCACCACCCGAGATGCTGGTCGGAAAAGGCATGACGGCTGCCGATTCTGCTGGCGCCCTCATAAAGGCACTGGGGATCATCGAGGTGCTGCCCGAATTCAATGCCGCCAGCGCCGAAGAACCCATGCGTGCCGTGGCCGACGAACTTAGCCTAAAGGCGGGCCAGCTCTTCGGCATCCTGCGCAACGCCGTTACCGGCCAGGAAGTGAGCCCGCCGCTGTTCGAAAGCATGGAGATCGTCGGGCGCGACACCGTTATCGCCCGCTTGCAGGAGGCAATTGCGGCGCTGGAAACAATGGGGGAAGGCAGGAAGGCAGCTTAAAGTAATAGCAGTGGAGGTTATAGGCAGAATCCAAGACCCTCCCTTCTCCGCTTTTCTCTGACAACTCTAGCGAGTAAAAGATCAGGGCTACGCGCGTAGCCCTGTTAGGTTTTTCAGGCCTTATTTCTGCTCAATTGTTACGACAGGCCGATCACCCTTCCTGTTTCCACATCCAAGTCGATGTCGAAAAACACCGGCCGCGTGGAGAGCCCCGGCATCGTGGAGATTTCTCCCGCTAATGGATACAGGAAGCCGGCGCCCATAGCTGCCCGCAAGTCCCGTACCGGGACTCGAAAACCCTTGGGCACTCCTTTAAGCGTTGGATCGTGGCTGATGCTGAGATGGGTCTTGGCCATGCAGATCGGAAGATTGCCAAAGCCCAGGCGCGTGTAATGTTCGATCTTTTTTTCTGCTTCCTCCGAGAAATCGACCCCATCGGCTCCGTAAATCTTCTTGCAGATGCGCTCAATCTTTTCTTTGATCGGCAGGTCGAGCGGGTAGGTGAACTGGAATTCCTTCGGCTGTTCGGCCACCCTGACGATCTCCTCTGCCAGAGCAACGGCCCCCGCGCCACCTTCGGCCCAATGGCTGGAAACAGCCGCCCCCGCCGCGCCTGCATCCAGAGCGGCCTGACGGATCATGCCCAGTTCGGCTTCAGTGTCTGTCGGGAATTGGTTCACCGCCACCACCACGGGTACGCCAAAGCCGACCGCGATGCCGATGTTGTGCCGCAGGTTAGGCAATCCCGCCTTCAACAGGTCGAGGTTTTCCTCAGTGTACGCCGCATCCAGCGGTTTGCCGGCCACAACCCTCGGGCCGCCGCCGTGCATCTTTAGGGCACGGACAGTAGCAACCAAAACAATTGTGTCTGGTTGCAAACCGGAATAGCGACACTTGATATCAATGAACTTCTCCAGGCCGATGTCCGCCCCGAAGCCGGCTTCAGTGACCACGTAATCGGCCAACTTTAGCGCGATGCGGTCGGCGATGATGGAGCTGTTGCCATGAGCGATGTTGGCGAAGGGTCCGGCGTGCACGAAAACTGGCGTCCCTTCGAGAGTCTGCATCAAGGTAGGTTTGATGGCATCCCGCATCAGCACGGCCATGGCCCCCGCCACACCGAGATCGTCGGCAGTTATCGGCCGGCCGGCTTTGCTCAATCCGATCACAATACGCCCGAAGCGTTCGCGCATGTCAGCCAGGTCGCTGGCCAGTGCTAGGATGGCCATCACTTCGCTGGCCACTGTGATATCGAAAGATGAAGGGCGAGTCAGCTTGGCATCATCGGCGGGATCGGCGAACAGCAGGCTGCGCAGGAAACGATCATTCGTGTCAATGACACGCTTCCACGTGATGGTGGTGGGCTCGATATCCAGGCGCACCAGGAGGCCGCGCTGCTCTTCGCTCAGCGATTCAACATCCTTTGCCGTAAAGCCAAGGTTCTGCATGCGCCGCCGGATGGAAGAGCTGACCTTGCGGGCGCCATCCTTTCCCTTGGGCATTAAACGCTCAAATAGCTGTTTGTCGGTTTGGCGCGCCTCGTGGTACATGCGCGCGTCTATGGCCGCCGCAAGCAAGTTGTTGGCGGCCGTGATGGCATGGATATCCCCGGTAAGGTGGAGGTTGAATTCCTCCATGGGCACAACCTGGCTGTAGCCGCCGCCTGCGGCGCCTCCCTTAATGCCGAAGGTCGGCCCCTGGCTGGGTTGGCGGATGCAGGCAAAGCTGTGGAAGCCCAGTTGGGAGCCTAGGGCCTGGGCCAAGCCTATTGTCGTTGTGGTTTTGCCCTCTCCCAGTGGAGTGGGAGTAATAGCGGTCACAAGGACATACTTGCCCAATGGCTCGGCTTCAAGCCGGTCCAGGACATTCAGGCTTACCTTGGCCTTGGTCTCGCCATAGAGCTCAAGTTCGCCGGGCAATAGCCCGGCCTCGGCCGCGATCTCCTGAATGGGTCGTATTTTCGCCGCTTGGGCGATCTCAATATCTGGGGGTACTTTTCCATTGTGGTGAACCGGACTGACTACATGCGGGGTGATGGGACTCATATTTACTCTAGCCTCCACCCAATTATGTGAGCTAGAGCCCTTGTGAATAAAGGGACAAATGCCTCTACAGAGAGGGCCTCTTTCCCCTAATCTCGGCCGTTTAGAGGGCTATTGTTGGGCTACCTGGCGTCATTTCCCACCGATTAGCGGGTTTTCGAACCAGAGGACGCCCAGGTTGTGCACTTCTTCTGTCGTCAAGATGTCATCGTCCCCATCATTGTCCACATCGAATAGTTGGATCAGATCGAATTTCCCATCAACCACATCCGAAATAACGTGTAAATCCCACGCTCCTTCGAACGGGCCAACCCGGTAACTCAACCACACTACCCCATACTGACCACCGACGAACGTAACGATAATGTCGTTTCGTCCATTATTGTCGACATCGTAGACTTCCACAGCCTTTATCAAACCAAAACCGCTCTCCTCTTTGAATTCGATCACATTCGAGGAATATTCACTTTCCTTACCTACTGCCGCGATTCAGGATAATCACTTTGGCTTGTTCGGACAATGGAACAATAAACTCATCAACGGTATCCTCGTCCAAATCGCCAACAGCCATGAAAGTAGGTCGGGGTCCGGCCAGGTCTCCCAAGAAATGCGAGAGCCAGGGCTGATCCCAATCTTGTCCAGGATTTTGCAGCCAGCGGGCACCCATATGGTCGGGATCAGCATTTCGATCCGTCACCAGCAGATCCTTAAAGGTGTCGCCGTTCACGTCGTAGGCAATGATGGACATGGTCCAGCCTATATGATCGATGGAGTGATAAGTCCAGCTATCTAGATTGCGCATGTCCACTGCAGGCGCTTCAAACCAACCCAGGTCCCCAATCGAGTTGCGTTCGTTGAAATAATCATCCTTGTTGCCGGCCACAATGTCCATCCGGCCATCGCCGTTGACATCCATTGAGAGAGCGAACATCCAACCTCGCCCATGCGACTGAGGAATCAGGGCCGGCATTCCCCAGGCCTCGGGGGCCAAGTAGAGCGCAGGGTCTGCCGGCGCCCAGTGAACGTAGATGCCCATGGTGTCTCCCTCATGCGAAGAGATAACGTCCATGCCGCCATCACCATCCACATCCATGCCGATGGCATCTTCCCCGCGCGGGATACTGCCGACATTGACAAAGGGCCATGGATCAGTCACGCTTCCCTGATTTGGGTGCAGAAACGCCATCACCTCTCCGGAAGTCTCGAACGAAGTAACGACGTCTTGCCAGCCATCCCCGTTCAAGTCCGCCAAACGCACACCATCCGGCCCAATCCCCCCAGTGGATATTACATGACGGTTCCAGGCTTTTGAAGCAGCGGAGGGAGTAGCGGTTGTTTCCGCTTGGACTGCTCCAGAAACGAAGTAGCCCCATGACAGTACGCTGAGAATCCCCGCCACAGCAAAAAGGAACCAAGTCCAGAGGCGTCTAAATGGCGAATACGATTTCTTTGGCATATGCACAACGATACCCAATGTCAGACCAATGTGGTTGCCATCCGCTTTCTACCATAGCTTTTCGCTATACCTCCCAATAGAAAAAAGGACGGCGCCCAAGGACAATCTGCCCTACTGCCGCCGGTAGCCCTGCCATATAGTCAAGCTAGCTCTTGATTAAGCCTCCATGCAAGTATCTCTGGAGGCAGAAAGCCATGTCCATGGACGACCACATGATCGAACGAGCTAAGCGCCAAGCCACTCTTTGCAGGCTATTCGGCAACCCTTGCCGGCTGATGATCTTTTGGAGCCTGGGTAGCGGGGAGTTGGCAGTCAACGAGATCGCCGCCCGAGTTGGCAGCTCGCTGCAAAACGTGTCTCAGCACCTAGGACTGCTCAAGCGCCGCAACCTGATCGTGCCCCGCAGAGATGGCCAGCATATTTATTACCGTATCAACGAATCGGCTTTGCCCAGCAATTGTCTAGCCATGTCAGCTATCGGAGACCATGGCCTGCCTCAACATGAAATCACTATCCGCAATGGAGGAACACGATGACTACCCAAGATTTGACTGCAGTAACAGCCGCAAAAGTTGTAGACGCCCGCGCCATGTCTTGCCCCGGCCCTTTGCTTGAAGCAAAAAAGGGGATCGGCTCCGTGAGGGTCGGTGAAATATTGGAAGTCTGGTCCGGTGATGCCAACACCAAAATGGACATGCCGCGTTGGTGCCAGAAAGTAGGGCACGAGTTTCTAGGTGTGATACCCGGCGAAGGGTATGAGCGGTTGTTGATCCGCCGCGTGAAATAGCCCATGGCTGACACGGCTCTGGCCAGAAAACCGAAGATCCTGGTATTGGCTACGTTCTCCGGCGGCTATGCCGGAGCGAACACCACGGGTCAGGCGCACGCCGAATATCCGGCCAATACCTACGTGCTGCCGGTAGTCTGCCCGGTGCTTTTCCCGCCTAAGTTTTATCTGCGCGCTTTCGAGCAGGGCATCGACGGCATCATCATGATGTATTCAGGCACAGACAGCCCTTTCTCTGTGGAGGCCGATGGAACTGCCAAGTTGATCGGTGAAGCATACACATTGATGAAAGAGCGCGGCTTGGACATCCGTCGCCTGCGGCTGGCGGCGATCTGTACTGTGTGTGTAAAGCCTTTCTTAAAAGAAATCAACCAAATGAACGATCTCTTAAAAGAAATCGGTTTTGCTAAAGCTGAGATGACCAAAGCAAAACCGGTGGCAGTTGCGGCGGTGGCGGCATGACCTCCATCCACGTTGATGCGTTGGTGGTTGGCGGCGGTATTGCCGGCTTGCAAGCCGCCGTGGACCTGGCCGACCAGGGGTTCCAAGTTGCCGTGGTGGAACGCGAACCCAGCGTAGGCGGCAAGATGATCACGCTCAGCAAGGTCTTCCCCACCTTGGACTGTTGCAGTTGCATCACCACGCCCAAGATGGCAGAAACCGCCCACCATCCTAATATCCAGTTGTTCACCTATTGCGACGTGCAATCGATAAAGAAAAAAGGAGTCGGCTCGATCGCTACAGTTCTTCAAAATCCACGTTATGTGGACGGCAGCAAGTGCACCGGTTGCCAGCTATGTGAATTTGCTTGCCCAATCACCGTACCCAATGCCTTCGACCGTGACCTTGGCTCCTACCGCGCCATCCGTGTCCCATTCCCTACGGCCGTTCCGCAAACGGCTGTGCTAGACGCAGCCAACTGCTTGTTCTGCGGCAAGTGCGAAAAGGTCTGTCCTGTGGATGCTATCGATTTCAGCCAGAAGGCCGAAACGTTCACGGTTTCGGCCACGGCCGTCATCCTGGCCACAGGTTTCAAACTCACGCCCATTGACGCCAAAAAGGAATACAACGGCGGAAAACTGCAAAACGTGATCGATCCGCTCATGATGGAACGCCTGTTGGCGCCCACAGGACCGTACGGTCGCATCTTGCGTCCCGGTGACGGGAGGGAACCATCTTCAATAGCCTACGTGCAGTGCGCCGGATCTCGGGACGTGACCCTAGGCGTGGAATATTGCTCACGGGTGTGCTGCATGTATGCCATCAAGCAGGCGATGCTTATCAACGGCGCCCTACCCCTGGCTGACGTGACTATCTACTACATGGACATCCGTACCTTTGGTAAGGGCTACGAGCAGTTCTATCAAAACGCCAAGGCCATGGGTGTGACTTTCGTGCGCGGCAAAGTGGCCGCCATCCGCGAAGACGAAAACCAAAACCCCGTGGTGAAGTTGGAACTTACTGAAGAAGGCCGCATCGAGGAACGCACTCACGATCTAGTGGTCCTGTCCCTGGGCATGCTGCCCGGTGACGACCTGTCTCTCGACCTGGGAATCCGGCGCGGCTCAGATGGTTTCGTCCACAGCCCGGCGCCCAACGCTCGCCCCAACGAGACGGACCAGCCGGGCGTGTTCGTCACCGGCACGGCCATGGGGCCCATGGATATCGTCGATTCCATCGTGACCGCCAGTGGGGCAGCCGCTGTGGCCTCCGCCTACATTCGGGAGTCTGGAAAATCACCTGCAGGTGTGGCAGAAAAATCGAAAGTGCAAAAGGAAGCCGTGTATGCCTGAGAGCAAAGCGCCCGAGAAGGAGCTGCGCATTGGCGTTTACACCTGCTATTGCGGCGGGAATATCAGCGGCGTGGTGAACTGCGACAAAGTGGCCTCGATCATGGGCAAGCAGTCCAACGTGGTGGCTTCGCGCACTGATATTTCCATGTGCTCAAGCGTTGGGCAGGCTCTTATTGAAAAAGACATCAAGGAACTCGGCGTAAATAGGGTCATCGTCGGTGCGTGCGCACCCGCCCTCCACGAGCAAACCTTTCGCGGGGCAGTCACCCGAGCGGGGCTCAACCCCTTCCTCTACAACCACGTGGGTTTACGCGAGCAGGTTTCCTGGGCACATCCGCATGATCCCGAAGGTGCCACAGACAAAGCTGTGCATCTGATGGCGGCAGGACTTGCCAAGGCACGCCTGCTCGACCCGCTTGAGCCGATTCGGCTGGAAGCCAAAAAACACGTTCTTGTGATCGGCGGTGGAGTTGCAGGCATGCGTGCCGCTCTTGACCTTGCGCGCCAAGGTCTGGCCGTGACACTTCTGGAGAAATCGCCTTTCTTGGGTGGCCGGGTAGCACAACTTGGAAAAACCTTTCCCAGTCAGGATGAATCCACCAAGTTGGTCCGGGAGCTTGCGCAGGCGGTCGTTGCGCAGCCCAGCGTCACGGTCTTCACCCAGGCGGAGATCACCGCGGTATCTGGCTATGTGGGTAACTATATTGTGCAAATCCGCCAGCATAGCCGCGGGGTTAGCGACAATCAGGCCGAGAAGTTAATGGCGGCTTGTCAGCAAGAGGTCCCCGATCCATTCAATTACGGGTTGACAAAGCGAAAAGTGGTTTACCGGCAAGCGGACGGCTACCCCGCAACGCCAGCGGTGGACTGGGAACACTATGACGGGTCCCCGCTCCGGGTGGATGGCTATCCCGTCCAACTAAAGGACGAAGTGCAGACCTTTGAGCTGACCGTTGGAGCCATGGTGGTGGCTACCGGCTTCGATCCTTATACGCCGCGCACCGGCGAATACGGATTTGCTGAACTTCCTGAAATAGTCACCCTTCCCCAGCTGATCCGCCACCTGGCTCTGCAAGCGGAGGACAGTCTAAAGTGGAATGGCGAGCTGGTGCGCTCACTGGCTCTTGTCCATTGCGTCGGCAGCCGCGAAATTGAGGGTGTGGACGAACCACATGCCGATGGGCAGGTGAACAATTACTGCTCGCGCGTTTGTTGCTCGGCTTCGCTGCAAACCTGCACAGAACTACATGAGCGCTTCCCTGAGTTGGTGATCTACGACCTGCATCAGGATATCCGCACTTATGGCCGCGGCCACGAGAAGCTGTATTGGAACGCCCTTGAAGATGGGGTTCGTTTCCTGCGCTACAAAGGCGAGGAACGACCCACGGTTCTAGCCGCCGAAAAAGGAGACGACTATCCAGTGCTGGTGCGTGTCAAGGATCAGCTGACCTACGGAGAGGAAATTGAGCTGGGTGTGGATCTGGTCGTGCTTGCGGTCGGCATGAAGCCACGCGATATCGACGATTTAGTGCAGATGCTCAAGATCCCGCGCGGTAGCGATCGCTTTCTCCTGGAAGTGCATCCCAAGCTGCGACCTGTGGAGACCGCGGTTAACGGCATCGTGCTGGCCGGGACGGCTCAGGGGCCCATGAACATCCAGGAGAGCTTACTGGCAGCATCCGCTGCGGCGGCCAAGGTGAGTTCGCTGCTCGGCAAAGGGCGCGTGGAATTGCCACCTTTCGTGGCCCGTGTGGATGCGGCGAAGTGCGTGGGCAGCGGCGCCTGTGTAGCCGCCTGCGAGTACGAAGGCGCCATTGAGCTGCAAACAGTTGTTGAGAATGGCAAGGAAATTAAGCGCGCGGTGGTCACTCCGGCCAATTGCACGGGCTGCGGAGCCTGCGTAGCTGCTTGCCCGAATGGCGCAATCGACATCCAAGGTTGGACGCTGGGTCAATACGAAGCCATGGTGGATGCCATCGCGCTGGACGTACCCGAATTCCAAGAGGTCGCTAAGTGACAACTCAAGCGAAGACGCCTATCGAAGTGCTAAAGGGTCTGCGGGAAACGCACGCGGCCACCTTTGCTCACACGCAGGAGTTGCTGAAATCTCAGAAACTCCTGCAGCAGGAGATCAGCAAAGCCCTCAAAGAGCAGCCAAGAAGCGTCCCCGATGTGGCAGCCGCTACAGGCATCCCCAGCCGGGAAATCCTTTGGTGGCTGGCTTCCATGAAGAAATATGGCCTGGTTGTTGAAGACGGTATGCAAGACGATTACCCGTTGTACAGGCTTGTCGGGGAGAAAAAATGACAGTTCGCGCGGATCCTAACCTCCTTCTTGATCTGAAGAAATTTGGTGCCGTGGGCATTGAGCAATGTTTCAATTGCGGCAATTGCACGGCTATTTGCCCACTCACCAATGATGAGCATCCCTTCCCACGCAACATGATTCGGCTGGCACAAATGGGGTTGAAGGACTCCTTGCGGGCCAGCACTGATCCCTGGCTGTGTTATTACTGTGGCGACTGCTCGGCAACCTGCCCGCGGGGTGCAGAACCCGGCGAAACCATGATGGCTATCCGGCGGTGGTTGACCGCTCAGTACGACCGCACGGGCCATGGCACCCGTTTGTACACATCCGAAAAAGCAATTTGGTGGACAATCGCCCGCATCGCGTTAATCACATTGGCCTTTTTTGTGGGGATTAACCTGCTAGGCCCGGGGCGCATCGAAACCGAGCAAGTTGCCTTGAACCAGTTCGCGCCAGCATTGCTGGTTTGGGGATTCGTGGTGGCACACTTTGCCTACCTGGGGACCCGGGTTCTCTCCGGCATTGTCACTATGTTCAAGTCGACTATGGCTTCAACCTTGCGCCTCGGGAAAATCCCCCTCGGGACATACCTGAGCGAATTCAAGACTCTAATTATTCACTTTTTCACACAGAAGCGATGGGTGCAATGCAGCACCGAAAAACCCCCGCGCCGTTGGTTAGTGCACATGCTGCTGGTCAGTGGATATCTGACCATGCTGACGCTCGTGGTAGGGCTGCTATGGTGGTTCCAAACAGACGAGATCTATCCCCTACACCATCCGCAGCGGTGGCTTGGCTATTACGCAACGATTGTGTTGATCTATGCGTCCACTGACATGCTGATTGGCCGCATACGAAAGCGCGACCAGATGCATCGCTTCTCTCACCCGAGCGACTGGCTTTTCCCAGCCTTTATCTTATTCGGCTCAGTAAGCGGCATCCTGGTGCATATCCTACGTTATGCCGGCTTGCCGTGGCCCACTTACTTTGTGTACATCATCCATGTCCTGGCCATGGTTGCAATGCTGGATACGGAGGTGGGCATCGGCAAGTGGGCCCACCTGATTTACCGGCCGTTGGCTCTATACCTGGAGGGCGTAAAGACCAAGGTAAGGCAACAACGCGAAGTTGCGGTGGGAGCAGCCGCTCCCGCTGATTAAAAATTATCAACCATAGGAGAATGATGTCTGAAAAACTGATGATCGTCTGCAATGGGGATGAGGGCAAGAACATTATGCCCACGCTGATCTTTGCCGCCTCGGGGCTGGCCCTTGACCACGAAACACATATCTTTCTAACCCCCGCGGGTTCCAAGTGGGCAGTTAAGCGTGAGTTGGAGAAACTGGGCCAGCCGAAGGGATTGCCGGACCCGATCAAGTTGTTCAACGATGTACTGGACCTCGGCGGCCACGTGGTGCTGTGTGTGCTGGCGTTGGAGAACAAGGGCATCGATCCCAAAGACGTGCGCGATCCGCGTATCGCCATCGGAGAGGCGCCGCCCTTCCTGATGGCGGCTGAGGGCGCTGGCCTGACATTCACGTTCTAGCGACTGAAGCGCGCAACAATCATGTGGAGATTGCTTCGCTTCGCTCGCAATGACTGAGGAGAAAGATGACTGAAGAAATTGGAAAGATGGTAGTGGTGCTAAACCATGATGATGCCAATTCCGTGCTGGCTTCGCTGGTGATGGCAGCCTCTATTGCTACCAGCGGCGAGCAGGTGATGTTCTTTGTGCAACCCGGGGGAGCCAGGATGCTTGCCAAGGGTGAATTGGAGAAGTACCAAGGGCTCAAGGGACAGCCAGATCCCATCCACCTCTATGACTCCATCAGGACTCTGGATGGGCGTTTCATCCTTTGCGAACTCGGATTGGAAATTTGCGACATAAAGAAAGAAGACCTGCGCGACGGCGTGGAAGTCATGATGGCTTCGTCCTTCATGTTCGAGATTGAAGGCGCGAAGTTGAGCTTTTCCTATTGAGGAGGAAGAATGGAAAAAACGATCACAGCCACCAAAACCTTGGACGTGTGCGGGCTCATCTGCCCCTACCCGGACATGGATACCCTGGCCACCCTGAAGAAGATGGTCAAGGGAGAAATCCTTGAGGTGATCCTGGATTATCCGCTATCCCTGGAGCGCATCCCGCGCAATCTGACCAAGCAGGGCCACAAGCTCCTTGGCGTGGAGCGCATTGACGGCCCGAAGCACCGCATGTTCATCGAGGCACACGGGCTCAAGTAACCACGTAGCGAGGGGAACGCCCCTCCCTGGGCCAGCTCCCAGGTTTTATCCGCCGTCACGTGGCACCAGCTGGAGCGCGGTGACATCAATGAGGAGAAGTCATGGAACTTTTCGTTCTATCTGGTTTGGGCGTAGGCCTTGTGTTTGGCTACGCTTTGCAACGCGGTCGCTTCTGCATGAACTCGGCCTCCCGCGATGCGCTGCTACTCAGGGACTACACGTTACTGAAGGCAGTGGGTGTGGCTCTACTGGTGCAAATGATCGGTTTCGCTCTCCTAGATGTAACTGGGATTGCGGCTACAGCGCCGAAACCTTTCTTTTGGGGGGCCAACCTGGTGGGCAGCTTTACTTTCGGCGTGGGCATGGTGCTGGCTGGCGCATGCGCCAGCGGCCTCACCTATCGCACCGGTGAAGGCATGGTTTCCGCCATTGTGGCCGCCTTGGGATTGTCTGTCTCAGCCTTCTACACGGCCGGAGGTTTCTTGAATCCGGTTTCCAAGAACCTGCAGGAAAGCACTATCATCACGACCGCAGAGGGAGGCAACCTAACTGTAGCCAGCCTATTAGGAATCCCATACTATCTGCTGGCCCTCGGCATCGCTATCGTCACCATTGTGGTGTGGCTATTGCTCGCCAAGCCATTCACCTTGGAATCTCGCGCTGCTCGCACCGAAGCGGCCAAGGCCCAAAAAGGCGTTAGCTATGGTTGGGGTTGGATGACAACCGGTATCGTCATCGGCTTGATTGCAATCGTGGCCTTCCCGCTATCAGCAGCTGCCGGTCGAAACTATCCATTGGGAATCACGGATGGGTGGATTGGGCTGGTCAAAGGAATCTTCATGGGCGAGGCTTTGGGTTGGGGAGCGATGCTGATTGTTGGCATCATCCTGGGCGCTCTGGCTGCCGCTTTGGTCAATCGGGAATTCAAGTTCCGCATCCCCTCCCTCGGCATGCTGGTGCAGGTTTTCATCGGTGGTTTGCTGATGGGCTTTGGCGCGGTATGCTCGGGTGGCTGTAATATTGGCCATACCCTAAGTGGGCTGCCCCAACTCTCTATCGGTTCCATAGTGGCCACCCTATCTATCATCGCCGGCGCCTGGCTGACTGCGTACTTGATTTTCAACGTGTTCCGCAAGAGCCCGACTGCTTAATGTAAATCGAGCTAGGCATCATGAATAAGAACAGGCACCTCATTCCGAGGTGCCTGTTTTTTTAATGCAGCAAAATTGGCTAGGACAATTCGAGCTGCTGCGGAAGCGAGAGCAAATCGGCATTTTCCGGAATATGGACAAAGCCCCAGAAAACATCGCTAGGACGATGAGGGGCCGTAATCTTTTTGCGGATCATATATATGTAGCGCACCAAGGTCATATCTTCCACTGGAACCGAAATGAGCGACCCTTGCTTGATCTGATCGATGGCTGCCAGGGCCGACACAAAAGAGACACCATAGCCAGCCGCCACAGTTGCTACGATGGCTTCCGCGTTGCCCAATTCCATCAGGATGCGCAGGTCATCAACGTTGATGTCATGTTTAGCCAGTTCCTCCAACAACACACGGCGAGTGCCTGATTCCGGCTCTCGCAAAATGAGTTGTTCATCCAATAGTTCATGGGGCTCGATTGAAGCGCGTCTCGCCCAAGGGTGGCCGGCGGGCGCGATCAATATCACGTTGTCATTGAAAAAGTGCTGCGCCTCGAAATTGGGATCGTTGAGCTCAGAACTCACCACCCCGATGTGTGCCTCGCCTTCCATCAAGTCCATGGCCGCACGCTCCGGCCGGCAGGTAAGGATACGCGCTCGAATGCCCGGATAGCGCTTGCAGAAACGCGCCACGATCTGCGGGAGGACGTATTTTCCCGCCGTGGTGCTGCAAGAAATGCGCAAATCCCCCACGATCTCCTGCTCGAGGGAGGTCATCAGTTCCTTGAGGCTGCCGACATCATGGATCAGCCGGCGCGCCCAGGGGAGCAACACGCGGCCGGATTCGGTGAGCTCCAGCCCGGTGCTGCTACGCGAAAACAGGCTCACGCCGAGTTCTTGTTCCAGGGTTTTGATCTGGTGGCTAACACTGGGCTGGCTGAGGTGGAGAAGCTTGGCCGCCTCGGAAAAGCTAAGGCTTTCCGCTGCGTAAAGAAAGGTCTCGATCTTCTCAGTTTCCATAATTAAGCCTTCTATTAATTATCCGCCTGGGTACAAGAAGCGATAGGGACAATAGTCACAAGTGAATGGTGATTAGTGAGTAGTGATCAGGATTGGTGACCAGGGATCGGGGATCAGGAAGCCTCAAACGACAAGGGGCGGCAAAAGCAGGCTGGGGAGGGTTGGGTAGGGGCGAAAGCGAGTATAATTTTGGGCATAAGACACGCTGGGGATTCGTCTAGCGGTAGGACACCTGACTCTGAATTTGCAGGGAGAGGGAAAACAGCGTGTATAACATAGCTTGGAGTGTAATTAACGGGTAAAAAGTGCGGGAGAAGTCAGATCTTTGCTACATTATTTCCACAGTTTCTATACCAACTGCAACAGATTTGCATGTGAGATCTCTGGATGCTTGCTTAGTCTGATGTGGGGAAACCAAATGGTAACGATTTGAGTCACGTTCGAGCGCCCCTCAGTATCGCCATAACGGCGGGCGGCAAATCCGCCCGGATGGGCATGGACAAGGGGCTGATACCTTTTATGGGAAAACCGCTAGTTATGTATATCATCGATCAGGTATCAGAATTAAGCGATGATGTCTTCATTATTTCGAACGATCCCAACTATCCTTCTGTCAAATACCGGGTGTTGCCCGACATATTTCCTGGTATCGGAGCTTTGGGGGGTATCCATTCCTCTTTAGCATATGCCCGACAAGATCTTTGTCTTGTGCTTGCCTGTGATATGCCTTTCATCCACATCGGCTTGATTGAATACCTACTGGAACAAACCAAAGAAGTAGATGCGATTGTTCCAGAGCTAGCACCAGAGCAATTGGAACCCTTTCGAGGCATCTACCGCAAGACTTGCATGTCGGCCATTGAACAGTGCATCCAGATAGGGGAACGTCGAGCCACGTCTTTTTTGTCGCAGGTCACCACCAAGTTGGTGCCAAGAACCGTGCAGGAGAAAATAAATCCCACCTTGGACACGTTTTTCAATATCAATACT
>JBBEBI010000029.1:0-2173 GCA_040882365.1 Anaerolineales bacterium
AAGGCGGCGGTTCCAGCCGCAACGGACGAGACAGCAATGCGCAACGCCTGGGCGTGAAGGTGTACGCCGGGCAGACCGTAAATTCCGGCACCATCCTGGTGCGCCAGAAGGGCACACGCATTCGCCCCGGCCGCAACGTGGGGCTGGGCAAGGACTTCACCATTTTCGCCACGGTCGGCGGCCAGGTGATCTACGAAACCATCGCCGGCGGGCAGAAGCGCGTCAGCGTGGAGCCGGGCAAGTAATAATTGAAGGCGCCCATTTCGGTGAGGCGCGATATCGAGGTCGCAATGAAACAAGGAATTCATCCCAAGTATTACCCTGAGACCAAGGTGGTGTGCGCCTGCGGAAACACCTGGACCACGGGCTCCACCAAACCCGAGATCCATGTGGATATTTGCTCCAACTGCCATCCGTTCTACACCGGCGTGCAGCGCATCGTGGACACCGAAGGCCAGGTGGATCGCTTCTACAAGCGGCTGGAAGTGCGCACGCAGTTCAAGCAGGCCGAAGAGGCCAAGTCGGCTGCCAAGACTTCACCGACGCGCCCGATGGCCGAGTTGGATCTGAGCAAGCGCGCCGTAGAAGCCTTCAAAAAGGCCGGCATCGAAACCGCCGGCCAGTTCCTTGAGCGCCTGGCCGGAGGCGACGAAGCCATCCTGCAGATCGAAGGCGTGGGCACCAAGGCGCTGGCCGATACGAAGAAAGCCCTGCGCCGCCTGGGCTATGAGCTGCCCACCGGCGAGGCCGAGGCGGAGAAGGCCAGCTGAGCAAAGAGCTTACGAAAAGCGCACGGAAACGTGCGCTTTTGTTTTGTTTGGGCAAGTTCCCTAACAGTTGATAACCCCTCCCACATCATGTACACTACTGCCAATCGCGTGCGGGCAGAGGTCCTATGGAACCAAAGAACGGCTCCCTGGAAGTGATCACCGGTTCGATGTTCTGCGGCAAAACGGATGAGCTCATCCGTCGTTTGCGCCGCGCAAAGATCGCCAGGCAGAAGGTGCAGGTGTTCAAGCCCAAGATCGACAACCGCTACGCCGAAGCCAAAGTGACCTCGCACGCCGGCAGCGAGTTCGATGCCATCCCCATCGACAAGGCCGCCGATATCCGCGCCATGTTAGAAGCCGATACAACCGTAGTGGGCATCGATGAGGCGCAATTCCTGGATGCGGAGATCGTCTCCATCGTCAACTATCTAGCCGACAACGGCATCCGGGTGATCGTGGCGGGGCTGGATACCGATTTCCGCGGCGAGCCTTTCGGCCTCATGCCCACGCTAGTCACCCAGGCTGAGAGCGTGGACAAGCTGCATGCCATTTGTATGGTGTGCGGCAAGGATGCCTCGCGCACCCAGCGGCTGGTGAACGGCAAACCCGCCAACTACAACGACCCGGTGGTCATCGTGGGCGCTTCGGAAATGTACGAGGCCCGCTGCCGCCAGCACCACGACGTGCCGGCTTAGCGCCATGCAGTTGCCGCGCCCCTACAAGGAATTGCTGTCCGAGGTCCTCATCACCGGGGACCAGCTGCAGAAACGCATCGCCGAGTTGGGCGCCGAGATCAGCAGGGATTACGAGGGCCAGGATCTGCTACTGATCTGCATCTTGCGCGGTGGAGTTATGTTCCTGACCGATCTGATGCGCGCCATCACGATCCCACATGCCATCGACTTCATGGCCGTGGCTTCTTATGGGGTTGGGGCGCGGGAAAGCAGCGGCCAGGTGCGCATCAGCATGGACCTGACCGTGGACATCTCTGGGCGCAACGTGGTGCTGGTAGAGGATATTGTCGACAGTGGCAACACCATCGCTTCGGTATTGGCGCTACTGGAGTCTCGCCAGCCCGCCAGCTTGAAGGTCTGTACCTTGCTGGATAAGGCGGAAGCACGCCAATCGGAAGTCCCCATCCACTATACAGGCTTCAAGATCCCTACCAAGTTCGTATTCGGTTACGGCCTCGACCTGGACGAGTATTACCGCAATCTAACCTTCATCGGCGTGGTCGACCCTAAGATGTACACCCCTCCCGAATAAGCAATGTCCAAATTAGAGGAGCGCCCTGGGTTCAACAGCGACCCTAGGCAGCCGTATGCGGGGCGCTGGGTGGCGCGCCTGGGCGGGCGCGCGTCGTGGCGCAGGGCGGAACGCCGCGGCAGGCTCTGCACGCCGCC
>JBBEBI010000029.1:2273-24574 GCA_040882365.1 Anaerolineales bacterium
GCGGGCGCGCGTCGTGGCGCAGGGCGGAACGCCGCGGCAGGCTCTGCACGCCGCCAGAGCCGCCCGCAGCAAAGAAAGTCCCCAAGTAGAATTCGTTCCCGGTGCTATGAGCTATACCTTGCCCCCCATCGTCGAGCGCGTGCGTAAGGCGCTGCCCACCAGCCAGGAGATCTACCTGGTTGGAGGGGCGGTGCGCGACCTGCTGCTCAGCCGACCCCACCACGATTTCGACTTCGTGCTGCCGGCGAAGGCTATCGCCGCGGCGCGGCGCGTGGCCAATGCGCTGAGCGCTGATTTCTACCTGCTGGATGAGACCCGCGACGCCGGCCGTGTCTTGCTGACGGAAAACGGGATGCGCATCACCTTGGACTTCATTGGCTTTCTGGGGACAGATATCGAAACTGACCTGGCAGCCCGCGACCTGACCATCAACGCCATGGCCATCGATCTGCGAAACCCAGAAGCGCTGCTGGATCCCTTCGATGGGGCCAGCGACATCCTCGCCAAGCGAATAAGGGGTTGTTCGCCGGATTCATTTCGTTCCGACCCGGTGCGCGTCCTGCGTGCTGTGCGCCTGGCGGCCAGCTTCGGCATGAAGATAGAAAAGGAGACGCGGCAGTATATGCGCGCTGCGGCCCAGGGTCTGCAACGTGTCTCCCCGGAGCGCCTGCGGGACGAGATCTTTCGGCTTTTGGAAGCCCCAAAACTGGCCGCTTCCCTACAGGCGCTGGACTTGCTGGGGGCGCTCGACGAGGTCTTCCCGGAGCTATATGCCTTCAAAGGGATCGAACAGTCGGCTCCGCACGCATTCGACGTGTGGGGCCATACCATGCACGTGGTCGCCAAGCTGGAATCGGGGCTGGCAGTACTGGGCGAAACTTACTCTCCAGAAGGCGCGGGTGATCTGCTCAACGGGTTGGTAGTGTTGCGCCTGGGCCGCTACCGCGCGCAGATCAATGAACTGATGGCCCAGGAACTGGTGCCCGGCCGGACGCGGCGGGGGCTGTTGATGCTGGCTGCCATCTTCCACGATACGGGCAAACCGACCACGCGTGGCGTGGAGGAAAGCGGCCGTATTCGCTTCATCGGCCACGAAGATGTGAGCGCCGAGCTGGTGGTGCAACGCGCCAGAGAATTGCACCTAAGCAAAGGGGAAGCCGAGTTGCTGGAAACAGTGGTGCGCCAGCATGGCCGCCCGTTCGCGCTCACGCAGACCGGGGCGGCACCCACGCGGCGAACTATCTACCGGTTCTTCCGCGATGCCAAAGGTGCCGGCGTCGACATCTGCTTGCTTTCGCTGGCGGATTTCATGGGCAAATACTCGGCTGATCTTCCGCAGGATGCTCTGGCGGAGCATCTGGAAACGCTGCGCGCTTTGCTGGAGGCTCATTTCGAGAACCCGGAGCAAGCAGTCAGGCCGCCGGCTTTGCTGAACGGGGACGAGTTGATGAAAGAACTAGGCCTGAAACCCGGGCCTAAAGTAGGTGAGATCCTGGAGGCTTTGCGTGAGGGCCAAGCCGCCGGCGAAGTCAATAGCCGCGCCGAAGCTATTGCACTGGCAAAAAGCCTGCTCTGACCGCTGAGATAGAATAACTCGAATGCAAGGCGCCAACCCTCCCACCATCAGCACACGTTTCACGTTGCGCCCCACGCAGGTGCAGGTCGATTTAGATCGACTGACACAAAATTACCGCACTATTCAAAGGCACGTGGGCGAGGTGACGGTCATGCCCATCCTGAAGGCTAACGCTTACGGGCACGGCCTGGTGCGCGTGGGCCAGCACATGCAGGAACTTGGCGCCAAGGCGCTGGGCGTGGCTTACCTCGAGGAGGGCATTCTGCTGCGCGAGGCGGGAGTCGCCACGCCCATCCTGGTGCTGGGCGGCATCCTGGGCAGCCAGGCGCCGCTTTTCCTGCAGCACGACCTGATGCTGACGGTATCATCCATTCAAAAACTCGATCAGGTGGAAGAGGCGGCAGCGGCAGCGGGCACCAGCGCACGCGTGCACCTGAAGATCGACACCGGTATGGAGCGCATCGGCGTGCATTACTACAGCGCCGAAAGCCTGCTGGAAGCCACGCTTAAATGCAAACATGTCCTGGTTGAGGGGATCTTTTCCCACTTCGCCAATGCCGATGCAGAGGATTTATCCTCCGCGCGATTGCAGCTCGAGAGATTTCGGGAAGTCCTTTATTTTTACGAGCAGCGCAGCCTGCCCATTCCTCTGCGACATATGGCCAATTCCGGGGCGATCCTCCAGTTGCGCGAAGCCTGGTTCGACATGGTGCGCCCCGGCATTTTGCTGTACGGCGTGTATCCATCGTCTGAGGTGCGCAAAACAGTGAAGGTGGAACCCGCGCTCAACTGGACGTCCAAAGTGGTGTATTTCAAAGTGGTCAAGGCCGGCCACCCGGTCAGCTACGGTTCCACTTGGGAAAGCGATCATCCCGTTCGAGTGATCACGATTCCTGTGGGCTACGGGGACGGATATTTTCGATCCATGAGTGGGAAAGCGCAGGTGCTCATCAACGGAAAACATTATCCGGTGGTGGGAGCCATCTGCATGGACCAATTCATGGTGAATATCGAGCAGGATTCGGCCTACAACGAAGACGAGATTGTTCTGATCGGCGGGAACGGCGGCGAAAGAATTACGGTGGAAGACCTGGCAGATTGGGCGGGAACTATCCCTTATGAGATCCTGACAAATATCAACACCCGTGTTCCACGAGTATATTTGCAAGATAAGTAGTCAATTAGTCAAATAATCGGTTGGTCTTTGTTCCAACGATGCTATTGGCATTAGGGTGTATATAGGAATTCCTCGTCGGGCTTACGCCCTCACTCGTAATGACATAAGCGACCTTATCCGGCCGCTTATTGTGGGCGGGTCCAAGACCCGCCCCACATTATTTACATGAATTGGAAAGTCAGGATGTACAGCACAGTGGCGACGGCGCAAACCGCAATCATCACCGGCAGGCCGGTGCGCAGCCACAGCCGGGTGGTGATCGGGTTGCGCGTACGCTCGCTGAGCTTCACGGCGATGACATTGGCCGTCGATCCGATGGGCGTGCCGTTGCCGCCGAAACCGGCGCCCAGCGCCAGCGCCCACCAGAGGGGGGCGATGTCCACCCCTTGGGCGCCCAAGGTCTGAATTACCGGGATCATCACGATGGTGAAGGGGATGTTATCCACCACGGCGGATAGCATGGCTGCGCCCCAAATCAACCCTACTCCGGAGAGCAATAGGTCTGTTTGAGCCAGGCCCGTAACCGCGCCGGCCAACTGGTTCAAGAGCCCCGAAGCATCCACGCCGCCAACCAACACGAAGAGAGCGGCAAAGAAGAGCAGAGTGCCCCATTCCACATCCTTCAAGAGCAGATCGACATCCGGCTGCACCCAGAGCAGGGCGGCAGCCGCCCCCAGCAGGGCAATCACCGCTGGCGAGAGTTGCAGCTGCGTGTGCAGGAAAAAAAGGGCGAACACCGCGCCCAGCACGGTCAGTATCTTGCCCAGGTTCTTACTATCATGGATGGCACCCTTTTCATCCAGGCTGGCTAAAGCGCCGGCGTTCTTGGATTTCTTGGGCAGATCATTGCGGAACAGGAAACGCAGCAGGAGAACGGCCGCTACCCAGGAAACGGCCACAATGGGTGCCAGCCGCACGAGGAAATCGTTGAAGCTGAAATTGGCTGCCGAGCCGATCAGAATATTCGGCGGATCGCCGACCAGGGTGGCCACGCCGCCTGTATTTGAAAGCAGCGCTTCGGAGATGAGCAGCGGTTGCGGCGAAATTCCCAGGATTTCGGCGATCAGGATGGAGACTGGAGCGATCAGTACGATGGTGGTCACGTTATCCAGGAACATGGAGAGCACGGTGGTAATAGCTCCCAGGATGAGCAACAGCCTCCAGGGATTGCCGTGGGACAGCTTGGCGGTGAAGATGGCCAGGAATTGGAAGAAACCAGTGCGAGAAAGCAAACCCACCAGCACCATCATGCCCAAGAGCAAGCCCAGGGTTGCGAAATCCACTGCATCCAGGGCGGCCTCTTCGGCGTAATAGCCCAGCAGCATCCCGGATATCAGCATGGCCCCCGCACCTGCCATGGCCAGGATGGTGCGGTTGACACGTTCACTCAGGATGGCGATGAATGTAATGAGAAAAATAGCTCCCGAGACGAGTATTTCGGTCATGAACGCAGTCCCTGATTTAGGTTAACGTTTCTTATGTTTGGGCAGGTCGTCCAGCCAGCTATGCAGAAAAGCGCGGCCAATATCCACCCGCGAGGCGATGCCGGCCAGTTTTCCGTCGCGAACTACGGGAATGTCGGGGATATCGTGCGTGACCATGAGAGCCAGGGCGCGCATAAGCGAGGCTTTCTCCTCCACGCTTACCGGCTCGTCCATGATCTCCTCCACAGTCTTGTGAGAGGCGAGCTTGATGTCTATGGGTGAAGGAATATCGATGGCCCCGAAATCACGAACGAAGTCAACGTCTTCCATTACGTTAATGAAATCGGGTAGGAAGAAGCGCACAATCTTGCGTATGTTGGTCAGCCCGATGAGATGTCCTTTTTTGTCCACCACTGGCAGGGTGCCAATCTGCTTTTCGGCCAGCAGGCGGGCGGCATCCAACAGAGTCGCCTCGGGACCAATAGAGATCACCCCTTTTTTCATCCAGCTTCCAATTGTCTTGCTCATCGATGTTCTCCTCACGCGACCATAAAACATTATGCCACAGGTGCTCTGTTAGAATGCCCGAATGTCGCCTAAGTCACACGCGCGGGCCAGCGCATTCCGCGCCCTTAGATTGCGCTGGGCGTTTGCCTTGATCGCCGGTCTGCTCGCCTTGTTTGCGTTTCGCGGCTTGCTTGCTGGCCAATGGCCTACATCCCAATCGAATCCGTGGTTTGTCCTCGCTGCACTCGTGTTCGTCTTCCAGTTCTCTATCCTTTGGTTCGATCTGCCACAAAACTCACTAAAGTCGAAGAATAGGTTGCTGCCCCGCCTTGGCCCTGGCACCTGGCTTTCTTTGCTGCGCTTATTGGCGCTTTCGATGCTGGGCGGCTTTTTGTGGCCGGCGCGGCCGAGCGGATGGCTGGCCTGGGCGCCGTTTGCCCTTCTTTTGCTATTCAGTTTGCTCGATCTGGCGGATGGCTACGCCGCCCGCGTCTCCGGTAAGGCCACCCGCCTAGGAGAAAAACTCGATCTGGACCTGGACGCCCGCGGGATGTTGGTGGCGGCGCTGCTAGCCTTCCACTACGCCGCGGCCGGCTGGTGGTATTTGCTGGTCGGCCTGGCGCGCTACATTTACCTCATCGCCGTCTGGGCTCGCAAACAGATGGGGCTCCGGTTCGCGTCGCCGCCTAACTGTTTGCGGCGTCCCTTCGCCGGGACGCAACTGGGCATCGGCTCCGCCTTGCTGGCGCCCGGCTTGCCGGCGGAACTCACCGTTTTCATTTCATCGGTCAGCATGGTTCCATTCCTCGCCAATTTCCTTTACGACTGGTGGGTAGGCGCCGAGTGGTTACGATTCAGGAAAAAGAATCGCAAGCGGTTCATTAAGATATGGCAACACATCCGCGACTGGTCCTTGCTTATCATCCGGCTTTTTCTTGTCCTGCTTATCCTGTTGCGAATCGCTTCTGCGTCAAGCTCTGATCTCTATGTAGCGTTCGATGCCACTCTTGGCCTGGCGCTGTTTTTTGGGGCGATGGGCCGGCCGGCGGCTTTCGCTTTTCTGGTGGGAACTGGACTTCGCTTGCTGGGCCAGAACCCTGACGGAATCGATTTCGCCCTCCTATTCATTGGCCTAATCCTGCTTTATCTTGGGCCGGGCGCTTTTTCGCTCCGCAAGAGTAACGAGCTTTGGATCTTCCGGAGAGCGGGGGAAAAGACTTCGCCTTGAAATCTCGAAAAGCCCAATGGATCGCCTTTTGGATCGCCTTACTGGTCCTGGGGCTTTTGCTGATCATCTGGAGCTTGCAAGGCGTCCCTTTTGCCGAAATCGGGCAGGTTCTTTCAACCCTGGGTTTCTGGCAGATTGCCGCCCTTTTGATGGTGAACATCGGCATCCTTTTCTTGTTCCCGCTGCGCTGGTGGCTGATCGTGCGCGCTCAAGGCTACCGGGTGCCTTATTTAGCCCTGACCCAATATCGGTTGGTGGTTTTCGCCATCAGTTACTTCACGCCCGGCCAACATTTCGGCGGGGAGCCCTTCCAGGTCCTTTATCTACGCAACCGCCACAAGATGCCCGGAAGTACAGCCTTGGCCTCCGTCACGCTGGACAAAGTGATAGAGCTGTTCGCAAACTTTGCGGTCCTGGCACTGGGCCTGGCCGTGCTTGTATTTACTGGCGTGGTGGTGGAGCTTCCCCTGGCGCAAACCCTGCCAATCTCTCTCGTTCTGCTCCTGGTTCCTTCGATTTACCTGGTCAGCGTGCGATTTGGGGCGAGGCCCCTGCGCTTCCTTGCCAAGCGGCTTTCGGGCGGGCTGGCAGAGGGCATCCGCAATGCCGAAGAGCAGCTGGGTTCCTTGGCCAAGGAGAAACCCGGCCTATTGGGGCAGGGATTGCTAATCGCAATTGCGGTATGGGTCGCGCTTATTTTCGAGATCTGGTTGTTGCTGTTCTTTCTGAGCCTGCCCGTGGATGCATTGGAATTGACCCTCGTGATAGTGGCGGCGCGCGTGGCGCTGTTCGCCCCCACGCCGGGGGCGCTTGGCGCACTGGAGGCCAGCCAGGTCCTGGCCATGCAGGCGCTGGGCTATTCTCCGGCTTACGGGATAGGCCTAGCGCTTCTCATCCGCGCCCGAGACGTGCTGTTCGGCTTGGTCGGGCTTTCGTTGGCGGGGATTGAACAGGGTCAACAATAAGTAAGGCGTATGGTAGGATTTGGCATGCAAGCGCACAATCGCTCCCAGGCCGATGCTGATCGCGTGGTGGCCGCGCGACTGCCTACGCGCTATGGGGAATTCAAAATTCGTCTCTATCTTGATCAGCCGGACAGCAAAGAACATATCGCCCTGGTGATGGGTGACCTGCAAACCCCGCAGCCGGTCCTGGTGCGCGTCCATTCCGAGTGCCTGACCGGCGAGATCTTCAGCTCGCGGCGCTGCGATTGCGGCGAGCAACTGGTGCGCAGCCTGCAGCTGATTTCGCAGGCGGGCCGCGGCGTGCTGCTTTACATGCGCCAGGAGGGGCGGGGCATTGGCCTGGCCGACAAGTTGCGTGCCTACAACCTGCAGGACGGAGGCATGGACACCGTGGAGGCCAACCTGGCCCTCGGCCATCAGGCGGACGCGCGGCACTATGACTCGGCCGCCCTGATGCTCAAAGACCTGGGGGTTACCAAGATCGCCTTGCTCACCAATAACCCTAATAAGATCGAGGAACTGCAGAAGCTGGGCATTGAAGTTGTGGAACGGATTCCGCTGGAAGGCGAAGTAACTCTAGAGAACGAACGCTATTTATTGACCAAGGCTTCCCGCATGAAGCACCTGCTCGATCTGTCGGGCAAAAATGGATCCGTTCCATGAATGGCTGGCCGCGGCCAAGCGCGCCGGCGTCCCCGGCAGGCCGCTCGTCACGCTGAGTTACGCGCAGAGCCTGGACGGCAGCATTGCCCGCCGGCGGGGGGAGCCGCTGGCGCTCAGCGGACCGGAGAGTCGAAGACTCACGCATGCACTGCGCGCCGCCCACGATGCGCTGCTGGTGGGCATCGGCACCGTGTTGAGCGATGACCCGCAGCTGAATGTGCGCCTCGTCGAAGGCAAGGATCCCGAGGTGGTGATTTTGGATAGCCAGCTGCGGCTTCCCTTAAATGCCAGACTAATGCTGAATGGCAACAGGCCGCGCGTGTTTTGCACAGCCGTTGCGGAGGAAAATGACGAAGGGGCGCTCACGTCTGCAGGTGCGCGCGTGGAACGGCAGTCCGAGAATCGAACGGATCGCGTCGACCTGATGCAAATGCTTGGCCGCCTGCACGCGCTAGGGATAGAGACTCTGATGGTCGAAGGGGGTGGGGAGGTTATCTCCAGTTTCCTGGCGGCCGGCCTCGTGGATCGCTTGGCGATAACCATTGCCCCCATCTATGTGGGTGGATATAAACCCATAGATGCACCGGTCCCATCGAAATTGAATGGCTTGAACGTCGATAAATATGGCAAAGATATCGTGGTCTGGGGAGAGGTCCAACATCCTTGAAGCGCCAGAGTTTGTATTTCGTTGCCGCACGTCGCGTGGAATTGCGCACCGAAGACCTGCCCGAACCCGGCGCCGGCGAGGTGCGGGTGAAAGCTGTTTGCTCAGCGATAAGCACTGGCACGGAGCTGCTGCTTTATAAAGGCGAGGCGCCTGCGGCCCTGGCGGCGGACGCCACGCTGCCAGCCCTCTCCCGAACATTGGCGTATCCGCTCAAGTATGGTTATTCGATGGTGGGTCGTGTGGAGGCCATGGGGCTGGATGTCGAGAAAAGTTGGCAGGGGCGCCTGGTCTTCGCCTTCAATCCCCATGAGACGGCGTTCAATGCTCGCGTTAATGATTTGCTGCCCTTGCCGAAAAATTGCGCGGAGCAAGATGCTGCCTTCCTTCCGGCAATGGAAACAGCGGTCAACTTAATTTTGGATGGGGAACCGCGCTTGGGCGAGCGCGTTGTCGTGCTGGGGCAGGGCGTTATTGGGCTGCTGGCCACTGGCTTATTGGCGCGGCATCCCCTCGATGCGCTGATCGCCTTCGACCGCTATCCACTGCGGCGTGAGCTTTCGTTGGCGCTGGAGGCCCAGGCTTCGCTTGACCCAGCGGATTCTGTGGCGGAGGCGCAGCAATCACTTGGGGCACGCGGTGCGGATCTGGTCTACGAATTGAGCGGAAACCCCGAGGCTTTGAATTTGGCCATGGAGCTCGTTGGCGACCAGGGCCGCATAGTGGTCGGCTCCTGGTACGGCGTGCGGCGCGCGGCCCTGAGCCTCGGCGAGCGTTTCCATCGCGGCCGGGTCAAGATCATCAGCAGCCAGGTCAGCCACATCGAGCCAGCGCTGCGCGGCCGCTGGGACCGGCAACGCCGCTTCGAACTGGCCTGGAAGATGCTGGCCGAGGTCCAGCCGAGCCGGCTGGTTACCAGGCAGCTGGCCTTTGATAAGGCCGCGGAAGCCTATGCGGCCTTGGATCGTGAGCCGGAAAAGAACCTCGCCATACTGCTCAGCTATTAATTTGATTTCATAGTAAAACTGTAAATCGCCTACGACCTAATGGAGGCCTGCCGTGACTGAATTCCTGCACCAGCCCGGTTTCCTCGGCACTAACGCCAACACGGCCGCCGACCTGACGTTGAGCTTGAGCATCCTGGTGATGCTCACCTTCAGCCTCGGTTACTACCTGGCGCTCAAGGGCCGCTACGACGTGCACAAGTGGGTGCAGACCACCGGCGCCCTGCTCAACGTTGTGCTCGTCCTATGGCTGATGCTGTTGCCCTATCGAGATTTCATCCTACGCGATAAGGGCGGCCCGCGCGAGGAAATCTTCTATTTCGTGACCACATTGCACGCTGTGGTGGGCTTCTTCGCCTTCTTCTGGGGAAACTTCGTGGTGCTGCGCGGCCACAAGCTGGTGCCCAAAGCCTTGCGATTCAATAATTACAAGTTTTTCATGCGAACGGCTTATGCTCTGTACCTGACGACGACCATTATCGGTGTGTGGTTGTATTACACCTGGTACGTTGTGGTCGAAAAAACGCCAGAGTTCGGGGCCCTGTTGCTTTCCTATGTACATTCTGGCAGTCCAACGCCGTTTTGAGGCCACCCACCACCTCATCGGTGGCGATTGGGGCGCGGAGAACCTGCCGCACAGCCACGCCTACCGGTTGGAGGTCCGCCTCGAAGGAGAGAAACTCAACCAGCACGGATACCTGGTCGATATCGTTGAGGTCGAATCGCGACTTGATCAACTTCTAAAAACCTATGGCGGTTCTGACCTAAACGAGTTGCCCGAATTCGCCGGCCTCAACCCCTCCATCGAACACTTTTCCCGCATCCTTTGCCAGGCGCTGGCCGAGCAACTGGACGGCAGCGGCCCACAGGTTATTGCCGTGCAATTATGGGAGAACGACGCGGCCTGGGCCAGTTACCGCCAGGACCTCTGATTGCGCATCGGCCTTATCATCTACGGCCGCTTGGACCAGCGCTCCGGCGGCTACCTTTACAACCGTAAGCTCGTCGAATACTTGCGCCGCCGCGGCCACCGGGTGCAGGTCGTTTCCCTTCCATGGCAAACCTATTGGCAGCATCTCGCTGACAATTTTTCCTCCGAGTTGTTTCAACATCTGCGGAAATTGCGCGTCGATCTCCTTCTTGAGGATGAACTAAATCATCCCTCACTCTTCCTGCTCAATTCCCAACTGAAAAAGCAGGTCTCCTATTCCATTGTTTCCATCGTGCATTTGTTGCGCGCCACCGAATCCCATCCATTTCCGCTGTCCTGGCTCTATCGGTCGGTTGAGCGACGTTACTTGAATTCGGTGGATGGCTTCGTTTTCAACAGCGAGGATACGCGCCGGGCAGTTGGCCGAATGCTCGCCAGGTGCAAGCTCTTCGTCGTCGCCAGGCCCGGCGGCGACCGCCTGCACCCGAAAATGACGCCGGCGCAGATTCGGGCGCGCGCCAAACAGCCGGGCCCCTTGCGGATCGTGTTTCTTGGTAACCTGATCCGGCGTAAGGCGCCGCATTTATTGTTGGCGGCGGCCGCCCGGCTGCGAGGTGATGTGCACATCGACTTTGCCGGACGCACGGATATGGAGCCTGCTTGCGTCCGCGGCCTGCAGCGCGCGGTTGCTGGCCATCGATTGCAGCGGTACGTGAGATTTCACGGCTATTTAGATGGACCTGAATTAGCGAATTTGCTGCGCCGTAGCCAGGTGCTGGTCATGATCTCGTCGTACGAAGGATTCGGCATCGCATACCTTGAAGGGATGGGCTTCGGGCTGCCAGCCGTTGGCACGCGGGCCGGCGCAGCGCGGGAAATCGTCCATCATGCCAACAATGGTTACCTGATTGATCCCGGTGATGCTGGCCAATTAACGAGTTTGCTGCAACGATTGCACAAAGATAGGGTTTTGTTAACAAGATTAAGCCTCGGGGCGCTGGAGACCTACAAGAAAGGTCCTGGCTGGCAAGGTAGCATGCAACGAGTTGAGAACTTCATTTCCCGCTATAATCGGCCATCCCGCTCTCGTATTCGTTCGGAGGAACCATGAGCAAAAGCACGACGCGTTTGGTCATCACCGTCCTTACCCTCATTACGGCTGTCGTCCATTTAGTAGTGTTGAATATCAACAATATTCCACACGTCTTTGTCATTGGGAGCATTTACCAACTCTTCGCATTGAACGGGTTGGGCTATTTGGCCTTGCTAGGGGCTTTGCTCCTTGGGTTCCCGCGCGGCCAGCAACGCCTTCTGCATTACGCGTACATGGCTTTCGCCGCGGTCACCATCGTCGCCTGGTACGTAGTGAACGAGGGCGACTTCAGCAGCATCCTGGGTGTAAGCACCAAAGTTGTCGAGCTGCTGCTTATCGTCTTCCTGTGGTTGGACCTAAAGCACGTTCAAGAATAATTACATCGGTTTGAAGCAACGTCCCTCACTGGCTGCCTTGTTCGGGCTGGCGCGTTCGCTGTTGATGTACTACGCCGTCCCCGGCAGGGCGCGCGCCTGGCGCGCGTTCTATCGCAACGTTATCCAGCCCGGCGACCTGTGTTTCGACGTAGGCGCCCATGTAGGTAACCGGACGGGAGCGCTGCTGGCTATCGGCGCCCGCGTGGTGGCGGTTGAGCCGCAACCCCTGTACGCGCGGATTCTTAACCGGCTTTACGGAAAGCATCCCCGCTTTACCTTGCTGCAATGCGCGCTGGGTGCCGCCCCCGGGCGAGGCGTCATGCTGGTTAGTTCGCGTACCCCCACGGTCTCTACCCTTTCAGCGGAGTGGGCGAACGAAGTAGGCAAGTCGCTGAGTTTCGGCCCGGTGCGCTGGGATCAGCGTATTGAAGTTGAAGAGCGTACTTTGGATGCTTTGATCGCCGATTTCGGCATGCCAGCCTTCTGCAAACTGGATATCGAGGGATATGAGCTTGAGGTCCTCAATGGGCTTTCGCAGCCAATTCGCTCCCTTTCCTTCGAATTCCTTGTCCCCAGCATGGATAGAACCTTGCGCTGCATCGACCGACTATCGGCGCTGGGCAACTATGAATTCAATTTCATCAAAGGCGAATATCCCCGCCTTGTTTTGGCTGCCTGGGGGAAGGCGGATTCATTCTGCCAGCGCCTGTTGGCCTTGGCCGATGATGGCCGCGCCGGCGAGGTGTATGCCCGCCTCGGCGGGTAGAATAAAGTCACTCTTTTCGCATCGAGGAACTGTGAAGCCATCTCCCAAAAACACCGATCTTGAAAAATCTGACTGGCGGCAAACGCTATTCGCCTACCTGTCCCTCATAGTGATCGCCGGGATCGTGATCCTGCTGGACCAGTGGACCAAGGATTGGGTGCGCAATAACCTGGCCTACGGAGAAAGCATGGCGCCCTGGCCCTGGTTGGCTCCGTATGCGCGTATCCTGCACTGGCGCAACACAGGCGCCGCCTTCGGCATCTTCCAGGAAGGCGGCGGCATCTTCACGATTTTGGCCGTCATAGTGGCCATCATGATCATCTTTTACTTCCCGCGCATCCAGCGCGGCGATTGGGCGCTGCGCCTGGCCATGGGCTTGCAACTGGGCGGAGCACTGGGGAACCTAATCGACCGGGTACAGCACAATTACATGGTCACGGATTTCATTTCGGTAGGCGATTTTCCAGTCTTCAATCTTGCGGACACCAGCATCACTTTGGGCGTCGTCATCCTTTTGTTCAGTATCTGGCTGGGCGGCGATGAAGAAAAAGCCGAACAGCCCTCGGCGCAAGAACACGCAGCCAGTGACTGAGCAAGTCCATAAACTGCAAGTACCCGCCGGGAAGCAGCGCCTGGATAGATTCCTGGCAGGCACGCTTCCGCAACATTCCCGCGCCCGCCTGCAGGGGCTTATCAGATCGGGTTCCGTCCAGGTGGACGGCAAGGTAGTGGAGAAGAGCGGTTATCTTCTGGAGGGCGACGAAGAAGTCATTGTCCGCGTTCCACCTGCGCAAGCCAATCATTTGGTTCCAGAATCCATCCCCTTGGACATTATCTTCGAAAATCAAGATGTGGTCGTGGTCAATAAGCCGGCTGGCCTGGTCGTCCATCCGGCCGCCGGGCATGCCAGTGGAACCTTAGTGCACGCCGTGCTGGCCCACGCCCCCGATATCGAAGGTGTCGGTGGCGAGCTGCGCCCGGGTTTGGTCCATCGCCTGGACAAAGATACGTCAGGATTGATCGTGTTGGCCAAGAATGAGCGCTCCCAACGCTTTCTGCAGGAGCAGTTTCAGGGCCGCCAGGTGCATAAGACCTATCTGGCTCTTGTGGATGGCCAACCGCCATCCTCTGCCGGCCGCATCGAAGCGCCCATTGGCCGCGACCCGCGTGAGCGCAAACGCATGGCGGTGGTGAAAGCCGCCAAGGGCCGCGCGGCAGTGACCGAATATCGCGTCGTCGAGCATTTTCCCCTGCATGCTTTATTGGAAGCCAATCCGCTCACCGGGCGGACTCACCAGATCCGTGTCCATCTCGCCTTCCTCGGCTGCCCGGTGGCCGGCGACCGCGTGTATGGTAAGCGTCGCTCGACCATTCCCATTGGCCGCCATTTTCTGCACGCCGCCCGTCTCTCGCTGCGGCTTCCAGAGGAAAGCGAAGAGCGTACGTTCGAGGCCCCTTTGACGGTTGAGTTGCAAACAGTTCTGGAAGAATTGCGAGCCCGCTTGCCGCAACGCGCCTAAAATGTCCCTATGAACGTGATCGACCTTCGTTCCGACACCGTTACCTGGCCTACGCCCGAAATGCGCGAGGCTATGGCGCGCGCCGAAGTCGGCGACGATGTCTATGGGGAGGATCCCACCGTCAATCGCTTGCAGGATCTGGCCGCCGAGCGCATGGGAAAGGAGGCCGGACTCTTCGTTCCCTCGGGCGCCATGGGCAACCTCGCCGCTTTACTCACCCATTGCCAGCGCGGCGACGAAGCCATCCTAGGCGATCTGGCGCATCCCTATCTGTATGAAGGCGGCGGCATGGCTGCCCTGGGCGGCATCCAGCCGCGCACGCTGGCCAACCAACCCGACGGCACTTTGAGGCTCGATGATATCCGCGCCGCCATCCGTGAAGATGATGTGCACTATCCCATCACGCGGCTGATTGCGCTGGAAAATACCCACAATCGATGCAATGGAGTCCCGCTATCTGCTGACTACATCGCTTCGGTGGGGGGCATCGCCGGCGAAAACAAGCTGGCTCTGCACATCGATGGTGCACGCATCTTCAACGCCGCAGTCGCCCTCGGCGTTCCTGCGGCCAAGCTCGTGGCTCCCGCCGATTCGGTTACCTTCTGTCTCAGCAAAGGGCTGTGTGCTCCGGTTGGCTCGGTGCTATGCGGTTCCAAAGTTTTCGTTACCCGAGCGCGGCGCATCCGCAAACAATTGGGCGGCGGCATGCGCCAGGCGGGAATTCTGGCCGCGGCCGGCATCATTGCCCTGGAAAAAATGGTGGATCGGCTGGCCGAAGATCATGCCCGCGCCAAGCGGCTGGCTGCGGGCTTGGCCGAAATTTTGCAGCTCAAGGTCTTTCCCCAATACACTAATATCGTCCGCTTTCAGCTACTAGACGGCGCCCGTGTGAAACCGGACGCATTGATGTCGGGCCTGATGGCGCAAGACATCCGCATCGGCCACGGAGGCCCCTGGGGATTCCGCGCTGTCACGCATTATTGGATCGATGATCAGGCGATTGATAAGACCCTGGCCGCGCTCCATAAGATATTTAAGGATTAGCTCTCTTAAAGCCTGCCTTACGCCCTGATGATATAATCCTTTTGTTATCCAGTTTGTGCGTTATTAACCTTATCAGTTGGAGTTTTGGATGGGTGAGATCCTCACCATCGCAGACATAGAAAAAGCCGCCAAGCAAGTAGAAAAACGCAGCAAGCAAAAGCCACGCGTAGGATTGATTCTAGGCTCTGGCTTGGGCCCCTTGGCCGAAGTTGTGGACGGCGCGGATTTCGTCCCCTACAAGGAGATACCCGGCTGGCCAGTTTCCGGCGTGCCCGGCCACATTGGGCGTTTGGTGCTCGGCAAGCTGGAGGGCGTGCCCGTGGTCGTTATGCAGGGGCGCACGCACTTCTACGAGGGGTACGACATGCCCCGCCTCGGTTTGCCGGTGCGCGTGATGCAGCGGCTAGGGATCGAGATCTTGGTGGTCACTAATGCGGCCGGTGCCGTGAATCCCGAATTCGAACCTGGCGATCTGATGATGCTCACCGATCATTTGAACCTTATGGGCATGGCCGGCCAGAATCCATTGCGCGGTCCCAACCTCGATGAACTAGGCCCGCGCTTCCCCGATATGAGCCAGGTCTACGACCGCCAGTTCCGCAGCTTGGCGCGCCAGGTGGCGGCCGAAGAAAAGCTGCTCTTACGCGAAGGCGTATATTGCTGTCTGGGCGGTCCCAGCTTCGAAACGCCGGCCGACCTGCGCTTCCTGCGTGCCGTTGGAGTAGACGCGGTGGGCATGTCCACAGTGCCCGAGGCCATCGTAGCCCGCCATGCCGGGACGCGTGTGTTGGGGATTTCCGGCATCAGCAACAAAGCTAACCTCGACGGGGCCACCGAAACCACGCACGAAGAAGTGCTCGAAGCCGGTCAGATACTGGTGCCCAAGTTGTCGAAATTATTACGAGGGGTCTTGCGGAAACTAGCTTGACGTAGTGTTCTTAGAATGGCCGAGGTTTTACGTTTTTTTGACCAATATCAGGCGGCGTTATATTTCATTTTGGGCCTGGGAGGGATCGTCTATCTATACCGATTCTGGTTGGCCTGGCAGGAAGTCAGTTTCGCCATCTATGACCTGGAGCGCCAGGCCTCTCGCGGCCGGCTCAATTCGGCAGCCACGGTCTTATTCATCCTGCTCCTGTTCGCGGTCGGCATCTTCATGATGACGACCCTGGTGCGCAGTCTGCCCATTCAGGAGCTGTTGGCTACTCCTACCTTGGACCTTTCCTTTGCATCGGATGTGAGCACTCCAACGGGCTCCGCGGCCACCTTGGTGACAGCCACCCCGCTGCCAACCGTGAGCATAAACCCGTCCGCCTGCGTGGCAGACCGCATCGAGATCTCCGCGCCGGAGGCCGGCGACGTTCTGCAGGGCGCGGTAGAGGTGCGCGGCACGGTGGATGTCCCCAGTTTTGGTTACTACAAACTGGAGCGCTCGCGCGCCGAGGAGGAACTCTTCCTCACCATCCAGGCCGGGCGCACCATCGTAAGAGATGGCGTGTTGGTGGAAAGGTGGGACACCACGAGCCTGCCTCCAGGAGACTACGTGTTGCAATTGGTTGTGACCGACAGCGCCGGCGAGGAGCTCCCGCCTTGCCGGATCCCTGTGCGCATCGAGGCGGTGGAACAATGAGCGACCAACTTTCGCAAGTAACGATCCGGGCAGCAGCGGAAGCCGATTTTCCCGCGTTGCTGGAATTGGACCACGGCTATTCCACCGAATACGTCTGGCAAATGGAGCTGGATGCCAGCAACCCGCGCATGGGCGCCTCCTTCCGCGAAACACGGCTGCCGCGGGCCATGTCGGTGCCATACCCGCGCGATAAGCAGCGGCTGCAGGCTGAATGGCAGCAACGCTCGGCGGTGTTGGTAGCCGAGCAAGCCGGCAAGCCGTGCGGCTACGCCAGCATAGCGGCCGGGCTGGCGCCTGGCGCTGTGTGGCTCACCGACCTGGTCGTGGCCGCCTCCCAGCGCCGCAAGGGCATTGGCAGCCGCCTGGTGTTGGCGGCGCAGACCTGGGCGCGCCAGCACGGCCATGGGCGCCTGGTGCTGGAGATGCAACCCAAGAACCAACCCGCCATCCGTCTGGCGCAAAAACTGGCCTTTGAATTCGCGGGCTATAACGATCACTATTACGAAAATCAGGACATCGCTCTGTTCTTTGCGAAAAGGTTGGCTTAACTTAGTGTTAGTTGTCAGTCTAGGTGTTAGGTGCTGAATAGTTTAGAAACTGTCAATCGCGTCTTCGAAGCCGGCATCGCCATCACTGCCTTATCGCTCTTTTTGCGGGCGCTCACTTTCAATTTGCGCGACCGGGTTTCGCGCGCTTTCGCCGTCATCCTGGCCTGCGTAATGATCACCTCCGCGGGCGAGGCGGTGAGCGATTCCCTCCCCCTGACAGGGAACCTGGAGTTCTGGCTGCATTTCCCCTGGGTGGGCACTATCTTCTTGCCGGCCGCCTACTTGCATTTCTCTGACGCCTTGCTGGAGACTACCGGCCGGCCTTCGCGCGGCCGCCGCCGGCTGGCTGTCCGTCTCTCCTACGTGGTCTCGGCGGTCTTCCTGGCCGTGCTGGTTGGCGGAAACCTGCTGGGCCCGGCGGTGCTGGCCCGCGAGCCGGTGCCGCATCTCACCCGCACGTCCGCATCCTGGGTTTTCACTATCTACTACCTGGGCGTCAATGTCCTGGCGTTGAGCACCATATGGCGCGCCTGGCAACGCACCGTGCTTTCTGCCAGCCGGCGGCGCATGACCTACTTGTTCGCCGGCTCCACGGCTCTGGCTTTTGGCGCCTACCCCTTCCTGCTGCTCGGGTCGGGGGCGGCCATCGCCTTCCCGGAATTGTTTTTCCTCAGTGCCGCGCTGGGCAATGTCCTCGTATTCGGGGCCATGGTGGCCATGGCCTATGCCACAGCGTTCTTCGGCGTCCCCTGGCCGGACCGCGTGGTTAAGAGCCGGCTCTTCCGCTGGTTGCTGCGCGGACCGGTGACCGTGTTTGTCGTGCTAGCGCTCATGCCCTTAGTGGCGCCCATCAGCGCCCTCTTCAATACCCAGGCGGCCATTATGCTGCCCATCCTTATTGCCTTGTCGGCGCTGGTGACCGCCCATTTCATCACGTTATTCACTCCCACCCTGGAGCGCTGGTTTTTGTTCGCCGGGGATGCCGCGGATGTCGACTTTGTGCAGAATCTCCAGGAACGTTTTTTGACCGATTCCGACTTGCGCCAATTCCTGGAGGCAATGCTGGCCGCCGTGTGTGATCGCCTGCAAACCAAAGCAGCTTTTGTGGCCACCATTGACCATAGCGCCATGCGCACCATCGTCGAGGTCGGCAGCGCCAAGTGGCTGGAGAAGAAGCAGGCCTCGGCCGAACTGAAGCAGATCGCCCTGCGAAAAAATGGCTCGCCTAATCTTTTCTCTTGGGGGAAATTCTGGATTCTGCCTTTGCACACTCCACAAAATGGAGAATTGATTGGCTTGTTGGGCGTGATGCGCCCGCGCAAAGCCGAGCTGGGTCCCGAACAGCAAAAGGCGCTGGCTAACCTGGGTGAGCGCGCGGCGCTGGCCCTGGACAACCGCCGCCGCCAAACGGAAGCCCTGGCTTCCCTCGAAACTATCGGCCCGCGCGTGGACCTGATCCAGCGATTGCGCGCCGCCTCTCGCTTCGACCAAAGCGAGGTACTCAGCGAAGCCGCAGCTCTGCCCGAATATTTGGATTTAGTGGATTGGGTGAAGGATGCGCTGACCCATTACTGGGGCGGCCCGAAACTTACACAGAGTCCTTTGCATGGCCTGCAAGTGGTGCGGCAGGCCGTGGCCGAGAACGACAGCAGCCCAGCGCAAGCGCTGCGCTCCATTTTGCGGGCTGCCATCGAACGTAACAAGCCCCAGGGCGAGCCCAAGCTGAGCGGCGAGTGGCTGCTCTACAATTTGCTGGAGCTCAAGTTCCTGCAAGGCCGCAAAGTGCGCGAGGTGGCCATGCGCCTGGCGATGTCCGAGCCAGATCTGTATCGGAAACAACGCGTGGCGATTGAATCCGTTGCACGCAGCCTTTTGGAAATGGAAACTAAAGCCTTGAATGAGCAAAATGGAAAGGAAAAATGAAATGAAGAATTCAGACGGTTTCGACTCACGCACCAGCGCGCCGGACACATCCGGCTATGATGACGGCTGGTGGCAGTCCTTGCTGTCCGAAGAACAAAAATATTCGGTGGGGGAGGCGCGCCCGAAACGCAAACCGCCTACGCGGCGTTCAGCGCCGTTCAAGGAACGCAGGGCGGCGCCGGCAGAACGCAAGACGGCCGCCGTGGACCGCAAGGCGCCGGCCATGGATTGGGTCGATTGGACGCGCGTGCTGGAATTGCAGGAGGCGGAGGCAGTCTGCTACGCTGAAGTGGTCGGCTTTAACCGCGGCGGCCTGCTGGTGCGCACCCAGGAGTTCCAGGGTTTCGTCCCCCGTTCGCATTTGGCCGCGGCCATCGATGGCCAGAAGGTCACCGAGCGCTATTTGGAGAGCTATGTGGGCCGCGAAATGGAATTGAAGGTGATCGAGTGCGACCCGGAACGCGGCCGCATTGTGCTCTCCGAGCGCGCGGCGCAAAGCGCCCCAGGGTCTCGCCAGAACCTGCTGCAGACTTTGCGGATCGATCAGGAACTTGAAGGCGTGGTGACCAACGTAACGCCCTTCGGGTTGTTCATCGACTTGGGCGGCGTGGAAGGCCTGGTGCACATCTCCGAGCTTTCGTGGGGCCGCGTGGCTCACCCGCGCGAGATCGCCGCGCCGGGCGACAAGGTGAAAGTTGTGGTGCTGCAGTTGGAGGTCGAGCGCGGTCGAGTTTCGCTGAGCATCAAGCGCGGCTTGCCCAATCCCTGGGAGACCGCTTTGGCGCGCTATCCGGTGGGCCAGGAACTTGAAGCCGAGGTTACCGAAGTCGTTCACTTTGGCGCTTTCGCCAAATTGGAGGAGGGTCTGGAAGGCCTGATCCATATCAGCCAGATGAACCTGCACGAACGGCTAGACCCGCGCCTGGTCCTGGAACCCGGCATGAAGGTAAAAGTCGCCGTGCTGCAAGTCGAACCCGAAAGGCAGCGCCTCAGCCTGCAATTGCTCAACCAACCATGGAAAGAGCAGGACGGTCAAACCCCTAGCTGGTAGCGACCCCGCGCATGGCTAAACCCTCCAACTTCGTCCGGCCGCCTCAGGGCCCGGGCCTGCGGGCCCGGCTGGCCTGGCTGCGCGCCAGCCTGGGCGACTACGCCTCCGAAGTCGCCGGCCTGCTGGTCCTGGCGCTGGCGCTGCTTACCCTTTTAGGGCTGGTTGGCCTCACCGGGGGCGTTTGGTTAGATCCCTGGGTGGGCCTGTGGCTGCGTTGGCTAGGCTGGGGCAGCATTCTGGTGGTGGCCGGCCTAGGCTTGGCTGGGTGGAGTTTGCTTGTTCGCCGCAGGTCGGCGGGAATCTTTCCTCTGGGCCGCCTGATCGCCTTCGAAATTGCTACCTTCGCAGCTCTTGGCTTGCTGAGTTTGGCGACCGGCCAATCCTTGGAGGTGGCCGAAGCGGGCGACGCCGGCGGCCTGCTGGGCTGGGGCATCGCTGAAAGCCTGCGCTTGCTGTTCAGCAGCTTTTTGCCGGATTGGTTTGCCCTCGGGCTGGTTTGGTTACTTTTGTTGGTGATCTTCGCTTATTCCGCCCTGACTACCTTGCGCAGGCATTCTTTGCGCAAGGGGGTGGAAGGCGCGGTTCCGTCTGTGTCGCTGGATTCCGAACCCGTTCTGTCGATCTCACCTGTTGCCGAGGCCGCAGATGTAAAAGGGGAGGCGGGCGTCAAACGAACTGCACGGTTGCCGCGTGAGTTCCGTAAGGATTTGCGCGTGCAACCCAAACCCAGCAAAGCAGGCAAACCCGCGGCGCGCTCTGCCGACCTGCCGCCGCTCGACCTGCTCATCGAGGAGCAGAATACGCGCCCCGACGAGCGCCACATCAACCAGATGGCCGGCTTGCTGGAAAAAACGCTGGCGGAGTTCGGCATCCAGGCACGCGTGGTTGGCTTCCAGGTGGGCCCCACGGTGACCCAGTTCGCTGTGGAACCCGGCTATGTCCAGCGCCCCGGTGAAGAAGATAACGAGAGCCGCCTGAAGGTGCGCGTGGCGCAGATCTCCGCCTTGCAGCGCGACCTAGCGCTGGCGCTCTCCGCGCAACGCCTGCGTATTCAGGCGCCAGTGCCCGGGCGCTCCTACGTTGGAGTCGAGGTGCCCAATTCCCGCGCCACACTGGTGCGCCTGCGCCCTGTGTTGGAGAGCCAACCCTTTCATAAACTGGCCTCCCCGCTTGCCCTGGGCCTGGGCCGGGATGTTTCCGGCGAGCCGATCGCCGCCGACCTGATGCGCATGCCGCACCTATTGGTGGCAGGCACCACGGGCTCCGGCAAATCCGTGCTCATTTCGGCGATCGCCATTTGCTTGGTGATGAACAACAGCCCCGAAGACCTGCGCCTGATCATGCTCGATCCCAAGATGGTGGAGCTGATGCGTTTCAATGGCCTTCCGCATCTCCTGGGCAAAGTGGAGACCGAACTTGAGCGTATCACCGCCGTGTTGCGCTGGCTGGTGGCCGAGATGACGCGGCGCTACAAACTGCTGGAAGCGGAACGCGCCCGCGACATTGATGCCTATAACCAGAAAGTTGGCCGCCGCCCTGATGGCGAGCATTTGCCGCGTATCGTGGTCTTGATCGATGAATTGGCGGACCTGATGATGCACACCGCTGAACATACCGAAAGCACCCTGGTGAGGCTGGCTCAAATGGCGCGAGCCACCGGCATCCACCTGGTAATCGCCACACAACGTCCCAGCACCGATGTGGTTACCGGGCTCATCAAGGCCAACTTTCCAGCGCGCATTTCGTTCGCGGTGGCCTCCTCTGTGGATTCACGCGTCATTCTCGATACTACAGGCGCCGAAACGCTATTGGGTCGCGGTGACATGCTTTACCTGGCTCCGGAAGCCGCGGCACCCGTGCGCGCTCAGGGCGTAATGATCAGCGACAAAGAAATCGAGGCGGTCATCGATTACTGGCAGGAAGCCTGGCCAATGGAAGGGGAGATTGTTCCCTGGGACGCGCTGATGCACAAGGACGCCATGATCGGCGATAAGGACAAACTGGTTGAGCAGGCCATCGAAGTCCTGCGCCGCACCGGCAAGTCGAGCGCTTCGCATTTGCAGCGCGCCCTGCGCATCGGCTATCCGCGCGCCGCGCGCCTGGTGGATGAGCTGGAGGAGATGGGCATCTTGGGGCCGGTGCAAAGCGGCGGAAAGGACCGCGAGGTCTTGATCAACCTCGATGATTACGGCGTAGAAGATGAAGAGGGC
>JBBEBI010000030.1:0-11838 GCA_040882365.1 Anaerolineales bacterium
GCCTGGGCGCCCGAGATGCGCCCTCGCCTCTCGGCCTGCCACACCGCATTCGCCACCTCGTAGGTGATCAGCGTGGGCGCCTTAAGGCGTTGGCGGCCCGCGGCGTGCTCGCGCAATAGGGCCTGGGCCTGCGGCTGGGCCTCGTCCGGGAAGAAGGCGGCCAATAACACGCTGGCGTCAATGATCACTTATTCTCCAGCTCATCGCGGGAGGCACGGTACAGTTCGCTGGCGGTCAGGCCGGTTTCGCGAAGGGAATGCGAAAGGCGCACCATGCCGCCATAGGCCTCGGCTTGGAGCAGGCGAGCGTATTCCTCGGGGGAAAGCAGCACGCCCACGGGCACCCCGCGCTTGGTGAGCGTGATGGGATTCTTGCGCAGCCTCTTTAGGAGAGCCGAAAGCTTGTTATGCGCCTTTGCTATGGGGATGTTCTCCATGTCTCCTCCAATTGTCTATTGATATAGACATTATACTAGACAATTGGACGTTATGCAGTGCGCGCCACGCCGTGTATGGTGCTGGCGGCCGAGCCTCCAATGAAATAGGGAACCTGCAACCCTTCAAAGACTGCCGCTACTTTCCCCGCCACGACAACCGGATCAAGAATCATTATCTTTGTCCCCATACACCTTAGTCGCCAATTCTTCGCCCAGCAGCAGACCCGCCAGCCTGCGGCGCAACTCAGACTCGCTGGCCTGCGGATGCCTTCGCCGCAAGCCTGCCATCGCCAGCTTCCTGGCAGCCGCATTCATGGCCGCAAGCATTCGCATCTTGCGCTCGGGCGTTGCCCGGCGCAGCAGGCGGATCTGCAGAGCCTCCATGTCAGGATGCGTGTCGGCATAGTAGGGCCGCATAGCCTCAGTTTAACTCCTTTTGCGAGCCACTCCCCTCTTGCTTGACATCCAGCCCAATCTCTTGGCTTTTCCCCTCCGCCGTGCATTAATGGCTCCTGTATGCTGCAACCCTTTCCCTCAACCGGCCGCCGGGAAGGCTCCCGTGTCAACGCCTGCCTGAGCCTGGCTCTGCTAGGCGCCAGGCTGCACCCACGCCTCGTCCCGCCCCATCCCTCAAGCCCTGCCTCGCCCTCACCAACCCTGATTCCCGGCCCTGCTCCTGCCCTCCGTCAAGCAACTTGAACTTGTCTTGTATATTTTCCTTAAGCCCCCTCTCTCCACAACTACAACTTCGGCAAGCAGCTTCCTATGCACAACCCCATGGGCGTTCCACACATAGCCATGCCCCTCCCCTCAGCCTTTCCTCCCCGCCCGCCCGCGGGTCCGGCTGGCAAGCAGGCTTGTCAAGTAGGTAGAAGCCTGTGTGTCGTTCTACCTTCTACCTACTTGACAACACGATACTTTGCTTATGCCACCTGAAAAAGCAGCAATATTTTTTGGAGTTCGTAAATCGAAAATCGGCAATCGAAAATCGAAAATGTCTTTACCCTCCCCTTCATCCCTTTGCTGGAGTTGCGTCGGTCGGTGGACCAGCCCACTTCCACGTTCAGAAAACAGCGTCCAGGCTGTTTTCAGAACGCAAGCATCTTCGCCCTCTCGCAGTATTCGAGCTTGGCCCGCCTGCTACCCTATGGCTTGCCTCAACGATTCAGTTGCGTTTCTCCATCTCGTTGAGTGATGCGGTAGGAGAGCAAAATTGGCAGCGCCGTGATCAAGACCACAAACAGGGCCACCACATTAGTGACGGGTCTATCCCGCGGGCGGGTAAGTTGGCTGAAGATCCAAATTGGCAAAGTGTTTTGCTGGCCGGAGGTAAACGTGGTCACGATCACCTCGTCAAAAGAAAGGGCAAAAGCCAGCATCCCCCCGGCCAGCAAGGCCGTACTGATGTTTGGCAGCAACACGTGCCGGAAGGTTTGCCAGCTATTAGCCCCCAGGTCGGCAGAAGCTTCCATGATCGACCAGGACATGCGCCGGAATCGGGCCACCAGGTTGTTATACACGATCACAATACAGAAGGTGGCATGCCCGACCACGATGGTAAAAAAGGAGAAGGGGATATCCAGCAAGCCCATCGTGGAACGCAACGCGATGCCGGTGACGATGCCCGGCAGCGCCAGCGGCAACACCAACAGGAAGCTGACCGCTTCGCGGCCGAAGAACTTGCTGCGATGCACTGCAGCTGCAGCCAGAGTGCCCAGGAGCAGCGCCAGCAGGGTTGCCAAAACCGCCACCTGCAGGCTTAAACCCAGCGCCGCCCACATGTCGCGCCGCCCCCAGGCAATGCCAAACCATTTGGCCGTCAGGCCGGGCAGCGGGAATGTAAAAGTCTGCTCGTCGCTGGTGAACGCATACAGGAAAATGATCAAGATGGGCAGATTAAGGAAAAGAACCGCGGCGAACGCCATCCCGAGGATGCCCAGCGAGGCGCGTTCTTCTTTCTTCCCTTTTTTAGAGGGCATCAAACGCACCCATTCTTCGCGCAAGGAGAAGGTAGATCGCCATGATGACCAGCGGAACGCTGGTCATGGCGGCGGCCAGCGGAATATTGCCGGAGGTCCCCTGGTGAGAGAGCACGGCCTGGCCAATAAAATAGCTGGAGTTGCCCATCACCGACGGGACAATAAAATCGCCCAGGGTCAGCGAAAAAGTGAAGATCGACCCGGCGATAATGCCGGGGATTGCCAACGGCAGGATGATATGCCGAAACGTCCTCGCCGGCTTGGCTCCCAGGTCTCCGGAGGCCTCCAGCAAGGACTTGGGCACCCGCTCCAGGGCAGCTTGAATGGGGAGGACCATGTAGGGCAGCCAAACATAGAGGAAGACGAGGAAGATGCCAATTGGCGAAATCGACAAAGACGGGCCGCCAACCGCGGGCAGGCCAAGCAACCATTCCAGAGCAGCGGTCAGATGCAATTGGCCGATGATCCAACTCAGGATGCCTTCCTTTGCCAGGATCAACTTCCAAGCATAGACCTTCACCAAATAACTGGACCAAAGCGGAAGAGTGATGGAAAGATAAAGCAATGCTTTGACCCTGGTGCTGGCGTACCGCGCCATATAGTAGGCCAGCGGAAAAGCAATCAACAGGCTGGCAAGCGTGACGGCCACGGCCATCGAGACCGTGCGTTTGACAATGTCCAGATTAGAGGAAGTGAGAAGCTGCGCGTAACTGTTCAGCGAGAATTGGCGGATGATCTGGCCCGTGAAATCATCCAGGTAGAAGAAACCCTGCACCAGCATGGCGAGCAACGAGCTGATGTAAATGCCCAGCATCCACAGCATCGGGGGCCCGAGCAGCAGAAAAAGCACCAAACGCGAGCGCGGGTAGAGGAAATTGGAAACTCGCTGGGCGAACGAGGGAGACAGGCTGGCAGAGATCTTCATCGTTTCAACGCCGCTCGATCTGCTTGCAGTGCTCCTTTTCCCAAAACAACCGCACTTGCTGCCCTTTTGCAGAGAGAGCCCTGCTGCTGGTTGCGGTCAGGTTCTGTTGGGCCACCGTCAGCAGGTTGCCTCCCTCAATTTCAACCTGATAGCGCGTGTACATTCCCAGATAGACCACGTCCGCCACGCGCCCAGTGGTTGTGTAAGTACCCTTGGGCGCTTTCTCACCCTCTTGGAGAAAGTGGATCTTTTCCGGGCGAACCGTAAAAGTCGCTTCCACGCCGATGATCTGTTTTGCAACTTGACCCGTGATCAGGTTGGAAACGCCCACGAAACCGGCTACAAATTCAGTAGCCGGTGATTCATAGATCTCTGCCGGTGAGCCTACTTGCTCGATCTTGCCTTGGTTGAAGACGGCCAGGCGATCGCTCATCGTCAGGGCTTCTTCCTGGTCGTGGGTTACGTACACAAAGGTGATGCCGACTTGCTCCTGAAGTTCCTTGAGCTCCACTTGCATCTCCTGGCGCAGCTTGAGATCCAAGGCCCCCAGGGGCTCGTCTAGCAGCAGAACGCGCGGTTTGAGGATCAGCGCACGCGCCAGCGCCACGCGCTGGCGTTGGCCGCCTGAAAGCTGGCTGGGCTTGCGAGTGCCAAGCCCAGGCAGGCGCACCACCTTGAGCATGTCCTCGGCCTGCAGTTCTCGCTTCGCCTTGGCCACATTCCGCACCATCAGACCGTAGGCTACGTTCTCCAGCACGGTCATGTGTGGGAACAGGGCATAGTCCTGGAAGACCGTATTCACTTGCCGCTCATAGGGTGGCAGGCTCGAGACTTCCTGCCCGTGGAGAAAGATCTGCCCGCTGGTGGGATGGTCAAAGCCAGCCACCATGCGCAGGCATGTCGTCTTCCCCGACCCAGAGGGCCCGAGCAAGGTGAAGAATTCGCCGTCGGCGATCTCCAGGTCGACGTGGTCCACGGCGTGTACTTCGCCGAAGTGGCGGCTTACGCCGATAAATTGAATGGCGGGTGTTCTTCTGGTATTCACTAGCTCTGCGAAATCATCACGTGTTTAGAGATCTGGTAGTCGCCCATCGCTTCGGCGGAGAGATCCTTGCCGAAGCCGGATTGCTTAAACCCGCCATGGGGCGTCTCCGAGGTGAGGGGAATGTGATCGTTGACCCACACAGTTCCAAATTCAAGTTTGGCTGACACGCGCATGGCACGGGCCACATCCCGGGTGAAGACCGACGCGGCCAGGCCGTATTGCACGTCATTGCCAAGGGCAATGGCTTCTTCCTCGCTCTTGAATTCCTGTACAGTAACCACCGGTCCGAACACCTCGCTTTGAATGATCTCGTCGCTTTGTTTCACATCGGTTATGACCGTCGGCGAATAGTAGAAGCCCCCCTGCATGCCTTGGGGCACGCTGCCGCCGGTAAGCACCCGGGCCCCTTGCTTCCTGGCGCGTTCCACAAAACCAATTACCCGCTCGCGTTGGGCGGCCGAGATGAGTGGGCCAACAGTCACATCGCTTTCAAATGGATCACCCACCTTGACCATCTTCATTGCTTCCACCAGCGCATCTTTCACCTGCTCAAAATGCTTGGCAGCCGCGTAGACGCGGGTAGCGGCAGTGCAATCTTGTCCAGTGTTGAACGTAGAAGCCAGGGTAATTTTCTGGGCTACCACGGAGAGATCGCTGTCATCAAAGACCAGGATCGGCGCCTTGCCACCCAATTCGAGATGAACTCGTTTGAGCGTGTCGGCGGCTGTTTTCATAATCATCTTGCCCGTGGCTGTAGAGCCCGTCAAACTAATCATGCGAATGTCGGGATGCTCCACGATAGCCTGGCCTGCCGCGTTACCGCCGCTGATCACGTTGACAACGCCATCGGGAATGCCGGCCTCTTTTGTCAGCTCGGCCAGCATCAGGCTGGTGAGGGGTGTGCCGGGAGCGGGTTTGAGCACCACGGTGCAGCCCGCGGCCAAAGCGGGACCCATTTTCCAAACCGCCATCATCAGCGGGTAATTCCACGGGGCAATCTGACCTATCACGCCAACCGGCTCTTTGCGGAAGATGCTGGTGAAGCCCGCAGCATATTCTCCGGCGTGTGAACCGTGCACGTCCCGGGCTGCCGCGGCGAAGAAACGAATATTATCGATAATGAACGGCATGTCGGCCCCTTTGGTCACAAATTCAAAGGGTTTGCCGGTGTTCAATGATTCCATGCGAGCAAGGTCGTCAAATTTTTGCTCGACCAATGTGGCTAATTTCAATAGGGCGTTTGAACGGGAGCCTGGGGTCAGCCTCGACCAACGTCCATCGTAAAAAGCGGTCTTGGCGGCTTGCACGGCCCGGTCCACATCGGCCGCGCTGGCGTCAATCACCGAGGTGATTTTTTCGCCATTGGCGGGATTGAAAATGTCCATCCTCTTGCCGCCCTGGCTATCGGCCCATTGGCCGTTGATCCATAATTTGTAGTCCATGTTCGACCTCTAAAACTGAAAGCTCTCCCTGTGCCTTACGAGGCACAGGGAGAGTTTTTTATTTTTCGCGAAACCGATTAGCGACCGCCGATCACCGCGATGTAATTCGTTACCCACTCGTGGTAAGGCACACAATCCGTACTGCCGTCGCTGCACGTGGAGGTGGGGGTGCGCCAGAAAGAAATCTGGTCGAAGTTCTGCAGCCCGTTGACGTCACAGCCGGCGTCAGTCAGCAGTTCGTTGCCCGTACAAGCTGAGAGTACCGCGGGCACGGAACCGAACCAGGCGGCCAGGTCACCCTGAAGTTTGGGGTCCAGGGAGTGTTCCATCCACATGTAAGCGCAGTTAGGGTGAGGAGCCTCGACATGCATCATGGTCGAGTCGGACCAACCCGTCGCGCCCTCCACAGGAATTACGCTCGCCACAGGTACGCTGCTGAATTGCAGGAAATTCACCTGGAAGGGCCAGGAGCTGCTGGCTGCAACGCCTTCGTTGGTGAAGTCATCCATCTGGATGAAGGCATCGTGCCAGTACCGCCCGATCAAGGTGCGCTGTTGGCGCAACAAATCCAACGCAGCGTTGAACTGGTCGCGGGTCAAGGAGTATGCATCGTCGATGCCCAGCTCAGGATTGTGGTACTTAAGGTAAAGAGCCGCATCGGCAATGTAGATGGCTCCGTCGTAAGCCTGCACCCGCCCGACATTGGATTCCCCGTCAGGCAAGGTCATTTCTTCGAACACCGCGTTCCAGCTGTCCGGCGGGGTATCGCCGAAGACTTCGGTGTTGTACATGAGCACGTTGGAACCCCATTGGTAGGGCACGCCATAGTGCTTGCCATCCACTGTGTTCCAGGGAGCGCTTTGCAGGCGGGGATCCACCGTGTCCCAACTCGGGATGAGATCAGTGTTGATCTCCTGCACCATACCGCCCGAGATCAGACGGTTGCTCGCATCACCCGAAGCAGTGACCAAGTCGAAGCCACCTTCATTCATGAGGGCAACCATTTCATCCGAGGTCGCCGCAACTTTTACATTTACCATACAGCTCGTTTCAGCTTCAAAAGCAGTCACCCAGTCGTAGGCGGGATCTGTTTCGCCGCGTTCGATATAGCCAGCCCAGGCGATGATATCAACGCGGCCCTCCCCTTCCCCGATGGATTGCATGGGACCGCCGGCCTCGCCGCTATCAGCGCTTGGGGCAACCGCACCGCCATCGGTGCTAGGGGTGACCGCAGCGCCGCAAGCCGACAAGATAATGCTGCCGACGGCCAAGAACACAAATATCGTCTTACTCTGCTGTTTCATGGATGTTTCTCCTCGTAGTTGTTTTTGACGAATACAAGTCTTTCCGTAAGGGGGTTGGTTAGGGTCTCAGCCTCCTCTCGTTAAAGGCAGCATTTGGATGAGGTATCGGGCCAGAAGGTGATCAGTAGCATAACTATTGTGGAGTATAAACTAATACTCCTCGGGTTCAAATGTGGAATTTGATTGCCGATTTTGAAAACATGCACCGCGCCACTGGGTCTCTCGCCCCCTCCAAGGCAATAAGGATTAGTTATCTTGTCTAGTCAAGAAGCGGGAGGCACCGTATCCGCCCCATGTATAATCCAAAAAATTCGCCATAAGTAAATAATTTTAAGCATGCCTAGATCTTAAGAATGCGGAGACCGAATGAATCAAAATGTTAATCCTTTCCCCAATGTGTCCCCGGTATGGTCCCGTTATAGCCATATTGTCGCAGAACGCGGCGAGGGATCATACATTTACGCCGAAGGCGGGCGCAGGTATCTGGATTTCACCACAGGCATTGGGGTGACAAATACGGGCCATTGCCATCCCAAAGTGGTCACTGCGATTCAGGAACAGGCCGCAAAGTTGATTCACGGCCAGGCCAATATTGTGATGCACAGGCCGATGCTGGAGCTGGTGGATGAACTACGCACCGTCTTGCACCCCAGCCTGGATGGGTTTTTCTTCAGCAATTCGGGAGCCGAAGCTATCGAAGGCACGATCAAACTGGCTCGCATGGCCACAGGCCGCACGAATGTGATCGTCTTCCAGGGAAGTTTCCACGGCCGGACCGCAGGCACCATGTCGCTGACCACGTCCAAGACGATATATCGGGCAGGTTACCAGCCCCTGATGCCAGGCGTTTTTGTGGCCCCTTTTCCTTATTCGTTCCGCTATGGCTGGGACGAAGAGACTACCGGCCGATGGTGCTTAGAGGAACTGGAATTCCTGTTGCTTACCCAAACCGCACCCAGCGAAACCGCCGCAATCCTCATTGAGCCGGTGCTGGGCGAGGGAGGTTACGTTATCCCTCCCAAATCCTTTCTACAGGGTCTGCGTCGTATTGCCGATCAGCATGGGATCTTGCTGATCCTGGATGAAATCCAAACCGGGTTTGGGCGCACCGCGCGATGGTTCGCCTACGAGCATTTTGAGATTGTCCCGGATATCGTAGCGATCGCCAAAGGCCTGGGGTCGGGCATGCCGATCTCCGGTGTCTCATCGCCGATGGAGCTCATGGAAAAGTGGACACCTGGTTCACACGGTGGCACCTACGGCGGCAATGCCGTTGCCGCAGCCGCGGCAGTGGCGACGATCCGCGCCATTCGAGAGGAAAAGATGCTTAAGAATGCTGAGGAGCGCGGCAAGCAATTGATGAAGGGCCTGGCAGTGTTTCAAAAGGAATTCAAGAGCTTCGCTGACCTGCGCGGGTTGGGCCTGATGATCGCGTGCGAGTTCCGCACTGAAGAAGGCAAGCCCGACAAGGAGTTGACTAAGGCCGTCCAGAAAGTCTGTCTGGAAAATGGGCTCATGCTGCTGACTTGCGGCCCATGGGATAACACCCTGAGAATTATTCCGCCCATCAATGTAAGCGCCGATGAAGTAGACGAGGCGCTGGAGATATTCGGCGCGGCGCTGGATTCCGTTTCAGTTTGACTTCTCATTTAATTCTGGAGACAAAAATGACCTCAACCAATCGATTGCGAAGCTCTGAGACCCGCCGTGCCAACGACGTGGACAAAAAACCGGAGATGGGCGAGTACGGGGCCTTGATCGACGGCAAATGGCTGAAAACAGGAGACGCCATCGAGATTCACTCTCCCTACGACGACGCGTTGGTGGCTATCGTGCATCGTGCCGGGCCAAAGGAGATCGAACAAGCCATCGCAGCGGCCACCGTGGCTTTCGAAGTCACCCGAAAGCTGCCATCCTGGAAGCGCGCTGAAGTCCTCATGAAGGTCAGCCAGGGCATTGCCACGCGGCGCGAGGAGTTCGCCCGCACCATTGCGCTGGAAGCCGGCAAACCTATTCGCACGGCCCGCCTGGAAGTGGATCGGGCCAGCTTCACGTTCCAAGTCGCCTCCGAGGAATCCAAGCGCATCCATGGTGAGATCGTCGCTCTTGACTGGCTTCCCGGCACAGAAGGTCGTGTAGGTCAAGTTCACCGAGTTCCACTCGGCCCAGTGGCGGGGATCTCGCCCTTCAATTTTCCGCTCAATTTGGTGGCCCATAAAGTCGCACCGGCGTTGGCGGCAGGTAACCCGATCATCCTTCGCCCTGCCAGCGCTACACCGCTTAGCGCGCTGAAACTGGGCGAGATCCTTCTTGAGGCTGGCTGGCCAGCCGGCGGGTTGGCGGTTGTTCCTTGTACAACTAAAGATGCCAACCCTCTGGTGGAAGACCCGCGCATTAGGCTGCTTACATTCACCGGCAGTCCGGCGGTGGGATGGGCACTGAAGAGCCGCGCCGGCGCGAAGCGGGTGACCCTGGAGCTGGGAGGTAACGCCGGCGTTATCGTGCATGATGATGCCGATCTGAGCTACGCGGCCGAACGTGTTGCCTGGGGCGGCTTTTCTTATGCCGGGCAATCGTGCATTTCGGTGCAGCGTGTGTTTATCTCTGCCAACGTGTACGAGGATTTTGTCGATCTGCTGATCCCGCGCGTCAAAGCCCAAGTTGTGGGGGACCCGCTGGACGAAAAGACCGACGTTGGTCCTATGATCGACCTGGGCGCTGCCGCGCGCTTGGAAGCCTGGGTCGAGGAGGCTATTGCCGGGGGCGCCAATGTGTTGTTGGGAGGAAACCGCAACGGCACCTTATTCCCACCCACTGTGCTGGCCTCGCTGCAAGAAGACATGGCTATCTCTTGCCAGGAAGCCTTTGGCCCTGTCGTCGGTTTGTATCCTTACAAAGATATCCACCAGGCCATCCGATCGGTGGATAAGAGCGATTTTGGGCTGCAAGCAGGTCTTTTTACTAACGATATGAGAATAATCCAAGAGGCCTTCGACATGATCGAAGTCGGCGGCCTGATGGTCAACGATGTTCCCACCTTCCGCATCGATCACATGCCTTATGGCGGTGTCAAGCAATCCGGTTCAGGCAGGGAGGGGTTGCGGTACGCCATCGAGGAAATGACTGAACTAAAGTTGCTGGTCTTCAATCGACGAAGTTAACTATCGTACAACAGCCAGGTTTGCTCGGCTGCACCGAGCAATGCAACCTCCAGCTAGAACGCCAGCAGCTTTTGCGTGGGCTCAAGGCACCCTTGCGTAGGGAAAGCACCTACGCGTTGGAGTTTGCTGCGCAAACTCCTGGCTAGAATGCCAGCATTTTGGCCATTTCGTAATATTCCAAATTGGCTTCCCGCTGCCCTGCGGTGCTACGCACCGCGGGAGAAAGCTACTCGGCTTCGCCGAGTGACGCTTCTCCAGTTGCTAGAAAGCCAACATCTTCGCCATTTCGTAGTATTCGAGATTGGCCTCTCTTTGTTTCGAGACCACTTCCGCCAGCCGCCCTTGCGGTGCTACGCACCGCGGGAGAAAGCTACTCGGCTTCGCCGAGTGACGCTTCTCCAGTTGCTAGAAAGCGAGCATTTTTGCCATCTCGTAGTAATCCAAATTCGCCTCCCTTTGCTTCGACACTACCTCTTCTAATGGGACAGTTTCAATGTCCCGGCCGCGCAGGCCCACCATCACGTCCGTCTGCCCGGCCAGCAACGCGTCCACCGCCTTCACCCCCAGCCGGGTGGCCAGCAGCCGGTCAAAGGCGCTCGGCCGCCCGCCGCGCTGGATGTGGCCCAGAATCGTCACCCGCGTGGTAAAGCCCACGTCCATCGCGTCCAGCGCCTTGGAGAGTTCGGTCGTCTTCAAGTTAGCGCCTTCGCTTACCACAATAATCGAATGGGACTTTCCCCGCTTATAAGCGCCCTCCACCGCCTGCGCCACCTCGGCGATGGTCGTCGCGACCTCCGGGATCAAGATCACCTCGGCCCCGCCGATCACCCCGGCCATCACCGCCAGATAGCCGCAATTGCGCCCCATCGTCTCGATCAAAAACGCCCGCCGGTGTGAAGAGGCCGTGTCGCGCAGTTTATCGATCGCATCGCACAGTGTATTCAGCGCCGTATCGACCCCGATGGCCATGTTGGTTCCCCACATATCATTGTCGATGCTGCCGGGGATACCCACCACCGCCACGCCGCGCGCCGCCAAAGCATGCGCCGCCCGCATGCTGCCATCCCCGCCGATCACCACCAGCCCGTCGATGGCATTTTCGTTGAGCAGCCGCACCGCTTTCGTCTGCCCGGCATCCGTGCGGAACTCCTCCGAACGCCCTGTTCCCAGCATCGTCCCCCCGCGTTGGATAATGCCGCCCACATCGCGAGGCTCCATAGGGGCCAGCTCGCCGCGCAACAAGCCCTCAAACCCCCTGCGGATGCCGTACACCCGGCGCCCGTTGAACAGCGCCGTGCGCGCCACCGCCCGGATGCAGGGGTTCATCCCCGGCGCATCCCCGCCGGAGGTCAACACCCCAATTCGGTTGATCTTCGCCATTATGTTTGCCTCAACGCATTAACACGCTTACACGGTAAGCGTTTTCCTAACAGGCGATTCTATCAAATCATGGCGATTCGAATGTTATTGGAATGTAATCGACCCCTCGGGACAAATGGCACCACCGATAGCTGTAGGGGCAGGTCTCAGACCCGCCCGCTCCTCA
>JBBEBI010000030.1:11848-24480 GCA_040882365.1 Anaerolineales bacterium
GGGAGCCCCCCCCCCCCGCTCCTCAACTCTTGTATTTCCGAGCCGTGGTGCCAAAGGCAACTGAGGCGACGAGGAATTCCTATGAACATCCGCAATACATCAATCTCACTGGTAATAGGGGACTTACAGTCTATGGCCTAGAGCTAGCAGCTATAGCTATCAGTTGATGGCCGCCAGCTACTGAAGCGTAATGGGCTCCACCCGGAAATTATTCGCCCCCACCATGTCTTCCAAGCGAGCCAGCAGCTCCTCGCTCAACTCCGTCGTATCGTTGGGGAAGTCCAGCAGGTAAGAGCTGCGCCCCTCGAACACATAGAACACAAAGCGGTCCGCCCCGGGGTAAGAGATCAGCGCCCCATGCACCCGCCGTATCGTCAGAATATCGCGGGCCTTGTCGCCCCTGCTGCGCAAATAGATCGTCACCATGCGCGGCGTCCGTTCCCCACCTCGTGTGGGTTGTCGTGGCGGCACGTACGGCATACCTGCCGGCTCCCTGGGCGCCGGGGAGTGCACGTGGCCCAGCTCGCCCAACGGCTGCATCACCGCCCCGGTGATTTTTACCGGAGAGTCGATCAACTTCGGCAGCGGCTTATCCTCCCCCTCGTCGTCCTTGGACTTGGCGGCCAAGGCCGGAGCTGGTTCCGCCATTGCGGGAACTTCATCGACCGGCGCAGGCACCTCGGTGGTAGGGGCGGGATCCTCCCGCCTTTCCCCGCTGGGGGGAGTTTCCGCCTGCGGCGTGCTGCCACCAGGTCGGGTCCGCTCTTCTACCGTCAGTTCCCAATCCGGCGGGAAAGCGTCCGGCGGTTCCGGCATATCTGCCGGGGAGAAATCCTCATCGCTGGCGAGGGGCGTGTAGGGTTTCTTGGGCTCCTTCACGCCAACTGGCGCCGGGGCTTTCTGCGGGGCTGAATTCTCGGCCTGAGCAGGCACGACGACATTGAGCTTGTTGTCGATCTTGTCCGCCAGGATCTTGGTCTCGCCGTTTTGGTTATCGATGCGGCCTTCCACCACGATCAGCTTCTCCATCTGCACCAGGCCGCCGAAGCGTTCCCAGGTATTGGAGAAGATCACCAGCTCCATCACACCCTGCGGGTCTTCCACAGTGGCGAAGGCCATCATCTTGCCGCGCTTACTGGGGAAGGCGCGGAAGGTTTTCACCAGGCCGGCCACACGTACACGCGCCTCGGCCTCCAGCACCGAAAGCTCGCTGGAGAAATGCGTCACCACCGCGGCGAGCTGTTCCATCATCGGCGTCAGCGGGTGGTCCGACACGTAAAGCCCGATCAGCTCGCGCTCCCAGGTTAAACGCTCGCGGCGGATAAATTCGCTGGCGTCATCGTATTGCACCAGCGCCAACTGCGTGCCGCCGGCAGCGCCGCTCTCGAAAAACATCAGTTGGCCTACTTCCTTGGCATGGAAGTGAGTTGAACTCATCGCCAACAATTGGTCCAGCACTTCGAGGATGGCGTGGCGGCTGCCGAATGCATCCAGCGCCCCACCCTTGGTCAGGTATTCCAATGCGCGTTTGCCCACCTGGCGCAAATCCACGCGCTGGCCCAAGTCGGTGAGGTTCTCGAAGGGCCGGTCAGCGCGGCCAGCCAGGATGGCTTGCACGGCGCCTTGTCCTACATTCTTGATGGCGCCCAGGCCAAAGCGGATGGCCGCCGTTCCATTCGGCACATCCTGGATGGAAAAATCCCAGAGGCTGGTATTGATATCCGGGGCCAATACGGCAATGCCCATGCGGCGGCAATCAGATACGTACCAGGCCACCTTATCCGTGTCGCCCTGGGTTACCGAGAGCAACGCGGTCATATATTCAACAGGGTAATTCGCTTTTAGAAAGGCCGTCTGCACGGCCAGCACGCCATAATCGGCGGCGTGAGCCTTGTTGAAGCCGTAGCGGGCGAAGTTCTCCCAATCGGCAAAGATGCCTTCCGCGGTGGCTTCTTCGATGCCTTGCTTCACGGCGCCGGCCACGAACTTCTTGCGGTGCTTCTTCAGCTTGTCTTCGATCTTCTTGGCGATGGCCTTGCGCAAGTCATCGGCCTCGGAAGCAGAATAGCCGGCCACTTGCATCACAGCGCGCATCAATTGTTCCTGGTACACGGCGATGCCGTAGGTCTCGGCAAAAATTTCCTCAAGGGCCGGATGGGCAAAACTCACCGGTTCCTTGCCATGCATGCGGTCGATATACTTGGGGATGAATTCCATGGGCCCGGGGCGGAAAAGCGCCACCATAGCCACGGCATTTTCGATGGCCTTGGGCTTCATCGCCATCATCCAGCGGCGCATGCCCGCGCCTTCGAACTGGAAGACGCCAGCCGTTTCCCCGCGGCCGAGCAAGTCGAAAGTGGCCGGATCATTCACCGGGATGTTGTACAAGTCCCACTTCTGATGACGCCGATCCTCGATCAGTTTGCAGGCACGCTCCATGATCGTCAGGGTGGACAAGCCCAGGAAATCCACCTTAAGCAAACCAAGGGATTCCAGGGTGGACATTTCAAATTGGGTTAGCACCTTAATGGGCGTCTCGTCGGCATTGTTGCCGGTGGGTCGGTTAAGTGGCACATATTCGATGATGGGCTTATCGGCGATCACCACCCCTGCGGCGTGCGTGCCCGCCCCGCGAATGACGCCCTCCATCTGCTGGGCGGTATCGATCAGCTCCTTGACGTAAGGCTTGCCCCTATATTCGGCGGCGAACTCGGGCATGGTCTCCAGGGCCTCCGCAATGGTGACCGGCTTGCCGGGGATGTTAGGGATCAGCTTGGCCACGCGGTCCACTTCGCTCAGCGGCACGTCCAACACGCGGCCCACATCCCGCACCGCGGCGCGCGCCTTCAGCTTGTTGAAGGTGATGATGGCCGCCACCATCTCTTCGCCGTAGCGCTGGGTGCAATATTCCATCATGCGCGAGCGCTTGTCATCCTGGAAGTCCAGGTCGATATCCGGCATGCTGATGCGGTCAATATTCAAGAAGCGTTCAAAAATGAGGCCGTATTCCAGCGGATTGACCAGCGAGATGTCGAGGCCGTACGCAACAATGGACCCTTCCGCTGAACCGCGGGCGTTGTACCAAATGTTCTGCTCTTTGGCGTAGCGGCACAGGTCCCACACGATCAGAAAGTAGGCATTGAAGCCCATCTGGTCAATGACACCCAACTCATAATCCATGCGCTCGCGGATGGCCGGGTCTTTCGCCTGGCTCCCAAACCTTCGCTCCAGGCCTGCTTCGCACAATTCCCGCAGGTAGCTCTTTGTGGTGTAGCCTTCCGGGACCTTGAATTCGGGCAGGTGGTAGCCCTTGTTGGCCAGATCCACCTGGCAACGGTCAGCAATTAGTCCTGTGTTTTCCAGCGCCTCGGGAATCTCGGCGAAGAGCGTCTCCATTTCCTGGGCGCTGCGCAGGTAAAAATCGCTGCCAGACATACGCATGCGGCGCGGGTCGGTGAACAGGCTCCCGGTCTGCACGCACAGCAAGATGTCCTGCAGCCGGGCATCTTCCGGGTTGATGTAATGGACGTCGTTAGTGGCCACGAATTTGGCCTGATAGCGTGGCCCCAGGTCGCGCAGCACCCGGTTTACCTTGTGCAACTCGGGGATCTCGTGATGCTGCAATTCAATGAAGAAGCGGTCGGGGCCAAAGACTTCGTAATACCAGTCCAGGTGAGACTGGGCCCGGCCCAGGTTTTCCCGCAAGATGGCTCTGGGCACCTCTGCAGATAGGCAGCCCGTGGTGGCGATCAGGCCTTCCGAATGGGCGGCCAGGAACTCATGGTCTATGCGCGGGAAATAGTAAAACCCCTCCAATTGGGCGGCCGAGGCAATCTTCAATAGATTGCGGTACCCAGTTTGGTTTTCGGCCAAAAGCAGCAGGTGAGATGATTTCTTATCCACTTCGGGGTCGCGGTCGCGCATGGTGCGGGAGGCCAGGTAGGCCTCCATGCCGATGACGGGGTGGATTTCGCGTTCTTTGGCTGCGGCAAAGAAATCGATGACCCCGTACAGCGCGCCATGGTCGGTGATGGCCAACGCCGGCATCTCCAATTGTTTGGCGCGGTCGACCAACTCGGGAATCTTGCTGAACCCATCCAGCAGTGAATACTCCGTATGGACGTGGAGGTGAACGAAGGACATCTTAGTTAGAGGAGCTTGGAGAGGGCTGGGAGGTGAATAGCAATTGGGTAGTAGGCATTATTCAATTTTGAATCGCTGACTGGACAAGTGGCATTATAGCATCGGGGACCCTTACAACTCTCTGACTAACCTTAAAACACTCAATGTTTTAAGGAACAAAATAAAAGGAAAAGACATGAATTTTTGCGCCCATGTTCGTAGCCGCGCGCCCATAGGGTATCGAGAGGGGCTATAATCGCCCGCGGAGTCGTTAGAAAATCAATGTTTAAAAATATCGCCAGAATCATTGGGGGGGACGCCAACAAGCAAGCCGTTAGCGCATTTTCTCAGATCGTCGAGGCCATTAATAGCCTTGAACCTCAATTCGAGGCCCTGAGCAACGAGGAGTTGCGCGCCAAGACCGATGAGTTCCGCGCCCGGATAAAAGCCGGCAAAGACCTGGCCGAGATCGTGCCGGAGGCCTTTGCCGCCGTGCGTGAGGCCAGCAAGCGCACCGTCGGGCTGCGCCACTTCGACGTGCAGCTCATGGGCGGCATCGCCTTGCATCAGGGCAAGATCGCCGAAATGCGCACCGGCGAAGGCAAGACGCTGGCGGCCACCATGCCGCTGTACCTGAATGCGCTGGTCGGCCGGGGAGCCCACCTGGTGACGGTGAACGACTATCTGGCGCGCCGTGACGCCCGTTGGATGGCGCCCATCTACGATGTACTGGGCCTGCGCGTGGGCGTCCTGCAAATGGGATCGCGCGCCGACAGCGCCCGCTTTGCCTATATTGTCAACCTGCATAAAGAATCCACCCAGGAAGACCAGCACCAGCTGGAGCAGGTACCACGGGCGGAAGCCTACGCCGCCGACATCACCTATGGCACGAACAACGAATTCGGCTTCGATTACCTGCGCGACAACATGCGCATGCAACCCAGCGAAAAGGTGCAACGAGGCCACTATTACGCCATTGTCGATGAGGTCGATAATGTACTGATCGATGAAGCGCGCACGCCGCTTATCATCTCTGGCCCGGCTCACGACGAATCGGAGTATTACCGCCGCATGGCCGAGGTAGTAAGGCGTCTCAACCCCGAAGACTTCGAAGTAAATGAAAAGGACCGCAATGTGACGCTCACTGAGATCGGCGAGGCGCACATTGAGCAACTGCTGGGCACCCCCCTGCGGGACCCGGAGCGCCCTGAGGATGTGAGCCCGGAGCAGGCGCGCCAGATGGGCTTCATCGAACAGGCTATGCGGGCGCAACATTTGTTCAAGCGCAACAAGGATTACCTGGTCCAGGGTGGGCAAGTGGTCATTGTGGACGAGTTCACCGGCCGCCTGATGCCAGGGCGGCGCTGGTCGGATGGTTTGCACCAGGCCGTCGAGGCCAAGGAAGGCGTGAAGGTGCAGGCGGAAAATGTCACCTACGCCACTATCACCATCCAGAACTATTTCCGCATGTACGAGAAACTGGCGGGCATGACCGGCACCGCAGAAACGGAAGCCGAGGAGTTCGACAAGATCTACAAACTGGACGTGGTTCCCTTGCCTTCCAACGTAGAATTCAACGCCGCCCGCAAGGATTCCGACTTCGAAGCCCTGGAGGCCAAGGACGAGCGCGGCTACAAGTATGTGTTCTACGCCGGCAAGGACGACCCGGAGAGACTGCCCGTCCTGTGGAGGCGCAAAGATTACCCCGATGTGGTCTACCGCACGGTGGAAGCCAAGCTGCGCGCTATCGTCACGGAGATCGTTACCGTGCACGTGATTGGGCGTCCCATCCTGGTGGGCACCACCTCGGTGGAGCGCTCGGAACTGCTGTCGAACCGCATGCGCGCCGAATTCGTCCAGCGCCTCTTGCAAACCATGCTGCTGCGCAGCGTGTGGCTGGAAAAGCACAACAAGACCGACGACGGCTTCATCATCCCCGAATTGCAGCTCCTCTATGAGCCGCTGGAAAAGCTGAACGTCGCGGAACTGCGCCAACGCGCCCGCGAATTGGAAATTAACCTCAACTTGCAGGAACACCTCCCCCGGCTGCTAACCCTGCTGCAGCTTGAGCCCGAGCAGGGCCCACGGTTGGCGGCGGTCATCCAAGGCGGGGTGCCCCATTCGGTGCTCAACGCCCGCAAGCACACCGAGGAGAGCCAGATCATCGCCGGCGCCGGCGCCTTTGGCGCCGTGACCATCGCCACCAATATGGCGGGCCGTGGCGTGGACATCAAGCTGGGCGGCGAGATCGCCGAAGAGGTGGTCTCCTCGGTGAGCCGCGTGCTGCGCAAGGCCGGCCACGTGGAGCCTTCCAACATGACCATCGAGGAGCAGAGAGAAGCGCTCCTCAAACTCAAGCCCCAAGAGTACGGCATCTACACTGCGGAGATCGAATTCTTTCTGAAATCCGTGGAGGAGATGGCCAAGGTGAAGGAACTGGGCGGCCTGCACGTGATCGGTAGCGAGCGCCACGAAGCCCGGCGCATAGACAACCAGCTGCGCGGCCGTTCCGCACGCCAGGGCGACCCCGGTTCCTCGCGCTTCTACCTGTCCCTGCAAGATGACCTGATGCGCCTTTTCGGCGGCGCCCAGGTGGAAGCCGCCATGCAGCGCATGCGCATGGATGATTCCGTGCCCCTGGAATATGGGCTGGTGACGCGCATCATCGAGCAATCCCAGACCCGCGTGGAAGGCGCCAACTTCGACGCCCGCAAGCATTTGCTGGAATACGACGACGTACTCAATACGCAGCGCGCCACAGTGTATGCCCAGCGCGATCGCATCATGAGCAAGGAAGACCTCACCGAGGACGTTGTCGGCATGCTGCAGGAAGAAGTCAACAAACGGGTGCCAGCTGCCCTGGAGGATCCCGATGGGGCCTGGAAGTTGCTGGCCTGGCTGGAGCAGATCCAGCCCAATTTGATGGTGAACCGCGTGCTGGTGCCGTCGTTCACTCTGCAGACCCTGCTTGACCAGCTGAAGCAAGGGAAATACACGACGGGCGAAGAAGCGCAGGTTGCCTTGTTGGACTTGGCCGCCAAGGCGCTGGACGCCGAAGAAGACCGCCTGCTGGCGAGCCTGCAGGAGTTGCTGGCCACAAATGAAATGCGTCTCGAGACCCAGATGAACGAGACGCTGGACACATTGGATACTTTCATGCAGGGCATGCGCTTGGAGGAAGAAAAACCGCGCTCGCCAAACGAAATTGTTACGGAGCTGAGCAGCGCTCTGCGCCTGCCGGTGAAGCTCAGTGGCGAGGAAATGAAGCTGCTGCGCGAGGATGGCGAGAAGGCCGCCGACCTGATCCATGACCACGTGGAGGAGGCGCTGCGCGCCCAGGCCATCGTGCGCCTGATCGGCGCGCTGGAACGCCGCCTGGAAAGTGAACTGGCCCTGAAAGCCGAGGAGCTGGCCAAAGAAGACTGGTCCATCATCGGGGAGAAGCTTGGCGAAGTCGTGCGCAACGAATTCCAGCAGCGCCGCCAGCACCTGATCGGCGCGAACGGCGGAGGGCAGCTTGCCAAGGATCTCTCAGAGATGCTGGGCAAAGTGGAGGGCGCCATCAACGAAGCGCACTTGCTCAACGGCCTGATGCTGATGCCGGAGAGCCGCGTCTCCAGCTTCGACAAGAAGACGCATAAGCAAGTGCTGCAGCGCAAGCGCCGCTTGAGCTTCGCATTTTACGCGGCGCACTTTTTCGAAGGCTTGAAGCCCGAGGACGTGACCGAAAGGGTGCTGGCCCACCTGAAGAAGGCGCAGGCCGCCATGCAGACCATTTGGGGCTCGGCGGCCTGGGAAACCGTGGCCAATACCGCCCCAGCCAACCTGGCCGAGAACGGCAAGGCCGCCCTGCGCTATGCGCTGGGCGCGGACGGACTGGATAAACTGAACGGCCGGCTGCTGAGCGAACTGAGCGCCGAGGAAAAACAGAAGGCCATCGTGGGCCTCGGCAAACGCGCCCTGACCGAAAGCTACCGCCAACTGCTGCTGCGCGTGATCACCGAACTGTGGGTCGATTACCTGACGCGCATGGAAGCCCTGCGCATCTCCATCCGCCTGGAAGCTTACGCGCAGCGCGACCCGCTGGTGGAATACAAGGCGCAGGCCTTCCGCATGTTCCAGGACCTGTTCGCCGACATGCGCACCAGCCTGGTGAACCGCATGTTCGTGTTCCAGCCCGGCCCCATCGGGCAGACCGCCCGCGCCGCAGCCCTGCCGGCGTCCCCGCCGGCCACCGCCCCCGGCGTGCCCGCCCAGGCGGTCGCCGAAAAGCAAACGGTGACAACGCCCGGCAGCGAAATTGCCTCCAGCGGCAAACGCCGCCGCAGGCGTAAGAAGAAATAGCGTTTTGTCATTCCGAGCGGCGACTTAAACCTTTACCCAACGTAGAACCCGCAAAGCGAGGAATCCATAGAACCCTCTCTTCCGAAAAGCCGCATTCTGCATGCCAAACCCGTCATTGCGAGGAGGGTGCAGCCACACGAAGCAATCTCCCTGACCGTGGTGGAGATTGCTTCGCTTCGCTCGCAATGACGGGATGAGCATGGAATGGCATATCATCCCCACCGGCACCTCCTGGGCTGATCCCGGCGGCCCCTTCGGCCTGGTGCCCAAGGTGCTGTGGAGCAAGCACCAGACCGCCAACGAACATAATCTCGTCCCTATGTGTATGAACTGCCTGCTGATCCACTCGGAGGGCAAGACTATTTTGGTGGACAACGGCCTGGGCGATAAGCTGGACGATAAAGCCATCCGCCAGTGGGGGCTGGAGTATCCGGAAGGCACCTTGCTCGAGAACCTGGCCAAGCATGGCGTGAAGCCCGAGGACGTGGATATCGTCATCGATACGCACCTGCACGCCGACCATTGCTCCGGCAACACGACGGTGAAGGACGGCGCCCTGGTGCCCACCTTCCCCAACGCCGAGTACTGGCTGCAGCGCCTAGAGTTCGCCGACGCCATGCACACCAACGAGCGCACTCGGGCCACCTACTTGCCGGAGAACTTCGTTCCCGTTTGGGAGGCGGGGAAGTTCCGCTTTCTGCACGGGGAGGCGCAGGTCACCAACGACGTGCGCCTGGTAGTGACGCCGGGCCACACCCGCGGCCTGCAGTGCGTGGTCATCGAGGGCGGCCCGCGGCCGGTCTTCTACGTGGGCGACCTGGCCAGCTTCGCCGCGCACTTCGAGCGCAAAGCCTGGGTGACGGCGTACGACGTGGAACCGCTGGAGACCATCCGCACCAAGGGCCGCTGGCAGCAGTGGGCGCTGGAGAACAAGGCGTTGCTTGTCTTCGAGCACGACACGCGCATCCCGGTAGGCGAATTGGTGAAGGAAGAGGGCAAGTTGAAGGTGAAGCCAGTAGACAGTTGACAGTAGGCAGTTGACAGCTACCCCCTCCCCATCCTGATTCACTCCACGATGTAATCCGTAGGGGCGGGTCTTAGACCCGCCCCTACAGACCCTCCTGCACACTTTCCCAGCCCGCTACGCGTTCCAATTACAATCCTTCCATTCAGGAGCCGCCCATGAAAATCCAAACGCTTGCCGTGCACGCCGCCAACGAACCTGACGAGGCCAGCGGCGCCATCGCCCCGCCGATCCTTATGTCCACCACCTACTTGCGGGCGGCGGACGGCAGCTACCCGGGCGGCTATGTGTACGGGCGCAGCGGCAATCCCAACCGCGCCGCGCTGGAAAGCGCCCTGGCGCAACTCGAAGGTGGGGCGGCCGCGGCAGCCTTCTCCTCCGGGCTGGCCGCCATCCACGCCATCTTCCAATCATTGGCCGCCGGCGAGCACGCGGTAGTCTCCACCGACATCTATCACGGCACGCACAGCTTGCTCGAAAAGGTGATGGCGCGTTGGCGGCTCGAAATCAGCTTCGTCGACTTCGGCGATCCCTCGTCGCCGCAAAGCGGCTCGCTCGGGACAGGCCTGGGCGCGGTGAAAGCCGCGGCCAAAGCCAACACGCGGCTGGTCTATTTGGAAACGCCCTCCAATCCCCTGCTAAAGATCATCGACCTGGCCCGGGCTGCCGAAGTAGCGCACGGTCTGGGCGCGCGGCTGGTGGTGGATAACACCATCGCCACGCCCGTCTTGCAGCGCCCGCTGGAACACGGCGCCGACCTGGTGGTGCATTCCGCGACCAAGTACCTGGGCGGGCACAGCGATGTAACCGGCGGCGTGGTTATCACGCGGCAGGAGGACGAGACCTTCGCCCGCATCCGTGAGGTGCAGGGGCTGGGCGGCGCGGTGCCCTCGCCGTTCGATGCTTGGCTCATCCGCCGCGGCCTGGCGACGCTGCCGCTGCGGGTGGCCGCGCAAGCGGGCAACGCGCAAAAGATCGCCGAGTTCCTGCAAGGGCATGCCGCCGTCAGCCGGGTGCATTACCCCGGCCTGCCCGGCCATCCCGGCCACCAGACCGCCCGCAAGCAGATGTCGGCTTTCGGCGGGCTACTATCCTTCCAGGTTAAAGCCGGGGAGGCCGCCGCCCGCAAGGTGGCCGCCGGGCTGAAGCTGTTCAAGCAGGCCACCAGCCTGGGCGGCGTGGAAAGCCTGGTGGAGCACCGCGCCTCGGTGGCGGGGGAGGCAGCCTCTACGCCGCGCGATCTGCTACGCATGTCTGTGGGCATCGAGGCGGCCGAGGACCTGATCGAGGATCTGGATCAGGCGCTGAAGGCAGTGTAGGGGCGGGTTTGAAACCCGCCCACTCAATCACGAGGGCGGGTCTAAAGACCCGCCCTCCAAACGGTCGGCGGTATCCGCTCTCAGGGGTCAGGCAGGCGGTAGATTTGTCATTTGCCACCATGATTACGGGACAAATACACATTTTATTAGTACAGAACCTGGATATAATTGCAATATAGCCCACTATATTGGTTGGATTCCCATTTGCAGGAGGAATATTTATGATTGCCGGTAGAAAATCTGGAGCTCGCCAGCAGAGCAAGGCCTCAGGAAACGGGGCGCCAGTTCTTGATCCACTGGGCCTTGAGGAGGTTAGCGTTGGCCGGCGCTTACGTGAAATTCGGGTTGCGCGCAAACTTTCTATCAGGGCCCTCGCAAAGCTGAGCGGCTTGAACACCAATACCCTGAGCCTCATTGAAAATGGTCGAACCTCGCCCAGCGTAAGCACATTGCAGCAATTGGCGCAGGGCCTGCAGGTTTCCATCACGGAATTCTTTCAAACAAATCAGGGCAACCAGAAATTGGTGTATCAAAAAAAGGATCAGCGCCCTCACGTCACTTTTGAGCACAGTACCATGCAGGACCTGGCAGCAGGCATGCCGCGCCTTGGAGCGGAACCGATCATCGTCACGTTAGAACCTGGCGCAGATAGTGGGGAGAAGCCCATCGTGCACACGGGCCGCGAGTTTGTTTATTGCCTGGAAGGGAACATTGCTTATACGGTTGACTCCGAGAGATATTTGCTGGCGGTGGGTGACAGCTTGATATTCGAAGCCTACCTGCCGCACCATTGGAAGAATATGGATCCCAAGCCTTCGACGGCTTTAGTGGTGTTGTGCCCTATGGACGATGGCAACCAGTCCAGGGAGCGGCACTTTTTTCCCTACCCTATGAAAGCCGGGTCATAGAGTCGTGAGCGCTCCTGTTTGGATCTTGGCCATGGAAATCATTGGTCCGGTTTGTCTAAGCGGCATAGCACTTGTGGCGTATTTTTCTATAAGGTATTTTCACCGGAACGGCAAACGCAAGGAGCCATAAAAATGAAAATCGCAGTGATCACGGATGACGGAAAGACCATCAGCCGGCATTTTGGCCGGGCGCACAACTATCTGGTCCTCACCATCGAGGACGGCAAAATCAGCAATTCAGAGTTGCGCCCCAAGCCAGGGCACACTCAATTCAGGGAGAAGGACCACGAGCATCTTGAGGGAACCGGGCAACGGCACGGCTATGGGCCCATGGCGGAGAAACGCCACACACGCATGGCTGAAGTGATTGCAGATTGCCAGGTAATAATTTGCCGCGGGATGGGCATCGGCGCATACGACAACATCCAGTCACTCGGCATACGAACGATTGTCACCGACTTGAGCTCGATTGATAAAGCAGTCACCGCTTTTTTGGATGGCAGTATTGTAGATCACAAAGAACGCCTGCACTAATAAAGGAGCATTTTGCAGGATAAAAGGTGCCCATGGCCATTCGGGAAATCCTCATTTATCCACAACGCCGGCAGGATCTACGTAGGACGAGTATGCCCGTTTTGAAATACGGGCGAAAGACAAGCACGTTGATACAAGATCTAAAGGATACTTTACAAGCCAGTGACGGCGGGTTGGATTGGCGGCACCACAGATCGGCATCTATTGGCGCGTGGTAATTGTTGCTTTGGGAAATGAAAGGACCGACAAAAGGAAGGCCGCTCCGCCGATTGCATTGATTAATCCACAAATCATTGATGCGGATGATGAACAAGATGATATGGATGGCTGCCTTAGTTTCCCGGGGCTGTATGGCTGGACCACGCGGCCACACCATTTGCG
>JBBEBI010000031.1:0-108006 GCA_040882365.1 Anaerolineales bacterium
CGGCCCTGGCCCAGGCGATCCTCTTTGTAGTTGTAGAAGGAGCCGCGCTTTTCGATGATCTCGTAAGCCACGGCCAGGTCCAGCACGTCGCCGGCCTTGGAGATGCCTTCGTTGTACATGATGTCGAATTCGGCGGTCTGGAAAGGCGGGGCGACTTTGTTCTTGACGACGCGCACACGCGTGCGGTTGCCTACCACGTCCTGCCCGGTCTTGATGGATTGGATGCGGCGCACGTCCATGCGCACGGAGGCGTAGAACTTGAGCGCCATGCCGCCGCTGGTGGTCTCCGGGTTGCCGAACATGATGCCGATCTTCTGGCGCAGCTGGTTGGTGAAGACCATGGCGGTGTTGGTTTGCTTGATGGCGCCGGACAGCTTGCGCAGCGCCTGCGACATGAGGCGGGCCTGCATGCCCATGGTGGCGTCGCCCATGTCGCCTTCGATCTCGGAGCGCGGCACCAGGGCGGCCACGGAGTCGATGACCACGAGGTCGACAGCGCCGGAGCGCACGAGGGCTTCGGCGATCTCCAGGGCTTGCTCGCCCGTGTCGGGCTGGGCCACCAGCAGGGTGCTGATGTCCACGCCGCAGCGGGCGGCGTAGCTGGGGTCGAGGGCGTGCTCCATGTCGATGAAGGCGGCGGTGCCGCCGCGCTTTTGCACCTCGGCCACCAGGTGCTGGCACAGGGTGGTTTTGCCGGAGGATTCGGGGCCGTAGATCTCGGTGACGCGGCCGCGGGGGATGCCGCCGACGCCGAGAGCGAGGTCGAGAGAAAGAGACCCGGTGGGGATGGTCTCGACGGCCATGCCGTGGGCTTCGCCCAGGCGCATGATGGCGCCTTCGCCGAAGCGCTTCATGATGTCGTCCAGGGTGCGCTGCAGCGTTTTGAGGCGCTGATCGTCGGGTGCGTGGTAGCCGTTCTGGGCATCCTCATGGGCGCCGTTGGTAGCTTCGGTAATCTTGACTTTTCTAGCCATGACATTCTCCTATCCTTGTTGGAGATTGCTTCGGTCGACCAAGTTGCCTTCGGCAACAGCTCCCTCGCAAGACGGAAGGCAGGGCCTTCCTCGCCTCCGAAAACAGGTGTTCTAATATCGGGTAGATAATAGAACACTTGTACTTGTTTGTCAAGGCCTTGAACGCCTCGTTTTTGCCTTACCAGGGAGGTCCTTACCCTCTGAACGATGTAATGTAATGACCGCATATAGCCACCGTTACAACTTGACAAGCCCCTATTCCTCCTAGCTTTCTCTGTCTCCGGCTTGTGAGGCAAAAATCCGCCTGTTTCGTCATTGCGAGGAGGGGTAACCACCCTGGCTTTCCATCGCCTGAACCCGACGAAGCAATCTCCCACAACATTTTTAGCGTCCCATCTTTCTCTTTGCGGGGCTCTGCCCCGCACCCCGTTGGGGAAACCAAAGTTGGTTCCCCCAGGCCCCTTCCGCAATAGAGGATTGGCGCCTAGTAGAAGGAACAGTCCCGCGGAACGCCCCCGAAGGAAGATGGCCGGGGAGGGCGGTGACGCAGAAATCCGCCTCCATTCGTCATTGCGAGGAGGGTAATGGCCACCGCTGAAGACAGAGTAGCAGCCCGACGAAGCAATCTCCGCGACTGTATTTGCCAGCCCGCCGCTTGTGAGGCCGCGAGTCAGCTCTGTCATGGTATGGCGCCAACCTGGCTTGGAGCCTGCCCAGAGTGCTTTTGGTTTGTAAGAAGATCTCTTTGCGGGGCTCCGCCCCGCAGCCCCATTGGGGGAAACAAGGTTGTTTCCCCCAATCCCCCTTCGCCATAGAGGATCGGTGCCTGGCGGAAAGAACCGGCCTTGCGATACGCGCCCGCAGGAAGGTGGCCGGGCAGGGCGGTGGCGCAGGATCCGCATAGACGATGGCGCGTGGCAGAAGGAACCGGCCTTGCGACACGCGCCCGCAGGAAGGTGGCCAGGGGAATGGCGGCCGCTGATACGTCTGCCGTTTATCATTCCGGGCAGGCGCCGTCCCGAGCGAATGCGAGGGGAGCGTTTAGCGGCGTTTTTACGCCGCTACCCAGATTCCTGGAGAAGCGTGTTCGCCACATTCGCCTCGCTCAGTGCAGGCCCCGGCGCATAACTTCTCCCGCGCTGCGAAGCAGCGCAGAGCAGACGGCATGAGGCACCGGATGGCGAGACGGAATGAAGCATGGAAGGGCGGGTCTAGGGAGAAACGGAGGGTGAAGTCAAGGAGGCGGATAGAGGCGTCCTCCATCCCTGTTATTTTGAGCAGCCTCCGCTCCTTGTCATTTCGAGCGAGCGTACCCAGCCGCTTCTGGCTGGCGAAGCGACGAGAAATTCCTGATGCCACTCTATGGCCAGGGAGGTGACTTGGATCGAAGGCGCTCTTATTTCGTCATTGAGGAGGGCATTGCCCTTCGCAGCTATATCAACCCTGAACCCGACTGCCTGTCCCGAGCGAGCCGCCTTTGGCGGCGACGAGGGAACGCAATCTCCCGCCCGCGCCTGGAAAGCCTCGCACCTGGACCTCGGGACCTCCTGACCTCAAGACCCCTTGACGCTTCTTTTCCCCTCGGGTGCGCAGGCTGGCTGCTGCCCACTGGCCCCCCCTGCCTGGGGCGCGTTAGCCACCACGCCCCGGGAGACGAACCTGGCGAGTTGGAAGCCTGGGCGGCGATGCCTTCCCGTAGGGCTTGCCTGCTGCGAGCTGAAAGTGGGGTCAATGGATGGGAGATGCTTGGTGCGAAGCTCCATTCCCTTGTGCTGGGTGAGAGATTCTGCTCAACTCCCCTGCTGACAACATTGCAGCATGGGCTTTCGTCACAAAATCTCTGAAACGCCTATGAAACCTAGCAAGCACATCACTTACGATGGCACTATCTTGTTTCAATTCCGCGAGGCGATAATCCCAAGGCCTTTTTTCAGAATCATGAAGCAGAAGTTTTCTGCAAACACTTTCAGCCACAATCTCAGCAAGCAATATCCTGAAAGCTGGACTGTTTTGCCCCTCATACTCAGGGCCTGGGCCTAGGTATCTTCGAATAGAATCATGGTTTGACGACACCAGTAGTAAATTGGGTCTTCCCTGATGGATTGCCCATTGAGCTCGGAAGTTCCCGAAGTCTTCCGGGCTGAATTCGATCTTTATGGGGGTTTCTCCCGGTTCTTTTTCGATCACTTTTACTGAGGCTTCTGCAGTCAGCTCATCTAGCTGGGCGTAAATCTTTGTCTTGCCATTTAGTTTTCTTCCAATTAGCCTTATGGATGCTTCTGCATAATTGGTTTCTGCCACAGGTAATAAAAAGTTGCTTCCCAATACCTCTGCCACATCATTATTACCACTCCACACCTTGAGCGCCGTTTTTCCATGGATGAGTTCGGGATAACGTGCGAAAAGGCGCACTGTCCTCTTTCCTGCGAGTTTGACCGAATAATGCATGTGCTCAAATTCAATGGGGGCAGTAAAATCCCTGCTTTGGCCTCCTCGCTCGACCACTTCAATGTACGCCCCTGCCGACTGCATTCCTTCAATGTTTGTCTGGATGTAAATAGGCACACTTACTTTAAATGCCCTCATTTTGAATTTTCCTATTGATAAGTTTGGTTTGGTTGGATGCGGAAGGATTTGGAATGGATTTGTTAAGCATCCTATAGCTTCCCCCATTATCTCGATTGTTCCAGCGGTTATATTTTTGCTAATCAGGTGATTTTCTATGTATACCCAAAACTGCTTTTCTTCACCCACTTTCATCCGTGCAAAACGGGGGACAATAGATATTCCTTTTGAATGAAGTTCGGCACTATCCGGCTCCCCGCTTGTTTGCCCTTCAATCAAGTCTTCTGTTTCTCCCTCGAGAAATTCGCTTGCAAGCCTGGCGAGTTTATCCAACCTGTTTCTAGTTTCTTGATTTTCGATTTTCTCCGCATCTTTTTGCTGACTTTGTCTATCATTTTTGATTTGCTCGCGTAATTTCTCCGCTGGCCTTTGTAAAAATGCATTAGTAAAGGGGTGTTCCCTGAGTAAACCTGATTGCCGATTGGGATCGACAAGCAAAGAGGGATTGCTTGGTCGATGCTTTCCTCCACCAGCTCTATTAAAATCATACTCTTCTAAAAGTGTGTCTATGAATGGACATTCGATGACCCCGAAATATCTTGCGCCTAGTGGATCCGATTCAAATTCAGGGAGAAGGAGGCTACATTCATAAACGGCCTTCGATCCCTTTATTAGGAATCCAGAGCGCCTAAACCTTTTGTCTCCTGGCGTTTCAAAGGGAGTAGGCGATTTCCAAAGTTTAAGAAGCCCCTTGGCCTCCGGATACCCTGAGACCTCAAATATCTCGTCGACAAGCAAAGCTGCTTCTGGTGGGCGATATGTAATTATCTCTATTTTCTTACTTCTCCCGTTTAGGTTACGATAAGTTAGCTTTGTAGGACTATTTTCCGATAGGACGAATCGTAGGGCGTAATGCCAGGGGAGATCGCGAATCAGAGTGCTAGATTGGGGAACACGATACTGAGGATCCACGTAAAGAGTGACTGAGGTGCCATTTTCTTCTCGCCTTAAGCCAAGTTTCTTTCTCAATTCGGGACTTGTTGGACTTCCTTGGGGTGTGGTTTGCGGGATTAATTTAGCGTTCTTTGTGATTTCCACTGCATAAAATCGACCATTTTTTATCGATTCAACTAGCATTTCACCGAGTGCGGTACAGTCTTTTACCCCGCGAGCCATGAAACCTCTATCGCCAAGCTCGGAATGGCGTTTGCCCACGTTACCAAGCTTGTTTACCATTTCCCTAAGCGTCATACCCTCCGCCCTGTCCTTTACACAAATAACGGAGGGGGCATTTCGTTTTGGGGCATGTTCAATCAAGATTGGGCCGCCATTTTGTGATCTACCCCTTTTTTTCGAAAGTCTATTGTAGCTATCGTCGCAATTAGTGATCAATTCTACAAAGGCGTCATATATATCTCTAATGGCAAAGCTACTGTTAAACTGGAAATATCTGGTGTCCAACTCCATATTGATGGGTTTGCCAATTTCAATCTTTACTAATGCCATATTGTCTCCCTTGCCGCTTACTCAATCATGAGGTTATGGAATTTGGAATCGCATTCCTTTAGGAAATCGATCAAGTAGTTCTCTTGTGCTAGTTGGGCAAGATTCATTAAGCGGTCGAATTTAAGCCGAACCAATTCAGGCAAGGCATCTGGTGTGCACTGAAGCAAGTCGGTAAACATAAAGCTTGTAACAGCTGAGACAGATCTGGTCTTTTCGTAAACGGTAAACGCAGGTTCCCTCATTATTCGGGTCCTTAAGCGTTGGATTTCCTTTGCGCTCATGGCTATCGCCGCCTCTTTTAGGCTGATGGCTTCTTCAATTCGGGCTTTATTCTCTTCCAGCCATCGAAGTCCTCTCGAGGTGAGTAACCATCCATCTTTTGATAACTCACGGGCTGCTTTCCCTTTTGTTAACGCCCCGTTTTTTTCTTTTGCGGCATCTTCAAGCGCTATCCGCGTAACTTCCTTATCGGGAATATGAGAGTATCTGGTCTCGGCCCAAGAAAACCGATGTGGTGAAATCGAAAATGCTTTATAAGCGATTTCTTCTGTTGAGACCTTCCTGGTCGCTCCACCTAGTAAAGCAAGGGCGTAAATAGCAACATCAACATTGTTGCTCGTGTTAGTCAACTCACGCCTCCTTTCCAATTGTCGGCAACTTTTGCGCTCGACGGCGTTTAGATTTCCTGCGTTTCCTACTAGTCGGCTTCAATCCCCACTCTGTCAGTCCATAGAGCCCCCTTCCTGCTCGCTGAAATCTGTCATCTCGTCCTAAATGCGCAATCAAATTGGCAGCTGGATCTTTTCCGGGGATGTTTTTCCCCCGTTTGAATATCATCTGAGCTAATTCGCGATAATGCACGGGTTGCCCCTTTGCTTCTTTACTTAGGACTTCATGTGCTAGATCCGCGAGCGAAACATCTAGGCCGACCTCCATCCCTTCGGCCTCAAGGTTCACTCCCTCAGCCTCAAGCAGCTTCTGAATATGTAATACGTGCTGTTCTTTCTGCTCAATCGACTCCAAGAGACCGCGAACCACTTTTCTCTCCTGGTCGATTGAACTTACATAATCAGCCAGCCGACTTCTTAAGGCTTTGATAAATTCGTTGTCTTCTGCCATGGTAATTACCCTCAGTACTATAGGATATACGTGTATGATACAATGTATCTACGGTGTTTGTCAAGGGTGGGGATGGCGGATATTTTCCATCGGCGAGTGTAGCGACCCCCATACGTGCAAGTAACCCTGTTTTTTTGGTGTCCAGCCCTCAACCGCCGCCACACCTTCCTTCTCATCCTCACGTATATAGTACTGCGGCTACCTCAGGCTGACCGATGAGCGAAACGGCGACCCCTAGGCCTTCGGCCTCTGCAACGGCTTCAGCTACCCTGTCGCCTGCCTCCGCGCAGCCTGCCGCCAGGCCGCCGCGGCCTAACCGCGCTGCTATGTGGGCCGGGCTGCTGCTACGAGCGGGGTGAGGAGCAGGCAGAGCCTGAAGGCGCGCTTCCTATTCCTGGGCCTGTCTTAATAGGTATTCATAAAATTGAGTAACATGGGATGAGGCCGGTTCGATCCTTCTGAAATCGGTACGAATTGGCGACTGGTCCTGCCAGGTAATGAATAAATCCAAATCTCCAGGGTTCAATTCATCGACGATCTGCGGAGTTCCGGCCTCGTCCACGCGGATTAGGATCCAGTTCTCCGTTCTTAAATTGCCGCCCCGTTCTGCGGCCAAATAGGTTGGATAGCGGATGGCCCGATATTCCGGGTTTGTGGAGCTAAGGAAGGCACAGAGAAGGTCTATCTGGCCGTAAAGCATTTCCATGGAAGGCCCGCAGCCCGACTCGCTGAGCGGAAAGTCTATAAGGATGAAGACCGTCTCCGATTTTACAAAGGGCACGACCTGCTTGAGACCAAGGTAAAAGGAGGTCAGATCTCTGCCCGGGTGATTGACCTGAGCGTGGCGGGCCCCCATTTCAGCAAAGCCCAGAACAAAGGAGAGAACTATACAAAGCAGCACGAGGCTGCGGACTAAAGCATTCTTTCCCAGATCATAGATGAGAAGCAGCAACGGGAACAATCCAAAGATGGCTGCGGAATACACGCGACTGGTGACGCCATAGCCAGCTATGCCATACGGCACTGTGCCCACCAGGAGGAGCCAGACGCAACCCGCGAAGAGGATGAGGAAACGAAGCCTTTCCTCACTGTTCTGATCGGCGGGCTCCTGTTTCCGAAAGATTCGAATAAAGGTATACGTGCCAAGGATTGCCGCGATCACGAAGATGCCGGTGGCGACCAGGGCCCAGGGCGTGTTGCCAAGATTCTGCGGGTCGGCAAAATTCAACAGGACAGATATCGTCACCGTGAGCGCGTCCCCAAGTGTGTCTAGGCCAATCTCAGTCCCCATCGTCGGGGTTGCCAATGGCCGGCCATTCAAGTAACCAATCAGCCGATATGTAAAGTAGGGCAGCAGCCCACAGAGTATGCCTGCCAGGGCCAGCAAGCCATACTTTTTTACGTCTTTTTGATTCTTTTGCTTGGTCTGCTCAGCCCTGAGCGGCCAGGAAAAAAGCAATAAGGCAGGGAAAAGTAACGCAGTGTTTTCATACGTAAACACCGACAAAAGAAAGAGCAGGAAGCTAAACGCCAACCATCTGCCCTGTGATGGCCGCCCGGCTGCCCAGGCCTGGAGACTTATCCCGGATAAAAAGAAAAGCAGGAGGGCCAGATGGCGCTGATAGCCGGAAACCGTAAAGGCGATGGGGTTCGAAATCCGTTTGAAAAAAAAAGCAGCAAAAGGACCGCTAAAATTGTAGATACGTTTTTCCGTCTGGGCCAGACTTTGCGGAACAAGAGAGTTGCGGCGCTTGCGGCTAATAACAACAAAATGAAGGAGAAGAAACGCGCGACCGGAGGGTTGTATCCAAAGGACTCATACAAGTAGGTCCAATACGTTACGGCTACGGGACTGCCTATTTCATTAAAGTATGTGGTCCAGGCGGTTAGGTGATCGAAGTTATCGGCATAGTGCAAAACCGAGAATTCTTCGCCCGTGTAGTTGTGAGAAAGCAAGCCGGCCGCGACTGAAAGCAGGATGAGAAGCAGCAAGCCAGTAAAGGCGGCCGCCAGCGGGTCCCGCCAGGCTTGGCGGAAAAACGGCGCTTTCGAAGATGAAATCATGGGCGCTAGGTATGCTCCAACACGATGTGGGCAAACATGCCTGACTTTGCTGCCAGGGGACCTGCCAACTTTTCAACGCCTGTCCAAAAACCAAAGCTCCACCCCGGCATCAGGCTGCGCAGGGAAATGCCGCCCGAAAGCAAGTAACGGAGCGGCATGAAAGGCCGCACATGGATAAGCCTCCATTCCGGAAATTCCTTTTCAAATCTGCTTTTATCGCGTTTGAATACGATCCAGGGCAGGGCGATGTTGGCGTCCTTAAGCGGACGAGAACCAGACAGAGTCCAATCTTGTGCGGTGGTATCCATAGTCTCATGATGCAGATGCCTATATATGAGGCTCGACCAGGGGCTATTCCACGGCTCGATCATGGCCAAGACGCCACCGGGCTTAACGGTTCGGCCGGCTTCCCTGAAGAACCTGGGCAAATCCGGAAGGTGATGCAACACATCGATCATCAGGATGGAGCGAAGCGAGGACGATTGGAGAGGCAGAGCCAGCCCGCTGGCGACCAGCCTGACAAAGGGGAGGAAGAAAACCTCCGAAGTAATCACGCCAGGCAGGCGCTCGGCCAGGAATCCGCCTCCCGAACCAAGCTCGATCACCTGGCCGGGAATTCGGGGCAAGGTGGACATCAGCATCTCGTACCATTCCCCGTAGATCCGGTGCAGGAAGGCCTTCTCGCGAATGATACGGGCGCGCAACGCGCTGGTTTCAGGGGCATCAATATCCAGGCCGCGGGTGAGCGGATGCGCCAGCAGTTTAGACAGCAATGGCTTAATCCAACTGCGGTTTTTCACAGCGAATCAACAGGGACGCGGAGAACTCGCGAACCAAAGGCACTTTCTCAAGAAATTCCCCCACGCGGCTCACCCAGGGGATCGCCCCCGCCGGGGTGGCGGGGTGAAGCCAGTCAAATGGGGTAATGGTTATATTTGCGAATCCCGCCTTCTTCAATCTCCCCTTAAGGGACCAGCGGAAAAATGCGGTCTCATCCGGCGACACGTAGCGCAACCGTTTACGGAGGAAGGTGCGCTCGGCGAAGACCTGCGGGTTCATAAAATTGGGCTCGGCGAAGGCAAAAACCCCGCCTGGCCGCAGGAGCGAGAGCGATCTTTCCAAGGTGGGCATGAAATCCAAATGGTGCAAAACCGATGAGCCAATGACCGCATCGAATTGACCAGCGAAGTCTGTTTCTTCAAAGCGACCGCATACAAAGTTCACCGACTTGATATTGGCCCGGGCGATCTCCAGCAATTGCGGAGAAATATCGATGGCAATGATCTCGGCTCCGCTGGCTGCAAATATGCCGGAAAATAGCCCTGTGCCACATCCCAACTCCAGGGCTCTGACACCGGGGCCCAGGCCGGCGGCCGTGGCGACTAGCTGCCCTCTGCGCCTGGCGCGTTGCTGGCCGGCTGGGGTTCCCCAGCCCCAGGCAACTTCCGCGTTTTCCGCAGCCAGCAATTTGCCATGCTGCAGCTCATGATTTGCCTTATCGGATACGGGACTATTCATAGTTATCTTTTTGTGAACATTAGGGATGCTTTACACGAATTTCAGCCAGCGGGCAGCGTTGAACACCATCCTAAGCAGCAGCCAGCCATGCCTCCAGCGATCGATGTTCGTGCTTCCATAAGTGCGCTCGCGATAACGGATGGGCAGGTCTCTGATCTTGAGCCCCAACTTCGAGGCTCCAAATAATAGGTCGAAATCTCCAAAGGGGTCGGATTTCCCGAAATGCTGCCAGTGCTTGCGGAGCACCTCATAATCGCGCCGCCATAATCCCTTGGTCCCGCACAGCGTGTCTTTTATTGGCTGGCCGAGCAACCAGGAAAAGGCCAGGCTGAAGAACTTATTTCCCAATAGATTGAGCGGCCGCATGGCTCCCTCCTCCATTGGGTATACCAGCCGCACCCCATTTGCGAAATCCGCCTTTCCTGTCGTGAGCGCCGCATAGAATCGGGAAAGATCTTCGGGCGGAACGGAAAGGTCGGCATCCAGGATCATCAGGATGTCCCCCGATGCAATCTTAAAGCCTTGCCACACGGCATCCGCTTTGCCTACGCCCGCCTGCTTAAGCAGCCGCGCTGTGCGCGCCTGCCGTTCGATCTGCCTTCGTATCTCTTGATAAGTGCCATCCCGCGAATGGCCTTCGACAAAGATGAGCTCCGTCTCCTTGCCAAGCTCTGGAACGCGCTGAAATATGCTGGCGATATTTCCTTCTTCGTTGCGGGCAGGGATGATGACGCTGACCTTGGGGACGGCCTCTTTGTTTACCTCTCGCGGGGCTTTGACAAAGGGGCGGGCAATGAGGAAATTGGTGAGCGCGAAAAAATTAAAAGGCCAGATGCGCACCAGGAATCGGTTGGCCAACCCGGAAAGCAGGGGAATGTTGACCGGCAACAGGATGGCCACGTCATGTCTTACACTCCCCAGATCCGCCAGGCGAAGGATGTTCTGCATGTCTTCAACCGTGAGCCAGTTCTGTTCCAGGTTGGGGACTCCCCGGGTGAGGCGTTGAGCCAGGCCAAGCGGAAACTGCCAAAACTTGCTGTAGGCGTTAATAAGTATTCGCGTATGCCGTTGGCTGAGGCGGCCGATCTGTTCGAGCACCGCCTGAACATCCCAGACATCATTGAGCAGGTCGGAAAGGATCACATAATCAAACTTGGTATCGAGAGGAAGCTGGTGAGCATCGCTTTGAACAAAGTGGAGATGCTTGTATTTAGTCTTTGCCCGTTGCACCATGTGCACCGAATAATCGATCCCCACTCCGAAGCCGGGAGCCAAAGCATTGAGCAAATCACCTTCGCCGCTGCCCAGCTCCAGCACGCGGCTGCCCGGGGGCACTACCAGCCGAAACTGATGCTGCAGCAGACGATGGTAATAGTTGGCGAGCCTTTTTAGGCGGCGTGGGTGACTGGCCAGGCGATTCCAATAATCTATTCTCTCTCGCCTGTATGCTTCATATCCTTGCATTCGGTTTCAGATTATAAGGTGAAAGTATGCAAGCAAGACCCGGCGGGCGGATTGCCGCCCAATGACGGCGGATCGCCCTTCGCCGATAGCGGCTGCTCAGTGAGGGAGGCGGCCGGATGCTCAGTGCCTAATTGACCGGAACGTTCTCCGGTATCGGATCGGCCGGCAACTCAAAGCTGTAGCCATCGAGGCCGCGGAAGTGGAAATAGGTTACCGCGCCGGGCTTAATCTCCACTTCGGCGCGGCGCCAGACGCCGAGGTAGGGCACGGCCACCTCGTAGCGCCCGGCAGGCAAGTCACCCAGGGCGAAGTTCTCGGCGTAATAGTCATCCGGCAGCAACTTGTATTCGGTGGCGTAGGTGTACATGGTGTAGAGCTTGCCGGTGTCCAGCGAACGCACCTCCACCAGGCGGTTCATCAGCAGCGCGTCCCTGGTGGTGGCCACGCGGCCGGTTAGCACGCCGTAATTCTCGGGCGGGGCGATCCATAGCTCGGGATTGCGCGTAAGGTAAATGGTGTTGCCGCCCAGGCGCACCTCGAAATGCAGGTGCGGACCGGTGGTGAGGCCCGTGTCGCCGGAGAGGGCGATCACCTGGCCGGACTCTACCCGATCGCCTACCTTCACCTTGGCTTCGGAGAGGTGCGCGTAGATAGTGTAAAGTCGCTTGCCGTCTATGCCGAAATCGTGGCGGATGACCACCGAGATGCCATACGGGTCATCGATGTAATTCACCGAGTTATAGAGCAGGCCATAGGCGGCCCAAGTCACCGTGCCGCCCGCGGCGGCGCGCACCGGCGTGCGGGAGTTTAGGCCGATGTCGAGGCCCAGGTGAGCATCATGGATTTCGCCGGCTTCTTGCAGCACGCCGTAACGCTGGCTGGGGATAGGCGATTTGAGGTCTGCATCGGCCACGGGCCGCGCGAAATAGAAGTGGTCGTGCGGGTTGAGCGCCAACGGAGCCGGGAAACTGGCTGGCGAGATCCCGGAGGTGGATAAGGCAGTGGGCTGGAGTTCAGCTTTAGTGAGGGGGAAAGGCGCCAGCGTGGGAACACGATCGTCTGATAGCTCTGGGACGGCGGTGGCAGCGAGCTTGAGGGCAGTGGCAGTCGCGCTGGGTATAGCTGTAGCCGTGGATGTGCTCGTGAGGCTGGGGGGGATGATGGGCGTGAGGGTCGGGGTGGCCGCGGCGGGCTGGCAGGCGGCGAGCAGAAAACCTAGTACCGTCATTGCGAGGATTGCGTTGCCTGGCCACGCCGACGAAGCAATCCCCACCATTGGCCGGGAGATTGCTTCGCTTTGCTCGCAATGACGAACAAGTTTCATGGCGACGAAGCCGCTTGGATCGTGGCCACCTCTTCGGGGGAGTAGAGCTGCAGCATGGCCTCCTCCCAGGACAGCCCGGCGGTTAGCACAAATTGGTTGAACAGAGCGCCCTGGTAATACGTGCGCCAATTGGCAAGCGCGGGCTGGCGCTCGAAGCCATAGTCGGCGGCCAGGGCGGTGAAGTCCACCCAGTAGCCGGCGGGCGCGGCGGCCACTCCGCCCGCGGCGAAGGCCCAGGGCAGTTCGGTGAGCGGGCGGCCCAAGCCGCCGGATTGGTCGGCGGCGCGCAAATAGACGCGCCAATAAGTCCTGCCGCCGTATTCCTCGCGCACGACGGCCATCCAACCCGCGCCCAACAGCCGGCTGTGCAATTCGAAGGCGCGGCCGGTATACAACCAATCCTGCTGACGAGCCGGTGGCCGCGGGCGGTTTATGGGCACGAAAGCTGATTCCAAGCTGGAAAGCGCGTCCCAGCCGAGCAAGCGCGCGGCGCGGGCGCGCAAGGCGTCGAAGGGTTCCAGGGCGGCGACGTTCAAGAGCTCGAAGGGCGCGTTGACATCAATAAGCGGAACGGTCTCGCGGCCGGTGGCGGCGCGGCTAAGGTCCCAAGTTGCCGCGGGGGTGGATTGCGCGGCAGCGGCTAGCAGCGCGGGCAGCAGTTCGCTGAGTGCGGCGCTGCCCCAGGCGGAGCCATCCAGGTTGCCCGGCAAAAGCTCGGGAGCCAGAGCAAGGCCGCCAGAAATCGTATAGGCGGTGAGGTAAGAGCTGCCGGCGTCGTGCAGCTCGGCAAGCACGGCGCTGCCTGCGGGGTTCCACTGTGGGTTTGTCCCTGGCCCAAGGCGAGTGGGAGTCGCTTCAGGGTCGGACAGGTCCACGGCGTAGATGACCCAGGCAATGTCCTCTTGCTGCGCCCAGGCCAGCCAAGAGCCGTCGGGAGACCAGGCGGGCGCGGCCTGGGCCGCGTCGGCGGGGATCAGATGCTGGAAACGGGCATCACCATTGGCTTCGAGGTCCACCAGCCAAAGCTGCGGTAGGCCGGCACGAGTCGAGATGAAGGCGATGTGTTGGGCGCCCGGCCGCCAGGCGGGCGCGTAATCCGCGGCGGCGTGGGAGCTGATGAGCACGGGTTCCAGCGAAGCGTCAGCGGGACGCATGTAGATCTCGAGGTTCCGGCCGTCGAAGTGTTCATAGGCCAACCACCCATCCGTGGACCAGGAGGGGTTGCCATCATAGGCGATGTCATCGCTGAACTCCCGCGTGACTCCGCTGGTGAGATCGAGCGTGTAAATATCCCAGTGTCCAGCGCGATTCGATGCGAAGGCCAGTCGGTTTCCATCGGGGTTCACCGCGGGCTGGATGTCATCCCAGGCGCCGTCGGTGAGACGGGTGAAGGGTTCGCCAACCAGGCGATGCCAGAAGAGCCGGGCGTAGCCCTGCTCGCGCATGCCAAGGATGATGGCGCCGCCGAAAGTATCTTCGCCGCCGGCTTCGAACGGCGCTCCGGAGGCGAGGGTGGGGGCGGGCGCGGATGTAGGCGTCGCAGTAGGGCGCGGTGTGCCTGTCGGGCTAAAAGGGCTGGGGGTGGCGGTAATCACGACCGCGGATAGCGCGGAATTGTGCGAGCCCGGCCAAAGGAATTCGTTGATCAGCGGCCAGGCCAGCGCGAGGAGCAGGATGAAGATGGAGGCGAGAAGGGCGAAGGCGATGCGGGGAAGGCGCGAACGCGGCCTGGCGAGGTCGGTGCGAGGTGTGTTGTTCATCGCCGAGATTATTGCAACTTTTACTCCGGGCCGCTGGCGATTTTGTCGGCTAGTTATGGGGCATTCCTGGCGGTATCGAACTCGACCTGGCGGCGATCCACGATCTGCCTGGCTTTCTCTAAGACCTCGCCCGCGGAGCGCTGGGCACCGTTGGCGGCCGCCTGGCCTTCCATGTCGGCGTAGAAGACCAGCAACTCCAATGTATAGCGGCCGCTGGTTTCCGGCTCGCGCAGGTGCATGGTGAAGTCCATGGCAGGGTCAATGGCTTCGACGATGCTCAGCGCGGAAACCTCGCGGCCCTGGCTGTTGGTAATGTTCATTTCGATGTTGGGGCGCAGCTGGAAAGGAGTGAGGGCGAAGTGCACTTTGATGCGGGCGCCATCCGGTCGGGGGGTGGCTGTAAGCGACCGAATGCGGACTTCACCGGGTGGGAGGGGGATCTCGTCGGTGTTTGTGAAGAAAATATCAGACATCAAGAAGGATTATAGCTTGGGGGTGGATGGTAATAAGTAACTCTTAAGTAAGGTGTTCGTTTTCCTGGATGGAAATGGCTACCGGAAGATCCTCGCCGAAGATGCACATTGGATTGTTGGTAGCGCTGATCTCTCTGGCCGCCTTTGCCTGGTACGGGACGGCATATTTGCTGGCGGATACGGGCGTCCCGGGCACGGTCCCTGCCCGGACCGAGGCTCTGATTTATGCGGGCATGGGCCTTATCCTCGGGCTGGCAGGCTGGATAGTAGTTTGGCGGCGCGAAGCCTTTGTCCCCGATCGGGGGGGAAAGATCGAAGAGAAACGGGCGCTATTTTGGGGGTATGTGGCGGTGATCATATTTTGGGGCGCGGCCGCCTGGTTTCTATGGCAGGCATTCATATCGTGAAAGTACTTCAGATTTCACCATAGACTAAACCTAAGGGGGCGTAGGTCGTTGGATTACAATTCCTCGCGGAGGACGAATGCCCGAGGACCGCTTCGAGACGCTAGCCATTCACGCCGGGCAGCCGCCGGACCCCAGCACAGGGGCGGTGATGACGCCCATTTACCAGACATCGACCTATGCCCAGGAGGGAGTCGGTAAGCATAAGGGTTATGAATATTCGCGCACCGGCAACCCGACGCGCACGGCGCTGGAGAAGTGCCTTGCCGAGCTCGAAGGCGGAGCCTTCGGCTTGGCCTTCGCCTCCGGCATGGCGGCCACGGACACGATCATCCGCACCTTTAGCCCAGGCGACCATATTCTGGTCGGCGGGGATGTTTACGGCGGCACGTTCCGGCTATTCGATAAGGAGTACCGCCGCTTTGGATTGGAATTCAGCTACGTTGATACGGCGGACCTACCGGCCGTGAAGTCGGCACTGACCCCTAAGACGAAGATGGTATGGATCGAGACGCCGACCAATCCACACCTGGGCATCGCGGATATGGCGGGGATTTCGAAGACGGTGAAAGCCCACTCAACGAAACCCCTGCTGGTTGTCGACAATACTTTCGCCACGCCGTTCCTGCAGCAGCCGCTGGCGCTGGGCGCAGATGTAGTGGTGCATTCGGCGACTAAATATTTAGGCGGCCACTCGGATGTGGTGCTGGGCCTGCTGGCGTTAAACGATAAGACGCTGGCGGAGCGCTTGGCGTTTTTGCAGAATGCGGCCGGGGCGGTGCCGGGCCCGATGGATTGTTTCCTCATCCTGCGCGGGCTGAAGACCTTGGCCTTGCGCATGGAACGCCACGCGGCCAACGCGGCCGCAGTGGCCGGGTTCCTGGCGGCGCATCCTAAAGTGAGCAAGGTGTATTACCCCTTCCACAATTCTCACCCGCAACAGGCGCTGGCGCGCAAGCAGATGCGCAACGGAGGCGGCATGCTGTCCTTCGAATTGAGGGGCGGGGAGCAGGCCGCCCGCAAAGTAGCGGAAGGCACGCGTATCTTCGCGTTGGCGGAGTCGCTGGGTGGGGTGGAATCGCTGATCGAGCTGCCGGCCGCCATGACACACCTCTCCACGGCGGGCTCGCCGCTAGAGGTGAGCCCCGCGCTGGTGCGGCTCTCCGTGGGCATTGAGCACGCGGACGATCTGATCGCGGATTTGGAAGGCGCGCTGGCAAAGGGATAAACATTGAAGAGAGTAAACAATTCCGTTTTTCGATTTTGATATGTGAAAGGTAACAGGAGGTAGGTATGAAGTCCTGGAGACGAGTTTCCCTAATTGCGCTGACCATGCTATTGCTGGCCACGGCGGTGGCGCCGGCGCTGGCAGCCAGCGAGGTCACCCTGGTCATTCGCAACAAGACTGAGGCCTCGGTTTATCTTATTCTCAGGGGACCTACGGATCTGAAGGTGACCATCACGCGTCTCACGACCAACCTGAGGGTAGAACCTGGCGTTTATACCTATCGTTACGTGGCCTGCGGGCGCACCAATACGGGAACCTTCACCGTGGGCAGCACGGGCGGGACATTCACATTGAAGAAATGCGAAAAGGGCCTGAACGGCACCATCGTAATCGATAACCGCACGGGGAGCGCATTTACGCTGACGCTCACTGGGCCAAAGCGCTATGTGCTGACCATCAAGACCGGCGAGAACAAACTGACTTTGCTGGCCGGCCGATACCAGTTTTCCGCGCGCGCTTGCGGTGAAACTGTGACGGGAACGAAGGCGATCAAGTCGGGCAACAAGAACTCCGATTGGATCTGGAGATGCGATTAACAATCCGGGCAGCCGGATGCTGATTTGAGGCGACTTTATTTTCCGGCCGCGTTGTTCATCGCGGTTGCCCTGGCGTCTTGCGGAGCGGCTATCCCTGAGGGGCAAGGCATTCGTGGGATGGTGCTGTTGGGGCCAAATTGCCCAGTTGTGCAAGAGGGAGAGCCCTGTCCGGATACGCTGTTTGAAACCGAGCTGGTGGTTACCGGCGCGGACGGGGCGCGCGAGATCCTACGTTTTGCATCCGATGCGGATGGCACGTTCGAGGTAAAGCTACCGGTGGGGGATTACGCGATCCGCTCACCGGAAGGGACTACGCTGCCCTATTGCATGACGAATGTAACACTGAGTGTGCGCCCAGGCTTGATGACTGAAACCATCGTTTACTGTGATACCGGGATCCGGTGAGTTCTGGATAACCTCCCCTCAATTCCCATTTATGCAATGCTTAACGACTTTAATTCGCGAGCATCATAATTCGGGGCTCTGTTTCGTACTCGGTAGATCACCATTGGCGTAATCCAATCTACGTACGGAGGTTTCCTGATGAAGGCAAGAAAAACCGTCGTAGTGTTAGCCACCGTGGCCCTGCTGCTGGCGGCGGTGCCCGCCCTGGCGGCTCCGCGCTTCGACACGGTGGGGGTCAGCGTGGATAACCGCACGGGGGCGAGCGTGGCAGTGACCCTCAACGGCCCCGGCATGACCGAGACCGTGTTCCTGGCCAGTGAGCAGAACGCTGAGCTGGACCTGATCCCGGGCTCGTACTTCTACAAGTACACGGCCTGCGGCCACCTGAACACCGGCACCTTCATGGCCACGGAGGGTGAACCCACCCTGGTGCTGAAGAAGTGCGCCGGGGTGGCGCTGAGCAACATCGTGATCGAGAACCTGATGAACAGCCCCTTCATTGTCACCCTGACGGGTGTAGGCGGGCTGTACGGGTATTGGGTGCCGCAGGGCGGCATCACCATCAGCCTGCCGGCGGGTGGGTACCAGTTCAGTTCGAATGCCTGCGGGGCAGGTTCTGGGACGCTGAAGGCTTCGGCATCTTTGCCGCAGCCGCTGACCTGGACCTGGACCTGCGATGGCGTGACCCTGACGGCCAGCGCGGACTAAGCGCTCGCTGCTCTACACACAAAAGACCCTCGAGTTTTCTCGAGGGTCTTTTTTGTTATCGATACTAAGCAGATTAGCGACTGCAGGAAGCCGAGCGGAATTCTGCGAATTCTCCGCTCACGGTTACACAAGTAAGCAAGTTTCCACGAACCACATCACCCTGGGCGCTCTTTTCCAGTGCGGCCCAAATCCCTGGTTCGATGGCAAAAATGATGTCCCCGTTCTCGTCGCGGATTAGGATGGCTTCGACATTCAGGTCTACTTCGTCGTCAAATAAGGGAATGACCAGCGTCCATTCGACCATGGGTTGATTGAAGGTGCCATGCGGCACTTCGCCCTCATCTTCTTCAACATGGACCTCGCGCGGGTCTTGTATGTTGTATTCACGAATGAGCTCAGGTGCAGCTGTATAGAGTTCCACTGACCAGGGGCCGCTGGTATCAAAGACGTTGGGAGCATAACTATTTGCAATTGAAAATCCCATAAGCTCCACTATCTCCACAAACCCGAGCTCGTTGCTCGAAACTACAAGCTCGAGGCTGGCAACGGAGCGAGCGTCTGGAGGCTGCGGCGCCTCGGTGACCTGGGTGGCCAGCAACTGCGGCAAAAGAAGAACCGCGGCCAATGAAAGCAGGGCCAAAATTGCCAGGCCTATGTTGATTGTTCGCAAAAGGGATGGGCGCTGAGGTCTCATGTTCGTCCTATGGCCAGGGGTCGGGCGCAAAAACCGTGGGAGTTACTACGCTGCCGGTGCCCAGACCATTTAGGACTTGTTCCACCAGTAGCCAATCGGCTGGGCCATATTCAGCAACGACCGCCCCGCCCGTGCTCATGATGTCTACCTGGGTGCCTTCGGAGCGCCAATAGCTGTTGCCGTTGCGCGTCGAAACGATCTCGAAGCAATCCCTCCAGGCGATATTGATCGGATCGCTTTCACACAAGCCCTGGCTGAGATACAAAATAGGAATGGAATCCCAGTATCCTCCATCGCAACAATATTCGTCCGGCAGGCCAAACGCGCCATGGCTGAATTCGTGAACAACGGTGCGGTAGCTGGTGGGCTCTGAGGTGACGCGCGTCCCGAAGGCGCAATCGCGCAGGCTGTTGGGATGGAGCAGCACGACGACCTCGGCAAAGGCTGCCTCGCTAAGATCGGGCCAGGAAACGCTGGGGCAAATTCCCGCGCCGGGCTGTACATCGCCGCTGAGAGTGAGGAACCAATAGTTGAACAGTGGCTGGTTGGCGGCAATGGCGTGATTTTGGCTGAAACCGTTTGTGATCAGGCTATTAATATCGTCGACGAACGCTTGGCGCACCAGAACGTCGTCTTCGACGTTCCCGTAATCATCGTCAGGCACGAAGACTATGTCAATGGTTTGGTCCGGCGGATTCGCTGATGTGACCGAGAAAATATGCGCACCTGTGCCAGGCGGAAGGGTGATGGCCGGGTGGTTAAGAATATCGATTATTCTGATAAAAAGAAAGACTACGAGACTTAGTAGGACAATGGCCAGCAACCAAGAAAAAATTCTCATTAAGCTCCCCGGTCCTTAAGATTCCCGAGACCCTGCTGCTCATTATCGTTCCCCGGTATGAACGCAAGGCTAAACACGCGTTTGCGCTAGAAATCACAGCCGTGGCGTCCAATTTGGCTATTCGTCGTATAGCACCGTAGCTTCCGCGTAGTAGCGCATGCCTTTGCGCGCCATGCGTTCGTTGATCCAGCGCTGCAGGGCCTCCTCCTTAGCTTCCATGGGTTTGTCGGCCGCCAACTCTTCGAGCGGGTAGTTGACGCGCAGGGCGCGCGGAGAAACGGTGAAGCGCGTGACGCCGGGCGGCAATAGGATGCCGGCTTCGCAAAGCTCCAGGACCTCGGAAACTTCGAACGGGGGATAGACAACGACGGCGGTCAGGTTGTCGTACTTGCCATCCAGCTCGCTGATGCGCTGGGCGGTGGTGCGATCCAATTGGGCCTTGCCCACGTAGATGCGCGCGATGCGCGCCAGGAGGCTGGCGCGGGTACGCAAGTCAGTTTCGTCGCTGCGGGCAACGTAAGCCCTTCCGTCCGGGATCTGCAGCCAGACGAGCGTGCGTATCGGCCATTGGCTTTGCCGGCGTTTTATGTTCGGGTCGATCTTGCGAAAGGAGACGTCCGGAATGCTGCTCAACGAATCAACCAGCGCTTTGGCGTCCCAATTCCAAAGCACATGGTTCCATTTCTTCAATTCCAGGTTTGGGTCTTCGGCCTTAACCACTTGCGCCAGGATATGCGGCATGCCGATCTCGGAAAAAGCGGCGCTGCGGTTGGCGCCGTCCAGCACCATGAAGCGGCCGGAGCCGTCGTCGAAGGGGGTGACGATGGGCGGGTTGCGCAGCACGCCGCTGGCGCGCAGCCGCTCGATGAGCGGCCAGGCGCGCTGCTCGTCGTGCCATTCGTGCGGGACGAGGGCGGCGGTGGGAAGGATGCGGAGGGTTGGATAGGCGGAGGCCATGGCTTCGACCGATTGGGTTAGGGGCGCGGCGCCCTGTGCCCTACGAGACCATCAACGTTGAATGAAATCCAGCACATCGATCTTGGTGAGGATGCCGACCACGCGGCCACCGTCGTTGACCAGGACGGCGTTGTGCTTGATGAGCTCGGGCATAGCATCCGCCAGCGGGGTATGCGCGGCCAGGCTGGGCGGCGCTTGCTGCAGCAGCGGGCGGATGGGCTGTTCGCCGGGGCGCTCGCTCTTGCTTTCCAGCAGGAAGGTGAGCAGGTCGCCTTCGCGCACCAGGCCGGTGACCTGGCCATCGCCGTTCATGGCGGGCAATTGCGAGATGCCGTATTCCTTCATCTTGGCGACCACGTCGGTGATGCGGTCCTCGGCGGAGGCGGCGATCAGTTCGCTGAAGTTCTTCGAGCCGAGCACTTCAAGTAGCGTGGCTTCGCTCCATTCCGATTCAAGGAAACCGTTCTCGCGCATCCACTTATCGTCGAACACCTTGGAGAGATAGCGGGAGCCGGAGTCCGGCAGCAGCACGACAGCGAGGCCACCTTTGAGCTTGCGGCAATAATGCAACGCACCCGCCACGGCCGCGCCGGAGGAGCCACCGGCGAAGATGCCTTCTTCGGCCACCAGGCGGCGGGTCCAGGTGAAGGATTCTTTGTCGCCCACGCGCACAATCTCGTCGACCTGCGAAAGATCGCTGGTGGCGGGCAGGAAATCTTCGCCGATGCCTTCCACCTTGTAGGTGATGGCCTCCACACCGGCAGGCACCTTGCCTTTGTTCTCCCAGATTTCCTTGAGGATCGAACCCTCCACATCCACGCCGACCATGCGGACCTTGGGATTCTTTTCCTTCAAATATTTGCCCACGCCGCTATAGGTGCCGCCGGTGCCCATGCCAATGATCACGTCGGTGACCTTGCCGCCGGTCTGCTCCCAGATCTCAGGGCCGGTGGTGAGGTAATGGCTGCGCGGGTTCTCGGGGTTGCGGTACTGGTCGGCGAGGATGGCGTTGGGGGTTTCGGCGGCGATGCGCTCGGCGACTCGGTAATAGGAGCGCGGGTCCTCGGGAGCCACGGCGGTGGGGGTGATGACGACTTTGCCGCCGAAGGCGCGCAGCAGTTGAATCTTTTCCTGGCTCATCTTGTCCGGCATGACGAAGATGCACTTGTAGCCGCGGATAGCGCAGACGATGGCCAGCCCCACGCCGGTGTTGCCGGAAGTGGCCTCGACGACGGTGCCGCCCGGTTTCAGGCGGCCTTCGCGCTCAGCGGCGTCGATGATGGTAGTGCCGATGCGGTCTTTGACGGAGCCGCCGGGATTGAGGAATTCCAGCTTGGCGTAAAGCGGGACGGGCAGGTCGCGGCCCAGTTTGCCCAGGCGCACCAGCGGGGTGTGGCCTATAGCGCCCAGGATGTTGTCGTAAACGCGTAATTTTTCGGACTCAGGCAGCCCGTTTTTAGTCATTTTCTCTCACTTGGAGCTGAGGCGTTTTTGAGGGATTAGTTTACCGCAAAAGAAAGTCCCAAGTCCAAATGTCCAATTGTCAACCGCCTGACATTTGGGACCTTGGACAATTGGGCATTTTTTTATTGGCAATTATTGGCGACGTGCTCTTCGTAGGTGACAGCGAAGATGTGGTGGCCGGAACCGTCGCAAGCGGCCTGAAAGTAGTAGTAGGGCGAGGACTCCGGGAAGGCGACAGCCAGCAGCGCTTCCCGGCTGGGCGCCGCAATAGGGCCGGGCGGCAAACCGAGGTAGAGATAAGTGTTGTAGGGGGAGTCCAATTGCAGATCCGCAGAACTGACCGGCGTGGGCCACCAACCCCCGCGGTTGTCAGCGTATCCCACCGTGTACTGCACAGTGGGGTCCGCCTCCAGCTTGAGGTTGGAGTGGAGGCGGTTAAGGAACACGGAAGCAATCAGGCCCATTTCCTCTTCGAGGACGGCCTCGCGCTCTACGATGGAGGCCATGACGAGCGCCTGATGGTCGGAGAGTCGCTGGGCCGCAAAACCCGGCCGCAGTTCCGAGTCGACTTGCTGGTGAAAGCCCTCAGCAAGCAGGGTGTTAAGCGCCTCCGCGGCGGTCGCCTCACGACCGATTTCGTAGTTTCCAGGCAGCAGGTAGCCTTCGAGCGTGGCAGCCGCGGGAAGGCCGCCGGGTAAATCGAGGCCGCCAGGGTTCCGGGCCGCCAGCAGGAATTCTTCGGGTGTGAAGGCCACCCCTGCGCTGGGCAGTGTGGCGGCGATCTCCTCCAGCCGCCAACCGGGCAGGATGACCAGGGTCACGGATTCGGGCGTGGGGTCGAGCAGGGCCTTTGCGAGCTGCAAAGCGCTCATGGCGGCGCTTAGTTCATAGCTGCCGGCCTGTAGCTGCGTATCCAGGCCGGTGTAGACCAGGTAATTGGTGAAGAGGTTGCCCTCGCGTATAAGGTCGGCAGACCATAGCCGTGACACGATCCGGCTGGTTGGCTCGTTCTGGCCGATGTCGAAGCGCATGGGCGCGGCGGCCGGGTCGGCGGGCTGTAGCAGCTCGTCGGCGCGGAAGCCGAGCACCAAGCCAAGGCGCCAGCGCTGGAAGGTACTGAGGTTAGGCGAAGGTGGGCCAAAGGCGGCCTCGGCGCGGGCCAGCAGGCCGTTGGCGCCAATGAAGGCCACGAAGGCGAGGATGGCTAGGAGGCCAAGGATTAGGAGGCAGGAGAGGGAGGAATTACGTTTCATGATAAGAGGCAGATCGGGTTGTAGAACTAGGTAATTCGGAAGACAAGATTATGAGGGTTCCTCGCCTCGCCGAGCTCGGCTCGGAATGACACAGTTCCTTTATTATCGCTTTTGTTCATCCAGGTAACTTTGCAATATGCGTGCCGCAGCTTCAGCATCCGGCGGGGTGCGGCGCTTCTTTTTCTTCATGCCGCCTTCGATGCGCGCCAGGCGGACATCCTGCGTGGTGAAGCTTTCCTCCACCAGCTCGACCTCCAGGCCGGTGGTGCCACGCAGCGCGGTGGCCATTTGAGCCGCCATGCGGCCGGTGCGAGTGGGGCGGCCGTGCTCATTGAGCGAATAGCCCACCACCACCATCTCGGCGCCTTGTTCTCTGGCAATGGCCGCGATGCGCTCTGCGTCCGTGTCGCGCGCATCGTGCAAGATGATCTGCAAGGGCCGCGCCAGCGTGCCGGTCGGGTCGCTGACGGCCAGGCCGATGCGCACCTCGCCGGGGTCAACGGCCAGGATCTTCATAGGGTCAGTATACGCCATGGTCCCATGGTATAAGGGAAGCCAAGGAGCACCTATGGCAGAACTAAAGACAAAAGCGACGAAACAAAACGCGACCGACTTCCTCAATTCGGTCGAGCCAGAAGGAAAGCGCCAGGATAGCCAGACCCTTCTTAATATCTTTCGAAAGGCAACGGGAGAAAAGCCCGTCATGTGGGGTTCGAGCATTGTTGGCTTCGGCAGCTACCATTACAAATCCGAGCGGAGCCGCCAGGAAGGCGACTGGCTCCTGGTGGGCTTCTCTCCGCGCAAAGCGAACCTGACGCTCTACGTGATGAGCGGGCTGCAGAAGGAAAAGGCTCTGCTCAAGAAGCTTGGCAAGCACAAGACAGGCGGCGGCTGCCTGTATATCAATAAGCTGACCGATGTTGATCGGACGGTGCTCGCTACCTTGGTAGAGAAGTCTTTTCGAAATATGAGGAAGATCGCTAAATAGATCGGTCGCGATCAACGTATTCGCCGAACTTCATGTTAACCATTGATATTCAAACCGCCCGCCGGTTTATCCTGGGCAAGCAAGGCCTGTGGCCCGGGCGCCGCTGGCGTGGCGCTCGCGGCACGGACAAGGCCATTCGCGCCATGGAATATCTGCAGCTGGACCCGCTGCAGATCATTGCCCGCGCCCAAGACATCGCACTCCATGGCCGAGTGCTCGACTATCAACCGAGCCTCTGGGAGCGGGTGACGTATCAGCAGCGCAAGTTCTTTGACTGGGGCGGCTGGCTGGCGGTGCGTCCGATGGACGAGCTGCCGAACTGGCGTGTGGTCATGCACCATGAGCGCGACATTGCGCCGGGCGTTCGGAAGCTTGGCCGCGAACATGCTAAAGCCATCAAAGAGATGCGGGAATTGCTGACGCAACGCGAGACGGTAAACAACCGCGATTTCGATATGGCCACGCGCAAACGTACCCAGAGCTACCGTGGCCGCAAGGACAGCGCCGTGGCCCTTTATTACCTGTGGCGCATTGGCGAAGTAATGACCCATCATCGCGAGAAATTCGAGCGCGTCTACGCGCTTACGGAAAGAGTGGCCCCGGCGGAGCTGATCCGTGAGAATGACGAAGCCGAGGTCGATCGGTTTCTGATCCAAAAGGAGATCAGCCACTACGGCTTGTTGCGCACAAAACACATCCGTGATTATTTCCTGCGCTACGCGTCTGGGCGATGGAAGGCGTCTTCGCTTCCGAACGGCACAGCCAAACGAATCACGGATGCGTTCCTGGCAAACGGAGATGTGATCGAGGTCAAGGTCGACGGCTGGAAAGAGGACTACTATGCCCTAGGCAGCGATGCTAAATTGCTGCGGGAATTGAGCGCCGGGCGGACGCCCAAAGCCTGGACTCCACTGGATGGTTCAACTCTCGATGAAGTCGTATTTCTTTCCCCGCTGGATCAGGTGAGCGCCCGCGGGCGAGCAAAAGAGCTATTTGGCTTTGATTTTGTGTGGGAAGTGTACAAGCCCGTGCATCTGCGGAAGTACGGCTATTACGTACTGCCTATTCTTTGGGGCGATCAGCTGGTCGGCCGCTTCGATAGCAAGCTGGACCGAACTACAAACACCTTCTTAGTCTTGGGCTTGTGGCTGGAAGATAAGACTCTCGGCAAAAGCGAAGCTTTTGCTGAGGCATTGGCACGCGGGTTTGCGCGCTTTACTCGTTTCCTGGGTGCAGATAAGCTGAACGTCAAGGCAATCAGCCAATCGCTGCTTCGCAAAAAGGTGGCGGCGATCAACCTGTAGAAAAAGGCGGGCTTAAACCCCACCTTTGTTTTCTTTCCAGGAAACCACCGCTTATCCCAGCTTCCCTGCCCGCCTTGCCATCGCCTGCACCCGCAGCACCGTAGCCGCCGTGCGCGGTCGCCGGGCGGCCAACGCGGCGTGCGGCGCGCTCAGGCCCCACTCGGCTTTGCGCGCCTGGCGTGCGTTGCGGAAAGTTGGCAACCCTAGCGTCTCGCTTTCGGCGTGGATGTAGGCCCTCCCGGTGACCACGGCCACCGGCACCTGCAGCCGCAGGCTGCGGCGCTGCATCAGGCGCAGGGCCAGCCGCGGGCTGGGCGGCCCGCCCTTAGCGGGCCACACCACAATCACGCGTTCCTGCGGCCCGCCGCGGATGCGCGCCACTGCGGCGCGCCAATCCGCGGAGAGGCGAATGAGGGAGGTTTTCATGTGAGGCAAGTATACAAGTAGACAGGTACAAGGTAGAGAAGTACACAAGCGGGGTGGGGTCAATCTTGGTAAGATTGAATGACACGAGGAATGAATGCAAGCACTGACTTTTTGGAAGACGGTGGCTATGGATCGCGAAAACCAATTGGAAGAAATTTTGGCTTTTTTGCACGATAACCATGTGCAGTATTGCGTGGTTGGCGGACAGGCCGTAAATGCCTACGTGGAACCCTTAGTCAGCCTCGATCTGGACCTAGCCGTCGCCATCAGTCAATTGGAGCAAGTCGAAAGCCTCTTGGCAACTAAATATCACGTTGAGCGCTTCCCCCACAGCCTAAACGTGACCCTTCCGCGGTCTGACCTGCGCGTTCAAATCCAAACGGACCCAAGATATGGTGAATTCGTTGAGGGAGCCGAGCAACGAGAGATACTAGGGCTGACCATGCCAGTGGCTCAATTGCAGGATGTGTTGCGAGGGAAGATCTGGGCGGCGCAGGATGCTGACCGCAGGGGCAGCAAGCGTCAAAAAGACCTGGCCGATATTGCCCGCATCTTGGAATCCTATCCGGATCTGCGTCCTCAGGTTCCAGCACACGTACTGGCGAGACTTATCTAAATCCTCATCTTTTTACCGCCTACCCATTCACTTTCACTTGGGAGTGCGATGATCGCCATCTCTAGGCGTCGAATTTTGCTAGAAATCCAGGCAACGAGGATTGCTAAAACCACGGGTCTATTTAGAATTTGGTTTTGAAATGATGGGGTAATGGAGGCTAGGGTAGGCGTCGAGTTTTGCTAAAGCCGTTAAAACATTTTGGGCAGATTTACTTCCATGCTTAATTATTTACCAAAAAACTACTAATTACTCAAGGAGTTATTTCAAAATCATTACCAAGATTGTCCATGTCCAAAAGATTTTTAACAGTCACCTCAGCAGGATTCGCTACATAATCGAGCTCTCCATTTTGAATTTCAAAACTTCCCAAAAGAGAATCAAACGATTCACTAAAAATATTATAAGTAAGCAAAGGATTGTCCTGATCAGAGGCAAAAGGAAAGGCAAAGTATCTCCAGTCGGCATGTTCTTCGAAAAAATCATCAGGTATGGTGGCGTTTTTGTTGAGTATATAAGCATTTCTTCCATCATTACTCAATACTATAAATACTCCGCCATTAACAACTGCTTCCATCATTGGTTCCAAACTTTCAGACACAACGCCTTCAAAGTGAGCACCTTTATAAAAAGCCAAATTTGCTCTCGTCATTTCATACATGGAAACATCAATATCTTCAATTACTATGCCATCAATCTCCCCAGGAGAACTGTTGTATAAGTTTAGCATATGATTAACGTTAGATGTTGCTGTTCCTGTCCTACCACCCATAGCCTCATATGTGGTACCATTTATCATCACAGTGCCATTTCTAACCCAGTACATCTCTGCACTTGCGTATTCGTTAGGATTAATTTCAAAAGGTAGTGCAACAATATATTTATCTCCCCCCCCAGTTTCAACAATTCCAAAAAAAGTTGTATTTGCCGCTGCTTCCGTGTTAAAGGGAGGTATCTCCCATGTGTCTTTTTTTACCACCTCTGCAGTAATCGGCAAATCTACCCAAGGTTCAGGTGTTTCCGTGGCTGTCGCGGCTGGAGTAGGGGAGTTTTCTGGAGTTGCTGTGAACATCTGGGTAGAGGAGACAGTTACGCTGGGGCTGGCGGCGGGCGCCGCTGGCTGGGTCGCCTCGGCGCTAGGCGCGCAGGCGGCGAGGAGGAGAAGGGCGCAAACGAGTATGTAAATCGGTTTCACAATCCCACCCTGTTCCCGTTGGTTCAGAATTCCTTGATAGCCTTCTGCAATTCTTGTTTCAGCTTTTGAAGGTCGCGTTGAATGATCTCCCACACGATTTGCAACCTGACCTGATCATATCCATGGACGATCACATTTCGCGTGCCAATAACAGAGGACCAGGGTATAGAAGCATGCGACTCTTGAAACGCCAAGGAAACCTGGTTGGCTGCTTCCCCCATGATGATCAGGTTGTACATAATGGCGTCTTGGGTCTTGCCATCTGAAACAAGGCTTTCATAATCGGCCACGGCATAACCTTCAATGGCTTCAACCGCAGCCAGCATATCTTTGAGTCGTTGCTGATCCTTCACAGCGGCAGCGCCTCCAGCTCGATTGTTTCGATGAAATGCTTGTCCGTTACCCGAGGAAGCGCAAAGGTTGGCACCACATCGACGCGGGTGCCCAGAAGGCTCTGCGCCTCGAACTGAAATCCGCCTATCCCCAAGGCAGATGCATCCTCTTCCATTTCGATGAGAAAATCAACATCGTTGGGCTCGGCCACGCCTCCACGCGCTACCGACCCAAAGACAAAGATCCTCTTCACGCCATGCCGTTGGGCTATTTGTTGCAAGGATTGCCTGAATTGCTTCAACTGCGATAGTCGCATAGTAGGGGACCTTGAATTCAATTATACAGGTTGCCAGCAAGGCACCGGCGGCTGCGTTGCGCAGCTTGCTCTGCGCCAGCGCCTCGGCCCTCTAGCCATGCGATAACTTCTTAAGGTTGGGCCAGCTTTTCTTTCAGCCACGTTTCGGCTTTGGCGAGGGCTGCTGCAACCTTGCCATTGTCTTTGCCGCCGGCTTGGGCCAGCTCCGGCTTGCCGCCGCCGCTGCCTTCCATGACCTCGGCGGCCAGCTTCACCAGCTCGCCGGCGTGCAGGCCGCGGGCCACCAGGTCCTTGGTGACCGCCGCGATCAGCGTGGCGCGGCCGTCGGCCAGGCCAGCCAGCAATGCCACCCCGCTAGGGTGCTGCTGGCGGAAGCGGTCTGCCAGGGAGCGCAAAGCCTCGGCATCCGCTCCGGGTACGGCCGCAGTCAGCAAGGGGATGCCGGCGACCAAAGGCACATCCTTGAGCACGCCTTCAGTGCCCGTTTGGGCGCTGGCGCGCTTCAATTCCGAAAGCTGTTTGTTCAGCTGGTTAAGTTCTGTCTGCAAGGAGAGCGCCTTGGCGGGCACGTCTTCGGCCGCGGATTTCAGCACGCGGGCTGCCTCGGCCAGGGCAGTATTGCGCTGCCGCGCCACTTCGTACGCCCTGCGGCCTGTGACCGCCTCGATGCGGCGGATGCCGGCCGCGGCGCTGCCTTCGCTGGTGATCAGGAAGAGCCCAATGTCGCCGGTGCGCTCGACATGCGTACCGCCGCACAACTCGTACGAGAACGGCTTGCCATCCTCGCCGATCTGGATGGTGCGCACCTCGGCCCCGTATTTTTCACCGAAGAGCGCCGTGGCGCCTTCGTTCTTGGCCTTCTCCAGCGCCTTGGTTTCCTTATGCAGCGTGTAATTGTCCAAGATCCAGCCGTTCACTTTATCTTCAATCTCGACGATCTCCTGCTTGCTCAACGCCTTCGAATGAGTAAAGTCGAAGCGCAGCCGGTCAGGCGCCACCAGCGACCCCGCCTGGCGGGCGTGCTCGCCCACGATCTCGTGCAGCGCGGCGTGCAGCAAATGCGTAGCGGTGTGGTTGCGCATGATGTCTTGCCGGCGGCGCCGGTCCACTTGCGCCACGGCCTTGTCGCCCACCTTGGGCCTGCCCTGCAGGACTTCGCCGATGTGCACTATCGCGCCCGCTGCGGGCTGCAGCGTGTCGGTGATCTCGATGCTCCACTTGCCGGAGGCGGCCGTAATAGTGCCCGTGTCGCTGATCTGACCGCCGGAGGCGAGGTAGAAGGGCGTGGCGGGCAAGAGCACACCGACCTGCTCGCCAACCTTGGCGCTCTTAACCGCTTTGCCCCCGATCACCAGGGCCAGCACTTCGCCCTTGGTTTCCAGCTCCTCGTAAGGGTTGTACTTCACGCCCTTTTTGGTGAGCTTCCTGGACTTCTGCAGTTGCTTGAGGATGTCGGCATAGACGGTGGCTTGCTCGCCGCCCAGTTCGCCCATGGCCTGGCCGCCACCAGAGGCGAGGCGATGCTGCTCCATGGAGGCGCGGAAGCCCGCCTCATCGACCTGCAAATCGCGTTCCTTGGCAATGTCACGCGTGATCTCGAAAGGCAGGCCATAGGTGGCGTACAACTCGAAGGCGGCGTCGCCGGGAAGCGTGGTTTCGCCGTTAGTGGACATGGCGGTGAAAAGATTCTCCAAATGGGCCAGCCCGCTTTCCACGGTTCGCTGGAAGCGTTCTTCCTCGCGGGTCAGGTTATCAAGGATGGTCTTGCGGTTCTTGACTAGCTCGGGATAAGCCTTGCCGTAGTTCTCTATGATGACTTCGGCCAGCCCAGCCATGAAGGGCTCGTTGAGGCCGAGCTTGGACCCGAAGCGCGCTCCACGTCGGATGATCATGCGCGTGACGTAATTGCGGCCCACGTTTCCGGGCACCACGCCGTCGGCGATCAGGAAGGTCGCCGCCCGAGCGTGGTCAGAGATCACGCGATAGGGCGAGAAATTCTCATCGCGCTGGGTGTCGCTCTGGTGGGCGAGCTCCTGGATCTTGGTGATGATGGGCGTGAACAAGTCGGTCCGGTAGTTGCCATCCACGCCTTGCAGGATCGAGGTGATGCGCTCGAAGCCCATGCCGGTGTCCACATGTTTGGCGGGCAACGGGTCCAGCTTGGTGGGGCTGGTGCGGTTGTACTGGATGAACACCAGGTTCCAGATCTCGACGAAGCGCGGGTGAGCCAGGTCTTTTTGGCCATTGGGGAGAGTGCGGATCGGGCCGAACTGCTCGCCGAAATCGTAATGGATCTCGCTGTTGGGGCCGCAAGGACCGGTGTCGGCCATCTCCCAGAAGTTATCTTTGCGGCCGCTGTAAACAAGGTGCCCGGGGTCGAACCCTGGCTGCGCCAGCCAGGCTTTGGCGGCCTCGTCATCGGTGGGGATATCGCCTTGGTCGTCCTTGAATACCGAAGCGTAGAGGCGCCCGGGTGGCAGGCCCCAGACTTTGGTGAGCAATTCCCAAGCCCAGGCGATGGCTTCTTTCTTGTAATAGTCGCCGAAGGACCAGTTTCCCAGCATCTCGAAGAATGTGTGGTGGGTATCGTCAAGACCAACGTCCTCGAGGTCGTTGTGTTTGCCAGCCACACGCAGGCACTTCTGTGAATCAACGGCCCTTTTATAGGGGCGTTGATCTGTGCCCAGGAAGACGTCCTTGAACTGCACCATGCCGGAGTTGGTGAACAGCAGCGTAGCGTCCCCGCCGGGCACCAGGGAGGCGGAAGGAACCCAGGTGTGCCTGTATTTCTTGACGAAGAAGTCGATGTAGGACCGGCGGATCTCGTTGGCGGTTCTCGGTTTGGGCATGGGGGAATTATACAGTTGACGATGGACGCGAGGCTAAGGAAGGGTGCAGTTTGCTGCGAACCTACAACTTGCGCAGAAATTCCAAAAGCGCGGCCTGCTCTTCGTTGGTCAATTCGTGGCCGCCGGGGTGGGCGAAGCTTTCGACCTGAGCGCGGCGCTCTTCGAGCGCAGCCGCCACGCGCTCGGCTTCGCCAGGCGGCATCATGGCATCCTGCAGCCCATGAGTGACGAGGAAATTCTTGCCGGAGAGAGCGACATCCGGTGGTTCGAAGGGCAACATGGGGTGCAGCAAGGCACCTGCGTGGATGACCTGTGGGTGGCGCAGCAGGGTGGCGAGGATCATGTTGGCGCCGTTGGAATAACCGACGAAGGCGGCGTCCTGGGCTTGTGTGGCATGCGCCTCATACCAGGCGCCCAGGAAGCCCGCCAGCTTGTCTGTTTCGGCGATGATACTGTCCTGGTCGAAGATGCCCATGGCCTTGCGGGCGAAGAAGCGCGGCATGCCGTTTTCGAGCACGTTGCCGCGCAGGCCGACGATATTGAATTGCTCCGTGAGTGGATCGACCAGAGGGATCAGATCGTGCTCATCCCCACCGGTGCCGTGGAGCAGGAAAAGCGTCTTGCTGCGGTTGTGGTCCTGGAAAACGTGGGTGAACGTGGAAAGGTCTGGCGCGGTCACTGCGGTTCTTTCACGCGGACCGGCACCAGGCCGGCTTCGATCTGCTGGCGATATTCCTCTAGGAAGGGCGGCAGTGCCAGCCGTTGGCCGAGTTCGGCTTCAGACTCGTCGGCGGTGAAACCCGGCCCCATGGTGGCGAGCTCGAACAGGATGCCCGCAGGGATGCGAAAATACACAGACTTGAAGTAGTAGCGATCGATGACTTCGGTGGGGCGCTGGCCCAGGGTAATCACCTTATCGCGCAATTCAAGCTGGGTAGTTTCGTCTTCGGCGGCGAAGGCGATGTGGTGCACGGTGCCGACGGCGTTGTAGCCCATGGGCAACGACGGGGCCTCCTCCACTTCAAGGTAAGCGGCGCGTTGCAGGCCGGGGTGATGGTAAAGGGTGATGCTGCCATCTACATTCTCCTGCCGGTAACCCAGGACCTCCTCAAGCACAGGCTCAACCGAGGCTTTGTTCGTTACGGTAAGCCGGGCCGAATGGAAATGGCGGATGGCTTGCTCTGCCCCAATCTCTCTGGTCGTCCAGAGATGGGCGGAGTGGGGCAGGGTTTTGTCGGAAACGCCAACCAGTTCGAGGCGTTGGTCGTCGAAATCGTAGAAGACCAGCTGCTGCCAATCGAACTGCATGTGGATGCCTTCGTGCCTGACGCCAAGGTGATCGAAGCGCGTTTGCCAGAAGGGCAGCGAGGCGGCCGGGACAGCCAGGGAGATGGTGGTCACCAGGCCGCGGCCACGCGAACCGGGCGCGGCCTGTGGGAAAGTGAAGAAGGTGAGGTCCATGCCTGGCTCTCCGGTTTTGTCGCCGAAGAAGAGATGGTAAGCGCTGACGTCATCCTGGTTCACGCTCTTCTTGACCAGGCGTAAGCCAAGGACCTGGGTATAGAAATCGATCAACTTTTGCGGATCGGAACCGATGGCGGTGATGTGATGAATCCCTTGGGCGAAGGTCATTGCATCCTCATATACATAATAACGGATTGGGGTTTCGGTTGTCACAAAATTTCGACTCGGTGTGTATACCGACTCTTACTTGCCATAGATTGCGCACGATAGAATTGTGCAACTGGCCTTTCAATGAACGCGCCAACACAGCCTAAAAGGCCCCCAAAGAGAAAGCTGCTGCTCTGGATCCTACTGGCGGTCGCCCTGGTGGTATTGGGCTGGTCGCTAAGCATTGCCTGGTCGATTTACTCCTATGCCCAATTAGATGAGACCATGGCGGCGGATGCCGCCATCGTGCTGGGCGCGGGCACGCGGCCGGACCGCCCATCACCCGTGTTCCGCGAACGGATCGATCACGCCATCGACCTTTATCGGCGGGGTTTGGTGCAGGTCATCATTCTCACAGGTGGCGTCGGGCCTGGCCGGCAGGCCGCTGATTCCGAGATCGCCCGCGATTACGCCATCCAAGAAGGCGTTCCCGATGAGGCGATCCATATCGAGACAAGCTCACAAACTACGCTGGAGAACCTGGAGGAAGCAAAGTTGGTGATGGAGGACCTGTCTTACCAGACGGCACTGATCGTGAGCGATCCACTACATATGTACCGAGCGCTGGCCATGGCGCAGGATCTTGGTTTGGACGCAAGACCTTCGCCTACACCCACCACGCGCATCAACTCCGCCTTGTCGAACTTGATCTTCCTCGCCCGCGAAGTGGTCCTGGTGATGCAATATTCAATTTTCGTGAGATAGCCCCAACCGTTTGAGTCAGGCGAGCGCCACGCCTTCGAGGCGCAGCAACTCAATCTTCCGGCGGTCGCGCATTTGGCCGGAGTAACCGCCCAGGCTGCCATCGGAGGCGATGACGCGGTGGCAAGGCACGACGATGGGCACGGGGTTGCGGCGCAGAGCCTGGCCGACGGCGCGGACAGCCTTGGGCTGCCCGATGCGTCTGGCAATCTCGGCGTAGGTGGAGACCTGACCGCGCGGCACTTTGCGAGTCTCTTCAAGCACGCGGCGCTGGAAGGGGGTTATACCGCTGAGGTCGACATCGATTTCGATACGATTACTTCTTCCGTGCAGGTAGGCAAGTAGCATTTTCTTTGCGCCGGACATCTTCTGAGGAGAACGGGTCGGTAACCCTTTGCTGATCTTCGCCAGATAGGCGCGGAAGGACTCTTCGCTGCCGTTGTACTCGACTGCCACCAGGCCGCGCGGCCCGGCCGCCAGCCACACCGGGCCGAGAGGCGTCTGGTCGAGCCGGTCGTAGTAGATAGGCGAGAACAGCTTCGACAGCGTGGTTTGCAGGCCCAGCTTGGCCAGGCGGATGGCCTGGGCGCTGGGTCCGGAGGCGTAGAGTGCGTCGACAGAGCGGGCCAATGCGTCAGGCGCGCTGCCATTGCCTTCAACCCAATTTACGTAGTTGTCCTTTTGTTTATTCATCATTCACCTCATCTGCAAACAGGTCGCGCAATTTCTTGAGCGCCTGGTAGACATTGGCGCGGGCGGTCTCTTCGCTGCCACCCAGGGCCGCAGCAATCTCGGCGTATTCGAGTTGCTGGTATTTGCGCATCATCAACGCCGCCCGTTGGCGATCCGGCAAGGCCATCACGGCCTGCCTGACCTGGGCCAATTGTGTGCGCTCGGCCACCTGCACATCCACCGCTCGCTCACCCGATGGAATGGGTTCCAGCAGTGGAGCGTTGCGACTCTCGCGGCGATGGTTACGGGAGAGCTGGGTGCGAGCCGCATTGGTGGCGATCTTGTAGAGCCAGGCGCGCAGATGGCTGAAATCCTGCACCCGCGCGTAGGCGCGGTAGGCGCGCAGGAAAGTGTCTTGCAGGCAATCGCGGGCGTCGGCTTCGTCGCCCAGCAGCCGCCACAGATAGCCGAAGAGCTCGCCGCTGTGAAACTCGACCAGGGATTCGAAATCGGGTTTCTTGTTCATGAACGCTAACTATATAACTATGATACTGCTTGAATGTGAAAGGCCGGGCAGGTCTTGGATCCGCCCCTACACCCGTGAATGGAGTAGGAATAACCGTTACAATCGCCCTGATGTCGCCGCGTTACCTTATGTTCGCCGTGTTTTCGGCAGGCATGACCACACTAGCGGTGGAGTTGACCGCTTCGAGGTTGCTGGGCAATGTGTTCGGCACCAGCAACCTGGTTTGGGCCAGCATTATCGGGCTGATCCTTATTTATTTGGCGGCAGGTTATTTCATCGGCGGGCGCTGGGCGGACCGGTCGCCAACGTACGGCACGTTCTACCAGATCATTCTATGGGGAGCTTTCACCTCGGGGTTGGCAGCGCTGGTGGCGCGGCCGGTGCTGCGGGCGGCGGCAGACGCCTTCGACCAGTTGCAGATCGCGGTGCTGGCCGGATCTTTTGTGTCGGTGCTGGTGCTGTTTGCGGTGCCGGTGACGCTTCTGGGCACCTTATCGCCCTTTGCAATCCGGTTGGCGATGACGGATAAACAGCACGCGGGGCGAGTTTCCGGACAAATCTATGCGATATCTACGCTGGGGTCGTTCATCGGGACCTTCCTGCCAGTGCTGCTTTTCATCCCACTGGTGGGCAGCACATGGACTTTCCAGATCTTCAGTTTTTATCTGATGACAGTGGCGATGTTGGGGCTGGGATTGGCGGAAGGTTGGCGGGCGGCGGCCGGCCAGCTTTGGTTGCCCGCCATGTTAGCCGTCCTTGCCGCCCTTTGGGCAGGTGGCGCTTTCAAGGCGACGGCTGGGCAAATCTACGAAGCCGAATCGGCCTACAACTATATTCAGGTGGTGGAGACGAACGGAACACGCTTTTTGCGCCTGAATGAGGGACAGGGTGTTCACTCGGTTTATAACCCCGAGGTGCTGGATTTCCATGGCACCTGGGAGCAGTTTTTGGCGGCGCCCTTTTTTAACGCGCCCCCATATGGGGTTGAAGAAATCGAGCGCATTGCCATCATCGGGTTGGCCGGAGGCACCGCCGCCCGAGAGGCGACGGCTGTTTTCGGAGGGATTCAAATTGATGGCTATGAACTGGACCCGATGATCATCGAAGTAGGCCGCGAATATTTCGGCATGAGGATGCCCAATCTCAATGCCATCGCCGAGGACGGGCGCTGGGGTCTGCAGCACAGCCAGCAGGTTTACGACCTGATCGAGGTGGACGCCTACCGGCCGCCCTATATCCCGCCGCACTTGACCACGGTGGAGTTCTTTGAAACATGCCGCGAGCACCTGACGGACGATGGCGTCCTGGCGATCAATGTGGGGCGCACGCCCGAGGACCGGCGGCTTATCGAGGCGCTGGTGGCAACCTTGCAGCAGGTATTCCCCAGTGTGCATGTGATGGATGTGCCTGACAGTTTCAACTCCATCGTGTATGCCACGGTACAGCCCACCTCGTTCGAGAACTTGCGAGCCAACTACGAGTTGCTGACGGAGCAGGAGGGGCTGCATCCACTGCTGCTGGCGTCCATCGAGCGCACGCTGGCCAATCAGCAGGAGACGCCGAGCGGTGGGCTGGTGCTCACCGACGAGCGGGCGCCGGTGGAATGGATCGTGAATAGTATGGTGCTAAACTTTTTAACCACGGAGGGTGTGGAGGAATTGCAATGACGAAGTCCCGTGCAGGCGGACCTTGGTTCAGTTGGCTTATCGCGGTGGCGGTGCCATTTTTCTTATTGTTGACATCGATTCGCTTGTTGCTGACCCCGGTTTTTGTGGACCTTGAATATTCCATGCCGGGCTTCCCGGAAGATCCTTATGGGTTCACTTTCGCCGATCGCCGCCAATATGCCAAGCTGGCTTTGGAGTATTTGATGAACGACGAAGATGTCTCCTTCCTGGCGAGCCAGCGCTTTGAGGATGGCATGCCGCTTTACAACGCGCGCGAGCTCGGCCACATGGAGGACGTGAAGGACCTGACCAAAGTCGTGATGGATGTTTGGCTGCTGCTGATGGCCCTGGTGATCGGGGGCGCCGCGGCAGCCTGGCACTTCGGGCATTGGGAAGTGGTGCGCGCCGGATTGGTGCGCGGCGGCCAGATCACTGTGGGGCTGATCGTGGCTGTGCTGATCTTTGTGGCGCTGAGTTTCAACGCGTTGTTCACCGCTTTCCACCGCATCTTTTTCGAGGGTGACACCTGGATGTTTCAGTTTTCGGACACGCTGATCCGACTCTTTCCCTTACGCTTCTGGCAAGACGTGTTCATCGCCCTGGGGCTATTGACGCTATTGGGTGGGGTTGCGCTGTGGCTTGGATTGCGGAAGCGAGGCGCGAAAGAAATATAGAGACCCCCCAGGAGGCCTTCTATTTCTTAGCTTACCTTTGTAGCAACCAACAGGCCATCACGAATAGGAATCAGGCTGGCCAACCAGCGGTCGTTGCTGGCCAGCATACCCGTTGTTTCACGGATGGCCCTGGTGGATGAGGCTTGGTCCTTCTGGTCGAAGATGCGGCCACCCCACAGCATGTTATCGATGATCAGCAAGCCGCCTTTGCGGAGTTTGGCGTAGATCTCATATAAGGCCTTGACGTAATCTTCCTTTTCGATATCCATGAAGATGATATCGAAAGGTGCTTTGGCGGCGTGGAGGGTTTGGATCGCCTCTCCCACGGTGTATTTCACAATGCCTTCGTAGCCGAGCACTTTCAAATGTTGGCGAGCCAGGTTGGATAGCTTCTCATCCCACACCACGTGGTGCACTTCGCCGCCGCCATTTTCTTTAACGGCCTGCGCGAACCAGGCAGTGGAATATCCGTAACCCGAGCCGAGTTCGACGACCCGCGTGGCGCCGAGTGTGCGGGCCAGCTGGTAGCACAGATACCCGCAGATGGGGCCGATGATGGGAAAGCCCTCCTTTTCGGCGTAGGCCTCCATCTTGCGTAACTCGGGTGCCCGCGGGGGAACCAGGTTGGTCAGGTACTCGGTGATCTGTGTCGAAAGGATGTCCATGCGGTTAGAGGCTCCTATGCAGGCGAAAGAAGCGAAGGGCCGCAATCATAATCCCAAACTGGGTATGACCGAAGGTATGAAAACGCTTAAGGCGGTCGGGGAGAGGTGGCTGGACTTAGGCCCCAAACTTTTCCAGGCGACCGGCATGGGCCAGCATCAGCGGCATCAGGTCGGTGGCGGGGATCGTACCCAGGCCGCCCCTAGCGCAATAGCGCTCCCCGAATTGGATCTGCTCGTCTGGGAAGATGTTGGCCGCCGACCAGAGCAAGAGCGGCACGGGGTGCCAGGAGTGGCTGCGCATAGGCACCGGGGTGGAGTGGTCGCCGGTAATGGCAATAACGTCAGGTTTCAGCGCCAATAGCTCCGGCAGCGCAAGATCAACACCTTCGATGATCTTGACCTTGCCATCGAAGTTGCCATCCTCGGCCATGCTATCAGTCTTCTTGATGTGGATGAAAACGAAGTCGTGATCGGCCCAAATGGACTTGGCGGCGGCAAATTCGTCGGCCGGGCTTTCCCCGCTGAACTGAACCACATGCATGCCGACAAGCTTGGACACGCCGCGGTACATAGGGTAGACGGCGACGCAGGCGGCCCGCAAGCCGTAGGCGTCCTTGTATTTGGGCAGGGTGGGATCGCCGCCAAAGCCGCGCAGGGTGAGCCCGTTGGCCTTGGGTTGCTTGGCGAGGATCTTTTGGGCCTTGGTGGCCCAGAGATTGAACAGCTTGGCCGCTTTGTGGGATTTCCTATCACTGGCAACGGCCTTTAAGGGCGCGGCGCCAGTGATCTGCGGATCGGTGTCTTTGAGCTCGCCGGCGAGGCCTTTACCGCGCAGCACCAGCGCGAAACGGTATTCCTTCACATGGCGCACTTCGGCCCTGACGCCGTCCTCGAGTTTGATGGCTTGCAGGGATTCCACGATGGGCTTGGCTTCTTCGCTGGGGATGCGGCCGGCGCGGCGGTCGACGATCAGGCCCTTGGCGTCCAACGTGCAGAAGTTGCCGCGGGCGGCCACATCGCCGGGGCCGATGTCCATGCCAATACCGAGAGCCTCCATGACCCCGCGGCCGACCGGATATTGCAGCGGGTCGTAGCCGAAAAGCGCCAGGTGGGCCGGGCCTGAGCCGGGAGTGATGCCTTGACGAATGGGCAGGCTGCGGCCCAAGGTTCCCTCGGCGGCTAGGCGGTCCATGTTGGGTGTGACCGCGGCTTCGAGCGGCGTTTGGCCGCCGGACCAGGCGGGCAGGTCACCCAGGCCGTCCATCACCAGGAGGACGAGCTTGGTCTTCGATTCGCGCAGCAGGGGGCGTAAATAATCAGCAGGCATGTCCGCTCCTTAGGATAAAAAAGGTAACGCGTCTGTATCTTACGCGTTACCTTTTGAAATGTAAATGCCGTCCTAACCCTAGTGGATGGCCTTCTCAGTGTCCTTATCGAACAGATGCATATTATCGACGTTGAAAACCACTTGCACCTTTTCGCCGAATTTGTAATCGGAGCGCGGGTCCACACGGGCTACGACGGTCTGCTTGCCCGTGTTGAGATGGGCCACGATCTCATTGCCCATCTGCTCCACCACTTCCACCTTGGCGTCCACTTTGGAGGGAGCGATGTTGGTGGGGGTGAACTTGGTGTGGTGGATATCCTCCGGCCGAATGCCCAGAGTGACTGAGTTGCCGGCGTACTCTTGATAGGCTTTGCGATCCTTGGGGGCATCCAGTTTGAAGTCACCGGTATCGACCACCAGCTTGCCGTCGGCCTTGACGACTTTGGCGTCGAAGAAGTTCATGGCAGGCGAGCCGATGAAACCAGCCACGAATTTGTTGCCCGGTGATTCGTACAAGTTGTGGGGTGTATCGATCTGTTGCAGCACGCCGTAGTTCATCACGGCGATGCGCGAGGCCATGGTCATGGCTTCCACCTGGTCGTGGGTCACGTAGATGAAGGTGGTAGCCAGCTCATTGTGGAGTTTGCTGAGCTCGGCGCGGGTGGCGACACGAAGTTTGGCGTCCAGATTGGAGAGGGGTTCGTCCAGCAGAAAGACGTTGGGCTCGCGCACGATGGCGCGGCCCAGGGCCACGCGCTGGCGCTGGCCGCCGGAAAGCTGGCGCGGTTTGCGCTTGAGCAGCTCCTGGATGCCCAGGATGCCGGCTGCCTTGTCTACCCGCCTCTGGATCTCTTTCTTGTCCATCTTGCGGAGGCGCAGGCCGAAGGCCATGTTATCGAAGACTGTCATATGCGGATAGAGCGCATAGGACTGGAACACCATGGCGATATCGCGATCCTTGGGCGCCAGGTCGTTTACCACCCGCTCGCCGATAAGGATCTTGCCGTCGGTGATATCTTCCAAGCCGGCCAGCAGACGCAGGGCGGTGGTTTTGCCGCAGCCTGAGGGGCCCACCAATACGAGAAATTCTTTGTCCTTGATGTGTATATCGAGATCGTTTACTGCGACTACCTGATCGAAGCGTTTTGTTACATGATCGTACGTGACACTGGCCATGCCTGAACCTCCATTTCACGAAAGTATAGTGATTGGATTATAAGTTGAAAGCGATTACAGGGCAACGTGGCAAATGCCAGGTAGCAAAGACCATTTAAAAAAACACGTAATACGAACTTCGTATTACGTGTTATGCGCGTCTAAGGCGAGTATTTCCCCTATCCAGCTGGCTCGATGGCCTGGATTTCTGGTAATAGATATTCCGGCCTCAAAGCTTGCACTAGGATTTCAAATTCTTCCCCTGAAGTGTAGCGACCGGCAAAGCGCCACATCGGCTGTATGTAGGTTGGATCTTCACTTGGTTGGGCGTAGCTTGGATAGGGAATGAGGTAGACCAGCTCGATGACCTCGATACTGGCAGTCGGCACCTCATAAGTTTCCTGGGTCAGCGGCTGCGGCTCATCCATCACGGCGAGTTGGTCCGCGCTGAGCTCCAGTTGCATAGCTTGGCCATCTTTGGGACTGATGGCCATGGAGCCACTAAAGATATGTATCGCGGGGTAGCCGCCAAAACTCTCGTCCGGGACAATCAGGGCCTCTAGGAGGACTGGGTCGCCCTCTACCCCGAGGAGCGTGGAGTCGAGGCCGCCGCCAGGCATCAATTGAACGTATTGGCTACCGTCCTCGGTTATAAACAGAATAGCCGGTTGGCCTTCGAGCTGCATGGTCTGCTGAGTACCGTGCAGGATTTGAAATTCCGAATCAGTAAACGGGACTTCGGCGCGTTCGACATCAACCATGGGGGTCCCATATTGGTCGTACCCCGTAATTTCCCCCCAAATCTCAACAGGCTGGTTATGGTATTCCCGCAAACTACGCAAAACGCCACCTTGCAGCCGCACTACTGTGGGATAGGGTTGGCCCTCGCGCAGATATGACCAGGAATATTCGACCCGTTGGCTGCCGTCCGTCTGGGTAAAGAAGGCCACATTGAGAGTGCCGCGTGTCCCTTCGAAGCGTTCGCCGATCGGTAATTGAGCGCTCACAGGAGTGGGCAGGGGCACCGGCGTGCCGGTGAGGTTGAGCCGGTACAGACCCAGTCCGCCTCCCCCTCCGCCACCACCACTGCTGGTGAAACGCAGGTCGAAGGCGTTCCACTCGAACGTATCGCCGACTGTAACGCCCATGGCGTAAACGTCTTCCAATGGCAAAGGAATATCTGCGGGTAGGTCAGGCATCAGCAGTTCTCTACCCTCAATGGTCACCAATATGATCTGATCCCCATTGCGTCGCAGGGTTCCCAGGTACCCCTCCGCGAGTCCATCGTACACTTTCCAGGAATCGAGTATGAAGAAGTCCACACCATTTTCCGTATGAAAGCGACCTGTGGCTTCAACGAAGGCGTCGGGGATGGATTCGTTAATACCGCTTAAGGAGCCAATTGCCGTGAGGCCGTAAAGCGTGACCAAAGGGTCACCATTTTCCAGGGAGGGTGTCGAATTCAGCCAGCCATAGATGGTAACGGTCTGATCTGACGGGTATTCACGAATCCACTCTCGAATCGGACCTGATGGGCTGATAAAGCCTTCCAGAGTGCCATATACGACATCGGGAGAAAGGAGCTTTTCCAAGGCTTCTTGCGCGGAGATGATCCCATAAGTACCCAGGGGCTCGTAGCTGGGCAAATTGGCGTCGACAAAGGCGATGCCTTCTTCGTTGAAATTGAACTGGAAACCGCTGGCATCGAAATGCGGGTGGCGCAAAGGGAAGCCATCCGGGGAAAGGGGCAATGCGTAATAGGCGCCGCGGCTCTCTGAAAATGTGACTTTGTAAGCCGTACTAAACCCAGCTGTTCGCATGAACTCGCCGATCTGGGCTTCAGCGTCGGACGGGGTTAAGGGGGAAGAGAAGATGTTCCCATACTCGGAATAGTCGGGGTAATAGGTGAAATGGCCTGGCGAATGAAGTATGAGGCGCTGGTTGCCATCCACAATAAGGAAGGCGCTGGGTTCGCCAGGTGCTGCATAGACATTCGCTTGCACGCCCAACTGGGCGGCCAGCGCACGGGCGTCCTCGATGGTCGCCGAGGGGTTCTCTTCGGCGAGGAAGACGCTGGCCTCGCTAGGACCAGCAGGCAATGGAACAGCCAACGTGAGCGTGGTGCCGCGCCAACTATAGGAGGGCAGGCCAGGTGGAGTGGTTTCTGCCGGGATGCTAGTCGCAAATTGAGTTGGAGCAGAGGGCCCAGTGGGAGTCGTTAGGTTGGTGCTGGGAGGAGGGGTTCGGAGGCTCAGGACCACCAACGTCAGGATAACGGCAGAACCGACTAGTGCAATGATTTTCCTCGACACGAGATCTCCTTTCGTACGCGATCCACGTTTCGCTACTCCATCCCCCTTCAGGCGATGGCGAGACTCTAGCCAGTGGGCCAACCTTCGTCAAGCCCCGTGAATATTCGCTAATCTGTACTCGAATAAGGTTTCATCCTGGAGCTACTTCGCTAGCTAGCCGCTGCACACGAACCGTCTTGTGTCAGTTGTCTACTTCCAACTATCTACTGTTAGAATTTCGATATGGCCGCTGAATCAGGTGTGGACGAGAGGATCAGTCCCGTCCGGCAACAATATTTGGAGATCAAGCGGCAGTACCCGCAGGCCATCCTGTTCTTCCGGCTGGGGGATTTCTACGAAACCTTTGACGCCGATGCTGAATTGGTGGCCCGCGAGTTGGACATCGTGCTCACCTCGCGCAACGTGGCCAAGGGCGTGCGCGTGCCATTGGCGGGCGTCCCCTACCACGCGGCGGAGGGTTACTTGGCCAAGCTGATCGCCAACGGCCACCACGTGGCCATCTGTGAGCAGGTGGGCGAAGAACCGGTGAAGGGCTTGATGCCGCGCCAGGTGGTGCGCATCGTGACTCCCGGCACCGTGGTGGAGCCCGGCCTGCTGCGCGGCGACGCCAACAATTATCTGACGGCCGTGGTGATCGAAGAAGGCCGCGCCGGGTTGGCTTACGCCGACTTGACCACGGGGGAATTCGCCGCAACGGAGTTGGAAGGGGAGGTTGCCCTGCGGGCGGAACTGGGGCGACTGACGCCCGCCGAAATCCTGCACCCAGATACTAAAACGGGCGGGTTTCAAGCCCTCCCTTATGAGAACCTGGCGGGCCATTTGAGTCCCTGGACCGCCTGGCGCTTCGAACCTGGCCGCTGCAAGGAAGCGCTGCTGGCGCACTTCAAGACCGCCGGCTTGAAAGCATATGGCTTGGCCGATAAGCCGCTGGCCACCCAGGCTGCTGGCGCGTTGCTGCAATATGTGCAGGAAACCCAGCCTTCAACCTTAAACTTGTTGACCAGCCTGCATTCATACAGCCTGGGCGAATTCATGACCCTGGATGCAGAAGCGCGGCGCAACCTGGAATTGACCGAGACCCTGCGCGGCGGGATGAAAGGCTCGCTATTAGATGTTCTCGACCGTTGCGTGACGCCGATGGGCCGCCGCCTGCTGCGCCAATGGGTGAGCAAGCCGCTTCTGGATATTGCGGGGATTCGTGAACGCCAGGATGGTGTTGCCCTGTTTCATGACGAAGGCTTGCGCCGCGCCGAACTGCGCACGGCGCTGAAGCCGCTGGGCGACCTGGAGCGCCTGGCCAACCGCGTTTTGGGCGGCAGCGCCCAACCGCGCGACCTGATGGCCATTCGCGATACCCTGCAAGCGATTCCGGCCGTTATGGAACTGCTGGCCAAAGACCAGGCTGCGCTGGTTACGCTGCTTGCAGGTTTATCGGAATGCGGCGAGGAATTGAAGCTGCTGCAAGCTGCCATCGCCGAGGAGCCGCCGGCGGTGCTGGGACACATGGGCATTATTCAGGCGGGCTATTCGCCCGAGCTGGATGAGGTGCTGGCGTCCACGCAGCAGGGGCGAGACTGGATCGCCAACCTGGAAGCCAGCGAACGAAAGCGCACGGGAATCAGGTCGTTGAAAGTGGGTTTCAACAAAGTGCACGGCTATTACATCGAGGTCACCAAGGCAAAGGACGACGGCAACCTCCCGTCGGAATACATCCGCAAACAGACGCTGGTGAACGCCGAACGCTACATCACGCCCGAGATGAAAGAGGTTGAGGCGCAGGTGCTGAATGCCGAGGAGCGCATCCTCGAAGTTGAGACGCGCCTGTTCAAGCAAGTATGCGCAGAGTTGGCGAAGTCCGCGGCTGCCATGCTGGCTTCGGCGCGGGCGCTGGCCACAGCGGACGTGCTCGCTTCGCTGGCCGAGGTGGCCGCGCTCAATGATTACACGCGACCCGAAATCGAAGACGGCCAAGCGCTCGATATTGTCGACGGCCGCCATCCGGTGGTGGAGTGCCTGCTGCCGGGTCAAGCCCGCTTCGTGCCCAACGACGCCATCTTCGAGACGGGAGAATGTGTGCGCCTGATCACCGGGCCGAATATGAGCGGCAAGTCCACTTATTTGCGGCAGGTGGCGCTGATCGTTTTGATGGCGCAGATGGGCAGTTTTGTGCCCGCGGCCCGCGCCCGCATCGGCCTGGTGGACCGCATCTTTACCCGCATAGGGGCGCAGGACGAAATCCACGCCGGTCAGTCCACCTTCATGGTGGAGATGGTGGAAACGGCCAACATATTGCACCACGCCACGCCGCGCAGCTTGCTGGTGCTCGACGAGATCGGCCGCGGCACCAGCACCTACGATGGTCTTTCCATCGCCTGGGCGGTCATCGAATACATCCACAACCATCCTAAGTTGCGCGCCCGCACGCTGTTCGCCACGCATTACCACGAGCTGGTGCAATTGGCGGCGCAACTGCCGGGCGTGCGCAACTACAACGTGGCCGCCAGCGAAGCGGATGGCACTGTGGTGTTCCTGCACAAGATCATCCCAGGCGGTGCGGACCGTTCGTACGGCATCCATGTGGGCCAGCTGGCCGGGCTGCCGCGGCCCGTGCTGCAGCGCGCCACCGAAATCCTGCGCGAGCTGGAAGCCAGCTCCGGCCGCAATGCGGATACCGGCGGCCTGGCCGCCAAGCAGGCGGCGCTGTTCCCCGAGACCAGCCCGCTGCTGGATGAGCTGAGGGCGCTGGACATCGAGGGGCTGTCGCCTATAGAAGCGCTGAACAAACTATGGGAATGGAAGAAGAAGTATAAAGGATAAGGGAGAAAAGACGAATACTAAAAGGTGAGGTATATATGAATACGCAAGCGAAAAAGAAAATCGTGGAAAACCGATTTGCGATGCCTGATAAGCTATACCATTACACTAAAGCAAGTATTGCCTTGGTGAAGATATTGCCCACAGGAAAAATAAGGGCGGGGTCTCTCGGAAGGACAAATGATCCGAGGGAAACCAAGGATTGGAGCTTCCCTGTTTTCGCCACCATAGCCAATACGGGTGAGAGTGAGACACTAAGATCGCTTCAAAATGCACACCAAGCTAATAATGAGGCTAACAGAATTAGAAAGGAGGAGTGGTTTTTCCTTTCTTTTTCCAAAGAAGACAAGCAGAAACCTAGTGGGAGCTTTGCTGATTCATTTAATTATCAGCCTGCGGTTGCTAGCCCAAGGCTATGGGCCCACTATGGGGAAAATCATATGGGTATTTGTTTTGAGTTTGACGGGCCCAAATTGCTTGAAAGGGTTAAGCAATACGTAAAGGATTTAGGCGACGTTTTTATAGCGATGTCGAGTATGGATATGAGTATGATCCAAAGTGGAAAAACCTCCCTTATGCATTTCAGTTTGATTATGATCAGATATCTAAACCCGATTTACAAAATGGACTACGGAAGTTCATACAAGCAAATTACGGAGAATATTTCCTTTTAAAGACACCAGACTGGGCGTCGGAAAGGGAGTTCAGAATTCTGATAAATAGCTCTTCCGGCCCGTTCTTTATCGATTTCGGTGACGCTTTAACAAACGTAATCGTGGGTTCAGAATTTGACAGTGAGGCGTTCCCGTTGCTTGTTCAACTTTGCGAGAAGCACAAGGTTCCGGTGGCTCAATTAAGGTGGTGGAATCGGCGCGCTGAATACACAATGGGCAGTCTTTATAATCCCATAAGAACCTAGGGAAGCGAATTAGCAGACCCGGCACCGACTCCAGCCGTTGGCACGCAGGTGCCATCTGTTCGCCTAGGGGACTACATGAACAGGAAAACGCCTAGCCAACTAGCTTGAATGCGTTTCTAATATCCTCAGCCACCATCCGCTGCTTCGACTTTTCGATCAGGAAGTTCTTACCGGTTGGCAGGTAGGACGGGAAAGCGCGGATTTTCCCGAAATAGAATTTCTCGTGCCTGATCTTGTAGGTCGATCCAGCAGGTATGGCCCTGGCCTTGTACAACCTGCGGGAAATGAGGTTTAGCGCCTTAATGGCCGCGTCGCCCATCAGCAGGATCGCCTTGATGTTGGGGAACAGGTCCAGCTCTTCTTCGAGCTCGCCAGAGTACTTCTCGATGGTCTTGGCGGGCACTACCAAGCCCTTGCGCGGTTCCTTTACCGCTACGGTCAGATAGACTCCCTTATCGACAATATCAACAATAGATTTGACTTTGATACCTGCGTTGTTGAAGGCATCCACGGTATTGGTCACGTACAGGGAATCGGATGAGGAATAGAAGTAATCCCTCATGTTTTCCGGGAAGGCTTCACAGACCATCACGATGCGAATTCGGCCTGGTTCAATGCCCGAAGGTAGTTTGATTTTTGCAGTTTTTGAAGGGGCCATGTCCACCTCGCCAGAACGTCTACTGGGATTCTATGACTGGTTGCCGCCCACCAAATCTGTCATTTGTCCTGAATTGCCAGAATGGCTTAATCCCTCGATCTGCTCCAGATCCCGGTAAATTCGGGCACCCGGCTCCAGCGGTTAGCGCGCACGCGCTCTGCCATCTGCTCGCCGAAGAAGGTGCCGCATAGCTCGGCGGCGCGCTCTACGCTGCCAAAGTCGTAATCGGTGGTGATGATCTGGCGGCGGAAGCCGAGCTCATCCTCTAGCCAGGCGTAATAATCGGACAGGGCAGCATTCGGCGGACCAGCCTCCAGCACCCCGGTGCCCATGGTCTCCAGGATAATGAGCGTGCCGCTGGGTTTCGTGGTGCGCTGCATCTCGGCCAGAGCGGGCTGCGCCTCCGCCTTCCAATCGGAGTACCAGCCGGTGAAGTGGCCGATGGCCCAACCGGCGATGGCGACGTCTGCCCAGCCAGCGGCCAGTGGCAGGTGGCGGAGGTCGGCCTGCGTTAGGAGTGGGAGATTGCTTCGTCGGCTCCGCTTTGCTTCGCCTCCTCGCAATGACATTTGTTGGGCTTGTTCCACTAACATGGCGTGGTGCAAATCCACCGCCACGACCTGGTACTTGATCTCTTTAAGTAGCAGTGGTATCCGGCCGCTGCCGCTGCCCAGGTCCAGGATGCGCCTGCCGGCCAGCGGGGTGATGGCCTGCAGGGCGGGCAGCAGGTGGCCGTCGGCGTCCTCGGCAGTGATGAGGGCGTGGTAGGCCGCGGCGCGGGTCTTGTAGATGCGGATGAAATGGTCCTCGGTGGGAAGCATTCAGTAGGCGGCTTTGTCGAGATCAGCTAAAGCGGCAATATGCGCAGGGCCCGTGCCACAGCAGCCGCCGACCAGGTGAGCGCCGTCATCCAGCCAGCGCCGAGCGTATTGGGCATAGACTTGCGGCTGGGCGGCTTCGGTTTCACCCCAATGCTGGTAATCCTCGGTGTGGCTGGGATTGGCGTAGACCGCAATGGGCAGCGTGGTAGCGGCGCGCAATTCTGCCAGGGCAAGGTGCAGGGTGGGGGCAGCCGAACAATTAATGCCAAGGAAATTGGGCTGGTGCAGAGCTACGGTCTTGACCGCGTCAGCCAGCTCTTCTCCCGAAAACATCCGGCCATCTGCCTTGCAGATGAAGCTGACGCCGTAGGGTAGCCCGGTGCTCTTGGCCGCTTGGGCGGCCGCCTCGGCTTCGCGAATGGTGCTGATGGTCTCGATCAAGAGCAGATCCACGCCCGCCGCGGCCAGATTACGCGCCATCTCCCCGTGCTCGGCCGCGTAGACTTCGCGAGGCAGGGCGTTGGCGGAGTAGCTGTCTTCGAGCGGCGCCATGCAGCCAGCTACAAAGGCCGGTTTGCCGCTGGCTCTCACCGCCTTCTGGGCGATAGCCACGGCCAGCGCGGTTAGCCGCCCGGCTTCGTCACCCAGGCCGACTTTCTCCAGATTGCGCCGGTGTGTTCGAAAGGTGTTGGTGATGAGGACCTCGGCGCCGGCTTCCAGATATTCGCGATGGATTTGTTCCACCAGCTCGGGCGCATCCAGCAGCGCCATGGCGGACCAGATAGGCGTGCTGGTGTCTACGCCGCGGCGCTCAAGCTCGGTGCCGGTTGCGCCATCGAGGATGATTGGCCGCGGGTCTGCGAGGCGTTGGAGGAAAGGGTGCATAGAGGTATTATATAGATGGTAGCGCATTCGCCTGCCGAGAAAATGCGAAAGCCAAGTTTGGCCCTTGTTTTCGTCTTTGCGATCCTTTTGGCTGCCTGCTCCTTAACGGCACCTCAAGCCAAGCCGCGTTTTGATGTCATATCAGTCAAGGATTTCTATCCCGAGGCCTACGACTTAGCCCTCGAGTGGAGCAGTTCACCCCTATTGGTTGAGGTGAAAGGGGTGATCGCCTTCGATCACCCCCTTGCCGATCATGAAGCGGAATTGGTGTACGGCTTTGAATCGAGCGAAAAGGAATTCTCAGTTTTTACAGTTACCTGCTCAACAACCTCTTGCCAGGGCCAGGCTGTTGGCAATGTGTTCCTTAAGCCGGCGGCCGATGACCGCGCGGATTCACCGCGGACCCCAATTGACGTTGCCTCATTGAAAATCGATAGCATCGAAGCGGTTGTGATCGGAGAATATGTTGGGGGCTTCAAATGTGTTCTGGTCGACACCTGGACCGGGTGGGGTGAATTCGGCCTGGGCAATGCCGCGCAGATGGTTTGGCAGGTTAACTTCCATTGCCCTTCTTGGGGCGAAATGGAAGTTCACATCGATCCTTACAATGGGGACGTGTTGATCATTGAGAGATTACCTAGCCTTCCATCCCCACTGAATTAGAAAAGCTCAAATTCCGGCCAGCTGCTTCAGCCGGGTGATGCGTTCGGTATCCTCTGCGACCCAATCGATCTCTTTTAACTTTTCATAGGCTTGAACGAAATACGGTTTGGCCTCCGTGGGCTTGCCCAGCGCCAGCAGGCACTCGCCGACCTCCTCATTTACGAAGCCATCTGCCTCTCCAGTTTCCAACGCTTTCTGCATCGCCAAGGCTTCCTCGACTCTGCCGAGGACGCGCAGCACCTTTGCAACGCTCCATTTGGCGGCGCTCAGAGGTTCGGCCTTGCCCTGTTGTTCGCGCAGCGGGATCGCCTGCTGGAACAGGTCCAGGGCTTCTTCGTATCGCTTCTCGTCGAACAGCGACCAGCCCGTGTTGTTGTAAAGCGAGGCCAGCCAACCCCGGGCGCGCTCATCGCTGGAGTTCTGTGCGTATTCTATGGCTTTCAAGTTCCAATCCATGCGCGCCTCGGGCGGCGCGGCGATGCCCAGCATGTGCAGGGCATCCACCGTGAAGAAGTCGGCGCCCAGCTTTTGGGCCAGGGCGCTGGCATTGGAGAACAGCAACAGGGCCTTCTCTGGCTGCTTGCTTGAATTGAAGGTTCGCCCGCGCTCCAGCAGATAGCGCACATCGACCAGGCTGCCGGGCGCCATTGCGCTCTCCACTTCGTCGAGCAAGGCATGGGCCTGATCGAATTTTCCCCGCAGGCTGTAGGTGCGGGCTATCTGGGTCTTCAGCTGCAAGACAAAATCCGGATCGCGTTTGCCTTCGGCCTCCGCAAGGATGGCGTGGAAGGTCGCTTCGCTGGCGGCAGGGTCGCCGTAATCCCAGAGGTCATTGAAGTCGTGCCAAGCGTAGGCCATGCACAGAATCATAATACAAGTTGAGCCTGGCTTATAATTTTCACCTCCATGCGCAATCTGCTTTCTCGCGAAAACCTGTATGCGCTTTTGCTCTGCCTCCTCGCCATCCTGTTGCTGATCATGACCGCTGATACCAGCCCGCTGTGGATCTACCAGGGGTTCTAGCCAAGGAAAGCTTTGCTTTCCGCAGTTGCGAGGAGGCCGAAGGCCGACGAAGCAATCCCAGCGTTGGCTAGCAAAAACCTTATGACCCTTACGCAGATCTTCATCTTTGCTGCACTTGGTCTGGCCGCGGGCCGCTTTTATAAAGTCATCAGCCGCGGCTGGCTGCTGTTTGCCGCCAGCGTGCTGGCCGTTTTCTGGCTACAGACGGCCTCCCTGATCCGCAGCCTACCGTTCTTATTCCCGGTTGCCAGCCTGGGGCTGGCGGCCCTGGTGTGGTCGCTTACCTTGCCGAAAGAGTACACCGGCAGCAAAGAGGACGGTTGGGCGGCTGGGGCGCTGGGCGGCCTGGTCTTGCTGGTGGCTGCCACGCGTTACATCGAGGCGGCAAGCGGCTTATTGGCCGTGCGGCCGCCACAGATCGAATTCGCCGTCATCGTGGTGGCGACTCTGGCGCTAGTCGGCTTCGTTGGCTACCGGCTGGGACGCGGCCGCGGCTTGCTGCTAAATGGGGTGGCGCTGTTGATCATCGCCGTGCTGATCATATTCAAATTCGAGCCGCTGGGGCGGATGGCCAGCAGCGGCCTGCGAACTCTGACAAGACAGGACGCGGGGCTGGCTTCATCGTTCGATCTGGGCTGGCTGGGCTTTTCGTATATCGCCTTTCGCCTAATTCACGTGCTGCGCGATAGGTTGGGCGGCCGGCTGCCGCAGGTGTCGCTGCGTGACTTTGTCACCTACATTGTTTTCTTCCCGGCGCTCACCGCCGGCCCGATAGACCGGGTCGAGCGTTTCACGCCGCAGTCTCATGGCGAATTCAAGCTGGGGGGCGAACACCTATTTGCAGCGGGGCAGCGGCTGACCATTGGATTATTCATGAAGTTCGTGCTGGCGGACGGGCTGGCCTTCTTCGCGCTGAACGCGGCGAATGCATGGCAAACGGAATCGGCGGGGTGGATGTGGGTCTTGTTGCTGGCTTACACATTCCGCATCTTCTTCGACTTCGCTGGTTACACCCATATCGCTATTGGGCTGGGCATCCTGTTCGGCGTGGTGTTGTCTGAGAACTTCGACCGCCCATATCTCAAACAGAACATCACTGCATTCTGGAACAGCTGGCATATGACCCTGGCGCAATGGTTTCGCGCCTATTACTTCAATCCGCTGACGCGCTGGCTGCGTACGCGCGGCGTGCGAGTGTGGCTCATCATCCTCGTGAGTCAGCTGACCACTATGGCGCTGATCGGCCTGTGGCACGGCATCACCTGGAACTTCCTGGCCTGGGGCCTGTGGCACGGCGTTGGCCTGTTCGTGCATAACCAGTGGGTGCAATTCAGCAAGGCCCGTCCCGGTGGAGTTGATCCGAACCTCGCTCAGCCCCTCGGCGTTGCCGCAACCTTCGCCTTCGTCACTATCGGTTGGGTTTGGTTTGCGCTGCCGGGACCGCAAGATGCAGCGCGCGTATTCGGCGTGTTGTTTGGGATGAATTGATGGACAGCCAAAAGATATCGGTCAGTCGGCTAGTCATTAAGGCCCTCGTATTATTTGTAGTTCTAAACCTGGTGTTCGCGGCTCTCGACCTGACGCCAGCCATCGGCCGCCTGACCCTATACAACTGGCTGCTGCCGGGCCGCGAGCGCCTGCCGTATGGCGATGACCCGATGAGCGCTTACAACCTCAACCTATACAACTTGGAAGCCATGTTCGCTTCGCACAAGGTGGCAGGCAGGCCCAAGGCCGTGGACGAATTCCGCGTGTTGGTTATCGGGGACTCCGCGGTGTGGGGCTTCCTGCTGGCGCATGAGGATACGCTGACCGGCGCGCTGAACGCCGCGGACCTGCGCACCGCGGACGGACGCAGGGTCGTTTTTTACAACCTGGGCCATCCAACCATTTCACTGACCAAGGATCTCATGATCCTGGATTACGCTATGCAATACGATCCGGACCTGATCCTTTGGCCGGTGACGTTGGAAGCCTTCCCGATAAGCAAGCAAACCTCGTCGCCGCTGGTGCAAAATAACGCCGATCGCGTGCGTGCCCTGATCGAAACCTACGGTTTGCCGCTGGACTCCAACAGTCCTGATTTCGAGGAGCAAGATTTCTGGTCGCGCACCATAATCGGCCAACGGCGCAACCTGGCGGATATTTTGCGCCTGCAGTTCTATGGCTTCATGTGGGCGGCAACCGGCATCGATGTTTATATTTCCGAGGAGATCGATCTGCGGGCGGTGGATCTGGAGGCCGGTGAGGAGTATGCCGGCCTGCAGCCGCCGGAATTGCGCACCGATGATGTGGCCTTCGAAGTGTTGGCAGCCGGAGTCCGGCGGGCAGGGGACGTGCCGGTGCTAATCGTCAATGAACCCATCTTTGTGAGCGATGGGGCCAACAGCGAGATCCGCTATAACTCCTTTTACCCGCGCTGGGCCTATGACGATTACCGGGTCTTGCTTCAGGGGAAAGCAGAGCAACACGGCTGGGCATATGTAGACTTATGGCAGGTGGTGGATAATTCCGAGTTCACCAACACGCCAATCCACCTCACCCCTCAGGGTACACTTCAGCTTGCCGATGCTATCATGGCCGAACTCCGGGATGCTTTCGACCTCCAGCCTTAGCCCTTAATGTTGAATAAGCTTGCTGTTTTCGTCATCATATTTTCTTGCCTGCTAGCTGCGTGCGCTTCGTCGGCCGGTTCCGCTGACGCATCCGTCGAGCGGTATCTGGTAGCGATCGTCTCGGTGGACGAGGTGGCCGCAGTGAACGCGGCCTGCGCCGCCTGGGAGCAGCAGGCCCTGATGGAGAGCGCGGCTTATCAAGGGGTGGAAACCCAACTCGAAGATCTGGATTGCCAGGTGATCTCTGAAGAGGGGGACCACGCGCAGGTGGCTTGCACCGGCCAGGTTCGTTACAGTTATGCCGGCGGCGAGGACCAGTTGGATGAGCTGGGGGGCCGCACCTTCAGTGCGATCATAGAAGGTGGCGAGTGGAAAATGTGCGGGCCTGGCGGCCAACAGGCCATGGCGGTCACGCCCAGCCTGACGCCTTTCCAGGTGGGGCAGGTCCTGCCAACTGACACCCTGGAGCCGACTGCTGCACCGACCGCTGCACCGACCCCCGATTACACGCCAACCCCGGATACCCGACCGCTGCCAGCGGATTGGCGTAACTGGCCCATCGTGCCGGAACTCAGCCCCTGGCTGGCGGAGGTCTACGGGCGCGGCCTGGCGGGGGGCAACGACCCGCATCGTTTTTCCGTGGCCGGCGATTGCCAGAATATCCCCAACGCTTTCATGGGGCTTTATGACTATGAGGACCGCGCTGTTTTCTCCGCAAAGGAACAGTATTTGTACGAGACAGTGGATTATTTCGCCGGTTCCTGGAATCGAGATGGGTTGGCCGTGGATGGCGGGTTCAATTTCCCCGCTATCTTTACATCGCTGCGGGCGGACCCCGCGATCTGCGAGGCGGGCGAGACTCCCTTGGCCTGCGAGATCCGCACCCACAAGCCGGCCTTCATTTTCATCTCGATGGAGTTCGTATATACGGGGCGCACAGCAGAGAACTACGAAGAGTATCTGCGCCAGGCTGTGGACTATGCATTATCCCAGGACGTTATCCCCATCTTGCTGACCAAGGCGGACAATGTGGAAGGCAACTACGGCATCAACCTGGCCACGGCTGAAGTGGCGTATGATTACGATCTCCCCTTGATCAACTGGTGGCGGGCTGCCCAGCCGTTGGAGGGCCATGGCATCGATTGGCAGCGCGATGCAGAGACGCGGCCTCAAGGGTTCCATATTACTTACGACGCATGGGGCGTACGTTCCTATTGGGCGCTGCGAACGCTGGATGCGTTCTGGCGCGAGTTGACCGCCGGAGGATAGATGAAAGAGGAGATCATTGTGCAACTGAACCAATACATCACCGGCCAGATCCTCAAGCGCCCCGACAAGACCATTTACCCCAATGAGCCGCTGATCTCCGGCGGGCTGATCGATTCGTTTTCCTTGGTGGATTTGTCTTTATTTGTGGAACAGACCTGGGGTGTGCGCCTGGACGATACGGAATTGAACGCGCAGACCTTCGATTCGCTGAACCAATTGGCAGAGCTGATCCAAAGCCGGCTCTGACCTTAAGCCCCAAACTCTCTCAAATATTTCTCGCGGTTGTCGCTGCGGGCGTGCTTACCGCTGGAAGTCTTGACAATCCAGCCGCGGGGCACGAAGCGCAGATCGCCCAGGGTGACCTCGGTTTCCTTGACGATGGCGGCGCGCAGCTCGCGCTCGGCCTGTGCCGTATCGGCGCCGTCGGTTGCTTCTGCGATCACCACGACTTTCTCGGAGCCGAGGCGCTCGTCGAGCACGCCGAAGGCCGCGGCGCGGCCGGGGTGGATACCGGGCGTGCGGTTGGCGATGGCCTCGATATCCTGGGGGTAGATGTTCTTGCCGCCAACAATGATCAGATCTTTTTTGCGCCCGGTGATGTAAAGCTCGCCGTCGGTCAAATAACCCATGTCGCCGGTGAGATACCAGCCATCCGCGGCCATGACCTTTTCGGTGAGATCCGGCCGCTTGTAGTAGCCGCTGAGCATGAACTCGCTGCGTAAAGCGATCTCGCCCACGCGGCGATCTGGCAGCGGAGAGCGGCCAGCATCCAGAATGCGAAGCTCCACGGTTTCGATGGGAGGGCCGCAGCTCACGAAGCGCTTGCCCTGCGCCGCGGGTCTGGCATCGCCGCGTTCCTGCATTGCGGCGATTTCCACGGTGTCGATGCGGGGTGGGGCCCCCAAGCGGGTCTGAGTCACTCCAAATGTGTTCTCCGCCATGGCATAGCTCACTGCCAGGGAATTCCTGGAGAAGCCCAATGGGGCCATTTTTTCCAGGAACATCTGATGGCTTTCGTCGTAAACCGGCTCCGAGCAGTTGATCGCCGCCCGCCATCTGGAGAGATCGAGGCTCTCTCTCGGCCGGAACGTGCGCGCCAACAGGTTGTAGGCGAAGTTGGGCAGCCAGCACAGGGTGCCGCGATATTGGCTGATGGCTTCCAACAACATGCCGGGCTGCTTTACCCAATCGAAAGGTGACATGAGGACCAGGTTTGTACCGGTAACGATCGGCATGACAAAGCCGGCGATCAGGCCCATATCGTGATACAGCGGCAGCCAGCTTACGATGACATCCGTCTCGGGGTCCAGTTCGATGGAGCGTCCATAACACTCGATGTGGCGCAGCACAGCGCGGTGCGAAAGGGCAACGCCTTTTTGAAGGCCCGTGCTGCCGCTGCTGTGTTGGAGCAAAGCGACGTCTTCGGCACCAGGCGTGGATGCCTGTAAGGGCGAGGTTACCCCGCCCCTTGGTGAGGCGGTATCAAAATCGGTCGACGAGATCAGTTTGCATTGGACGCCAGCCAGCAACTTTGAAAGAGGATCGAAGAAATCCGGAAAGGTGACCACCGCCTTGGCGCCGGAGTGCTCTACAAGCAGCTTCACACGCTGGCGATATAGGTCCGGATCAAGCTTCTCGGTTAGGAAGGGAAAGATCGAAGGGATGGCGCCCAAAAGTGCTGCGCCCCAAAAAGAGTAGATCAACTCCAAGGAATGCTGGAGCACAAGGATGACCAGATCCCCAGACCGGACACCAGCCGCGGCCAGGCTGGCGGCGGCCGCCCGGGAGCGGCCCTGCAATTCGGCGTAAGTGATGGGGCGGTGGGCGCCTTGGGTGATGAAGGTGATGGCCGTGCGGTCCGGCTCGCTCTGGGCTCGGGAAACCAGGGATGAGACGAGAGTATCGCCAGCGTCGGCCTTCTCACGGGGCATGGGTGGTTATTTTAGCAGGCAAGCCAGGCCTACCCTGTTATGGGACATCTTCCCTATTGAAGATAGGGAGGCCCCCCGATGTGGTTTGGCGGCATTAGAGGGAAACTATGGCTGGGTCTAGAAGACCCGTAAACCGTTCTTTTTCTTGTCCTAAAGGAGGACGAAAATGTCAGCAGTCAATGTAAGGGGGCGGCTTATCCAAGACCCGCCCATTTTTCAGGCTATTTTTAGCAGCCCCAAGATGGCCTGGTTTTGGCTGGTAGTCCGAGTATGGTTAGGATACCAGTGGGTCGAAGCCGGGCTTCATAAAGTCACCGATCCAGCTTGGACGCGAACAGGGGAATCGCTCATGGGTTTTTGGACGCGTGCGGTGGCTATTCCGGCCGAAGGGCGCCCCTTAATCTCCTTCGATTGGTATCGCTCATTCATTCAGTTCCTGCTGGATACGCAGGCTTATACCTGGTTCGCAAAAGTGGTGGCCTATGGGGAATTGCTGGTCGGCATCGGCCTGATCGTAGGTGCGTTTACCGGCCTGGCGGCGTTCTTTGGTGCGTTGATGAACTGGAACTTCATGATGGCCGGTTCTGCCAGCACCAACCCCTGGTTGTTTGTGCTTGCCCTGGGAATCCTGGGCGCCTGGAAGATCGCCGGTTACGTTGGTTTGGATTACTTCCTGCTCCCTTATCTCAGCAAGCTGAGGGCTTCGCCAAAGCGGCAAGTCGCGACAGCTCCGGCAACGAAGTAGCGACGAACGAGATTCTGAATCACGGAAGGCCCGCAGGAACCTGTGGGCTTTCTTTTTTGGTTTCACCACAGCATTTGACATATATGGAATAAGTCCTTAGAGTCAATGGGAATGGTGGATTACCTGCGCCAATTGCTTGAGATCAATGCAGTCCTGGTCTGGTTCGTATACGGCTTGATGTTTTTTATTCTAGGCTTGGCGATCACCTTGCGATCACGGGCGCACAGCCGGTTGGAGCTTGCCCAACACTTGAGCTGGCTGGCAGCCTTTGGCTTCCTGCATGGGTTGCATGAATGGGGTGATCTCTTTATCCCCATCCAAGCCACTTATCTCCCCGCCCAAACGATCAACTTCCTGTATTACGTGCAAACCGTGCTGTTGGCTGCTTCGTATGTGGTTCTCTTCCAATTCGGCGCGGTTTTACTGCGTGAGCGTTGGCCATTTTTGCCCGGACTCCCGGCGACCGTGTTTGTGGGCTGGTTGGCCTGGTTCATTTTCACGGGACTGGGTTTTCAGGAGGAGATACTTGACCTTCGCGCCCTGGGAGCCATCTGGGCCCGCTACTTGATCGGCTTTCCCGGCGCCCTGCTGAGCGCTGTGGCCTTGAGCTATCAGGTTCGGAAACAGATCAGACCATTGCAACTGAGGCACATAGAGCGGTTGTTCTCTGTGGCCAGCTTTGCCCTGGGGGCTTATGCGATTACGGGCGGATTGATCGTTCCCCCCGGCGATTTTTTCCCGGCCAATTGGCTCAACAACGATACGGTCGTTGCCACGCTTGGGGTAAACCCGCCGGTCATCCGCTCCATTATCGGTTTGACCCTGGCGCTGGCTATTATCCGGGCCCTGGAAGTCTTTCAGATCGAAGTGGACCGCATGATCGAGCAAATGCAGGTGGAGCGTGAACTGATCTCTGAACGTGACCGGATCGGCCGGGAATTACACGATGGCGCCATCCAGACCATCTATACGGCCGGGCTGTTGATCGAAACAGCCTCTCGAAAGTTAAAACCCGACAGTGAGCTGGCCAAACCGCTGGACCGCGCAGGGAAGGCCATCAACGAAGCCATTGCCACTTTACGCAGCTTTATGGGGGGCCTTAGGCCAGCTGTTGAGGGCCAGTCCCTTCATCAGGTGTTGACGGATCGGAAAGCCGACAGCCACCTGGCTTCCCTGATAAAAATCGACTGGGAGATCGATCTCCCTCCGGATCAGAAAACCCAAGCAGAGCGTGTGCTGCATGTGGTCGGTGTCCTAGATGAGGCGCTTTCCAACGCGGTGCGCCACGCTGAGGCGCGGCATGTCCGCGTGAGGGCGAGGCAGGCTGACCATCAATTGCTACTAACCATCGAGGATGATGGCCGGGGTTTCGATCAGACCCAGAAGCACGGCGGGTTTGGCCTGCGCAATATGCGCGACCGAGCGCGGCTGTTGGATGGGACTCTAAAGATCGAATCCCAGCCGAACCATGGTACAAAGATCACATTGTCAGCTCCGTGGGAGGCTGCAACCTGAAAAAGATACGCGTTCTGTTGGTGGATGATCATGAAGTGGTGCGCCTGGGCCTCGCCACTCTGTTGGAGGGCGTTCCCTGTGTGGCTTCGATGGATGAAGCCGGCAGCGCGGAAGAGGCGGTGCGCGCAGTGGAGGAACGGAAACCGGATGTAGTCGTGATGGATATACGCCTGCCGGGCGAAAGTGGCATTGAGGGTTGCCGGCAGATCAAAACCAGATTCCCCCATGTGAATGTGATCATGCTGACCTCCTATGCAGAGGATGCCCTCATTTTCAAGGCGCTGGAAGCCGGGGCCTCCGGCTACGTGCTGAAGCAGGTGGGCAATCAGCAACTGATCAATGCACTCGAGGCGGCTTGCCGGGGAGAACCCGTGCTTGACCCGCAAGTCACGCAGAAGCTGATCGATAGGGTACGGCAGTATGAGAGGACGCAGCAATTTGCCGCTTTCAAGGATCTCAGTGACCGCGAACTGGAGGTTTTGGTCCTGGTGGCTGAGGGCAAATCGAATAGCCAGATTGGAGAATCGCTTTCTCTTTCGGAGAAGACTGTTGGCCACCACGTCAGCGCCATTCTCAACAAGCTGCACTTTTCTAATCGCACGGAAGCCACCCAATATGCTCTAAAACACCACATTGAGGATTTCCTGAAAAAAGAAGAGTAGCGTCAGCAGCCATTGCGCTAATAAAAAAACGCCGAGCGCTAGCTCGGCGTTTTGGCTTCTTGCAACTTTAGTGCGAATTGGCGCCCATCAGCATAGGGGTTCCGCTGCGCTTCTTCACCGGGGTGGGGAAGATGCTTTCGAATTCTTCGCGGCCCAAGGTCTCCACCTCGATGAGCTTCTTGGCGAGCTTGTGCAGATGGGCCTTGTATTTGGTCAGCGTCTTGCGGGCGCGCGCCAGAGCTTCGCTCACCAGCTTGAAGACTTCTTCGTCGATCTTTTCGGCCACCGCTTCGGAGTAATCGCGTTGTTCGGAGATTTCGCGGCCGAGGAAGATCAACTCTTCCTTTTGCCCATAGACGCGCGGGCCCAGTTCGCTGCTCATCCCCAGGCGGGTCACCATTTCACGGGCCACCTTGGTCACATGTTCCAGATCGCTCTGGGCGCCGGAGGTGATATCGTCGAAGATCAATTCCTCGGCGGCGCGGCCGCCCAGCGAGAAGGCCATGCGATCCAATAATTTCTGACGACTGACCAGGGTGTAATCTTCCTCGGGCAGGGCCAGCACAAAGCCGCCGGCGCGGCCACGCGGCACGATGGTCACTTTCTGCACGGGATCACAGTTGGGCAGGGCGTTGGCGACAATGGCGTGACCGGCTTCGTGGTAAGCCACCACGCGTTTCTCGTCCGGGGTAATGATCTTGGTCTTGCGTTCCGGGCCGAGCAGCACGCGTTCGATGGCTTCCTGGAACTCGGACATACCAATAGTCTTCTTATTGCGGCGAGCCGCAAGAATGGCGGCCTCGTTGACCAGGTTCTCCAAATCGGCGCCCACCAGCCCGGGGGTGCCGCGGGCGAGGAGGAAGAGGTCAACATCTTTGGCAAGGGGCTTGCCGCGCACGTGGACGCCCAGAATAGCCTCGCGGCCTTTCACATCCGGCGCATCCAAAATGACGCGGCGGTCGAAACGCCCTGGGCGCAGCAGAGCGGGATCGAGGATATCGGGGCGGTTGGTGGCGGCGATCATAATGATATTGGTATCTGTGTCGAAGCCATCCATCTCCACCAGCATCTGGTTGAGGGTCTGCTCGCGCTCGTCGTGCGAGCCGCCGAGGCCGGCGCCGCGCTGGCGGCCGACCGCGTCGATCTCATCCACAAAGACGATGCAGGGTGAATGACGCTTGGCCTGGTCGAACAGATCGCGCACGCGGCTGGCGCCTACGCCCACGAACATTTCTACGAATTCGGAACCGGAAATGGAAAAGAACGGAACTCCGGCTTCACCGGAAACGGCTTTGGCCAGCAGGGTCTTGCCCGTACCCGGCGAGCCGACCAGGAGCACACCCTTGGGAATGCGGGCGCCCAATGAGATGAACTTCTCGGGCTCTTTGAGAAACTCCACGACTTCCTGCAGGTCGACTTTGGCTTCCTCGACGCCGGCCACGTCATTGAACGTGACCGTGGGGTTCTCGCCGGTGAACATGCGCGCCCGCGACTTGCCGAAGGACATGGCGGCATTGTTGCTGCCCTGCGCCTGGCGGAAGACGAACCAAAAGACGCCGGCCAGGATGAGGAAGGGCAGGATGTAGCCCAAGGCCGTGGCGATGCCCAGCCAGGCGCTGGGGGGCTGGACCTCGATGGAAATGTTATTGCTGGGAGAAAGGTCTTCGGGGGTGACACCCAGCGAGACCAATTGTTCGACCGTGGTGGCGCCAGGTTCCTTCTGGACAATGCCTTCAGTGCCATCCCGGTACACGATCACCATGCGATCGCTATCGGTGATGACGCGTGAGACACGGCCGTTCTTAATGTCGGCGGCTACCTCGTTGAGGTTCAGGGCATCTTGTTGGGTAAGCTGCTGCTGATAGTTGAAAAAGACAAAAAAGATCAACGCAGCGAAGAAAAGCAAGTAGATCAGGGAAACGCGGCTGCGGGGGGTATTCACTCAGATTCCTCCAAAATACTTTCTAGAACAACGCGAGATTATACCAATCTCGATAAGGGCTAATAAGTCAGACGGTCTTTCTAATAGAGCTCTTACGCCAAGGTCTGAGATATTTGTCACATGCCGGCGCACCAAAATCCTGGTGGAAGCGGGCCGGGCTACAACTGCCAGCTTTCGCCCCATTCTTGGAGCAAGGTCTGATATACCGGATTCTCGTAGCGGGCCAGTTCGAACATGGGCGCGTAATCGGGCAGGTCATCGTTTGTAACATGGGCCGCCAGGAGTTCCCCTAAACCCGTGGCCGCCATGATGCCGTAACCTGAAGCCGCGCCGATGAGGTAAGCGCCCGCTACGGGCAGTGGGCCCGTTAGAGGCCGGTTTTCGCGCGTTTTAGTGTAATAACCGCCATCAAGAGTAGGGCGCGGCATGCGCTGCTGGTAACCGCGCATCTTGGGCAAAATGCGGGACAAGCCGCGCACGGCAACTTCCGCATATACGGCGTCTTCCGGGATTGGGAAACTGGGTTCCATCGGCTGGTTATGGGTATCCCAGAGCACCAATATGCTTTGCGCACCCGCGCCGCCCTCCGGGCGAATATGGGCGCCGGAAGGCAGAGTTTGCAGTAAGTAACTCCTCTCTGGATCCTCCGCCAAGACGGCGCGCTCTTCCTCGGTCCAGGCCAAACGTTGCTCATCCGCGCAGATCAACAGGGGCGCATTTCGGGCGACCGCGCCTAGATGATCGTTGAATGCGGCCTTTAGGTGAAGCTCATTGATCGCGGGAATTTCGAATCCGAGCATCTTGCCTACCGCTGCTAAATAAGGTCCGGCTGCGTCGACAAAGATGGATGTCTGAACCTGTTCTCCATCATCCAGGCTTACACCGGAGACGCGGCCACCAGTTGTCTCCACGCTGATAACGCGCCCGGCAATGATTTCAACGCCAGCAGCTTTGGCTTGCTCCAACATCCACATCCCGAAGGTTTGCCCGCTGAGCCATCCTGCGCGGCGGACATGCAAGGCGGCCGTTACGCTTTCGGCCAAGTAGGGAAAATGCCGATGGACGAGATCCGCGCCCAGCAGCAGATCGGCGCCATCAGGGCCTGCGAAACCTTCGGCCTGGTGCGGCAGGTAACTCTGGCTTCCGGAGTGATGTTCGCGCACCTCGCCAGCCCCAAGGCTGGAGGCTTGGTTGGCTGAGGCGCGCAGAGCTTCGACACGCGTCTTCTCCGTGGTGACGTACAGATAACCGCGCCGGTTCAAGTTGAACAGGTTGTTGCTTCCGCGCGCCATCTCCTCCATGAGGGCAATGCTGCGATTCATCAGGCGCACCATGGCGTCGCCCGGGCCCGGCCACCAGTTGCGGTAACACTCGGTGGATTTGTCGGAGGTAAGGGTGAGGGGTGGCTTCGGGTCCAGCAGCAGGACCTTGCCAAGGCCTCGCTTAACGGCCAGTTGGTAAGCGGCGCTGATGCCCATGATCCCCGCGCCGCAGATGACGATATCGGCAGTTCTCTTAGTCATCGAGCGGAGTTAGGCTGCGGCCTTCACCCGCTGGATTGAATTCAACGCCGCCTGGGTCTGCTCGCCGCCGAAATCTTCCAATGGAGGGCGCACCGGCCAGAGCGGGAGGCCATGCTGGGTGTGCAGCATGGCTTTCAGAAGGGCAGGCGCGGGTGGCATGGCATCCATTGCCGCTCGCAACGGGTCAAGGCCTGCTTGCAAGACGACTGTGTCCTCCCCGCGTTTGTGTGCGTCATAGATGGCGCGCAACTGCGGAGACCAGAGATTGGCCCCGGCGGTTATGCAACCTGCCGCGCCGGCAACCAGACCGGGTCCGAGCAATTTATCGTTGCCCACCAGCACGGCTTTTCCCGGTAACCCCGCCACGTAGGCCGCCACCGAATCAAGGCTGCCGGAAGAATCTTTTAGCCCGCCGAAGCGAGAGGGGTACGCGGCGTTGAGGCGCTGCAATAAGGTTATATGAAGCGCTACGCCGCTGACCGCCGGGATGTGATAGCCCAAAAGCAGCCGCCCCTCGGGCACGCTAGATTCGATGAGCCGGGTGTACCAATCGAACAGACCATGCTCGCCGACATTGCGGAAGAAGAACGGGGGTAACACGGCAACAGCTTCGAAACCCAGGTCGAAGGCGGCCCTAGTCAGGTCGGTGCTTTCACTCAGGCTGGGAGTACCTGTCCCAGCCAGTAACTGGAATTCAGTGTGCCCGCGCCGCCAAGATGCAGCGGCCCGCCAGATTTCCAGGCGTTCCGGGGGGGAAAATGAGGGCCCTTCGCCCGTGGTGCCCAGCAGCAAGGCGCCATGGCAGCCCCTCTCCCGCAGGAAATCAAGCAGACCGGGCAGGGCGCGTAGGTCGGGGGCGCCGTTGGCCTCAAGCGGAGTTACGGCCGCGGCGTATACCCCGTGGAGCGGTTGGACACTCATAAAGGGCATTATAAGAGTGAACGGTCCCCTTGCCGAAACCGATCAATGTCATAGTACAAACATCATTTGACCGGGGCTTGCTTTTCGCCGACAATTGAATGGTTCCCAGAGGCTAAGAAAGTAGAGGAGAAAAGGTGCCCCCATGTGTTTGATAGTGAATATAAAATCGGTTTCGAGAGCGACGCTTATTGCCGCCCTTCTCCTGGCTATATTGCTTTCCGCTTGCGGGCAAGAGCCGTCGCAGCCGCATGCGACCGCCGAACCCATACGTGTGGAGTGGGTTACGTTCACTGGGGAAGGATTTGAACTGGACCTACCCGCCAGTTTTGCCGAGTCTGGCTCCACCGAAATTGCGCTCGACGTAAGTATTGTGACGGCCGATGGGTCTACGAACATGTCGGTTTCCCGCGTCCAGGACCCGGCTCTTAACTCGTGGACCCTTGAACTGGCTGCAGAAGAAACGGTGGCGGACTATGCGACCCGCGAAGGTTGGACCTTTTTGGAACAAGTAGAAATGGCCGGCGAGTCCTTCGACACGATTCGCCTCTCAGTTAATGTCGCCCCAAGCACCACCGGCGGAACGGAAGCCGTCACGGTTTTCCAATACCTGATTATCGATGGGGACACCCTTTGGGCGCTCAGTTATGGCACCCTCGAATCCTCGGTGGCTGGTTGGGTAGACCTCTTCGATCAGAGCGCGATTTCGTTTCACCTGGTCGATTAGCAGGATTAGCCAGATAATAATAGGCGGGTTATTACCCGCCTATTATTATTTCTTGATTTATCGCAGGATTCATCGCCAGCCGGCCGGTTCGAGTTTTCCGGCGAGGAAGCATTCTACCTGGGCAGAAAGGAAACCGGCCACCTCGTTGCGGCCAAAAGGCCACGCGTAAATGAATTCGATCTGTGGGAAGTCCTCCCGGGCGGCATTCACGGCTGCCGGAATATCAAGCTCGGCGGGAGCGTCCCCTGAGGTCATCATGGGCGTGATAATGACCACACGCCGCGCCCCGGCGTTAACCGCTTGCCGAAAGGCTTCCTTCAGGTCCGGAGCACAAAATTCGTTGAAACCCACTAACACCGGGTGATGGTTCTGTTTTCCCAGGGCCTTGGCTAATGAAAGGGAACCAGCATAGAAAGGATCGTTGAGTTCATTACGCGGCCAGTTGCGGATGCGCAGATCCAGTGCTTGATAGCTTTCTAACTCTGCCGGAGAAAGGCCTGGGCGCCCGTTTCCGTTGTGGACGTGTTCGGCCCCATGGTGGGCGGCCTCCATGGCGGCGTGCAGGCGGAAATATTCACCCAGCTCCTCCCGGGGGAAATCGTTAGGAGGAACTCCATGCATAGCGAGAACGATTAGAGTCGGCACAATGACGCTCCTTCTACGGAATGATTTGATTAAAGTCTAATTGTGCGCCTTGCGGAGGCTAGGGGCAAAAGCCCTACCCGCCGAGGCAGTTGTCCCATAATGGATGAGGATTTTGGCAGGCTGGGGAGGTGTTTTGGATGCCGCTAGGCGAGGAACAAGATAGCTACCCCAGTGAGAGCCAGCATGGTGCCGACGATGGACCGCGGACTCACTTTTTCCTTGAAGAAGAAATAGCCAATGGGAATGAGGAAGACCGGAGGCAGGGATTGTAGAGTGCTGGCTACGCCGATGTCTGGAGTGTACTTCACGGCCGCCAGCGAAAACCATACTCCCAGGACCGGACCCACCAGCGTGGCCAGCAGCATGGTGCGCGTGGCCGCCGGGTTGGTGCGCAGCGCTGCAACGGTTGCGGCGCCCTGGCGCCGGTAGAAGGCTACTAACCAAATTACCACGGTGGCCACACTCATGCGGATCACCTGTCCCGAAAGCACTGGAAAATCCCCGCTCAGGCCCGCCTTAGCCGTAACCAGGCCGCCAGCTTGGCCCATGGCGCCCAGAAAGGCAAAGAACAGTCCCGAAAGGTAAAGACCCCTTTCGATCTGGTTGGTTCCATTTTGGCGTTCCGATACTACCCATAGCACCCCGCTTAGAGTGACGGCGATGCCGAGTAACTGTAAGCCTTCCAACGTTTCTCCATGCCAGAGCCACCCAAGAAACGCGGCCAAAATAGGGGACAGGCTGAAGACCAGCATGGTGAGGCGCGGGCCGATCTGAACAAAGGCCTGGAACAACGCCGCATCTCCAAGGCTGAGGCCGATGATGCCGGAGAGGCCGAGCCATAACCATTGTTCGGGCGAGGCTGACCAGGGTATAAAACCACCAAAGAGTAGCAGGTGGGCAGCCATGAGAATGGCCGTGGCGGTGAGCAGGCGGCTGCGGTTGACCACGGCTGACCCTAGGACGCGCCCGCTGAGGGTGAACAATGTGGGACCGATGGAAAAGAAAACTGAGGTAGCTAAAGCGGCGAGTTCACCGGCGAAAGGGAAGGGCGGCATGGGTGACCTGGTAGTAGGTGGCAACTATATCTTGCCGGAGCCATTATGTGAAACGAAGTTCGAAAAAAGTGGCCGTAATTTACAATAGAAGGCAGTTTGCCAAACAAAATTGAGAAGGACATCCTATGACTGAAGCCGTAATCATCGACGCAGTACGCACACCCATTGGGGCGCTGGGTGGGGCGCTGGCCACAGTGCGGCCAGATGACCTGGCCGCTTTGGTGCTCAAGACACTGGTACAGCGCACGGGCATCGACCCTGCTGATGTGGAAGAGGTTTATATGGGCTGCGCCAACCAGGCGGGTGAGGACAATCGTAACGTGGCGCGTATGTCTGCGTTGCTGGCGGGCTTCCCGGTAGAGGTGGCGGCGGTAACCGTGAACTGCCTGTGCGCCTCGGGGCTGAATGCGGTGAATATTGCGGCGCGGGCCATCAAGGCCGGCGAAGGTGATGTGTATATTGCCGCGGGTGTGGAGAGCATGAGCCGCGCCCCATATTCCGTGCCCAAAGCGGCGCAAGCTTTTGAATACGGCAACGTGACCATGTGGGACACCTCGCTGGGCTGGCGCTATCCCAATGCCGCGTTGAAGGAAAAATTCGGCAACGATTCAATGGGAGAGACCGCTGAAAATTTATACGACCAAGCGCCGATTTCGCGCCAGGAGCAGGACCGTTTTGCTTTGCAAAGCCACCAGCGCGCCATCGCCGCCATGGACAGCGGCCGCTTCGCCGAGGAGATCGTGGCAGTGCCCGTGCCGCAACGCAATGGCGATCCTGTGATAGTGGATAAAGATGAGCGGCCGCGCCGCGACACCAGCCTGGAAAGTCTTGGAAAGTTGAAGCCAGCCTTCCGCAAGGATGGCAGCGTGACGGCTGGCAATTCTTCCGGGCTCAATGACGGAGCCGCGGCCTTGCTGCTCACCAGCGCCGAGAAGGCCAAGAGCCTTGGCCTTAAGCCGCTGGCACGCGTTGTGGCGGGGGCTGCGGCGGGTGTGCCGCCTCGCACCATGGGTATCGGCCCGGTGCCGGCGGTGCGCAAGGCATTGCAACGCGCCGGGCTGGATATCGAGGATATCGGCCTGGTCGAACTGAATGAGGCCTTTGCGGTGCAGTCGCTGATCGTAATGCGCGAACTTGGCTTGCGCGAGGAGATCACCAATGTGAACGGCGGAGCCATCGCTTTGGGTCATCCCCTGGGATGCTCGGGAGCGCGCATCCTCACTACGCTACTGCATGAAATGCGCCGCCGCGCCGCCAACGAGAAACGGCCGTATTACGGCCTGGTCACACTATGTGTGGGCGTGGGGCAGGGCGAGGCGACCCTCGTGGAGTGGATAGCATAAGAAAACCGAAGGGTTGGGATTCATATGGTTGGTAAAAGCAAAACAGCAAACTTTCTGACACAGATATATAGAGAAATTGTTATTGACGAAAAACACGATAAGCAGTTCCCAATGCGATTTGGGTTAGATATTTGCGTTACCGAAAAAGGCGTCAAGGGCAGAAATGAATTGGCGATTCAACTCATTCAAGAAGATAAGATAGCAGCGAACTGGTCTGACAAGTCATTGCTTGAGAAAATCGATAATACCATCCTTGAGTTAGGCGTTTGTAAGAAGAATGATGATTATCCCGATTTCGTTACTAAAGCATCAGAGTTGCGAGAAAAATTAAATCAAGATTTTGAGGAGCGCGAAGCCCTTACTATTGTTGAGGGATTGCAGGTTTCGAAGCCATTAAAAATAGGGAGGATCACCTTTTATCCTCTTGAAGAAAAGAAAAATCTTATAAATCAACCACCATACAATATTTTGTTTAGCGATGTATCGCCAACTCGCGATTGTGTTGCTTCGGGTAAATATCGCGCTGAGCCGCGGAGAAGTATTGAATTGCTACACAGAGAAACAGAGTATTGCCTTAATATTTTGCGATATGTTGGGTCATTGATGTGGCCGAATGAACAACCAAGGCAGGTAAATATTGCAGGTGGTCCAAGGCAAAATGCGGCTTATTCCCTTTCCCTGGACGGTGAAGGGAACCACGAGGCCCTGGCAGAATCATATTTCTCGGTTATCCCATACCAATTAGATGATGAACTAATTCAATACGCAAACTTTTACGGTTTAGCAGAGCTGACAAAAATCTTGGATAAATCTAGCAGGAGTGAAATAGAAAAAGCTCTGCTTACAGCTGTCCAATGGTACGGAGACGCTACTCGTGAAATACAACCCCTGTTTGCTTTTATGAAGTTTTATACACCAATCGACATTCTGTTGAAGGGAGAAAATGAACAGGCTAAAAAGGTAATTCCTAAAAGGCTTACCAGACTTTTTGATCCCTGGAATACTGATAAGAAACGAACGGCTCAGATGAAGATTGACTTACAAGACGTAATTCGTGAACGAAATTCGGTTTTCCATTCTGGGAGCCCTAAGATAAGGAACGCAGAAAACCTTCGACTTGTAGCACGATGGTTTTCGATGGGGGCAATTAACCAAACGAGGCAGAGAATTAGCTCAGAAAAACTAAAAACCCAGAAAGATTTAGTAATTTGGTTAGAAAAGCAGGCAAAACAATTCAAATGAGGTCGTGTCATATTTGATTGGATCTGAGCGCAACAAAATTCTCGGGCCATCGTACATCCCTATACAGGTAGAACCTGTAAGGAGTTGTCATGGCACAAGAAATCAAACGTCTTTATCGGTCGCGGACAAATCGTATGCTGGGTGGCGTGGCCGGCGGACTGGCTGAATATTTGGATGCCGATCCCACCATTATCCGGTTGATCTTTGCGTTCAGCTTTTTGTTGGGCGGTACAGGCATCCTTATCTATCTGGTCGTGTGGCTGGTCATCTCCGAAGCCCCGGCTGCAAGCTTGAGCTCGGCGCGCAAGACTAGCTCGCGCGGCAAATCCAGCTAACTGTGGCGTAGCGGTGATCGGCGCGACGCCTCGGTTATAAAAAACCAGCGGTGATAGACCGCTGGTTTTTTTTCTCGCGTTGAGTCTGAGCGTTTATTCCTTCATCCTCTGTTTCAATTCCGCCAACATCGGCACCGGCGTCGGGTCCACGTCGTAGGCGATGGCCAGATAGTAGCTGGCGTAATCGCCGTAGTGCAGGGCGGTCCACATGTCGGCAAGGCGGCTGTCGCCCATGCCGCTAATCGTGTCAGTATTCTGGCCTTGCAGCATCACGGCCATGCGCGTCAATTCCGCGCGGCGCTCGTTGCGCGGATCGTTGTGGGCGGCGCGCAGGAAGATGGCCATGGTGGCTCCGAATTGGGCTTCCGGTTGCATGGTCCCCTGCAAGGTATTGTGGTCGGCTTCGGGGATGATCTCGAAGCTGGCCTGCGCCTTGGCGTTCTCGTTGATCTGTGTTTTCCAGCGCCTGGCAACCGGCACCATAAGACCGGCGCCATAAATCGTGATCCAGCGACCTACGAATTGCCCGCCCATGCGTTTGGCCGAGTTGCCGGTATCAGGGATTTCAGGGAGAAGACTTTGTTGCTGCTCCTTCATCGCCGCTATTGCGCCTTTGAGTTCGGCACTGGGATCCGGAATCAGCTTGAGGCGCGCCGCGGCGGCCAGCAGCAACCCAAAGGAAAAGCCCACTGCCGTGCGCGGTTGCCCTGTGTGATTAAAAATCCAGGTCGGAATTTTGGCCTTTTTGGCAGCTTTCTCCAAGAGCCCGCCGGTGCAGATGGCCAGGATGCGACAGCCGGCTATCCGGGCGGTCTCAAAGGCGGCCAGGGTTTCTTCGGTGTTGCCTGAGTGCGAGGAACAGATGACCAGCGTCTCGGCGCCCGGCGCCCAGGCGGGCAGGCCATAATCGCGGTGGGTGATCCAGCTAGCCTTGAGGAAGGGCTCGGCGTAGGCAGCCAGCAGATCGGAGCCAATGGCGGAGCCGCCCATGCCGGCTACCACCACCTGGCGGATGCCGCGCCACTTGGGTAGGTCGAGCCGGTTGCCCAGCTTCCATGCGGCGGCCAGCTGGTCGGGCAGGCCGTTGATGTGGCCGATCATGTCTTCGGGGTCGAGCTTCTTGATGAGGGCGAGGTCGTTAAGGTTCATTGGTATAGTCTCTCCGGTCATCTGGATTGTGTTCGCCAATGATAACGGGAATGCGGCTTCCTTGCCGCTTAAGGGAAAAAGGGGCGCGAGGCATCGCGCCCCCCGGTATGCATCAAGCCTCGCGCCTCACTTTTCGATGAAACTTAAGGCGCTGGTCTCAAAATCTGACACGCGGTCGTTGTATTCTTCCGCGCTGGTCCCATAGGTAAGGACATACACGTGATCGCCGTTTTTTAGCAAGTACTGGGTAATGCGAGCGAGGCCCGGCAGGCCCATGAGGACAGACATGTCGTATTCCGACAATAACCAGTATGCGTCGAAGCCGGCAATATCAAATGGTCCGCTATCCAGCACCGTGATGCCATCGATGTTGTTGAGTTGCGACATAGAGACATCCACATAGTCGTCGATGCTCCAATCCTTGAGCAGGCTATTCTGTTCCAAGATCACATTCATGTTGGTGAAATAATTGTTTGGGTTGTTGATAGCTGTGTCGATGGCATAAAGACGAATGTAGGCGGAGCTGGCTTCCACCGATTGAGCCATCTGCTCCTGCCCGGCATCTCGGAAGAGTTGGACCACTTCGGCCATATCTCCCGGCGAACTCCCTCCTGCAAAGCTTTCCGGCAGCCAGACCTCAAAGCCGTCCCCTTTGAAGAGTTCCCATCCCTCCCCAGGTACCCCGGCTGCGGCGCCGGATTGGGCGGCCGGCGTGCAGGCGGAGAGGATCAGGGCGGCAGCCACCAGCATGGCACACAATGCGAATATCTTTTTCATGGCTCTCCTTCTACCCCGGCAAGGGGTAGCAAAAATGCCCCCCTTGGATTTCGATTGTCGCGCCGGAAAATATGGCGCCAAGGGACAGATGTCCCAAGTCGCTATTACTTCTTCTGCCCTTGTATTAAAGCGTAGACCTTGCTGCGCGGCCAGCCAGCCTCAGTAGCCACGCGGCGCGCCAATTGCGAAGGCGGCTCGCCGCTGCCTGCTGCAGCGCGCAAGGCGGCTAGCACGCGGACCTCGTCCCAGGCACCCGCTTCCGATTGGGCGCCAGAGACTACGATGGTGAATTCGCCGCGAGCCGGTTCTGCGCTGTAAAATTCGATAGCCTCATTCAAGGTGCCGCGGAAAAACCGCTCAAACATCTTGGTGAGCTCGGCGGCTACCGCTACCTTACGGTCTCCCAGCGTGGTAAGCAGGTCCTCCAGGGTGGGCAAGAGGCGATGTGGGGATTCGAGGAAGATCAACGTATAAGGAAACGCGGCAACCTCATCAAAGGCCCGGCGGCGTTCGCCAGCTTTGCGCGGCGGGTAACCGAGATAAAGGAACTGGTCGGTGGGCAATCCAGACGCGGCCAGGGCGGCGATAGGAGCGCTGGCCCCCGGAATGGGACTGACATGGTGGCCGGCGTCCAGGGCGGCGCGCACCAGCAGGTAGCCCGGATCGTTGATGCCGGGCATACCGGCATCCGAAATCAGCGCCACGTCGCCCAGGTACAAGGCGGCCAACACATGGTCCAGTTTGGCGCGCTGATTGTGTTCGAAGAAGCTGGTGAGGGGGGTGTGGATATCGAAGTGCTTGAGCAGTTTTCGGCTGTGGCGCGTATCCTCCGCGGCGATCAGCCGCACCTCACGCAGAACGCGCTGGGCGCGCGGGCTGAGGTCTTCGAGGTTTCCGATTGGCGTGGCAACGAGGAAGAGGGTTGACATGGCCGATTTATTTTTCCGGATTTAGTTTCTTCATGCGCTTGGCCAACTTGCGGCGTTCCAGCAGCACGCGGCGGCCGCAGCCCAGGCACACCAGGCCGATGTCGGCGCCCAGGCGCACTATCTTCCAGTCGGTGCTGCCGCAGGGGTGCGTCTTACGCAAGCGCACGATATCGTCTATTTTCAATTCAGGGAGCATGGTCGCGGCGGCTAATCTCGCCCGCGCGGCATTATAACCTCGCATGCTATAATGCCGCGCTGCCCATGTTAGGCCTTACTCCCGCTGATCTAATCGCTCGTATTGTTGTGCTGGTGGTCGCATTCACGGTGCACGAATTTGCCCACGCCTTCGTCGCCGATCGGTTCGGCGACGATACGCCGCGCCGTCAGGGTCGCCTGACGCTTAATCCGTTGGTGCACCTGGATCCGCTGGGCTCGCTGTTACTGGTGTTGGCAGGCTTCGGTTGGGCGCGGCCGGTGGAGATCAACCCAGACGCTCTGGGGCGCCGGTCCCCGGCGGCCCCCATGCTGGTGGCGTTGGCCGGGCCGGCCAGCAACCTGTTGTTGGCGGGGCTGGCTGCGCTGCCGATCCGCTTTGGGTTAGTGGACCTGGCTACGTTCCAAACTGGAAACGACATCCTGCCCTCGATCCCTTATTTGCTCACCGTTTTCATTTTGCTGAATTTAGTACTGATGCTGTTCAACTTGATTCCGATCTTTCCTCTTGACGGAGAAAAAGTATTGCATTTCTTTCTTCCCCCCTCCGGCAAAGCCTTCATGGAAAACATTCGCCCTTATGGGTCGCTGATACTCTTGGCCGTTATTTTTCTGCTTCCCAGTGCTGGCATTGATGTTCTCAACAGGGTTATTTTCGAGCCGGCATTTTCGATTTTTGTGTTACTTGTAGGGTAGGGCGAGAAAGTTCAGGACTCTAGCCACACCTCAACGCTCTCAAGGAAAAAAGTAACTCCATCCAATTGCTGCGAAACGGACACCAATACCCATTCTCCTCCGTCAATACGGTAATCCATATCGATTGCAAATGATGCGGATCCGCTCCCGTCGATCCGCGGGTACACGTCGTCGCTGGCCAGCACGCGGCCGCTGCGCGTAATTAGCTGCACGTTGAGCGGCCGAGCCTCCAGGCCGCGCACGTTGCCTGAAACGAGGACCGCCCCTCCGCCAACCGAGTCGCCTACAGAGGGCGCCTCGATAATGATCTCACCTTGCTCATCTGGCGGGAGAATGGTGCTCTCGCCGCTGGCCAGCAACTTTATTTCTAACGAGGCCAGTTCCCGCAATCGGTCAAATTCATCCTCTATGCTAATGAGCAGCCTGGCAGCTTCCGTGGGCCGGCTGATCTCAAAGTCAATGTCGAGTTCTAGTTGGCCGCTTCCATCGGGGGCCAGCAGACTGCGGGCCAGCAGGCGGCCGTCCCGGCCGCGCAAGTCGATGCCTGCCATCCGAGCGTCGGACGGGATCTTGACAATCAGGTGAATGGGTGAAACTAAACTGGAGCCTGCGCCGGGCTGAATAAAACGAATATCTGCAATTCCTGTTGCATCTTTATCCATTTCTGCAATGGAAAATGAATTCGTAGCGGTTGGAATCTGTGTGCCCGCGACGACCGTTTCCACCCGGATTTCGGTGGGCGGGGTCAAGAACTCAGTTGTTGTGAGTGTGGCAGGGAGGCAGCCGCCCAGCAGTATCAGGCTGGCTAAAAAACCTACCCATCGGTGGGATCCGAGGGTCCTAGCGTAAAGCAGACCAAACCTCGAGCTTATTGCGTACCCGCCGGACAATCTCGTCGGTGAAGGCTGTCGTGCCCAACCCGCCGCCAAGGTCAGGTGTTGCCTTGCCCTCGCTGATGGCCTCGAAGACCGATTCATGGATGGCGCGCGCCGCGTGTTCTGCCTGGCGACCGGGGACATAGCTTAACGAGGCTGCCAGTGCCAGCATCATGGCCATGGGGTTGGCCACGTCCTTGCCCTCCAGGGCAGGCGCGGTGCCATGCGGCGCTTCCGCCATCACCGCCCTGATCTGCGTGGCGCTTTCGTCGAACGCCAGCACCAGGCTTTCGGAGCCGGCGATGCTGCCGAACATTTGCAATATGAGGTCAGAGAGCAGGTCGCCGTCGCGGTTCAGGGCCGGGATGACCAGCCCTTCGCCGCCCGATTGCAGCAACATGGCCAGAGTGGCATCGATCAGCATCGGGCGGTAGCGGACCTCGGGATAGCGCCGGGCGGCCGCGTCCAACTCTTCTTTGAACATGCCTTCGTAAACGGGGCTGACCGTGTACTTGGGCCCACCGAAGACGATGGCCTCATTCTTTTGCGCGTAAAGGAAGGTGAACTCCGCCACGGCGCGGCAGGTGGAGCGGTGGATCTGCGAAGTCCGGAAAGCCACTTCATCGCCGTTTACATTTTCTCGCCACTCCTTGGCGCCGTAGGCATCTTGCACGGCCATGCGCGCCACGGCGATGGGCGCGTGCGCCCCGCCCACCGGACGCACGTTGGGGATGCGCCGCCCCGTGCGCAGGATGACCTGCGCGCCGAGGTCGTTACGGATAATGGCATTCGGGCTGCCTACATCGCCGGCTTTCTCCGGTGTGATGGTGGCGGCCTTGAGGCCGCGCCCGGTCTTGAGCATGGCTTTGCCCGCGGCATGCACCACCTCGTTCTTGGTGGTGCGGCGGTTCTTTAGGCTCAGGTCGAAATGCTGCATATCAAACTTCAGGCCGAGCGCATCGTTTTCGGTCAGGCGCAGGGCCTGCTGAAGTAGTTCTTCGCCGGTCTGGTCGCCGTGCATGACGACGATTTGGACCGCTTCAGTTTTTGCGGGTGAATTCACGAATGACCTCAAGCAGAGTCTGCAGGCGAACGGGTTTCTCCAGGCTGGCCACGGCGCCGCGGGCGCGCGCCTCGGCCTGGATCTCCAACGGGTCGAGGGCGGAGAGGGTGATGACGGGGATCGTGCGGGTTTCGGGTGCGGCGCGCAGTTGTTCAATCAGGTCAAGGCTGCGCCTGCCATTTAGGTTCACATCCGTAACGATAAGGTCAGGAAGTTCCTTGTTTGCCAACCTCAGGGCTTCCTCGACCGTGGAGGCGGTGAGACCGCGGTGGCCGAGGATCTGAGCGGCCTGCGTGAGCAACTTGCGCGTCAATGGCTCGTCGTCCACGAAGAGGATGTTGGCCATGCGCGCAATCATACCTGAAAGGGCTGCATCGCCCCTGAAAAAAATAGAGGCTGGGTGATCCCAACCTCTACACTTGGCGGAGCGCTGAATTACAGGCTGTAAATATCGCTGTATTTCTTTTCCAGATAGCGAAGGTAGGGCTCTCCGTCGATCTTGGAACCCGTGATGCGCTGCACCATTTCCTGGGGCTCGAATTTGGCCCCGGGTTGGTGCACTTTCTCGTTGAGCCACTTAAGCAGGGGAGCAAACTCAGCCTTGCGGATCTTATCTTCGATGTCTGGGATATCGCGATGGATCACTTCCCACAACTGTGCCGAGACCAGGTTGCCCAGAGCGTACGTGGAAAAATAGCCCATGAGGCCAAAGGACCAGTGCACGTCCTGTAGCACGCCTTGGGCGTCATCCGGTGGAACGATACCCAGATATTCTTCGAAGCGCTCGTTCCAATGTTTGGGCAGGTCCATGAGCTTCACCGAGCCTTCCATCATGGCGATCTCGATTTCCAGCCGCAGCATGATGTGCATGTTGTAGGTCGCCTCGTCGGCTTCCACGCGGATGAAAGAGGGAAAGACCTTGTTAATACCCTTGTAGAAGGCCTCCATATTCACTTTCTTCAGTTGATCAGGGAATACCTTCTGCAATTTGGGATAGTAGTGTTCCCAGAACGGCTTGGAGCGGCCTACCAAGTTTTCCCACATGCGCGATTGCGACTCTCCAATTGATAGCGAAGGGCTGTTGTACAGCGGTGTGCGGTTCAAATCTCTGGAAATGCCTTGGGCATGCATGGCGTGGCCTGCCTCGTGCAAGGTGCCGAAGAAGTAGGGGTTGAAGAAATCCTCATATATTCGCGTGGTAATGCGGTGATCTCCATACCCCAAGGTGGCCTGGAATGGGTGGGTCGTTTTGTCAATGCTTCCCTGGTTCCAGTCGTACCCGAAATCTGTGATCACTTGTTTACCGAAATCCCATTGCTGCTTTTCAGGGAAGTTCTGGTGCAGGAAGGAATCGTCCACTTGCTTGGCCCGGGAAATGGCCTTGATCAGTTTCACTTGTTTGGGACGGATCTCGGCGAAGACAGCTTGCACATCGGCCGTCTTCATTTTGGGTTCGAATAGATCCAGCAACGGGTCATAGATGTGATCGTAAGGTGCGTACAATTCACAGAAGCGACGGGCCCAGTCCAGCAGCTTTTCCAGGTGAGGGGCGAAGATCGAAAAATCGGATTTCTGGCGAGCCTCCTGCCAGGCCTGGTTACCAAGCGTGGTGAGTTCGGCGCGTTCGGCAACCATGACCGCGGGCACCTTCGTGGCTTTTTCGTATTCCTCGCTGGTTTTCTTGATCAGGCGCGCATCGTTGGAATCAGGATCGAGGCTCTTCGCTTCTTTCCTCAGATCCTCCAGGAGCTTGCCCACCTCTGTTGACGTGAAGCGCTCGTGGGAGATCTTGTCCAGCGTCCCCTGGGCTTGGCCGCGCGCTTCGGCGCCCATCTTGGGCATGTAGGTCTGCTGGTCCCAGCTCAGTACCGAACTAGCATTGTTCACATCCGAAATTTCTGCGAGGATTTCTTTTAGTTTCGTGAGGCTGTTATTCATTCCGGTTTCTCCTTGTTTTTTCCTTCTTCTATATCAGATTACTTGATCTGCCATCGCAACGGTTTCCCCTGCAAGGCGTTCAGGACCTCGTCGGCCACATCGGTGGCAGCGCGGGCTTGGGCTTCAGCCGTCTGCGCGCCGATGTGCGGTGTGGCTATTACGCGGGGAAGAGACACCAACGCCGAAAGTCTGGGCGGTTCTTTTTCGAATACGTCCAGCGCGGCGCCTGCCACCTGGCCGGTATTAAGTGCGGCGAGCAGGTCGCCCTCGTTGATGACGCCGCCGCGGGCCGCGCAGACCAGATAGACGCCGCGCTTCATCTTGGCAAACGCGTGGCGGTCCAGCATGCCGCGCGTTTCGGGCAGCAGGGGTAGGTGCAAGGTAATGAGGTCGGACTCGGTATAAACCTGGTCCAAAGTGGATGGTTGCGCGCCGCGCTCCCGCAATTTCTTTTCATCCAGGAAGGGATCGAAGCCCAGCACCCGCATATCGAAGACGGCGGCCCGCCTGGCAACTTGTGCCCCGATATTTCCGACTCCCAGGATACCCAGGGTCATTCCGGCGAGTTCAGTCCCTTCCAGGTCTTTTTTAAGCCAGAGTCCTTGCTTCATGCCAGCATCCGCCCGCGGAATCTCGCGCAGCATCCCCAGCATTAGGCCGAAGGTGAGTTCTGCAACGGCGACGCTGGTGGAGCTGGGCGTGTTCACCACGGCGACGCCGCGTTCTCGAGCGGCGGCCAGGTCGATATTATCCACGCCCACACCCGCGCGGCCCACTACTTTTAGCTGGCTCGCCGCTTTCAGCAGGTCCGCAGTGACCTTGGTGCGGCTGCGCACGATGAGCCCCTGGTATCCGGAGATGATCTTGAGCAGCTCGGAAGCTTCGATGCCAGAGCGGTCATCCACGCTCGCGCCCCCGTTGCGCAGCCGCTCAATGGCCTCGGTAGAAAGCTTGTCTGCGATGAGGACTTTCATAGTAACGCGGAGGACTATCCTAGGTGGATTGTAAGCGGATTTTGTCTAGTTCCTCAACCTGTGCAAGGCAGGCATCGTCATTGGGATTGGGGAGGTAGCTGGTGTTGAACCAGCGTTCCAGGATTTCTTCGGCCAGCGCCGGAGTGGTGGTGCGCAGCGATAGACACAATACGTTGGCTTTGTTCCAAAGGCGTGCGCCGCGGGCTGTCTGCGCATCTGCGCACAGGGCGGCGCGCACGCCTGAAATCTTGTTAGCGGCCATGCTGACGCTGGTACCCGTCCAGCAGAAAAGGACGCCTTCTGCGGCGCGGCCGCCAGCTACCTGTTCGGCTACCTGGCGGGCCACTTGCGGCCAGGGAAGCGTGGCTCCCTGGTCGGGGCCATGCCAGGCGACCTCGTGGCCGTGCTCTTGCAACCATTGCCGCACATGGTCTACCACTGGCAGGCGTTCATCGGAACCGAGGGCCAGCTTCACTTTTTCCTACCTCGTGAAATATTATAACTATGAATATTGCCTTGTTCTGTGTGCTAGAATGCGCCTTCAATTTGCCCAAGCGCAAGGAGAAAGCAATGAAGACTCGCCTTTTGGTTTTATTGTCTGTGTTACCTCTTTTGATTGCATCATGTTCGGCCGCTACGGAGACGCCCGATGCGGGTGCAAATGAGCAATCCGATCGGGCCCAGGCAGGTGAATTCGAACCCGCCGAAATAATAAATGACGAAGGCGGCACAGTTACTGTCACCGGTGAGGTCGCCTACACGAACCCCTTCTTTACCGAAGGCGTAGCCGAACCCCTGGTGATCCTCGAAGATCAAGCCGGCTTTGTCGATCGCGACCGCGGTTATCTGATGCCGCTTGAATCCCAGACCATGGGCCAGATCACCTCGGACTTCTTCACTTCCCCATTCACGTACAGCCTCTCGCTGCCCATTATTCCGCAGGGCGGCCAGCGGGACGTGGACCAGAATGGCGAGAGCGATGAAGGCGTCTTGGTATTTGCCCCCGCTTACTGGACCAATACCTTCGGGGATCCTTTCCTGGAGAAGCGCGATCTGGCTGGCGGCGGCTGGTCAACAGCCTATGCCTCTACGCGCCTAAGCGAGGACGCCGCCACCGAGCGCGAATACATTGGCGGGAAGATCATCATCTACGCGCCGGACAATCAGCAAGGTTTCCCCTCCGGTTTTGGTGCAGACAACAAGCTCTTCACTGAGGACGATCCCATTGTGGGCATCCCCCAAGGCTACACCATGGTGGATTTGGAGACCGACCCTTTCACATTCGACCGATCCCGTGAAGTCGTGATGGAGTTGCTGGAACCTGAGGGAGCGGCACTGGATGATTTCTCCAACTTGTCCTACCTGGAAGCGTTCGATGAAATGATCGCCATGATGCGCCAGGAATATGCCTTCACAGAGTACAAGGGACTCGACTGGGGCGCCCTTAACGACGAGTTTCGCCCCCGCTTCGAACAGGCGGATGAAAATAACGACTCAACAGCCTATGCGTTCGCACTGCGTGATTATTTGTGGTCCATTCCCGATGGGCACGTGGGTTTCTCGCAGCCGGATGTGTTGTACCAACAATTTCTCACCGACACTTCGACCGGCCTGGGCATGTCCATCCGTGAAACCGATGACGGCCGCGTGATCGTGGTCTTTCTAACCCCCGACGGCCCGGCCGAAGAAGCCGGGATCGAGTTGGGCGCGGAGATCACCTCCCTCAACGGCGAGCCCATCGGTGACGCCATCTCAGCCACTGTACCGTGGTCTTCCCCGTTCAGCTCCGCGCATACCCAGAGGCTGCAGCAACTGCGTTATGTGGTGCGCTTCCCGCAGGTTAGCGATGTCGAAGTGGGCTACCAGAATCCGGGGGGCGTGGCCACCACGGCCACACTAACCACCGCTGGGGAATTCGAGAGCTTCAATCAGTCTTCCTTCTATGCAAACGTCACCGGCACAGAACTTCCAGTCGAGTTCCAGATCATGGACAACGGCTACGGATATGTGGCCATTTACAGCTTCTTCGATAACCAGGTGCTCAGCGTGCAGCTGTGGGAGCGCATGATCAATACACTCAACGAATACGGAATCCCCGGCCTGGTGATCGACATGCGCGTCAACGGCGGCGGTTTCGGTTTCCTGGCCGACCAGATGGCGGCCTACTTCTTCGATGAAGAGCTGGAGCTTGGTACCAGCGCTGGCTGGGATGAAAGCCTGGGCGAATTCTATGTCGACCCGAACACGCCCGAGGTTTTCTATCCGCCGCCGGAAGACATGCGTTATGACGGAAAGATCGCTGTGATCGTTTCGCCCAGCTGCTCCAGTGCCTGCGAGTTCTTCGTCCGTGATATGACGGTGCAGGAGCGGGCTACCATCGTGGGCCACTATCCCACCGATGGCCTGGGCGGCGGCGTTAAGGATTTCAACATGCCGGATGGCATCACCGTGCGCTTCCCGATCGCGCGCCCGTTGGACATGGAGGGCAATATCATCATCGAGGGTATTGGCATCCCACCCGATGTGGACGTGCCCGTCAATGACGAGATCTTGCTCAGCAGTGGGGATCCGCTGCTGGATGCCGCCATCCGCGTGCTGTCTACATCCACGGTAGCCGGGGTGGTGCCCTCCGGCCCACCGGCCATTGACGGCGATTACAACGCGATCGATGAGCTAGGCGCTGGGGTGCCTTTCATCCACGATATCGTCCGCGAAGAATACTCCGATGAGGAAACCCAAAATCCCGGCACGCTGACATATTCAGTCGTCCTTCCCGAATCGACCGACGTTGTTGGGGGCTATTACTGGTGCACGACCACCCAGGAGATTCTCGAGGAGAACTGGGCCAAGATCGAGGTCACCGTCGAATTGGACGGGCAGGAGGTCCCTGCAGATCAGCTAGACTTCGAGGAGTTTCCGGCTGGTCCCTGCAACTTTCTCACTGTCCTGCTCTCCGATTGGCCGGTAGGTAAACATCATCTGGTCGTGACTACGATTTTCACGGCCGCTCTAAATGACGGATTCGCCGATTACCCGGCGGGCACCTATGTAAGTGAATACACGATCTACGTCGAGGATTAGGTTACGAGGTACATGAAAAAAGACACCCCTCACAACGAGGGGTGTCTTTTTTTCCTAGTCGAATGCCTGGCTTCAAGATCTATTAGCCAGGCCTTGAGCTTGAGACCTTCTTCACCACCGTAGCCCCCCAGGCTGCCGTCGGAGGCGATGATGCGGTGGCACGGTATGACGAGGGCTATCGGATTGCTGGCTTGCACGCCACCGACAGCCCGCGGCGCCAGCGGCTTTCCCACGGCCGCGGCGATCTCCCCATACGAGGCCGTCCGCCCATAAGGAACGGCCATCACCGCCTTGCGCACCGCCACCTGGAAGGGCGTCATCCCGCTCCAATCTACCTTGAGCGTGAAGCGTTTGCGCTTCCCGGCGAAGAATTCGGCGATCTGCTTCAGCGCAGGTGCCACTTTGGCCTCGTCGCGCACCATGTGCGCCCGGCCGCGATCCTGAATGTGCGCTTGGAATTCCAGCTCATCGATCCCAAAGCTGGCCGACCATAGGCCACGCGGGGAGAGCGCCGCCCAGATCAGTCCGAAACGTTTGTGCGGCCGGGCGCCATAGAAGACCAGTAATTCAGCCACGGCACAGCTTGTCGATACGCAATTTCGCTAATCCAGATCAGTTCTTGTAAGTCGAATTGCAATATGGATGCGCTAACTGAGCGTTTTCCTGAGCTCCCTTTCCCCCATCTCTGACCCGGATTTCGTGATCTATTGTTATGGACAATGTGTGGAGAAGTCCACCGCATATTCTGCACTTGATAGGGTTTTTTAGCGCCTCCCTAATAAATACTTGGGATTTTACTTGGCTGGAGAAATCAACCTGGTCAGTTGGCAAATTCGGGGAAGAGCTGACCAGGTATTTATATTTTTCTTCCGCGAGGATTTCCTTGATCACGGCATTTTTACTTTTCCCTTCTCCTAATCTGTATATTAGCAACAGGTAGAATTCCTTAATGTGCGGGGAGGCTGCCGGTGCCCCGCGGAATTGGCGAACAATTTGCTGCACTAGGTAATCATATTCCAGTACGATTTCCTCGAAAGCCTCCCTAACGCTAGTAAATTTATCAAACAATCGCTTTTGTTCGAGCTCCAGTATAAGCGAAGCCACCGCATAGAATGAAGCTGGCTTGTGAACTCCAGTATGGGAATAGAAATAAATAATGGGGTGCAATCCAAGCGAACCTGGATGCAGGCTGTTAATCCTCTCCGCAACTTTCTTACATGTTTTTAGGAATTGAATCGTCTGCTTGCCATCGTGGTCATCGTCCAATTCCTGATCGGGATTAAGTCTGTTGCAGATATATATTAACTCGAGGATGAGAGGGAGGGTCTGCGCAGAATATGTCTTTCCGCCGATTGGCAAATCAAGAGTTTTAATGGGACTCTCGAGGGGAGGATTAAATAACAACGAGTTTATGTCGTTTGCCAAGCCTTCTATTTCCGATTGGACTTGCTTAGAGAATCTCGACCAATATTTATGGCCCTTTCCACTTCGCAAAATTGCCCTAGCGGCTATTCCCGTAGGCTTTTTTCTTGCCTCGAGAACCTTCAATTCGGTCTTATCTATTGGCTGGGCTTTTTGGTTTATCTTGAAAAAAGAGGCTTCGGCCTTCTCGGCGTCTCCTTCAACCCACTGTAATTGAATTGCTAATGATCCCAACCTCTGCGCCCTCGTTGTGACGTTGCTATCGTAGTTCTTAGGATGTTGAATAGCATTTTGGTAAATTTGGAAAGAGCCAACTTTCTTCTCGATTTGTCTCCTGGCCCTTTCTGCTATTTTTTGCTGCTCTGGATGAATATAACCCTCATAGTAAATCCTTGATATATCTTTGTCACCATAATCGTCGTTTATCCAGGCGGCCAAAGCGCTTAGACGGTGGGATCCGTCGACTACGAATATATACTGGCTTGAACTCTTCCAAAGGATAACAGCTGGGATAAGATCACCTTCTAGAAAACTCTCGATGAATTCAGCAACTTTAGCAATATCCCATTCACTTGTCTCGCGTTGGAAATCTGGCTTGCGCAAAACGGAATAAAAGAATTCCGTTCGCCTTAGGTCGTTTATTGAGATTGTCGATTTTGTTTGTCCAAGACTCTGCCGTTCAAGGATTTCAAAATCCTCCCTTTGTATAAATGCATCCAGATTTACTTTCGAAGCCATTTTGTCCTCCCAGCCAAATTCTAAACCAAAAACAGACCATTAGTCTAGGCCGTCTATAAGCAGCCAAACTCCTCCATTAAGCGGCCCTGGAACCACTGGTTAAAAATTGGTTACCCGGTCGATGTAGCCCTTCTCGCGTGCTTGATGGTCGCAATAACGAAACACCCCGAAGGCCACCACCGTGAAGAGAACGGTCAGCCCGGCGAGGATGGCAAGCAGCTGAATGTTGCTGAATTCTCTGAAGGTCGCAAACGTTTCAGCCACCTGGCCGATCAGCGCCCGGCGGATCAGTTCCAGCCAATACGAAATGGGCACGATGTAGCCGACCGGCTGCAGCCAGGTCGGCAGGATATCCAGCGGGAAGATGGCGCCGCTGAACAGGAACAGGGCGCCGGCAACCGCTTCCCCGACGAAGTAGACGTTGTTGACAATGAGCAGGATCACGCTACCCAGGGTAAGGCCCATCATGGCCAGCATCAATATCCCCATAGTCAGGCTGACAATAAAAAGCAACCAGTCAACGCGCGCCAGATCCAATGGCACGTTTAGAAATAGGACGCCGAATGACACAGTGATGAACACAGCCAGGCTGCCGAAAACGAACTTGGCGAAGCCGCGCCCAAGTAGGTAAATGGGGATGTAAATCGGTGCGATGTAGATGTATTTGAGCATGCGATATTGCTCGCGGTCTTCGATGACGCACCACGAAACTCCATTGAGCACCGCGGCGACGTAGATGTAGAACGCATTCCCCAGATAAATGTAGGGGAAGACCGGGTTGTCGAACTGCCCGCCGGTGACCACGCTATACATCACCACCAGGATGGCCGCGCTGGATAATGGTTTGACCACGGAGTAGATAAGGAAGGTGAGGGGGTCGGTCCAATTCGACTCGATCTGCCAGCCCAGCCAGGCGGCGGACCTGAGGGTGCGTTGGATGATCCCTTTGTCTGCGGGAACTTTCTCTATGGACTGTGTGGCTTGCATGTTATTTCCGGGCGTCCGTCAGGCGGCCTTCGCGGATGGCCAGCCTTTCCATGTAATTGAGCAACCACTTGGCGCCGAATAGAAAAACCACGCACAGCACGGTCAGCACTCCGATTTCGAACTGTACGTTCAGGAATCCCAATTCCTGCCCGCCCGCGAAAGAGAGTTGCCGCATGGCGTCCAGCCCCAAGGTGAGAGGAATGATTGACGCGCCCACTGCCACCCAGAAGTCCAGGCTCTTGATGGGAAAGTAGAACCCGGAGGCAAGATATACGGGTTCCTGGGCCAAGTTGGCGTAGTGCCACGCCTCGCGGTTCAGCAGCAGGAACAAGGAAGCGGTCATCATGCCTAGGCCGTACAAGGCCACCATGGTGAGCATGAACACGGCGAACAGCAGAAAGTAATTGCTGATCTCGAAGTGGACATTGAACAGCAGGCTGCCCGCCAGCGTGATTACCAGGGCGCGCTGCGCCGTGGCGAACAAGCCGCCCAGGGCCATGCCAAGCAGGATGGCCATGAGCGAATTGGGCGCCATGATGTACAAGGCCAGATTGCCCGATTCTTTTTCCCAATACATCTGGCTGCTCATGGCCCACAGGACATTGAGCCAGAAAGCCGCCATCGCTCCGCCCATGACCACGAAACCGATGAACACATCCGGGGCGCCAATGGCGCGGTAGATGAACACATAGGCCGAAACAGAGATGACCGGCAGGAATACGTCGAAGAAGAACCATGACTTCTCGCGCAGCAGGCCGATGACGCGCGGGTAGGCGCGACCGATGATGGTCTGAAGGAAGAGACGCCAGCCGGTGTTCTTATAAACCCTGTCCATTAGCGCCACTCTCCACCTCCATCATGCTCTTGCCTACCAGAGTTACAAATACGTCTTCCAGGGTGGGCTCGCGCTTCTGCAAGTTCAATATGTGAATATCCTGGCTGGTGAGCGTATTCACAACGGAACCTAGCACGTCGTCTTCGGCCAGGATCAGTTCCAGAATCGAAAAGCCATCTTTGGCTTCGTGAGTGGCCTTGTTGACGCCGTTCAGTTTTTCGAATGATTCGACGTTTTGTCCGTTCAGCGGACTGACTTCCATGCGATAGATGGCGTCGCTCTGCAACTGGCGTTTGAGATTAGCCGGCGTATCGCACGCCAGGACGCGGCCAGCGTTGATAATAGCCACGCGGTCACACAGTTCATCGGCTTCCACCATGTAATGCGTGGTGAGCAAAAGCGTGCGGTCCGGGTTCTGATCCACCCAACCGCGCACGAAGCGGCGCACGTCGCGGCTGGCTTCCACGTCCAGCCCCAACGTCGGCTCATCCAGAAACAATACATCTGGATCGGTGAGGAAGCCGCGCACGATGTTCATTTTTTGGCGCAGGCCGGTGGAAAGATCGGAGGATTTGCTGTTGACCCGGTCTTCCAGGTGCACGATCTTGAGCAGATCTTGGATGCGCTGGTTGGCCACCTTGGAAGGGATGCCATAGAACTGGGCGAACATCCATAGGTTTTCGCGCACGGTCAGCAATCCGTAGCCTGAGGACTCACCTCCGGACACCATGTTGATGCGCGGCCGCACCTTCTCTGGCTCTTTGGCGACGTCGTAACCGGCCACCAGTGCCTTACCGGAGCTGGGCGCCAGCAGCGTGGTGAGGATCTTGATTAACGTGGTCTTGCCGGCGCCATTGGGTCCCAGCAAGCCGAAGAGCTCACCGCGGTCGACCCCCATGTCCACGTCTTTGAGGGCAATCAGCTCGCGCCCCTTCTCTTTTTTGTTACCTCGAATCTTATAGACTCGGCCAAGTTTTTCAGCGTGAATTGCCAGGTTCATGGTTTCCTCGTGCTCAGGTATTACTTAAGGACTAGATAAGTGAGAGGCGAACGTAGGGTTCTCGTAGGGTAATCGTCAAGCAATTGGCAAACCTGTTCTATATTATATGGCATGTAAGGGCGATTTCTCTTCTTCTCCTCCTTAGTGAGAGCCGGGCGGCGTACCTGGCTCTCTCACTTTAAGGGCCCTTCGGCCCTTTGAACTTCCTCATAACGAAAGCAGTCCACCAAATGGTCATTGACCATTCCAACAGCTTGCATAAAAGCGTAGCAAATGGTCGGCCCGACAAAGCGGAAACCGCGCCGTTTGAGGTCCTTGCTCATGGCAACGGATTCCTTGGTTTCCGAAGGGATTTGCCTCGACCGCTTCCACTTGTTCACCCTAGGCTTTCCGCCGACGAATTGCCATAGGTATTTGTCGAAGCTGCCACACTCCTCGCGCACCGCCAGAAAGGCTTGCGCATTGTCAATGGCCGCGGCGATCTTGGCGCGGTTGCGAATTATCCCGGGGTTAGCCAGCAAATTGGCCACTTTGGCGTTTCCATAGCGCGCTACCTTTTTGGGATCGAACTTATCAAACGCCTGTCGGAAAGCGGTGCGTTTGCGCAACACGGTGATCCAGCTCAGTCCGGCTTGAGCGCTCTCAAGGATCAGCATTTCGAACAGGCGCTGGTCGTCGTGAAGCGGCAGGCCCCACTCGAGGTCGTGATAATCCAGGTAGATTTGCTCGTTGCCGGCCCAGGGACAACGAACCAACTGGTCTGTCACGCTTTTGCGTACTTAGCCAGAGCGGCTGCCAGCTTGTCTTCGCTGACAAAGATACCGGTTGGTATCTTTTGCTTGGTCTTGTCCAGTGCCTCACCCTCGCCGCCAACGAAGATCAACGGAATGTTGCGCATGGATTTCGTCTGCGCAAAGTATTCAGCGGTGGCCCGGCTGTGGGAGGGTAGGCGGGTGTGGTAAAACACGACCGCATCGGGCGGGTTCAGCTTGACGGCATTGCCGCCGCGGGCGCCGTCCTCCCATTCGAAGTCCACTTCCCAACCTTGACCGCGCAGCCCTTTGGCGTATTCCTCGGCTTCAGGTCTGTTCCAGTGAAATAGAAAGAGACGGCCCTTGCTCATCGCTACCTCGCCGACATTGTAAAGAAACATTTGTTCTGAGTCAATATCCAAAGCGGTCGATCCCTTGCTCGGCATATAATCTTCGGCATGCAGCCCTCCGCCAGCCGCCAGATCGCCCGCGCTGCCGGGACGGTGATGTTTGCCTTCGTGCTTAACAGCCTGATGGGCTTGCTGCGCCAGGTGCTTATCACGGGCGCATTCGGTGCCAGCGCGGATTTGGACGCTTTTTACGCCGCGTCCCGCCTGCCCGAGATCGTGTTCAGTCTGGTGGCGGGTGGGGCGCTGGGTTCCGCCTTCATCCCCATCTTCACCGGCTTCATCGAAAACAAGAAACGCTCCGAAGCCTGGCAACTGGCTTCATCTATTGCCAATCTTGTTGTCATAGTACTCATCGCCGTCTGCGCGCTGGCTTGGATTCTTGCGCCGCAATTGGTGAGCAGCATCCTGGTACCCGATTTCGGCCTTGCCCAGCAGGCGCTCACAGTTGACTTGCTGCGTATCCAACTTATCACGCCGATCATTTTCGGGTTGAGCGGTTTGCTGATGGGCGTGCTCAACGCGCACCAGAGCTTCCTATTGCCCGCCTTGGCGCCCAGCATGCTGTGGCTGGGCATCATCATTAGTGTGTTCGCTTTCGTACCGAGCATGGGTGTCCATGGCTTGGCCTGGGGCGCGGTACTAGGCGCCTGCCTTCATTTCGGTGTCCAAGTGCCCGCGCTGCTCAAGGTCAAACCGGATTACCAGCCCATGCTAGGCCTTCACCTGGCCAGTGTGCGCGAAGTTGGGCGCCTGATGGCGCCGCGGCTGCTGGGCGTCGCGGTAGTGCAACTCAACTTCCTGGTGAATACCATCGTGGCTTCGGGAATGGCAGAGGGCAGCCTGGCGGCCATCACCGTAGCTTTCTCGGTGATGCTCATGCCGCAGCAGGCCATCGGGCAGGCTATCGCCATCGCCGCGCTGCCTACCTTTTCCGCGCAGGTTGCGCGCGGCAAGCTGGATGAACTGCGCACGTCTCTGGTGGATTCGTTGCGCGGCATATTTCTTTTGGCGGTGCCCGCCGGCATTGGTCTCATCCTGTTGCGCGAGCCCATCGTGGCTTTGTTGTTCCAACGCGGCGCATTCGGACCTGAGGATACACAATTGGTGGCCTGGGCCTTGCTGTGGTTCGCGGGCGGGCTGCTTGGCCATTCGGTGGTCGAGATCGCCTCGCGCGCTTTCTACGCCCAGCACGACACCCGCACGCCGGTGTTGGTTGGCACGCTCGCCATGGGATTGAATGTTGTCCTTAGCCTTACGTTGCCGGGCGTTTTCACCGGCCTTGGCTGGATGCCTCATGGCGGTCTGGCGCTGGCTAATTCGGCGGCCACCTTTCTTGAAATGCTGGCCTTGCTGTTCTTGATGAGCCGCCGGCTTGGCGGCCTGCAGGGCCGCCGCCTCTGGCAGGGCCTGGGTCAGGCGCTCGTGGGGAGCGGCGCCATGGGCTCCGTCATTTGGATTCTGACGACATCCTTCGCTTCTGCACCTTTCTGGGCTTTGGCCCTCGGCGGAGTGGCGGCCGGGCTGGCCGCCTATTGGCTTTCGGCATGGCTTTTGCGTGTTCGCGAATTTGGCGAGCTCATTGGTTTGGTCCGCGCCCGTCTCCGGAAATAGCGCAATAGAAAATGTAGGAGTCATACAATCTGCAATAATAGTTGCAAGCCCAACTAGCTGCGGCCAGGTCTCTCGCAATATCCCAAGCGTCAACAAATAAAGTGTGGGCATTAACCTCCTTCTTATTGACAAGGGGACAAACGCGGTTACAATCCTGCAGTTATTTAGTTAGACAAACTAACCATCATGACCGTGCCTCGCTCCACTCACGACCGTCTCATCGGTCTCTTCACCCGGCTTCAAGCCTTGGGCTTGGGCCAGCCGCGCTTCAAGCAAAAGGGGCTAAGCCTTCCCCAGTTCGGCTTGCTCATGTGCATCCTGCAATCTCCGGGTATCCGCCTGAACCAGGTGGCCGAAATGCTCGGCGTCAGCACGCCAACCGTTTCCGTGGCCGTGCGCAAGCTGGAGAGTGAAGGCTGGCTGCGCCGTAAGCTGGACCCCGCCGATCGCCGGGCGGCGCGCCTCTTCCTTAGCGCCAAGGCTCGCATCCTGGCCAAGCAGGTAGGTGCCCGTCGCCGCCGCTACGTCAACGAATTCATGGAATCCCTGACGCCGGGTGAGCAGGGGCAGCTATTGGCCCTGCTTGAAAAGGCGATCACCAACTTGGAAGAAAAGCGCAGCATGCCAGGCGCTGGCTTGCTCACGATTGGAAGAAAGTGATCCGCCAGGAATGCTGGCTCACAATTTCTGGTCCCGCTTTCCGTCTTTAAATAGGGATGCAACGCGGCTCTTTGGCCGCTGAAAGGTTTCGATATGGCAACAATTGGTAATAGAACATTGGCTTTCATTCGCCGGCGCTGGCTGCCCCTCATCGTCGTTCTGGTCGTCCTGGCCGCCGGTTGGTATTTCCTTGGCGGGCTGGGCGCTGCCCGTGCGGATTCTTTGTCCGGCCTGCAGACCGCGGTCGCCTCGCGTGGCAGCCTGACGGCCACCATCGGCGCCACCGGCTCGGTCCGGCCCCAACAGAGCGCCACGCTGCTGTGGGGAACCTCGGGTAAGGTGGGGACCGTCCTGGTCGAAGTGGGCGACCGGGTGGCCGCCGACGAGACTATTGCGACCCTCGAGTTGAGCTCTTTGCCGCAGGCCATCATCCTGGCCAACATCGACCTGCAGGATGCACAGAACGCCCTTGCTTTGGAACTGGTCGAAGCTGCAAAAGCTGCCGCCGAAGCCCAAAATGCCCTGGAGAAGGCCGAAAAGGTCCTCTACAACCTCACCCATCCTGGCAAGGCAGTGGATATCGATCAGGCTTTTGCCAACATGGTGCTGGCCAAAGACCGCCTGGATAAGGCCCGCGAAGATTATGAGCCTTATGCCAACAAGCCCGAAACGAACCTGAACCGCGCCAATTACCTCTTGCGCTTCACCGAAGCCCAAAAAGCATACGATTCCGCTGTGCGCATCTACAACTCCTTCGTGGGCACGGCCAATAACACCGACATCGCTGTGGCTGAAGGCCAGGTGGCGCTGGCCCAGGAGCAGTTGCTGGTGGCGCAGAACAATTACGAAACCGCACTGCAAGCTTCTGACCCCGAGTTCGTCTCCTCGGCCGAAGCCCGCGTCGCGGCCGCCCAGGCCACCATCGACCTCGCCAATATCAAGGCGCCTTTCGCCGGGGTGATCACGGATGCCGAGGCCGCGGCCGGAGACCTGGTTTCTTCAGGGAGCCTGGCCTTCAAGTTGGATGATCTTTCCCACATGCTGGTGGATGTCGAAGTCTCCGAAGTGGATGTCAATCGCGTGGCCGTCGGGCAGGACGCCATCATCACCTTTGATGCAGCCGCCGACCGCGAATATCACGGCCAGGTGACCAGCATGGCGCTGGCAGGCACGATTACCTCCGGTGTGGTGAACTTCCGCGTCACTGTGGAATTGAGCGATGCTGACGAATTCGTGCGCCCCGGCATGACGGCCGCCGTGAACGTGGTCGTCTCCCAACTCGACGACGTGCTGTTGGTGCCCAATCGCGCCGTGCGCGTCGTGGATGGCGCCCGCGTCGTTTATGTTCTGCGCGGCGACGCCCTGGCGCCTGTTGAGATTACTCTGGGTGCGTCCTCGGAAACGTACAGTGAGGTGACCAGCGGTGAGTTGCAGGCTGGGGATCTCATCGTGCTCAATCCTCCTGCTAATGCGTTTGACATGAGCAGTCCACCCAGCGGTGGGCGCTTCCTGATGGGCGGCAGTTGATGACTGACTGGGTTGTTCAGGCCAAGGACCTTACTAAGGTCTACAAGATGGGGGAGGTCGAAGTCCAGGCTTTACGCGGGCTTTCACTCAACGTGAAACGCGGCGAGGTGTTGGCTATCATGGGTCCATCCGGATCCGGCAAGTCCACGCTGATGAATATGCTCGGCTGCCTGGACCGGCCCACGTCGGGCTCCTATGAACTGGATGGCGAAAGCGTGGCCGAGCTGGATGACGACCAACTGGCAAGCATCCGTAATCGCAAAGTGGGTTTCGTCTTTCAGACCTTCAACCTGCTCCGCCGCACCACCGCGCTGGACAACGTGGAGTTGCCTCTCCGTTATGGCGGACTGAACAAAGACCGCCGCCAGCGCGCCCAGAAAGCCCTCGAAGCGGTGGGCCTGGGCGACCGCATACATCATCGCTCCAATGAGTTGTCGGGCGGCCAGCAGCAGCGCGTGGCCATTGCCCGCGCCCTGGTCAACGATCCCGCCATCATCATGGCCGATGAGCCCACGGGCAACCTGGATAGCAAGGCCGGCGAAGACATCATGAATTTGCTTCTGGGCCTGAACAAGAAACAGCAAGTGACTCTGATCATCGTCACCCACGATGCCAACGTGGCCGACCACGCGGACCGCATCGTGAATATCCGCGATGGCCGCGTCGACGATGGCGCCTCCAAAAAGGGGAAACGATGAACCTGTCGACCTCTTTTGCCGCCGCCTTGGATAGCCTGGCGGCGAACAAGCTGCGCTCGGGGCTCACCATCCTGGGCATCGTCATTGGCGTGGCCGCGGTGATCGCCATGCTGGCTATCGGCCGCGGCGCGCAGGAATCCATCACCGGTTCCATTGAGGGCATCGGCAGCAATTTGCTTTTCGTCGTGCGCGGCAATGAAGAGGTGGTCAATTCGCAATTCCTCACCCTTGAAGATGCCAATGCTCTGCGCGATGGCTTTCAAGCGCCCTCGGTCATCGGCGTTGCCCCGTTGATCAATGGCGGCGGCGTGGTGACGGCTCAAGGCGAATCGATCAATACCGACCTCAATGGCGTCACCACGGACTACGAGTCGGTCCGCAATGTTGTCATTGCCGAAGGTGAGTTCCTCAACGAAACCCATCTATTGAGCCGCTCGGCCGTCGCCATCCTAGGCCCTGCCGTTGCCGATGCCGTCTTCGGCCGCCACGATGGGGTGGTGGGCGAGTCGATCCGCATCAATGGCCAGCCCTTCCGCGTGATCGGCGTGACCACCGAAAAAGGCGGCTCGGGCTTCGTGGACGAAGACAATCGCGTGCTGGTACCGCTGACCACAGCCCAGGCGCGCCTGTTCCAGCGTCAGGCTCCCAATACGGTGGATATGATCATCGTGCAGGCCATCGATTCAGAATCTGTTCCGCAGGCCGGCGAGGAGGTTGCCTCCATCCTGCGCTCCCGCCACCGCACCGCCCTCGGCGAGGATGATTTCACAGTCTTTAACCAGCAGGACTTCCTGGCTACCGCAGCTACCATCACCGGCGTGCTCACCATATTCCTTGGTGGCATCGCTGCCATCTCCCTATTGGTGGGCGGCATCGGTATCATGAACATTATGCTGGTTTCGGTGATCGAGCGCACCCGTGAGATTGGCTTGCGCAAAGCGCTGGGCGCCCGCAAGAGCGACATCATGGTGCAGTTCCTGGCCGAATCCTCACTGCTTAGCCTGGCCGGCGGCATCTTGGGGATCGGGTTTGGCTGGCTGATCTCGGTGGCGGTTGGCGCCATCGCAGCTGCCGCCCAGGCCGAGATAAACCCGACTATCGGCCTGGATTCAATACTCATGGCCACTCTCTTTTCGGCCGCGGTGGGGCTGTTCTTTGGACTTTACCCTGCCAACCAGGCTGCCAACCTCGAGCCCGTGGAAGCCCTTAGGTACGAGTAAGATTTCACGGGGCTCAACACGCGGAGTTATAGCTAAGGCAACACGTAACCGTGTTGCGTGTTGTGTATTGCGTATTATTCGCCTTTATTGGAGGTCTTGTGAAAACCAAAGACTGGCTCGCCTTTATTGCCCTCAGCCTGGCTTGGGGCTCTTCGTTCTTCTGGATCAAGATCGCCGTGGCCGAGGTTGGCCCTTTTCTTCTAGTAGCTCTCCGCGTGCTCTTTGGCGTGCTTGGCCTGCTGGCGGTCGTCCTATGGCGGCGGCCGGAGTGGCCTAAGGACAGCCGCGTTTGGTGGACCCTGCTTCTCTTAGGGATCACAAATACGGCCGCCCCATTCGTGCTCATTTCATGGGCCGAGCAGGAAATCGATTCCGCCGTAGCCTCCATTCTGAATAGCAGTGTGCCTTTATTCACCATGGTCATTGCCCATCTTGTGCTGGTGGATGACCGCATGACCCGCCAGCGCGTTAGCGGCCTGCTGGTCGGTTTCCTTGGTGTGGTTGTGCTCACCCTGCGCGATGCGGGTGGCGACCCGCGCCTGAATCTCCTGGCGCAAGGGGCCATGATATTGGCCGTGCTTTTCTATGCGGGTAGTTCGGTGATCGCAAGGCGCAATACAAAGGGTATTTCTCCCGTCGTGCAGGCCCTGGTCCCGCTGGTCGCCGCCGATGCATTTATTTGGATCGGAGCCCTTTCGGTCGAAGCGCCGATTCAGTTACCCGTCGAAGGGCTCACGTGGATCGCCTTGGTGTGGCTGGGACTGATCGGTTCTTGCCTGGCTTACCTTTTGTACTTCTATTTACTTCATGCGATCGGTCCTACCCGCGCGACGATGGTGACTTACACCTTCCCGATTGTCGGTATTGCCTTGGGCGTCCTGGTGTTACCTTACCTGGGTTTCCCCGCTGAAGAATTGGACCTTAGTTTGCTGGTGGGGGCGGTCCTGATTGTTGGCAGCCTGCTGATCGTCAACCGCAAACCCGCGGCGCCGGTCGCCGTTGCCGGCCGCGCTTAGTGCTCGCGGCCCTTGCTTCCGTTACCGCGCAGGTTCTGCAGGAACTCCATGGCCGCATTGGCCATCGTCTGCCCCTGGCTGATCACACGTTCTGCCAGCTCGCGGGCGCGGACCAGGCGGATCTGCAACTCTTGCCCGCTCAGCTCATAAAGCTCCACCAAAACGCCATGTGTGCTCTCCGGGTGGATAAAGGCGATCTTCTTGCCGCCCGTGCCAATCTCCGGTTTTTCGTTGATCAGGCGCACACCCTGGGATTTAAGATGCGCCATGGCGGCTTCGATATCGTAGACTTCGAAGCAGATGTGATGCAAGCCGGGCCCGCGCTTTTCCAAGAAGCGGCGCACGCCACTATCTTCGATAGTAGGTTGGACTAGCTCGACTTCGCTCTCCTTGGCCGGCAGAAAGGCCACCACGGATTTCTCGCCGGGCACATGCTCCATATGGGAGACCTTCATCCCCAGCGCCCCCTGCCAGAACTCCAATGATTTGTCGATGTCCTCGACGACGAGGGCGATGTGGTCGATCCGTTTTATGAATAGGGGCATTACGCTCCTGACTAAGCTGTGGTGGCCGGCCGGTATTCGCCCCAAAGCTGGCGCAACCGCCCACAGATTTCTCCTAAGGTAATCCGGTTCTCTACGCATTCGATGAAGATCGGCATCAGGTTTTCGCTGCCGCGGGCGGCCATCTCCAGGTGATTAAGCAATTCAGCCGCACGGTCATTGTTGCGGTCCGCGCGCAACGCCGCCAGACGGGCGCGTTGCGCGGCTTCCCGCGCCGGGTCCACTTGCAGGCGTTCCAATTGTGCCTCTTCGTCGACTTGGAAGGCGTTGACGCCAACCACGATTTCCTCGTTCGCCTCCATGGCTTGCTGAAAGCGATACGCTGCATTTTGAATTTCACCCTGGATATAGCCGGACTCGATGGCGGCCAGCGCTCCGCCGCGCTTCTCAATTTCGGCTAGATATTCGTCGGCGCGCTTCTCGATCTCGTTGGTCAGGTATTCGATGGCGTAGGCCCCACCCAGCGCGTCCACGGTATCACCCGCCTTGGATTCGTGGGCGATGATCTGCTGAGTGCGCAGCGCCACGCGCACGGCCTGCTCTGTGGGTAGCCAGAGGGCTTCGTCCATGCTGTTGGTGTGCAGCGACTGGGCGCCGCCCAACACCGCCGCCAGCGCCTGAATGGAAACCCGCACCACGTTGTTTTGGGGTTGCTGCGCCGTCAGCGTGGAACCTGCAGTCTGGGCATGGAAACGCAGCTTCCAGGAGGCAGGCTGCTTCGCGCCGAACCGCTCGCGCATAATGCGCGCCCACAGGCGGCGGGCGGCGCGGTACTTGGCCACTTCCTCCAGGAAATGGTTATGGGCATTGAAGAAGAACGAGATCTGCGCTGCGAATTCGTCGATGTCGAGACCCGCTATCAGGGCCTCCTCTAAGTACGCGATGCCATTGGCCAACGTGAAGGCTACTTCCTGCACTGCGGTCGAGCCGGCCTCGCGGATGTGGTAGCCCGAAATACTGATTGTGTTCCAACGCGGCACCTCACGCTGGCAATAGCTGAATAGGTCCGTAATAAGCCGCATGGAGGGTTTGGGTGGGAAGATGTAGGTGCCGCGGGCGATGTATTCCTTCAGAATGTCGTTTTGCACCGTGCCGCGCAGCTTGGCCGGTTCGATTCCCTGGCACTTGCCCACGGCGATGTACATTGCCAATAGGATGGCTGCCGGAGCATTAATGGTCATGCTGGTGGACACCCTATCCAGGGGTATGCCATCAAACAACATTTGCATATCTGCGAGCGACGATATGCTCACCCCGACTTTGCCAACTTCTCCGGAAGCTATGGGGTCATCGGCATCGTAGCCGATCTGGGTGGGCAGGTCGAAGGCCACGGATAAGCCGGATTGGCCTTGTTCCAACAGATAGCGGTAGCGCCGATTGGATTCCTCGGCGCTGGCGTAACCGGCGTACTGGCGCATGGTCCACAACCGAGCGCGGTACATATTGGGCTGGACCCCGCGCGTGAACGGGTATTCGCCCGGGAAGCCCAGGTCCGCGTCCGGATCGAGGTCGATATCTTCAGGTGTCAGCACCGGCGGCAAGGGGATACCGCTAGGTGTTTCGAAGCTGTCCTTACGTTCCGGAATTTGCGCCAGGCTGGGTTTCAGTGTTTCTTCTTCCCAACGCTGCCTTCCCTTTACCCTGTACTTTACCTTTGAGGCCATCGTTGGGAGTATAACCGCTTGTGGTTTCGCCCTCCGCGCGTAAGGATGCTCCATGCTTCGTCCCTCCTACCTTTGCTCTTATTGCGGTATATTTAACGGCTGGAGAAGTTAATGGCAAAAGAAAAGGACGTAATTAAGGTTGAAGGGACCGTGGTCGAGGCACTGCCAGGGACCCAGTTCCAAGTAAAGTTAGATACGGGCCATCAGGTGCTGGCCTACCTATCGGGCAAGATGCGCCGCTTTTACATTCGCATCTTACTGGGGGACAGGGTGATCCTCGAGATGTCTCCCTATGATATGAATCGCGGACGGATTGTGTACCGCTACAACAAGGCGCCAGACCAATCAGCAATACCACAGCAATAATGCGACAAGGCCCTAAGATAAGGCCTTTTTTTTATTGGAGTTGGATGGTCTGGCCGGGGGCGATAATGAAAGGATAGGAAAGACCGTTCATCCCTGCCACACTCAGCCAGTCCAAGCCGTAATAGGCCGCGATGGCCAATAAGCTTTCGCTGCGCGCCGCGGTGTAGACCTCAGGAACTTCCGGCCGGGCTATATCCTCATCTGCGGTGGGTAATTCGAGCACGGTTCCCGAGTTCAGGATAAACGGGGGCATTACTCCATTGAACCAGGCCAGCTGCACCCAGTCTACACCAAATTCGCCGGCAACATCGATTATGTTGTCGCCAATTTGCACCGTATAGGTTTGCTCCTCGGTCTCTGCGGGCGGTTCCGGTGCTGGTTCGCTCGGTTCACCGCTCAGGAACAGGTCTTGTCCCGGATAAATGATATACGGATAGCTGATGTCGTTCCAAGCAGCCAGATCCGGCCAATACAGATCAAAACGTGCCGCCACTTTGTTCAGCGTGTCGCCCGGCTGCACGATGTAGGAATCCCCCCTGGCAGCGGCTTCCTCATCCTCGTCCACCGTTTCTGCGCCGCTTCCCTCGCCGACTATGGCCATATTGCCTAGCACAGCCCACGAAGTGAGGAAGTTCTCCAGCGGGTGAGTGACCGTGTACCCCGTCAACGCGTCCACCAAGTGTATGCGGCTCTCATCGTAACCGATGAGGATCATAGTATGTTCGTTGTTGGCCACGGTTACCGTCCGGCCATCATTGGTCTCGTATTCCTTAGGCGTGCCAGACCAAATGCTGCCGATCACCCAAACGATCACCGGGCGCCCGGAGGCTACTTCGGCGCGGACTTCGTCCCAGCTCACTCCCACGTCGGCGTGCGCATCCAGCCCATAGGCCCGCAGGAGGTTAGCCACTGGGTCCGCATGCACGCCATAAGACGAGGGGGGTATATAGCCCCATGGGTCATCAGGATTGCCCACGAAACCCTCGTTAGGATTGTCGGAGCGGGGTAGACGGTTTAGGAATTCCGTTTCGTCGATGTATACACCCCAATAGGCCGCCCAATCAGCGGCGGAACGCGCTTCACAGGAAAGTGAGTAAGCCTGGGCATGCCCGGCTACGCCTGAAATGTAAGCCTGGTCGGGAATTGCCATCATCTGGGCGCGGGCGGCGGCCAGCGGCAGCAGGCCGAGCAAGACTCCGAAGAATAGAAACGATCGTTTCATTGTTGTCTATTATATAAACGCCTGCTTAAGAGTGGAGCTTATAATCCCAACGATGTCTTCTCTCACACTGGAAGTGCTTTCTCTGCTCGGCATCCAGCTCTCTGAGGCGCAGGTTACGGCCTTTGATACCTACGCCCGCGAACTGATTGAGTGGAACGGGCGGTTTAATCTCACCAGCATCACCGATCCCGAACAAATCCGCAGCAAACATTTCCTCGATTCCTTGAGTTGCTGGCTGGCCATACGCCAGGCTCCTCCGGGCCGGCTGATCGACGTGGGCAGCGGCGCCGGGTTCCCCGGCCTGCCGCTGAAAATATTGAGGCCGGAGATCGGACTGACACTTGTAGAATCCACAGCCAAGAAAGCAGGGTTTCTTGAGCATCTAGTGCAAGTTCTGGGCCTGGAAAATGTGACTGTGCTTGCTAAACGCGCTGAAGAGGTGGGCCAAATGGCGCAGCACCGCGAGGCCTACGATTGGGCGCTGGCTCGCGCGGTGGCGCCGCTGCCGGTGCTGGCCGAATACCTGTTGCCGTTGGTGAGGGTAGGGGGCACTGCCCTTGCCCAGAAGGGCAAGGGCGCGAGGGTGGAAGCGGAGGAGGCACAGGGCGCTATTGCACAACTGGGCGGCGAACTGGCAGAATTGCTGCCTTTCACTATTCCCGGTTTGGATGAAGAGCGCTGGCTCGTGTTGATGAAGAAGATTGCCCCATCTCCGGCGGCGTATCCTCGGCGGCCGGGGATGCCGGGGAAAAGGCCCTTGGGTGGCCTTTCCCGCTTGGTGCGCTGAAGCTAGGGAAGGGGCTCCACGAGCCTTCCCTCCTGAATCTCCCAGCGCTGAGCGCGCGCTAAAAATTCGGGTGTGAACAAATTGAAGTCCGTGGTGGTCAGCAGCACTTGCTGCTGGGGGTCCAACCGCGCCAGCAGGTCGGCGCGGCGAGTGGCGTCCAATTCGGCCAAGACCTCATCCAGCAGCAACACCGGCCGGTAACCGCTGCGCGACTGCATCCAATCAAGCTCGGCCAGCTTCAGTGTCAGCAAGGTGGTGCGCACCTGGCCGCGGGATCCGAAGCTACCCAGGTCCACGCCATTGCCCAGGAAGCGTAATTCGTCACGGTGGGGTCCGATGCTGGTGCTGCCGCGGGCAATATCCTCGCCGCGGGTTGATTGCAGAGCCTTGAGGTAACCGGCTTCGATTTTGTTTTGCTCCACGCCGCTGCGGTCTATGGGTTCTGCGATCAGTACGCGCTGTTTGACGGGTGCAGGCGCCGGGTCGTAGCTCGGCTGGTAATTGAGGCGCAACACCTCGGCGCCGCGGGTGAGTTCGTGGTGCATGCGCCCGGCCAGCGCGTCCAATTCCTGCACGGCGCGGAAGCGGGCCGTCAATATTTGCCCCGCGCGCAGGGCGAGGCGCTTGTCCCAGAAGTCCAATTGGCTGGCGTCGCCCTCGTTTTCGGCGAGTTGCTTGAGCAGCGCGTTGCGCTGAGAAAGCAGGTTCTCGTATTCACTTAGCTGATCTGCATAGCCGAACTGCACTTGCGACAGAGCCAGGTCCAGGTAGCGCCGCCGGTGGCTTGGCGAACCTTCGACGATTTGCAGCATTTGCGGCAGGAAAAGCACAGCTTGGAATTGCCCGGCCACTTCGCCGGCCTTCTTCTTCGCTCCATCCAGCAGCACTTCTTTGCGGCTGCGGTCCACGCCGTTGCGGGTCTGCTCCTTTATGATGCGCACTTCGAGCTGGTGCTGGCCCTGCCCGCGGCGGAAACCAGCTTGCAGCCTGGCCACCGCCAGCGGTTTGCGCGCCTCGAGGAAGTTCACCAATTGGCGGTCGGATTCGGCGTGAAAGGAATCCAGAGTGGCCAGGAAATAGATCGCCTCCAGGAGGCTGGTCTTCCCCTGCGCGTTGCGCCCCACAATGAGGGTGGCCCCCTCGGGGACCTCTGCATCCAGGCGCGCGAAGTTACGGAAGTTGGTAAGGGAGAGCCGGTTGAGCTGCATGGAAGACGGACTAGGCGAGCCGGCTTTCTTCGGCGCCGCCTTCTTGTAGCTGCTGGATCTTCTCGGCCTTGTCGATGAACAACATGCCGTTTAGGTGGTCGATCTCGTGCTGGAAGATGCGCGCCATCCAGCCGCCTGCCTTGATCTTCACCGGCTGGCCGCGCCTATTCTGTGCTTTTACGGTCACGGAAACCGCCCTTACCACGTCCCCCACCAGCCCGGGGATGGACAGGCAGCCCTCGCCTGCCACCTCGGTCTCCTCAGAAGCGCGGGTGATCTCGGGATTCACGATCACGAACAGCTTTTTCTCCGCCGGGTGCCCATGGCTTTCTTCGTCGGGCGGATCGCCATATTCGACCACAGCGACTCGCAAGGGCACATTCACTTGCGGCGCGGCCAAGCCTACCCCGGGGGCGGCGCGCATCGTATCGATCATGTCATCGATTAGGCGCTGCAACTCGGCGTCGAAAGTTTCTACGGGCCGCGCCTTGCGGCGTAGGACTTCGTTGGGGTGCGTGACGATTTCTCGGATGGACATTGTTGTGCAGGTAGGAATTTATTCTACCGCTTGCTCGTTCTCCTCAGCTGCGTTGCCTGCGCCACGCTCCTCCTCGAACACGCGCAGCCATTCGGTCATGCGGCGGCGCTCCTCATCGGCGGCAGTCTTTTGCTGGGCCATTTTCAATGCTTCCATGCGCGCAAAAATATCCTGTTGCACCTGGGCCGGGTTGGCCACGTTAACAAAATCCAGCGACGTATCACCAATATTGATGCGCACCACCCCGAAGTTGAGCAGCAGGCCCAGTAAACCAACTTTATGATTTTCCAGGCTGAGAACGTTGGCAAGCGGGGCCGACTTGGTCACCTCGCTGCCGAGCGGCTTCTTCTCCGAGTCGATCAGCGTGTCCGGCTTAACCACGTACACATCATTCTGCCAATCGAGGATTCGGTAACCGGCAAAAGTCAAAGGCGCCAGGAAACCAATCACCGAAAGCAGCCATCCGGCGAAGGAACTGGGGAGCCCACCGAAAAAATACGGCGCCCCGATGAGCACCCCCAGGGCGATCAGGCCTGGCAAGAGCAAGCTGCGCAGCAGGGTGAACCAGTGTTTGTGATAGGTGACGGTGTCTCCACTTACCGTGCGCGTTTTGAACAATGAAAAACGTTCTGTGCGATCCAGCATCTGCACAGATGGCTGCGCCGGCGCGCTGGCGGCATCTGCCGCCTCCAGCCCCAGGCTCTCGCGCACAGCCTGGCGGATGGTTTCGTGGCGGGATTCGCGGCCATGCTTTCGAGTACGCCCCGCATACTCTTCGATTAGAAACTTGGTGAAAGTGGAGTGGGCCACATGGGGGATCTGCACGGTCCCAGTGAAGGTGCGGACTATAACGGTCCCATACCTCAAGAGACGGCCCATTAAGGAGGTATGCAGATTGACAGATTGGATGCTTGCCAATGGTGCTTCTACGCGGCTGGAGGAGCGCAGCAACTCTTGCTCCAGCCAGACTACACGAAGATTTGTGATCAGATAATAGTCATTGCGCCAATTCAATAGTTCCCAGATGGCCCAGGCCGCGGCAAAGCACAGCAGAAAAGCGCCGCCGAGCACAACATAGAATTGCATGCCCCCGCCAGTGTTGATGGCGAAGGAGAAGGCCAGCAGGCCCAAGATCGCCAGCAGCATGGCACGCACCAAACGGAACCAGAGGTAGCCCACGTGCCGGCGGGCCGCGTAATGCACCACCTCGCCGGGACCGAGAAAATCAAAATTCACTTCGCCCAACAATTGTCGACCGGCGATCAGGTGCTCCAGGCTCTCAGCCACGTCCGGAAATTCGGCCAGCATCCAATTGAAGTCTTTGCCCGTCAGGTAAAGAAGGCGAGACTGGCGCAGGCCGCTCACCGCCGCCTGCCGCCCGTCCTCGGCGAGCAGTGCTTCCGCGCCGAATGAGTCGCCCGGCTCCAGCAGGTATTCGCCCACCCTGCGACCCGCGCGGATCTCCTGGTTCAGCAGACGCCCGGCAGCCACGATATAGAAATTCTCCGCCCGGTCTCCAGCCGCATAGAGCAATTCATTGGCGGGCAAGCTGAACTCGTGCAACTTAGCGGCAATTTGCTCGAGTTGCTCGTCATTCAGGCCGCGGAACAGCGCCAGGTCCTTGAGTTGCGCCACGCGCTCAGGCAAAGATGTAGGCATGCGGTCATTCTAGCAGATTCAGGTTTGCCCAAGAGCCCACAACCGATCGCTTTTATGCGCATGTTACAATTTTCCTTCGCATCAACTGCAAAATGAGTTAATTCTCCAACTATGCCCATCCATTTCGGAACCGACGGCTGGCGTGCCGTCATGTCAGACACGTTCACCTTCGCAAACCTGCGCATGGTGGCCCAGGCCATCGCCGACGCTGTGCATGCCGACGTGCATAACGGCAACGGCCACCGGGCTGCTAAGAAAGATGCTCCCGACATCGTTGTCGGCTTCGACACCCGCTTCCTTTCCGACCGTTTCGCCCGCGATGTTGCCTGCGTGCTGGCGGCCGGCGGGTTGCGTGTCCACTTGGCTCAAGCCGACGCGCCGACCCCCTCTATCTCTTTCGCCGTAAAGGATTTGGGAGCGCTGGCAGGCGTAATGATCACCGCCTCACACAATCCCCCACGCTACAACGGCATCAAACTCAAGGCGGCCTATGGCGGCTCCGCGCCCAACGGAATGTGCAAGCGGGTTGAGATCTACCTCAACGATAACGAGACCCGCGGCCGCAGCCCCGTAATGATGGAGTATGAAGACGCCATTGAAGACGGTCTTATCCAGCGGTTCCGACCTAACCCCCCCTATGAAAAACACCTCCGTACCCTGATCGATTTCGATGTGATTCGCCGTCGCCCGCAGAAGGTAATCATAGATTCGATGCACGGCTCCGGCCGCGGCCTGATAGTACGCTTGCTGAAGGAATGCGGCTGCGACGCCCGAGAAATTCGCGGCGAGATGAACCCCGGCTTCGGCGGAGTCCACCCTGAACCCATCATGCCTTACCTCGAAGCGCTAGTGGATGCCATCAAAGAGCACCCCGGCTTCTATGGCCTCGCTACCGACGGCGACGCCGACCGCATCGGTGCCATGGACGAAACCGGTGAATTCATCGATCCGCATAAGATCATGGCGTTGGCCTTGCGCTACTTAGTGGAGGCCCGTGGCCTGAAAGGCAAAGTCGTGCGCACTGTTTCCACCACGCGCATGGTCGATCGGCTGGCGGCCAGATATGGGCTTGAGGTAGTGGAGACTCCAGTAGGCTTCAACCACATTGCGGACCACATGCTGAAGGGCGAGGTGCTCATCGGCGGCGAGGAATCCGGCGGTATTTCGTTTACGGGCCACATCCCCGAGGGCGATGGTGTGCTGATGGGCCTCCTGCTGGCCGAGATCGTGGCTGCTTCGGGCGGCACTCTGCGCGACCTGGTGGCCGATCTACTTAAAGAGGTGGGCCCCGCCCATTACGCCCGCACCGACTTGCGCCTCAAGCGTCCGGTGGAAAAGAAGGAAATGAACTCCCGCCTGTCGGCCAGCGCCCCGGCCAACATCGGCGGCGAACAGGTGCTGCGCGTAGCCAATAACGATGGCACAAAATACATTCTGGCCGATGATTCCTGGCTGCTCATTCGCCCCTCGGGCACAGAGTCGGTACTGCGCGTATATGCCGAAGGTCGCAGCCCCCAGATGCTCCAAGCCTTGATGGAATTCGGCCAGAAGGTCGCCGAAAGCGTAACCTAAGCGCTCTCCCATGACCTTCAATTTGCGCGATAAATTCAAAGGCCGCGCCTTTGCCTTCGGCGCGGTTTTCCTCATCAGCTTGGCGCCCATCGTGGTCAAGTTTGGCCTACGCCAGGCACTCGACCCCATCCCTTTGCTGACGTTGCGTTTTTGGCTGGCGGCTATCACCCTGGTAATCATTGTTTGGATCTATGACCGGCCGGCGCTCAGGATCCCGTCAAAGGCTATCCTCCCACTCTTCGTGGCCGCATTCGTTTTCGGTGCCCCTTTCGTGCTTTATTATCTGGCCCTGACTTACATCGATGCTTCTATTGCCCATATGCTGGTCGCCGTCAGCCCCGCGGTTGTGTTTACTTTTCCCTGGCCGGACAAAAAGTCAGACTCATCTCCCTGTTTCGGATGGCGCTCGTCCTAGTCCGACTCTTTCTTCTGGTGGGCCCGTTAGGCTCGCTGAACCTGGTCGGCGTAGCGCTGGGTTTGGGGATGACCGTGTTTTATGACGCTTTCCTTTTCTTCGTGGAAGAATGGCTTGCGGATATTCCCTCCAACACCATCACTGTGTACGTGGAGGCCATCGTGGCCAATTTGCTGACGGCGGTGTACCTTTTCCTTTATCGGCTGGCAGCCGGTAACGCTAACTGGATGGGGGATTATCGTCTTCACCGGTCTGTTTACCACGGCGCTGGCGCACTTCCTATACGTCTCCTCGGTAAAAGCGATCGGCAGCGGTGAAACCGCGCTAATAAACCCGTTTGAGACAGTGTTCACGGTGACCTGGGCGGCTCTCTGGGTGGCAATGGCTGGGCGGCAGCTTGATCCTGCTGAGCGCCTTTCTCATCGGCCGCCAGCTTGCAGTTTCCCAGCCGGACGCAAAACGCGCTGATTAGAGCAATACTTTAAGATCAAAAACCGGCCCATCTTCGCACGCCAGCCGGGGGCCTTTGCTCGTCGCCAGCGTGCACACCCCGCATTGCGCCAGCCCTCCGCACGGCATGGGGGCTACCACAAGCGCCTGCGCCGTGAGCGTGCCCGGAGTGCTTCCCAACAAGCTGCGCAACTCCTCAATGTCCTCGAGCTTAATATCCAGCGCCAGGTAATCCGTCCAACGAATTATCTTGCGCAAGTCGTCGAGCCCCTGCACCTCCACTGCCAGTGGCAACTCGCCCAACGGCGCATCGCAGCACAGCACCACTTCGGCATGCTGCATCAGGGCGAGGTTCACCAGCGGCAGCAGCCGTCCGGGCGAACCGGCCAAGGCCGCCAGCGCCACGCGCTTGGCGCGCTTCGGCAGGTCGAAGCCATGGCCCAATGGGCCGCGCAGAAGCAATTCCGTGCCGGGCTGCCAGTTCTCGGGTAGCCGCGCCCAGATGGGCAAACTCACATCCTTTAAGCCTGCTGGAACCGCTGAACCTGCCACGAAGACAGAGATGGGCACGGCCTGCAGTTCATCACCCAACGCATGCGCCTGCAAATATTGCCCGGCGCTGGGCGCCGCATCCACAGGACAGTGCATGCGGGCACTTGCGTTCTGATAACCTTCTAACAGGATTTCCGCCAGATGACCTTTATAATTGCCCACGAGGACATGCTAACATGCCTCGGCGCGCGGGAATGCCGCCGTCGAAATAGACCTTGTAAGGAGGAGTTGTGGCACTCGTAAGTATTATTGGAATTCTTTCGGCCGCCATGTGGCTGGTGGTGATCGGTGTGATCTCGCTGGTCATTGCTCGCGCGGCGCGCGGTCGGCCCATGCGCAGTGGCTGGTTGGTGGTACTGGGAACGGTAGGCTTGGCCGCGCTGCTAAGCGCGGTGGCCGCCGGGCTAGTCTTCGTTGAGCCCGACGAACGCGGCGTAGTGATCACCGTGCAAGAGGGCGGGATCCGGCCGGATGCCCTTCAGTCAGGTCTGCATTGGGTCTTCCCTTTCGCTGAAAGTGTAGTGAAGTACCCGATCTCGCGGCAGACCTATACCATGTCGATCGCCCGTGAAGAGGGCCAGCGCGCTGGGGATGATTCCGTGGAAGCGCGCACCTCGGATGGGCAAGTTGTCCTGGTGGATGCCTCCATCATATTTTCCGTGGATCCTGCGGATGTGGTCAACGTGCATATCCGTTGGCAGGATCGCTATGTGGATGGCGTTGTCCGTCCCTTGGCGCGTGGCATTGTCCGTGACGCCGTAGCCCAATTCGGCATCGAAGAGGTGTACAGCTCTAAACGCCTGGACCTGACCAACCGGATCCGCGATGAGCTAGTCGTTCGTTTTGACGCGAACGGCCTTGTGTTGGTGGACTTTGTGCTGCGCAATATCGCTTTTTCTGCGGAATACTCAGCTTCGGTCGAACAGAAGCAGATCGCTGAGCAGTTGGCCCAACAAGCGGCTTTCATCGTTGAGCAGCGCCGCCAGGAAGCCGAGCAGGCCCGCCAGGTAGCGCAAGGCCAAGCTGACGCGGCAGTGATCGCGGCGCAGGGCGCGGCCGAGGCACGGCTGATCGAAGCGGAAGCCGAAGCCCAGGCAATCGAGCTGCTGGCTGCTGCTCTGGCCCTGAACCCGGATGTGCTCACGCTGGAGTACATCCAGAAGCTGGCGCCGAACATCACCATCATGTTGGTGCCCACGGATAATCCGTTCTTGCTGCCCATCCCTAGCGTGGATGGCACCAGCACGGCTCCATAAAGAAGGTTAGCCCAGGTCTTTGCAGGGGCGGCGCATGCGCCGCCCCTTTTTGTTTTGGATTCCAAGGTGAGAACCTTGACTTAATAATGTTATTCCGGCCGGGGGCTTAAGGGGGAATATTATTCGGAAGATTAAAGCTGCTTGACGCTGTCCCAGACGGGGCAGGGCAGAAGCGGCCGGCTGTGATGCGGAAAAGGGCATAGCCCTATTTATGCATGGATCCTGGAGGAGTGTGCCAAATGGCTCCACTTGTCAAGGATTTGCCCTCAAAAAAGGTCGCCCCCAAAGGAGGGCGGCCTTATTCTCGCTGCGCGCAGTGCAACCAGCCTCTAAATCAACCGCCCAGGTAGAAAGCGCCATCGCCGCTGGCTGTCGTGCAGATGGGATTGCTAGAGGCCGCACTTACCGCCACCCATGCGCCGGCTATATAGCGGTATATTGTCAATGAAGCCCCATCAGTATTATCAAAGCACACGGTGTAGCTCCCTGTGCCGGGCACGCCGCCTTCATCCACGACGCGGACGTACAGTGTTGCCAGGGCACCTGAGGGAAGGCTACTGTTGGCGCCTGCGGGCAGGCTTGCGCTGATGGTGCATTTCTGCGGGCAGGACCCGGGCGGGAATGTGACGCTGCCATTCTTACCGCCTCCCAAGTGGAGAGTGGCGGGTTGGCCCGGGTTGTCGCTGTCTTCCGTTAGGATGGGTGCATCAGCAGTCTGGATACACAGGATATCTACCGTAGTTTCGCCAATTAGCTCATAGGTATAGGTAACGCTGTATCCCTGGCCACATTGAGCAACAGCAACGTCGCTCCCCGGTGGATAGGTGCAAGAAACGAAGGGGAAGGTCAGGAGTTCCCAAGTCCCCCCGGAGGCGAAACACTGGTCGTCGAGTAAGGTGCCAGCTCTGGCGATAGAAGTGGATGCCAGCGCCATCACTACGGCTAATACAACTGCCAAGCTAAGGATGCTGTTCTTCAACATAAGCCCTCCAATTCTGGTTCGTAGCGAACATATCTGAGCATGAGAGCCTCCTTTTTTCTTCGTTCCAAGCAGCTTTGCCAACGGCAACCGCCGGTTTTTATGGCAGCAACCGGGTCTGAAGCACGGTGCCACGTTGAAAAGCGAAATCTGAGACTGCAAAGGTTGCTTAGGCGAATTCTTCCCGCATACTACACTCTATTAGATCGTTAGGTCAATAGGTGTGCTGGCGTCAGAGACGAACCCAGCCTAGCCCAGAGGCAGCGTGCCGCTATGAGATAATTTGAGCATGCAACAGGTCGTACCTGCCAAGGCAATCCGCCTGACCAGCATGGCTACCTGCGCTGGCTGCGCGGCTAAGCTGAAGGCCGAGACCCTCGCCGAGCTGCTGAAACCCCTGCAAGGCCTTTTTGATCCGCTGGACACGCCCGAGCTGCTGGTTGGCCTGGGCCAGCCAGACGATGCGGCCGTCTGGCAGCTGGACGAAGACCGCGCCCTGGTGGTCACCACCGATTTCTTCACGCCTGTCGTGGATGACCCCTACGATTTCGGCGCTATCGCCGCTGCCAATGCCCTTTCGGATGTGTATGCCATGGGCGGTAAGCCCTTCCTGGCGCTCAATATAGTCACGCTGCCCAATGATTTGGATCCGGCCATCGGCGCCGCCATCCTGCGAGGCGGGGCGGAGAAGGCCAAAGAAGCCGGCGTCGTTGTAGCCGGCGGCCACACCATCCAGGACAAGGAGCCCAAGTATGGCCTGGTGGCCATCGGCTTCGTTGACCCGCGCAAAGCCATCAGCAAGCAGGGCGCCAGGGCTGGCGAAAAGCTGTTCCTCACCAAGCCGCTTGGTTTCGGCGTCACCAATACTGCGATCAAGCGCCAATTGGCGGACCCCGACGAGGAGGCCGAGGTCACCACGTGGATGAAGCGCCTCAACAAGGCCGCTTCGGAATTAGCGCAGGAATTCGAGCTGCGCGGCGGCACGGACGTCACCGGCTTCGGGCTGCTGGGCCATGCCTGGGAGATGGCCAAGGGCGCGGGCCTCAAGCTGCGCTTCCATTTTGATGCCATCCCCTTCACTTCGGCAGCGCGCAAATATGCCGAGGCGGGCACTTTCCCCGGCGGCTCGCTTGACAATCGCGCCTTCTTTTCGCCGCACGTTCATTTTTCTGGTACGTTAGAGCCGTGGGAGCAGACCCTGCTCTACGATGCCCAAACCAGCGGCGGCCTGCTGCTGGCTGT
>JBBEBI010000032.1:0-22917 GCA_040882365.1 Anaerolineales bacterium
ACGCCGACGCCGGATACGAGGAAGCCATCGCAGCCGCGAAAAAGCACGGCATCAAAATCCCGATGTTGAAATCTTAGCCACAAGGAATCGCCCTGAAGAAAACATCGCTGTCATTACAAATAGTCTTATTCACCTTCATTCGCCTGCTCTCCAGCACGGCGTACAGGATGGTCTATCCCTTCCTGCCGGCTTTCCGTGACGGCCTGCAGGTTCCCCTAGACACGCTGACCCGCGCCATTGGTTCGCGTTCCCTGGTGGCCGCCTTCCTTGGGCCGCTATTTGCCTCGCTGGGAGACAGCCGCGGCCGCAAGACCGGCATGCTCGTTGGCATGGGCATCTTCGTGCTGGGAACGGCTGTCGTTGTGTTTTGGCCCACCTTCCCCGGTTTCATCCTGGCCCTCATCCTCACTCTTGTGGGCAAGGTCACGTTTGACCCCACCATGCAGGCCTATCTGGGCGACCGCGTGCTGTATGAGCGGCGCAGCTTTACCATTACCCTCACTGAGCTGAGTTGGTCCGGCGCTTACATTATTGGTATACCCTTGGTCGGTTGGGTCATCGCCGGGTTGGGTTGGATGGCTCCCTTTCCTCTTCTGGGCCTCCTAGTGGTTTTGGCAGCAATTTTCTTTGTATTTGCAATTCCCAAGGATCCGGCGCGCGCCATCAAAGCTCCTAACCTATTTGCGAATTTTCGTGTTATCTTCAGTTCCTCGGCTGCAATGGCGGCCATGGGACTGACCATCTTTTCGTGCATTGCCAACGAGCTGATCAATCTGAATTTCGGCGTATGGATGGAGGACAGCTTCGGCCTACAGCTGGCGGCCCTGGGGGCCTCGGCGGCGGTGCTAGGCGCGGCGGAGTTGAGCGGGGAGGGGTTGGTGGCTCTCATCACAGACCGGCTGGGTAAGCGGCGGGCCATCTTCATCGGCCTGGCCGTCAATTGCGTGGCGGTGCTGGCGCTGCTGCTCACGGCCGGCTCATTAGTCTCTGCCTTGATTGGCTTGTTCTTCTTTTACATCAGTTTTGAGTTTTTCATCGTCAGTTCCATCCCATTATTGACCGAGGTATTACCAAAAGCGAGGGCCACGATGATGGCCGGTTTCTTCACTAGCGCCTCCATCGGCCGCGCGTCGGCGGCTTTGTTCGCTTCTGATTTGTATCTGGTGGGATTTTGGGCGGTGGTTTTCGCAGCGCTACTATTTAACCTGGCCGCCATCGGAGCGCTGGGCGGCCTGCATCTGGAAGCCGAGGAGGCGCGCCGGGTACGGCCGCGGATATAATTTTTCCCATGCGCCGTGCCCTTTTTGTCCTATTGCTGATGTCATTGGCGGCTGGCGCCTTTCCGCAGCCGGTTCTGGCCGCCGATCCACTGTGCCTTCCGGGCCCTTATCAGGTCGATGAAGATTGTCTGCCCTTTGGCTCCTGGGCTTATTTCGCCCAGTTGGCGGCGCTCGGCATAACGCTGCCCTTGCAACCGTTGCCAGCCACTGTTCCGGATATCAACCTCTCAGTTGTGCCGTACTACTATGGCAAGGTGACCGCCCAACCCGGTCCGATCTTTGCTTCTATCCAGGATGCCATGGAGGGCAAAACAGTTTTACGTTACATTGAATCCGGTTTCGATTACGTATCCTATATCGATGTGCAGGTGATCGACGGCAAGAAGTTCTATATGATCGCCCCCGGGGAATGGATGCGCGGCGGGGATGTTTCCGGCGGCGTGGCCGTATCGCAGTTCATGGGGTTGCAATTCAGCGCCACACCGGAGCGGAAGTTCGGTTGGACCCTGCAGGCGAAAGAGGCGCGGCAGGCGCCCAGTGGGAGTGCGCCAGTTTCGGGGCAGGAATTCATCCGCTGGGACTTGATCCAAGTGTACGACACCCGCCAGGCGGAGGGGCTCACCTGGTACCTGGTGGGGCCGGACGCATGGATCGACTCAAAGGACACGGCGCTCGTTTACCCAGCAATCACACCCCCAGCAGGCGTGGACAACGGGCGCTGGATCGAGGTCAACCTCTTTGAGCAGACCTTGTCCGTCTACCGGGACAATCAATTGGTATATGCCACCCTATTGTCCAGTGGCGTACCCGGCTTCTGGACGCGGCCCGGATTGTTCCAGATCCAAGAGAAATTAGAAACGACGCCGATGCGTGGCGCCTTTGAAGCCGACCGCTCGGATTACTATTATCTGGAAGACGTGCCCTGGACCATGTATTTCGACGAGGCGCGCGCCCTGCACGGGGCATACTGGCACACGAAGTTCGGCTATGAGCAATCGCATGGCTGCGTGAATCTCTCGACGGGTGATTCGCGGTGGATCTACGATTGGGCTGTGGTGGGGGATTGGGTGTACGTGTGGGACCCATCGGGCGTCACACCTGAGGACCCAGCGCTATACGGCTCCGGCGGCGCGTAAAGTATTGGCAAGTTCGGTATTTGACCAACGACGGCCATGAGGCCGTCGTTTTTGTCATGGTAAACTCCGTTTTGCCCCATGCTTAGCCTCCCTGAAAAAGTGATTTTCGCCCTGGCAGCCCTGGCCACCGCCGCCTTGGTGCTGCGCGCTGCCTTGCGCATCGTGCGCATTATTGGCCGCGGCCACGGCAAACCGGATTGGAAGTTGATCCCCAAGCGTCTCATTGATGTGGCCGTCAAGACCGTGGCCCTCACCCCAACCTGGCGCAAACGCTTGTTTACAAGCGTACTGCACGCCATGGTGGTGTGGGCCTTCATGTTCTACCTGTTCGTCAACATCGGCGATTCGTTGGAAGGGCTGTTGCCGAACTTCATATTCCTCGGTGAAGGCTTGCTGGGCAACGGCTATCGCTTGCTGGCCGATCTGCTTAGTGTCAGCGCCTTGGTCGGCATGAGCGCGCTGCTACTGCGCCGCTTTGTGCTGCACGCCCCCGAGTTGCGCATCCGCGAGACCACTCTGGTGCATCCCAAAGCGCGGCCCGGCATCCGCCGTGACTCGCTTATCGTTGGGCTCTTCATTCTCTTCCACGTCGGCGGCCGTTTCCTCGGCCAAACCTTCAAGCTGGCGCTCAATGGCCCGCACGCCTGGCAGCCTTTCGCCAGCGCCGTCTCGGGCTTGTGGTCGGGGTTATCCAGTTCCGCGTTAGTGATCGGCGAGCATGCCGCTTTCTGGCTGGCCATTGGCCTCATCATGGCTTTCTTCCCCTATTTCCTGTATTCCAAGCATATCCACATCTTCATGGCGCCGCTCAATTTCCTGCTGAGGCCTGAACGGCCGTCGCCTGGGCAACTGGACAAGCTCAATTTCGAAGACAGCACGGTTGAGCAATTCGGCGCCACGCGCATTGAAGATTTCGCCTGGCACCAGATCCTGGACGCGTATGCCTGCATTATGTGTAACCGCTGCCAGGATGCCTGCCCGGCCTACACCACTGGCAAGGTGCTTTCGCCGGCCGCTCTGGAGATCAACAAGCGCTACTTCCTCAACGAAGAAGGCGCGCGTCTGGAAAGGGGCGAAGCCAGCATGAAAACACTGCTGGAATTCGCTATCACCGAAGAAGCCGTGCTGGCCTGCACTGCTTGCGGCGCCTGCACCGACATTTGCCCGGTGGGCAACGATCCCATGCGCGACATCATGGATATCCGCCGCTCGATGGTCCTGATGGAAAACAAGGCGCCGGAGCAATGGCAGGTGGCCTTCCGCGGCATGGAACGCAGCGTGAATCCGTGGAACGTGCCGCCCACGGAACGCCTGAAGTGGGCCGAAGGCCTGAACGTGCCCACCGTCGAGCAGAATCCGGACGCCGAAATCCTGTGGTGGGTGGGCTGCGCCCCGGCTACGGATGCCCGCGCACAGAAAACGGCCCGCGCTTTGGTGCAGATCCTCGAATCCGCCAAAGTAAGTTTCGCCGTGCTCGGCCAGCGCGAGCAGTGCACCGGCGATTCGGCGCGCCGCGCCGGCAACGAATATCTATTCAACGAACTGGCCGCCGCCAACGTAGAGATGCTGAATGCGGTGGCGCCTAAGCGCATCCTGACGACCTGTCCGCATTGCATGCACACCCTGGAAAAGGAATATTTACAATTCGGGGGCCACTACGATGTAGTGCACCACACGGAATTCATCGACGAATTAATCAAGGGCGGCCGGCTCAAAGTGAAGGCGGGCGCCACGACCCAGACCGCCCTGCACGACCCCTGCTATCTCGGCCGTCAGAACGGCGTGCTCGTTGAGCCGCGCAGCATCCTGAACGCGGTAGATGCCGACGTGGTCGAAATGGTCAAACATGGCAAGCAATCCTTCTGCTGCGGGGCGGGCGGCGCCCAGATGTGGAAAGAGGAGGAGAAGGGCACCGGTCGCGTCAGCGCCGAGCGCATCCGGCAGGCTAAGGAGGTAGGCGCGCAGACCCTGGCCGTGGGCTGCCCCTTCTGCATGATCATGCTCACGGATGCCGCCAAGGCCGAAGCGCCCGAGATGCAAGTGCGCGACGTGGTCGAAATAATCGTCGATAATCTAAAGTAGGGGCGGGTTTCAAACCATCCCATCAGTCGCCTGATAAAATCACTTAAGAGGAGTCATGGCAACCAAGGTAATACTGCCGCAAACGGGAGAAGGTGTCATTGAGGCCACCGTCACCAAGTGGCTTAAGAAAGAAGGGGATGAGGTCAAGGAATACGATCCTCTTGTCGAGATCAACACCGACAAAGTGGATACCGAAATCCCCAGCCCAGTAACCGGAACCGTCCTCAAGATCGTGGCGGCCGAAGGTGTTGCCGCGCCGGTCAACAGCATCCTGGCCTGGATCGGCAAGCCCGGTGAGGAGATCCCGGCGGATGGCGGGGGCGCGGCGCCCAAGGCGGCTACCAAGCTTGCCGCTGAGAAAGCGGCGCCCGCTCCGCAGCCGCTGCCGGCTTCACCCAGCGTGCAGCCTCTGCCAGCAGCCTCCAGGCCGAAGACTGCGGCTCCAGTTCTCCGCCCAACCACGTCTCTAGGCGTGGCTGGCGCTGGTCCCGTTTCCCCATTGGTGGCGCGCATCGCCGCTGAGAACAAAGTGAACCTGGCCGCAGTACGCGGTAGCGGGCCGGGCGGCCGTGTCACAAAGGATGACGTGCTGGCTTATCTGCAGTCGAGCGGCAACGGGGCCCCAATTTCGGCTGGCCCCATGACTCTGCCCAAATTCGATGGCCAAAACATGGCCACTTTCCTTTCCCCCGTGGTGAAGAGCCTGGTGCAAGAACACAACCTGGATGTGACCCGCATTCAGGGCACGGGTGAAGGCGGCCGAATAACAAAGCGCGATGTCGAGGCCGTGCTGGCTAGCGGCGGCCAGGCACCCGTGCGCTTGGCGCCCATGCCGCCGGTCTCACCCAGCTCACTGTTCCCCCAGGTCTTCCCGGATGCCATTCCCGGCCAAGTGATGAAGCTGAATACCGTGCGCAAGGCCATCGCCGAGCACATGATTCGCAGCAAGCACACCTCGGCGCACGTCACTACCATCATGGAAGCTGATATGAGCGCGGTGTTCGCCCACCGGGCGGCCAACAAAGCCACATTCACCCAACAAGGTGTCAACCTAACCTTTACGGCTTACATTGTTGCGGCCATCGTCGCCGCTTGCCAGGCATACCCAATCGTAAACTCTTCCTGGTCCGAGGAAGGCGTGGCCGTGCATGGCCAGATCAACGTGGGCATCGCTACGGCCCTCGAGCCGGATGGGCTCATCGTGCCGGTGATCAAGAACGCGGGCACACTATCGCTGTTGGATCTGGCCCGCGCCGTCAACGACCTCTCGGGTCGAGCGCGCAGAAAGCAATTGAAGACCGACGAAGTCAAGGATGGCACCATCACGCTAACCAATCATGGCACCAGCGGCTCGCTGTTCGCCACGCCTATCATCAACCAGCCGCAGTGCGCTATCGTCAGCAGCGGCGTGATCGAGAAGCGCGTGAAAGTTATCGATGACGCCATCGCCATCCGCTCCATGATGTATTTGGGCCTCACTTTCGACCATCGCATTTTGGATGGCGCCGTGGCGGATTATTTCCTAGGGACGGTCAAATACACACTGGAGAATTGGGCCTAGCCCAAACAAAGAGGTAAGCATGGCTAATTACGACGTACTCGTTATCGGTGCCGGCCCTGCTGGCTATGTGGCCGCCATCCGCGCCGCGCAGCTCGGCAACAAGGTCGCCATCGTGGACAAGGAATTCCTGGGCGGTGTGTGCCTGAACGTGGGCTGCATCCCCTCCAAGGCGCTGCTCAAGAACGCCGAAGTGGCCTACACGCTGCGCACCAAAGGCGAAGAGTTCGGTTTCTCCTTCAGCAATCTTAAGTTGGATTATGCCTCGGCGGTGAGGCGCAGCCGCCAGGTCTCTCAACGCCTGGTGAAAGGCGTCGAGTTCCTGATGAAGAAGAACAAGATCGATGTGCTGATGGGCACGGCCAAACTGACCGCCAAGGATACGGTTTCGGTCAAGCCCAATAAGGGCGAAGCTGTCGAGCACAAGGCCAAGCACATCATCATCGCTACGGGTGCCAGCCCCATGAATGTGCCCGGCGTCGAACCGGATGGCGAGCAAGTGCTTACCTACTGGCGGGCTATTTTGCAGGAGAAGCTGCCCAAGTCCGTAATCATAGTGGGCGGCGGGGCCATTGGTTTAGAGTTCGCCACCGTCTGGTCTTCCTACGGAAGCGAAGTGACGCTGGTCGAGATGTTGGACCGCATTGCGCCGCTCGAGGATGAAGAAGTGAGCAAGGAACTCGCCAAGGCCATGACTAAGGATGGCATCACCATCAAGACCGGCACCAAACTTGAGAAGGTCGAGAAGACAAAGACGAAGGTTAAGGTAACTGTGTCAGGCAAGGGCGGCCAGGAAACCTTGGAAGCCGAGCAGGTTTTGCTCGCCATCGGCTTTCGGCCCAACACAAAGGACCTGGGCTTGGAACAAGCTGGCGTGAACTTGGGCCAGCGCGGCGAGATCCTCATCGACGAGCGCATGGCCACTAATGTGCCCGGCATCTGGGCAGTTGGAGACGTGACCGCCAAACTCATGCTGGCGCATGTCGGTTCCGCCATGGGTATCGTTTGCGCCGAGAACATCGCTGGCGTGGAAACTGTCAAGTTGGATTACCGTATGATGCCGCGAGCCACATATTGCCACCCACAAGTTGCCTCGTTCGGCCTCACGGAGGCGCAGGCCAAAGAAGCCGGCTACAAGGTGAAGGTATCTAAATTCAATTTCCAGGCCAATGGCAAAGCCCTGGGCCTGGCGGACTATGCCGGATGGGTGAAGTTGATCACTGACGAGCGCTATGGCGAGATCCTCGGCGCCCACATGATCGGCCCCGAGGTCACCGAGCTGCTGCCGGAGCTGACCATCGCCCAGATGGCCGAGTTGACCGCCGCGGAGATCTCGCGCAATGTGCACGCCCACCCCAGCCTCTCTGAGGTGCTGATGGAAGTTGCCCACGCCGCTGAGGGTGAAGCTATTCACATGTAGTTTGAGGATATTGCAGATGAAAAAGGCGGGCCTACTAGGCCCGCCTTTTTGTTTTTACCAGGCTCCGGATAACAGCCGGTAGCGCACCTTTTGCGCGTATTCTTTGTATCCCGGTAATTCCTCTTGCAGCGTGATACCTTCGCGAGCCGTGCGGTAGATGAACAGCGCCGCCATCAGCGCGCTGGGGATCAGCGCCCAATAAGAGCCTAGGAACAGGGGCACCCCGATGTCGGCCAGGATCGAACCCACATACATTGGATGGCGCACGAATTGGTAAGGCCCGCCGGTGGACACGCGGTGGCCGCGCTCCGTTTGGATGCGCGCCAAACCGGAGCGAACGGATTATTGCTCAAGGCCCAGAACGAAAGAACATAACCGAGGAGCAGCAAGCCGAAGCCGGCGATTAGCAGGGCGGGGAAAATGCCGACCACTGATAGCGGACTGCGTCGAGGCCGGCTATCACATAGGTGGCGATAGTTACCCAAGGGGGCGGCGGTCAGGAAGGGCGGTTATGCCAAAGACGAAGACACCCGAAAGTGGAAGAAGGTAAGTGAATAAAACGCCGTAATTACGGCGTTTTATTTAGCAGCCCGATCCTTGGGGAAGCGGATGCTGCGTCCGGAGTTCGGGCCCGGGAACGACCCTGCAACGCTGATGTTTGTGCTGCGCAGATGCTCCAGCAGCTCTTTGGCGTTCTTGCGCTCGCCCTCAGCCGGGCGCGGCTTGACGACTGGCTTGGCGCGGTAGACCTCGACTTCTTCGATACCCTCTTGGTGGGCACGCAGGCAGATCGCCCGCATGTAATAACGGTTGAATTCCGCTTCGCCGATGTTGTAATGAGCGATGCTTGAAATTCGGGCCACGACCCGCCTATCACCCAGATCCCTGGTTTCTGTTTCCTTCAGCATCTGAGCGGAGAGGACCGCTTCGGAAAAAGATTCGGGTGTCCCATGCTGCAGCACTTCACGCAGGAGATCAAGGTATCCAGATCGAGACTCTTCTCTTAGCCGGACATCAAAGAAGGTGAAGTCACGCTCCAGGTCATAATCCAATTCCTGGAGCATAAGTTCCCTGGTCCGCTTATCCAAATTCTCGAACCTAAACATACGCTTTAGATCAATCTTGAGTAGAAGCCCTCGACTTCATTCATGTTGCGGCCGTAATCGGCTCGTTCGGCTACCAATTGGCTATTGAGCCTTGCCGCCCGACTGCGCAGATCTGTATCCCGCAAGGCGATCAACACGGCGTGCGCCACTGCATCCGGGTCGGCCGGATCCACTAACAAGCCGTTCTCGCCATCTCGGATCCATTCTCGAATGGACTCGAGATCGCCGCAAATGGGAAGCAGGCCGCAGGCCATGGCTTCCAGTAGGCTATTGGGCGTGCCGTCGTGCGTGCTGGGCGAGACCATCACCGTCGCGCCGCGGTAGGCCTCGGCCAGTTGCGGCAGCGACAACTTCGCCATCAAATGCACTCGCTCGGCGATGCCAAGCTTCTTGACCCAGCGCTCGGCCTCCGGTTCTCCTTCCATCGCCGGGCAGTCGAGGTGAACGTCGGGCATCGTTTCGAGTATTAACGCCGCTGCCTTGAAGAATGTGTCGTTGCGCACGTAGCTGCGGATGCCGCGTGGGTTGATCACGCGCAAATCTCTTGGGGCTTCGCTTGCCGGGTAGAAAATGTCGGCGCGCACTCCGCCGTTCCCCGGTAGCACAATGCTCGGCCTCGTAGCCGCAAATCCCCAGTCCTGCGCCAGCCTTTGGTCCCGTTGCGTATCGGTGTGCAATGCATCCGCGCGTGCCATCGCTTTGCGCGTGGCGGAGGCCATCAAAGGATTCGAGCGGGCATGTAATGTGAAATCGTTGCCCCATACAGAAATGAGCAGAGGCGATGTCGGATTGGCTGTTGCAGCCAGCAACCCCTCATAAGGAATGCGCATGGCATGCACAAGGTCCGGCTTTACTTCTTCTAGTATTTTGCGCACCCTTTTGGTAGACGCGTTAACGGTGAACGGCCCTAGCCAGTTGCGCAGGCTGGTGCGCAAAGCAGTGGGCACCCCAGCGCGCAGGCGGCGGCCGGCACCAGTTTCTTTGATTGCGCCGCTGAAAGCGACAGGCACAATGTGCAAGGATGCTAATTTGAGTTTCGGTTGGCACGTAAAGGTGCTCACCAAATGCACTTCGTGTTCACCCTTGGTGAAATGTTCGATCCAGTTAAGCACCGTGGGCGAACGGCCGTCGGCCATGAAGAGGATGCGCATCAGCGGGCAACCTCGTGGATGGCTTCGACGAAAGCTCCAGCCATTGCTTCGAGATTAAATTTCTCCTGCACCAGGCGAAAGGACTCGCTGCCCATCTTGCGTAAGCGTGCCGGATTGGAGAGTGCTTCAGTCAGGGCAGCGCCCAAGGCCACGTCGTCCCTGGGCGGCAGCAGCCAGCCATTGGCGGAAGTCACCATGTCCTCCTGGCTGCCATCGCCTTCGGCGGCTATGACTGGCAACCCGTGGGCCATGGCCTGCTGCACGGCCAGCCCACCGGTGCCGGGCAGCACGAAGAGGTCAGCTTCCTTGAAGGCAATCTCCAACTCGTCGCCGAACAACGCGCCGCGGAATTCAGTACCTGGGTGGAGTTGCCTGGCAAGCGCTTCAAGTTCCTGTCGTTGCGGTCCGTCGCCAACAATAACCAGGCGTGGCTGTTCAGGCAACCCCACGAAGGCGCGAATCAGGTTTTGCAGCCGTTTGCGGGACTGCAGGCGGCCGACGTAAAGCACGGTAGCCTGGCCTGCAAAGGCTGGAGGCTGTTCGGGCGGCTTTCCTAATGGCCGTGGACTGACCGCGTTGGGAGCCACAAAGACGCGGCCGGCCGGGAATCCCAACGTGGCGTATTCTTCGGCGCCGCGGCGGCTGTAGGCGATGAGCGCATCGAACTGGCGCACAAAGCGTTTGCGGGCCTGGATGCGTAATCGGGCAACGGGGCCGCGAGGGATCGGCGAACCTAAGCCCCACCCAATGACCGGCCGGGAACGCTTTTTCATCCATGCTAAAGCGGCCGGAGTACTGACATAGCGCGGGTTGGCCTCCACGATCAGGACATCCGGATCCCATTCCGCCAGCCATTGGATAAGCCCGCGTTGCCAACACAGATAGAAAGGCCCACCGAATAGGTGAATATTACCGGCCTGTGTCCATTTGGCGATGGCTAGTTTCTCGGCTATGGGAATGGATTCCGAGGGCCGCGCCGCCCCGGCAAATACGCTCAGTCCCCTCTCGCATTGGCTTGCCAGCAGGTCAAAGAATGGCGCGCGGTAGCGTGGCAACACGCGCTGCACAATGCCAACGCGCCCCGTGTAACTAGGCACGCAGCGCCTCGATGTAGGCGTTCACCATTTTGTCCAAGCCAAAAGCTTCCTCGGCGCGGGCGCGGGCCCCGGCGCGCAGGCCTGCCTGGTTTGCCATGATTTCGAAAGCCCCTGCGGACAGTGCCTCGATATTGGGCTCGTCCAGTTTCCACGGGTCGCCGCCGTAAGGCGCCACGCGGCCGGATTGCGGAATGACCAATTCCTTAAGCGCGCCGGTATCGAAGGCCAGCACCGGCAAGCCGCAAGCCAGCGCCTCGATGACCGAATTGGGACAGGCGGCGTTGAGGTCGGAGGAATACAACAGGTGAGCGCCTCGGTTTAGCGCGGGGATCTCTTCGTTGGGCAGCACGCCAAGCCATTCGATCGGCACGCGCGTCTGTCCATTCCATTTTTCTTTGAGCTTTGTTTCCACGCGGCCTGCTACTACCAGCGCCACCGGAGTCCCCATGCGGGTCTGCACAGCTTCGGCCAGCGCCACCGCGCTTTGCAACCCCAATTCATACCCGCCCTGCAGGCTACCCTCAACCAGCAGGATGCGCGTTCGATCCTGCGGAGGTCTTTCCTCCCCTTGGGGATTGAATAGGTCCAGGTTAACTCCGTTGTGGATGACATGTTGCCGGCTGGGCCCTTCGCCATACACGCGCCTCCACCAGTCCTGAACAAAGCGACTCTGATAGACCATGCGCGTGGCGATCCGCCCGCGTATATAGGCCAGCAGCCAGTTGGCAACCTCGGCGCGCAGCCAATGGCGCAGGCCCGTCCGCGTCCGCCGGTGCAGCCAGTTCATGCCATCCAGGCGCTGCACGATCGGAATACCGCGGCGTTTGGCGCGGCGCAGCCCCACCAATTGGCGCGTGCCTCCGATGACGAGGACGCTGTCAAAAGGTTCGTCCTCCAAGTCGTAGGTGACCTGAATGCCGCATGCCTCCAGCCCTGTGGTCAACTTGGCTTGGAAAGAAACCATGCCGCCCACACCGGATACGCGGGGCGTGAGGCAAACGCGCTTAAGAGTTGATTTCATGCGAGTAAGAGGATTTTAATGAGAGCTGAGCTGTAAGTCGGTAATTTCCACCCAGCAATCCCTGGGAGAGGTAAGAGTCCCGGTGCCGAAGCGGCCATCCGGCCGCCAGGCCGCATATTGATTATCTAGCCATAGTACCAAACCCAAAGGCGGACGTGGGACAAGCGATGTGCTGAATACCGGGCTGCCATCCACATTGAATTCCACATTGGTTTCCTGCCAAGTTATGTGGTACTCATGCCAGGCGCTGGGTTCGATTTTCATTTGGAGTGCCTTGTGTCGGATGAGGCCGGCCGCCAGTTTGCGCACGATGCGCGAAATGGGTTTCGCGATCAGTAATGGTGCAATGAGAACGGCCGGGGCCAGCAGTACTGTTGGCAGGTGTGGGCTGCGGTACACGGCGGCCAACGCACCGGTGCCCGGCTGCTCATCGCGCAGCGAAAGGTGGGATTCCGACGAGGCGAAAAAGAACCAGGCCGCGTTCGGGAGGGTGGGCAGCCGGCCGCGAGCTGCTCCGAAACCCAGGGAAAGCCCAAAAGGATCATTCCAAAGGCCAATGCCCCAGGTCCCCGCTAGCGCAGATTGCGCGGCGCGAGCGCGCAGACTCAACGAGAACGGCGGCTTGTGTGGAAAAGCGCTGCGATTTAGGGAGAGGTAATCATCCAGTTGCGCCAGGCGATATTCCCCCTTTCCGCCCGCTTCCAAGCCAAACCGCCAACCTCCGGGGATTTCCCGCAGATCAGCGTTGGCGCTAACCCTTTTGTGTAGCTTGGAATAAGGCACTGCGCGTATTATACGGCTTCGAAAAACGCGATGATATAATCGCATTCACCCCCGGAGTTTTCCATGGAAATTACCTGGTACGGACATTCCTGTTTTCGCGTCACCGAACGTAGCATGCCCACTATTGTGGCGGACCCTTATGATCACGCCAGTGTCGGCTTCAGCCCATTGAAGCTTAAGGGCGACATCGTGACCATCAGCCACGACGCGCCCGGTCACAATTTCGTGAAAGGGGTGAAGGGGCATCAATGGGAAATGCGCGGCCCCGGAGAGTTCGAAATCGGCGGCATCTTCATCACCGGCGTGGCCACCAAAGAAAAGAAGCAGGATCGCAATCTGGTCTTCATCTACGACTACGATGGCGTCACCGTCGGCCATCTGGGAGACATGGAAAAGGTGCCCTCACAGACCGAGGTAGAAGCGTTCGGTACCGTCGATGTGTTGCTGGTTCCGGTGGGCGGCGGCAATGCGCTCAATGCCGCCAAGGCCGCCGAAGTCATCGCCATGATTGAGCCGGGCATTGTCATTCCCATGCATTACAAAACGACGGGCAGCACCCTTAAGCTAAATGCATTGCGCCAGTTCCTGCAAGAAATGGGGCTTTCCAGCGCCAAGGCCGAGCCTTCGCTAAAGGTGACGCGTTCCTCGGTACCGGAGGAAACCAAGGTCATTGTGCTGGAGGCGTCGCAGTAAATGAGTGCGGTCAAGTTGCTGATGACCTGGGATATCCAGGCCGGGCGCGAAGAGGACTATTTCGAATTTCACATTCGCAAATTCGTGCCGGCGCTGGAGGGCCTGGGTGTTGCCCTCAGCGAGGCCTGGCTCACCGTGTACGGTGAGCAGCCCCGCCTTTTGGCCGAGGCCACCATGCCGAACCTGAACGCGGCGCGCAAGCTGCTGGATTCCAACGCATGGGAGAAGCTGGGGGACCAGATGGAAGAATTGGTGGAAAATTTCGATTACAAGGTCGTCGCGGCTCGCGGCGGCTTTCAAATGTAGCCTGTTACTAACCGGCTTCCCCGGTGAAATCCGCAATCGCAAATAAGCTGCTTCGCTGGTACGCCACTCGGCGGCGCAACCTGCCTTGGCGCGAGCATCCCAAACCATACGCGGTCTGGGTGGCTGAAATCATGGCCCAGCAGACCCGCCTCGAAAGCGTGCTTCCCTTTTACTGGCGCTGGATGCAGCGCTTTCCCACTGTTCGGGCACTTGCTAACGCGAAAGAGCAGCAAGTGCTTTCCCTATGGGAGGGCCTGGGCTACTACAGCCGGGCGCGCAATCTGCGCCTCGCCGCGCAAATCGTGATGAGCGAACATGGCGGCAAATTACCGCGCACCGCGGATGCGCTCATGAAATTGCCCGGCATCGGCCGCTACACGGCGGGCGCCATCGCCTCCCTGGCCTTTGGTGCGGATGTGCCCGCCGTAGATGGCAACGCGATGCGCGTGCTCGCTCGCGTATTCAACGTCAATTTGCCCATGGATGGTTTCGCCGCCCAGCGGCGCTTTTGGGCCCTGGCCGCCGAGCATTTGCCGCGCGGCAGGGCCGCGGATTACAACCAGGCGCTCATGGACCTGGGCGCGGAGATCTGCACCCCTCGTGGGCCTAAATGCTCAGCCTGTCCTTTACGGAGGGAATGCCGGGCTAAACACCTTGGTATCCAGGAACAGCGGCCTGTAAAAGGTGAAATCAAATCCGTGCCAGTGCGTCACTTGGTTGCGGCCATTGTGCAACAGGGCGACCGCGTGCTCGTGCTGCAGCGACCCGCCCGCGGCCTGTTGGCGGGCATGTGGGGATTTCCAACCGCAACCGTGACAAACACTCGGAGGGCCAAGGCCGGTTTGCGCCGCGCGCTCAGAGAATTGGACATTGACCCAATATCCGAACGGCATTTGGGGGATTATGAGCACCAATACAGTCATTTCACAGCGCGTTTACGCGCCTATCATGTCCCGCTGAATGGCTCCAGGCCAGGGATTCAAAGTGAACAAGCTTCCAGGTGGATTGCGGTTAAGAGACTTGGTGAATTGCCTATGGGCAAATTGGATCGGACTATAGCCAAGGCCCTGCGCGATGTTGTAGCATAGGTGTATGGGCCGCCGCTTTCAGCGCAAGATCGAAGACTTTGTCTGTCTGCACTGCGGCTTTGCGGTGCAGGGCGGCGGCTATACCAATCATTGCCCTCGCTGCCTGTATAGCCGCCACGTGGATATCCATCCCGGCGACCGCCAGGCAGAATGCGGAGGCTTGATGGTGCCTGTCGCCGTGGCGGGCAAAGCGGGTTCGTATCGCATCCTGCATCGTTGCGAAAAGTGCGGGGCCGACAAGTGGAATCAGGCCGCGCCCGAAGATGATTTCGAGCAGCTAACAGCCATTGCCGAGCTGCAGGGGAAACGCGCATAATGGACCCCAAGATAATTTTCGTCCAGCTGCGTGAACGAATGGTTGCGGAGCAGCTGGCCAACCGGGGTATCCGGGACCCGCGCGTGCTCGATGCGCTACGGGTTGTGCCGCGCCACCGTTTCGTGCCGCTTGGCGAGCGGGATCTGGCTTATGAAGATAGGCCGCTGCCCATCCCAAACGGCCAGACGATTTCACAGCCTTACATCGTGGCTTACATGTTGCAAAGCTTGGCCCTTGATGGCGAAGAGAAAGTTTTGGAGATCGGCACAGGGTCCGGCTACCAGGCTGCTTTGCTGGGAGAGTTGGCCAAGGAAGTCCACTCGATCGAACGGCATGAGGCGCTGGCCGTCGAAGCCACCCGCCTACTGGTTGATTTGGGTTACAGTCACGTTCATGTTCGCCACGGGGATGGCACCAACGGTTGGCCGGAGCACGCGCCTTATGACGCCATCATTGTGGCCGCCGGGGCGCCGGTGGTACCGCGGCCTCTGCTGGAGCAACTGGCACCAGGCGGGCGGCTGGTCATCCCTATCGGCGAGCTAGGCGCACAGGTGTTGCAATTGTGGCGTCGCAAGAATGGCGACTTCGATTTCGATGAACTGGTGCCCGTAGCCTTTGTGCCCTTAATCGGCCAGCATGGATGGAAAGCCTAGCGGCTGCGCAGTGAATGAGAATGCTCTCAATGTCAACTATCCGTGGACATTTCGCCAGAAGCGGTCTTCTCCTTCTGATTGCCTTAATCGGCTTGCTGCTGGCCGCCTGCTCCGCGGCTGGGCCTGCCAGCGGCTTGCAAGTCGTCGCCAGCACGGAGATTCTGGGGGACGTGGCTGCCGAAATCGCCGGCGAGCACATCCAGATCACGGTCCTCATCCCCCCGGCCACCGACCCGCATGCGTTCGAACCTTCTGCCCAGGATGCAGCCCGCCTGGAGACGGCAGACCTTATCCTGGTGAACGGCTTGGACCTGGAGGAGCCCCTGTTGCCTTTGCTGCGAGCCGCCGGTGATCGCGTGGTTTCGGCCTCCGATGGAATTGAGACCCTCCAGGGCCGAGAGAATGAGGGCGGAGTCGACCCGCACGTGTGGATGAATCCTCTAAACGTGAAGATCTGGGCCGGCAATATCGCCCAAGCCTTATCATCGCTCGATCCAGATCATGCTTCCTCTTACCGCGCCAACGCAGACGCCTACATATCCGAACTCGATGCCCTGGATGCCTGGGCTATAGAACAGATCGGCCAGATACCCATTGAGCAGCGCGTGCTGGTGACCGACCACGAAACCTTTGGCTATTTCGCGGATCACTATGGCTTCGAGATTGTGGGCGCGCTGATCCCGAGCTACAGCACCATTAGCGAACCCTCAGCCGGCGAGTTGGCCGCACTGGAAGAGGCCATCCGGCGGTACGAGGTGAAGGCAATTTTCGTGGGTGCCAATATGAATACTACCCTCGCCGAACGCGTGGCAGCAGATACTGGCATCTTGTTAATTCCGCTCTACACAGAATCATTCAGCGCCGCCGTCGGCCCGGCCGCAACCTACTTAGACCTGATTCGATACGATGTCAATGCCATTGTAGCAGCCCTGAAGTAGGAGCAGGGCGACCGAGTTACCAGCGGCGGTAAAATCCACTTCATGTTGAAATCCATTATCAAGGGGCGCAAGACCGCTCGCGAGCATCCTGCGGGGCGCTATGCGGTGGAATTGCGCGAGCTTGGCGTCCAATTCAACAGCCACCCGGCGCTTGAGAGCCTCTCTCTGCAGATCGAGCCCGGATTGCGAGTGGCCGTCGTGGGGCCTAACGGCGCGGGCAAATCCACTCTATTTAATGTCCTTGCAGGCATTTTGCAGCCGGCGACTGGGGAAGTGCGGGTACACGGCCACCTGCCTGCCCAGCACCTCTGCTTGGCTTATGTGTCTCAAAGCACCCAGATCGACTGGAATTTTCCTGTCAGCGTAGCCGACGTGGTGATGATGGGGCGGATCGGCCGCATGGGTCTGGTTCGCTGGCCCAGGAGGCAAGATCGGCGCCTGGTGACGGAAAGCCTGGAGAGGGTGGGGTTGATCGGTCTCGCTCAACGTCAGATCAGCGAACTCTCCGGTGGCCAAAAGCAGCGCATGTTCATCGCCCGGGCTTTGGCTCAGCAGGCCGACCTCCTCCTGCTCGACGAACCCATGGCCGGCCTGGATCTGCCGTCCCAGGAACAGATTCTCAACGTGCTGGATGCCTTGCGCGACCAGGGCATTACTGTGTTGGTCGCCACCCATGACCTGGATCTGGCGGCGGAGCACTCCGACCGCATATTGCTGCTTAATCGCCGGTTAATCGCTTACGGGACGCAACAGGAAGTATTGACGGTGGAAAATCTGTCGCTGGCTTATGGCGGCCACATGCAGGCTGTCGATACCAAAGAAGGCAAACTACTGATCGGCGATATGGGTGGGCACCACGGCCACGACGTGGAGGGCCGCCATGGTTAATTGGCTGGTCGAACCGCTCGCATTCGAATTCATGCAGCGCGGCTTTTGGATCGCGATTGTGGTGGGCATTGTGTGCGCTCTGGTGGGTTGTTACATAGTGCTGCGCGGCATGGCTTTCCTCGGAGACGCATTGGCCCATGCCATCCTGCCTGGGTTGGCCGTCGGCTATCTTGCCTCCGCCGGGGAGCGGGCCTCCTTGTTCTGGTGGGCGCTGGGCACCGCGGTGTTGACCTCGCTAGGTATCGGCGCCCTCAGCCGCGGGGGACGGCTCAAGCAGGATACGGCCATCAGTATCGTGTTCGCCGGCATGTTCGCCTTGGGCATTGCCCTCATCTCCACGATTCGCAGCTATGCCGTTGACCTTTCGCATTTTCTGTTCGGCAATATCCTGGGCGTAACCAATAGCGATGTCTGGTTGACTACTGGCGTAGGATTAGCGATCCTCTTCGTGATAGTGGCCTTTTATAAAGAGTTTTTGGTCCTTTCCTTTGATCCCTTGTTGGCCACCACACTGCGCCTTCCTGCACGTTGGCTGGAGGTCCTGCTCTCCGTGCTCACTGCGACAGCCATCGTGGTTTCGCTGCAAACGGTGGGTGTTGCCCTGGTGGCCGCCATGTTGGTGACTCCGGCAGCCACCGCATCTCTGCTCACCAAGAAATTGCGCAGCATGATGCTGCTGGCCTCCCTGATCGCGGCCGGATCCGGGGTAGTGGGACTCTACGTATCGTATTATTTCAATGTGGCTTCAGGGGCGGCCATCGTGCTCACCTGCACCGCGGTGTTCGCCGTGGTTTGGATTTGGCTCCAGATCCGCAACTCTTATCGCGTCGCCAGTACCCACGCCTAGTTGGTTTTCAGGGCCGCCTTAATCTCTGCGAGTACCCAGGAATCCTTCTCGCGCGCCTCGGCCATTCCTAATACGGAAATGGCTTCCTCGCCTCCAATTTGCCCTAGTGCCCAGGCTGCATGGCCGCGGGCGAGTGGTTCTTTCTCGCCGAGCAGTACTCGCGCTAGAGCCGGCAGGCTGGACTTCAGCGCGGCGTTGCTGGCCGCAATGGCTAGATTGCGCAAATAGCCGCGCCGTTTTGCCCTCCTCACTGGACTGCCCTTGAGCTTCTCGTTGAACTGCTGGGCGTTGATTTGGAGCTCAGCCTCCAGGTCGACCCACGCTTTCTGTGCCCGCGGGGCGAACGCCGGGTCGCCATGCGAATGAGCAAAGCGCTCATTCCAGGGGCACACGACTTGGCAGATATCACAACCGAAAACCCAATCCTGCATCAGCGGGCGCAACTCATGCTCGATGGGTCCCTTCAGCTCGATGGTTAGATAGGAAATGCAGCGAGAGGCATCCAGTGTGCGGTCGGGCAAGATGCATTTGGTTGGGCAAGCTTCGATGCAGCGCGTGCAGGTGCCGCAATGATCGGTGACAATCGGCGCATCTGGCTCCAGCTGGATGCCGAGCAGGATCTCGGCCAGCAGGAAATAGGAGCCGCGTCCCGGGTTGATCAGCATGGTGTTCTTGCCGATCCATCCCAGCCCGGCGCGCTGCGCCAGCTCGCGCTCCAGCAGCGGACCGCTGTCTGTATGCCAGCGGTTTGGAACCGGGTGCCCGACCAGCTCTTCGATGAACGCCACAAGGGCTTGCAATCGCTCCTTCAGTACTTCGTGGTAATCATCGCCCCAGGCGTAGGCCGCCACGCGGCCGTAGGCTTGGCCGTTATCAGGTTTCTCGGCGATGCTTGGATTGCTATACGGTACGGCTAAGACCAGGATCGATTTGCATTCTGGCAGGATTTTATGGGAATTGCTGCGCCGTTCAACGGCGTCGGGTCTCGCCAAATAGCCCATTTCTCCGTGGCGGCCGGTATCCAGCCAGCGCTGATACACATTCATGTGGGGGGCAGGGTCGGCGGAAGTGATGCCTACCAGGGCAAAGCCCAGCCGCTGGGCATGCGTTTTTATTTGCCGGGTAATGGTTCTGGCATCCAAATAGAAAGTCCTCGCAGACTCTGCGAGGACTTTTGTAATGCTAAGGATGGGATCTGTCTAGGGTTGAGTATAGGTGATGAGGAGCTTGACGCCGCCGTTCAGGAAGCGCACCAACAGGTCGCCTGAAGGGCTACCCGTAAAGCGCAACTGATACTGCAGAGTCGTCGATGAACCCAACGCGGCCTGTAGGCGGCTCTTCACCGCATCGTTGATGAACACGGTGGACAGTTCGCTTGTGCTGCACCACTGCATGTCGGGGCCGGAGCCGCCGGCGCTATAGTCGGCCGCGTCCAGTGGAAAGTAGCTGCCGGCGAATCCCTGCAAGCAACCCATGGAAGAAAACGGGTTCCCAACCGTATCAAATCCGCTGAAGTCCACGCGAACTTCCTGGATGGTGGCATTGCTCGGGATGCTGGCGATATTGAAGGACACAAAGGCGCGCACTTCCGTGCCCGAACTGGAGCCGGCATGCGCCGCCGATCCGACCGTGCCGGTGGAGCTCACCTGGCCTACGGAACTGGCGCTCAAGCTTTCTCCACCCGGCCCTCCCCCTGCCCCTACACTGGCCACCTCGATCTGCACATAGAAGCTGCCGAAGTTCTGGCCGACCGCGTTCCGCAAAGCCCAATAGCCGGTGTAGTCGCCAAGCTCATGGGGCGCTGTGAGGGTCAACGAGATTTCGACATTCGATCCGGGGGCGATGGTGGCGCTCAGGTTTTGGCTGGCAGGCCCGCCCATGGCATTTCCGCTTATGAAGACCACGGAATAGCTGGTGCTCCAAGAACAAGTGCCCGCGTTGCGTAGCCGCCAGGTCTTGACGAACTGGGTATCCGGGGCCATCTGTTCCCCGTCGGGAACGGTGACATCGGCTACAAACTGGGCCACATCGCAGCCACCCGTGGCGCCGGACGTGGTGCTGGTGGCCAAAGGCGTGTTGGTCACCAGAGGTGTGTTGGTGGCGAGCGGTGTGTTGGTGGCCAACGGAGTGTTGGTCGCGCTGGGTGTCAACAGCGCGATCTGCGTGAGCTGGACACCCGCCGTTTCTGCCGCCGCGGTTTGCACCTGCTCGGCAGACAATCCTCCCGGCATGTTGCAGGCGGCCAATAGAAACAACGCGGCAACAAAAACAACTAATAGACTACCCTTCTTCATTAAGGCTCCTTGGAAACTTTTGCAGATTCTAGCATTAATGGGATTGAATTGTTTGCCCGCTCAGGTCCCCATCAGCAATGCAGCCACCCGCCGCGTCAGGTGATCGAGCTCAAAAGGCTTACAAATATACTCCTGCGCCCCGGCCCTTAGGCTATCTTCAATTTCGGCCGCGCCATTATGCGCCGATATGATCAGGATGGGAGTCACGCTAAATCTCTCCATGGACTTTAATCTCTCGCACACCTGGTTGCCGCTCAGGTGGGGCAGATCCAGGTCCAGAATTATGAGGTCGGGCCCGTCTGCCTGGGCCCGCTCGTAGGCTTGTGCGCCGTCCGCAGCGGCCACCACCTCGTACCCGGAAAGGCTGAGGGTAGCGGCGATCATTTCACGCAGGTCGGATTGGTCTTCGGCTACCAGGATCTTGGCTGTCATTGAAGCAGCCTCTCAATGTGAACAAAGCTGGCGAATGCGCCTATATATTGAACGTCTTCCGTGAGGATTAGTTTCTGGGCTATTAGTACCGGTCGCCGTTCATGTCATTCCGCTCCAGTTTCCCGCCTGCCATCCCGAGCGAGGGCGTTTTAGCGCTCGCTTTGCCGGCGAGCAATTCCTTATATATTGCTCGTTCCAATGCCTTGATTGGAAAATATTTGGAATAGCCTTCCCCCTTGGAGTAGCATCCGGCGGCTCAACCCTCTAATTCGGCGAGAATACCCTCGAGCAGTTCCAGCAGAACAGTCTTCACGTTCTCTTTATCCGTCGAAACGCAGGGAAGGATCTTTATTCCGTCCTCCAGGCGCAGCGCCACGCGCATGTCATCCAGTTCCCAGGCGTCCTTCAGATCCTGTTTACTGGCCGCCACCACGTAAGGCGTTGGCGAAAAGGCCCGGAAGGCTTCCAAGATGCTGCGCGCCTCGCGGAAAGTTTCAGGCCGTGTGCTGTCCACCATCACGATGAAGCCCAACATGCCCTCGGAAAGGATCTCCCACATGAAGTCGAAGCGCTTTTGACCCGGGGTACCGAACAAATACAGCACCAGGCTGTCATCCACCGTGATGCGGCCGAAATCCATGGCCACTGTGGTGGTCTCTTTGACGCGCTCCTCCGGATTACTGATCTTGCGTTCGGTGGAAACGACGTCGATCTCGCTCACCGTTTGGATGAACTCGGTCTTGCCTGCGTTGAAGGGGCCGGTGACAACCATTTTGACAGTCAGCATGCTTTCCCAGTCCTTAAATAGAGCGAATGCGGGCCATCAGCCGGCCGATCAGAGTCTTCTGTTCCTGGCGCTCGACGCCGGGGAAGGCGGATTGCAATCCATCCAACTGGGTGGGCGCACCCTCGGGCCGGATCAGTTTCACCAGGCCGGCCTGCAGCAGGCCGTACACAATGCGGCGGATCTCCAGGTCATTCATCTTGCTGGCTTTGGCGATCTGGCGGATGCTGTTCTTCGGGTTAATGTAGGAGACGACGCGCCACTCCTCCACGTTCAGGTTGACTTTCTTCAAGTTGACGCCGGGCCGGTCGGTGAAGGCCAGGGCCATGTCCAGGTTGGGGATCTCGAAGTTCAGTTGCTCCCATTCGGAACTCTGGCGGGAGCCTTCAATGATCAGGTTTTCCAGTGTGATGTGCACCGGGATCTTACTTTCCGGCACCTCTTGAGTGGGGTCGAACTTGAAGCGGCCTTCCACCCAGGTGAAGAGCTGCTGGATGATGTTCACGTAATAGCCCTGCAGGCTTTCCAGAATGTCTTGCTGGGTGACGTAGCCGGCGTTGATCAGCAACAGGCCGAGTTCCTTATCGCTCATGCCTACCGCGCGTCGGCGCAACGTGTTCAATTGCGCGTCGTTGATCTTTTCGGCGCGGTGCAGCACTTCCGGCAGGCCGCCGTGGGCGCCGTCCGTGTCGCTGGCCAATTGGGCGTAGGCCAGCTTCCCCTCGCGGAACACAAGCCGGGCGCCTTCGTTGGGCCCTTGCACCAACAAGGCGCCGCTCTTGTTTGCCAGGTTGACCAGATTAAGCAGTTGGGTAACGGTGAAATCCCGCAGATTGCCTTGTAAGGCCATCACTTCCTCTTCATGGATGAATCGACAGGATTATACATGTTCGTTGGCGCCGCCCTGCCCAATCGATTATTGAGTAATTGGATGCCATTCTGCGCGCTTCATTGACACGCCCCATGCGCACGAATATAATCCCTGCGCCTTCCTCGGTAGCTCAATGGTAGAGCGGGCGGCTGTTAACCGCTAGGTTCCAGGTT
>JBBEBI010000033.1:0-22876 GCA_040882365.1 Anaerolineales bacterium
GCGAGACTGGTCGACGAGATCGTGCTGATCGATTCGGGCTCAACCGATAAGACACGTGAAATAGCTGCCGAACTGGGCATCCCCGTGCATATTCATCAGGAGATCCTCCCGCAGTACGGGGCGCGGCATGGGAAAGGCGAAGCTCTCTGGAAGAGCCTCTATGTGACCCGTGGGGACCTGATCCTCTGGATCGATACGGACATCGTTAACATCAGCCCTAAATTCGTCTACGGCCTGATCGGGCCCTTGTTGGTCAATCCGCAGCTGCAGTTCGTCAAAGGTTTCTACCGGCGACCTTTGCATGTCGGCTCTCGCCTGCAGGCAGCGGGTGGGGGGCGCGTCACCGAGTTGACCGCCAGGCCTCTATTGAACCTCTTTTATCCGGAGCTCTCGGGCGTCATTCAACCGCTTTCAGGAGAATACGGTGGGCGCCGAAAGATGCTGGAACGCCTTAGCTTCTTTTCGGGTTACGGCGTGGAAACAGGTTTGCTCATCGATACCTTTCAACAGCACGGGTTATCCGCTATTGGGCAGGTCGACCTGCAGGAGCGCATCCATCACAACCAGCCCTTGGAAGCTCTAAGCTTGATGTCGTTTGCCATCATTCAGGTCATGATCAGCAGGCTGGAAAAGCGCTACGGCCGCGAGATCCTGCAGGATGTGAACAAGACAATGAAGCTGATCCGATACTCCGATGAGCGCTTCTTCCTGGACGTCGAAGAGATCAGCGAATTAGAACGTCCGCCCATGGTGGAGTTGCCGGAGTATCGCAAACTACTGGCTACATAGCAAAACCTCACCCAAGGGCAACTAGGGACCCTTTCCTTTTTTTCGCTGACACCAGTTGCCGGTCTCCCTTACCGATCTCCCATTCCCTGTCGCCCGAAGTATCACCTTGTTTTCGATCGGGAGGCGGTGTATAGTGTTTGTGAATGGAGGCACAAATGAAGACGGCTCGATCTCAGGTCGGCAAATTATGTCTCTTGGCCTTGGGGAGCGCGTTGCTGCTTGGTGCTTGTGTTACATATCCGGATTCGCCCCCAACAGACAACCCGGCCACTTTGACGGCCGTAGCCATCTGGACTCCCCCAGCGGCCACCTCGACTCAGGAGCAAGTGCCTACTGAAACAATTTCTCCCACAGACACGCCTGCCCATACCCAAACTCCTGATCCTTGTACGCAATTTGATCTGACGTCTGAGGAATGTGCCACTCACGGATTCCGCAACTTTTCCAGTACCTTTCAATCTATGTGCGGCGTTTCAAAAACTGAGGATTGGGGAAATGGCTTCATGGATATCCAATTCACTGATGGGGGTCTCACTATTGGGGATAACTACTACATCAGGCAAGGACCAAATAGCTTCGTGGCAACGTCCGGCCCTAACTCTACAGGAGAACCAACTACAATCGAATTCATTGCGGGTGGCTTTGTCGAGAACTTCTATACCCAGGGCCAGCTTTGCACCGTCATAACTTACCTGTTGATTGAATAGAATGGCATTGAGTAGTTTCCGTCGATGCCTGGGTGTCATTCCACTACGACTTCTCTCACGTGGATATGGTAGCCATCGGCTCGCGCCATCTTCATAAGTGATCACAACCCGGACCGTGAACCCGAACATCGTCCCCAGCGAGAGGCGCAGTGCAGATATGGAGCGTGGCTCAGCGAAAGCGAACTCCATCACCAGCGGATTAGCCCCTGCGCCGCGGTAGATCGTTTCGAAATTACCGTCTACCGCGTCTTCGATGCGCCCAATATCCGCTGGCGAATAGCGCACCAGCACCCTTACGCCGTCCCAATTCAACGCCTGCGCCAGCAGCCCCTCGCCGTCCGCCTCTGCGCTTGGCGTCGCTGGCAATCCAGTCACCGCCGCGGCTCGGAAGGCCGGCAATCCGTTTGGCGCCGCGTATAACTGTCCGGGGAATCGCTCGGCGCAGGCCGCCAATGCAGGGTTAGGCAGTTCGTTCTTGTAGCTCCAGATCACCACGGCCGGCGCGCCTAGCATGGCATCCAGGCCAAAACAGCTAAGGTCTTCCGGCTGGATGGCATGCAAGTTCTCCGGCCGCGCCATTTCCTGCTCGATGCTCAAAGGCTCCGGCATCCCGGATTCCCAGCAGCACCCGGCCAAATAGATCTGCGTATCCGGCGGCAATAGGTCGGCATATTCCGTGATCAGGCGCGCCACACCAGTGTTCTGGTAAGGGAGGTTCTGCAAATAGTGCACGAAGTAATTGTTCAGGTTCAGAAACATGATCCCTGCCAGCAATATGGCCGTAAATCCCACCGCCGCCTTGCGGCTGGCCGCGCCGCGCACCCATTCGTAGGCTTGCATCAGGCCGCCGGCCACCAGCACGTAGGCGATCGGCGCCGCGCCTAACGTGCGCGTGGCCGAAGGCACATCGGCCGGCGCATTCAGCGTCAGGATCGATGGGATATGCAGCACGATGAACGGGATCAGCAGCATCAAGCCATAGCGCCGGCGCCGCGGCCCGAGCCAATACACCACTCCGCTAATAAGCAGGATGCTGCTTATAACATCCAGGTGCGGCAGAGAAAGCGGATTAACCCGGCTGATCAGATCTCCCCGCACGAAATAGGCTCCCAGGGCGTGCGCGACGTTTCCGACCAGCACGGCCAAAGCATCGCCACCCGCCTGCAGCTTCTCGCCCAGGTAGCCGGCCGTCAGCGCTCCGGGCGCTTTGTAAAGCATCCACGCGAAGGGTAGGGCGAACAGCGCACAGATCCCCGCCAATCGCAGCCACTCGCCACGCTTCACGCGCAGGCCGCTTACGTGCAATGCAACCAGGGTCAACGCCAACGCCGGTAAAAGAAAATAGGCTTGCGGATAAGCCAGCAGCCCCAGCGTGGCCACCGCGCCGCTGGCATACAGGTCGCGGCTCTGCCGCTCTTGAACGTAGCGTAGCAGTAGCCAAAGCATCCCCGCCGTCAACATCGGCACAACTATGGGGAAGTTCCCCAGGCGGCTGAAAACCAGCAGCCAGGATGAGATCCCGGCAATGAAAGCAGCCAGGATGGCGAAAGGCTTTCCCGCAAGCCGGCGAGCGAACATATAGGTAAAGGCCAGCGTCCCCAGGCTGACCAGGACGGACGCCACCTTCAGTCCAAAATAGCTGAAGCCCGCCATCCAGATCGCCGGCACCGCCAAATAGTGATATAGCGGCCCCGCGCTTAGCGCGAAATAAAACGGCCAGCGGCCTTGGAGCACATCCTTAATGTAGAGATAGACTGTCGTAATGTCGCCATACACTTCCCCCGGCTGTTGGTCGAGGTCCCAGAAGCGCACCGCAATCACCGCCCCGACCATCAGCCAAAAGGCCAGATTCTCAGGGTTGGGTAACAACCATTTCAGCCAATCCGGCCTACGTGCTGCGCGCTTCCCTATTGTCTTCGCTGGCATCCTTGCCTTCAATTAAGTATAGGTGAGATGTGAAGCATGGAGTCGAAGCTTTAGCCGGTCTGTTTCTGTTTATCCATCTCCGATTTCTATACTGATTCCCATTCCTATCTTATTCCGCTTCCTAATCACAATCACCATTCACTGATCTCTGACTGTTTTAGAATCCTGCTATAATTCTTTGTACCAATTATCACAGAAGAGGCGCATCGCCTAAAGGCGTCTTCGCCAAAGGAAGCGCATGACTGACCCAATCCGTTTCGGAACTGACGGCTGGCGAGGGGAGATCGCCCGCGACTATACCTTTGCCGCGGTTCAACGCGCCGCCCAGGGCTTCGCCACGTACCTGAAGGAACAAAACAAGGCTGCCATGGGCGTCGTGGTCGGCTATGACATGCGCTTCCATTCCGAGAACTTCGCCGCCGCCGTCGCCGAAGTCCTGGCAGGCAACGGCATGCGCGCCTATCTCACCCAGGATGCCACGCCCACTCCCGTTATTGCCTACGCCGTGCTGGCAAAAAAGGCTGGCGGCGCTGTGAACATCACAGCCTCTCACAATCCTCCCACCGACAACGGCTTCAAAGTGCGCGACCACAATGGGGGGGCCATCGACCCCGAAGGCCTCAAGCAAATTGAGGCTGCTATCCCCGATGCCATCGAACAAGTGAAGTGGCTTCCGCTAAATGAAGCCCAGGAAAAAGGCCTCGTTGAGATCTTCGATGCGGCCCCAGCGTATATCGAACATTTGCACGACCTCATCGACCTGCAGCCCCTCAAAGACGCCGGTCTCACTGTGATGGTGGACGCCATGTGGGGCAATGGCGCCGGCTGGTTCCCAAAGCTGCTGGCCGGCGGCAAGACTCGCGTCATCGAGATCCATAACTATCGCAATCCCATCTTCCCCGAGATGCAGCGCCCCGAACCGATCCGCCCCAATGTGGACATGGGTCTGCGCGCCACGGTGGAGAACAAGGCCGATGTGTTGCTTATCACTGATGGCGACGCCGACCGCGTGGGCCTAGGCGACGAGAAAGGGGAGTTCATCGACCAGTTGCGGGCTTACGGCCTGCTGGCTTACTACCTGCTGGAAGTCCGCGGCCAGCGCGGCCCCATCGTGAAGACTCTTTCTACCACCACAATGCTCAACAAATTGGGCAAGCTATACAACGTCCCGGTGTACGAAACCGGAGTCGGTTTCAAATACGTGGCTCCCAAAATGCTGGAAACCGACGCCATTATCGGCGGCGAGGAGTCCGGCGGCTACGCTTTCCGCGGCAATGTGCCCGAGCGCGATGGCATCCTGGCGGGGCTATATATCCTCGACCTGATGGTCAAGACCGGCAAGAAACCGACCGAGCTTATCGATTGGCTCTTCGCCAAAGTCGGGGCGCACTATTACGATCGCATCGACAGCCTGTTTAGCGGCGACCGCAAACCCCGCGAGCAAATGATCCTGGACGCCAAACCGAAAGCCATTGGCGGGTTAAAAGTCACAGGCTTGGCCACACTCGATGGTTTCAAGTTCGATTTGGAGGATGGCGGCTGGCTGCTCATTCGCTTCTCCGGTACCGAGCCCAAGATCCGCGTCTACACCGAGACCACGCACGGTGACAAGCTCCAAGCCATCCTGCAAGATGGCCTAAAGATAGCCGGACTTAGGTGATATGCGAGTCGCATGCCCACCCCTATTCTTGTCGACACGCATTGCCATTTGGACCTGGACGCCTTTGATCCCGACCGGCGTGCAGTGATCGACCGCGCCCTTGATATGGGAGTGAAGACCATGCTCAACCCGAGCGTGGATTTGGAAAGCAGCACAACAGTTGTGTCTCTCGCCGCCGAGAATGAGCCCCTGTTTGCCGCCGTGGGCGTGCACCCCAACGACAGCCACGGCTGGGGAGAAGGCGGCGTCGCCCGACTGAGGGAGTTGTCACAGGACTCCAAAGTGGTGGCCATTGGCGAAATCGGGTTGGATTATTATTGGCAGGCAGCGCCTAAGGATGTTCAGCAGCGCGCCTTTGAGGAACAACTGGACCTCGCCGCCGAGCTGGAATTGCCTGTGATCGTGCATAACCGAGCAGCCGGACCGGATGTGATGTCTATTCTGCTGCGTTGGCAGAAACGGTTGATGAATTCCGCTTCTCCTCTGGCTGAACGGCCCGGGGTGCTGCATTCCTTTTCCGGCGACCGCCGGATGGCGGATCAAGCTCTCGCCGCTCACTTCTTCATCGGCCTCACTGGCCCGCTGACGTTCAAAAATGCCAAGGACTTGCAAGACCTGGCCGTGGACCTTCCGTTGGATCACCTGCTAGTCGAGACCGATAGTCCCTATCTTTCCCCGCACCCGCAGCGCGGCCAACGCAACGAGCCCGCCAGAGTGAGGCTGGTTGCCGAGAAGTTGGCCGCACTCAAAGGGCTCGCTTTCGAGGAAGTAGCCGCAGCTACCACGGCCAATACACAACGCCTTTTCCAGTTTGGAGCCCGCTCATGACCACGCTCACCTTCCAAACTCGCGTACAGGATCTGTTGCCGGAGGTTGAAGCGCGCATGCGCGCTCAGACCCAGGGTTACCACCGAGTGCTCAAGGATGCCCTGGAGCAGTTGCTCGAATCCGGCGGCAAACGCGTCCGCCCTACGGTTGTGCTGCTGGCCAGCGGCATGCTGGGTGTCGACCGCGACTTGGCCATCGACTTGGCTGCGGCTGTGGAGCTCCTACACACCGCAACCTTGGTTCACGACGACCTGATCGACGATTCAGACATGCGCCGCGGCAAACCAACCCTAAATGCCACGCTCAGCACGCCGGCCACCATTCTCACCGGCGACTTTCTGTTTTCGCAGGCGGCCTGGCTGGGCGCCCGGGTGGGCTCCGCCGAGGTCATGCGCATGTTCGCCAGCACCCTCTCGACGATAGTCAACGGGGAGATCACCCAGATCTTCGAACGCAATGCTCTCACCAACCGCGAGATCTATATGCAGCGCATCTACGCCAAAACCGCATCGATGTTCGAGTTGTCGGCCAAAGCCGCCGTCGTCCTTGTGGGCAAGGTGCCAGAATATGGCGAGCCCTTACGCGCTTATGGTTATGCCATCGGTATGGCCTTTCAAATGGTGGACGACATACTTGACTTTTCCTCGAATGAAGCCAGTTTGGGTAAACCGGTCGCCAGCGACCTGCGGCTCGGGTTGATCACGCTCCCCGCCCTTTATTATTTGGAAGCCAATCCTCGCGACGAGCGGCTGGCTAGGTTGCAACATGGGGGCAGCCTGCCTGACCCGGAAATGGAAATTCTGATCGAAGATATACGCGGCAGCGGCGCTGTCGAAGCTGCCCACCGCGAAGCGCGCCAGCAGATCGGCGATGCTCTTGCCGCCTTGGAGAGGCTGCCTGCCACCCCGGAAAGGGATGGCTTGGCCGAGGTGGCGGAATACGTGGTGGATCGGTTGCAATGAAGTAAATATCGTGTAAACTCTGCGCATTCGCCTTTTGACAAGGAGCACGCCATGGACCTAAAACGACAACTAGATCGCTGTATCCAAACCTGGGCGCTATTGCGCCACCCTTTCTATCAAGCCTGGGAATCCGGCCAGCTTCCGGAGGAAGCGCTGAAGACCTACGCGCGTGAATATGGCGCTTTCATCCGCAACCTGCCTGCTGCCTGGGAGACTCTGGCAGACGCCGAGACGGCGGCAGAGGAGCTTGAACACGCCGAGCTTTGGCAGGATTTTGCGGCCGGGCTGCAGACTCAAGTTGGCGAGCCTGCTCTGCCTGCAGTGAACGCCCTGGTTTCCGGGGCTGCCCGGTTGTTTGCCAGTCGGGCGGGCGCCTTCGGCGCCTTGTATGCCTTCGAAGCACAGCAGCCGGAAACCGCAAAGACCAAACTTGCGGGTTTGCGCAAACATTACAGCCTCCCCGCCAGCGCGGAACCTTATTTTGAGGTGCATGCCAATAATCAGCACGAGGCTGCTAGGCTTCTGGCTGGCCTGGCTGCGTTACCTGCGGGGGAGCAGGCCGAGGCGCTGCATGCCTGCCGGCAAATGAGCCAGGCCTTGTGGGACGCTCTCACCGATATATACAACGCCCATTGCCACATGTAACCAGGGCATCAGGTTAGTTTGTAATAACCTAAGGCCGCCTGCATAGGTGGCCTTTTGATTGCGTAAGTCCCTAGCCGTACTCTCAATTTATGGACATTTGCCACTGCTTAGGGCCTTCCACGGCGCGCATAATTTGGCTATCAGGACAGGAGGCTCACCATGCTAAATGAACGTGTGCGCGACTGGATGTCCCGGGATGTGATAACCATCACTCCTAGCCAGACGCTGCCTGAAGCTCACGAGCTGATGAAGAACCACAAAGTCCGCCGCCTCCCAGTTATGGATAATGGCTCGCTGGTTGGCATCGTGACCCTCGGCGATTTGCGCGAAGCTGGCCCCTCCGATGCGACCTCCTTGAGCATTTTTGAGATTAATTATCTGATCGGGCGTTTGGCGGTGGAAAAGATCATGACCCGCGACCCCCTTACCGTTACTCCGGCGACAGGGCTGACCGAAGCCGCCAAGCTAATGTTGCACCACAAGATCGGCGGCCTTCCTGTCATGGAAGGGCACAAACTGGTCGGCATCATCACCGAGTCGGATATTTTCCGGGCGTATGTTCACTTGGCCGAGGGGCTGGCTCAAGAGATGGCGGCTTAACCTCCGCGACAGCAATGACTACGCCTTGCCATTGGCAAGGCGTAGTATATTTAAATGCGGAGGTGTTCCATGAGCAAACACGCTATCGTCCATATCGAGATCCCCAGCAAGAACCTCAAGAAGAATAGTCAGTTCTACCACGACCTGTTTGGGTGGAAAATTAGCGAGGTGCCGGATTTCAACTATGCCATGTTTGACCCTGGGGAAGATGCCCGCCCGGGAGGAGGCTTTCCTCCAGTTGATGGGAATCTGAATAAAACCGATCGGCTTTTGATTTATGTGGAAAGCAACGATATTGAGGCCGATCTAAAGAAGGCCGAATCCCTGGGTGGGAAAACTGTCATGGGCAAGACCGAAATACCCGGCCAGGGCTGGTTTGGGGTTTTTACCGACCCCGAAGGCAATACCCTTGCCCTTTACACCGGCTTGACTCCATCCTAACGTCGCTTCCGTCAATGCGAGGAGGCCGCTGGCCGACGAACCAATCTCCCCGTTTGTAGGGCGGGTCTTTAGACCCGCCCTTTTTCATTGTTACCATTTTTCCCAGTGTACCACTTCATCGAATTTCTTGCGGCCGCCGACTAGCGGACGGAAGTGCAATCCCCTTTTCTCGGTAGGGTATCCGAACGAGATGGCCATAAGCACTTGCCACTCTTCAGGGATGCCCAGCAACTCGTAGGCCTTCTCGGCCTTGTAAAGAGTAGCCAGGCAGGAGCCGATGCCAAGTTCCCACGCGGCCAATTGCATGTAGGCCGCTGCTTGCCCGGCATCGAAATAAGCCCCGTAGAATTTTTCAGGGGGCGGGGTGAGGATCAGCACACCCAGGGCCGCGCCCGCCATGTGCCCGGCGAACGCCCCCATCTTGGAAAGGGCTTTCAGGGTTTCTTTATTCTGCAAGGCGATGAACTGCCAGGACTGCCGGTTCTTCGACGACTGGGCGCGGCGGCCGGCATTCAGTATGCTGTGGACATCCTTCTCGGGCAAAGCCTCCTTGCGAAAGTCGCGCAGCGCGCGTTTGGTTCGTATAGCTTCTGATACGTTCATTGTTACTCCTATTGCTTGAAGTGAGGCAGAACGGATTTTGCCAGCGCTTCAAGCCCATCGAGGTCGTCCTGTTGCAGCCATTGCAGCATCACCCTTTGGCAACCAGCTTCTGCCAGAGCTCCCAGTTGTTCCACGATCCGACTGCCTTCGCCCACCAGTCGTCCTCCCTGACGTAGTTCGTCCGCGCTCTTTCCGGAGATCTTCACGACCTTCTCTAGTTGCTTGGCATCGCGCCCGAAGTAAACGCCTATCATCAGGCTGCGCCGCACATCCCCGGGCCGTCGACCTTCTGCTTCCAGGAATTCATCCAGGCGCGCATTGCGCTCCTTGAATTTGGCCGTGGTCTGCCCTAAGCCATTCCATTCGTCCGCGTATTTGGCGGCCAACTGCAGGGTGCGCATTTGCCCATTGCCACCCACGATGATGGGTGGGCCGCCCGGCCGCTTGGGCCGCGGCAGCAGGATGGCATCCTTGAGCTGGTAGTACTTCCCTGAGTAGTTCACCGCTTTGTCGCTGTTCAAAAGGGAGGTCACAACCTCCAGGCCTTCTCTGAATCGCCGCATGCGCCCTGGAATATCCAAAAGGTCCAGGCCGAACATCTCGTGCTCGCGTTCCTGCCAACCGGCGCCCAGGCCCAGCTGCAAGCGGCCGCCGGAGAGATCGTCCACGGCCGCAGCCATGCGCGCTGTGATGCTGGGATGGCGAAACGAGAAGGGCGAAACCAGTGGGCCGAACTGAATGCGTTTCGTGTGCATGCCCAGATAGGTGAGCGAGACCCACAGCTCCAGCGAATCCTTTTCCGGCGGGTGCGCGTTGGTGTAGTGGTCCGAGCGGTAGAGCCCGGCGAAGCCCAGGTCTTCGGCCGCCGCCGCCAGCCGCTTCCAGCGCTCCCAGTTCAGGCCGTCCTGGCCTTCGATCATTAGGGCAAGGTCCATTTGTTTTCCTTTCTATTAAACGTTGGAGGAAAGTTCACAGGTCCCAGATTTCTTTTACTTGATTCAGCACTGGCACCCAATCTTTACTTTCGCCCTGTGGAACAGGGCCGAGCGTATCGATGATTTCTTCCCCCAACAAAGCCTGCGTGGCGGCCACGCCGCAGGCCGCGATCGCCTCTAGGTCGTAGCCACCCTCGAGGAGCAGGGAGATGCGGCCATCGCAATTCTTCTGTGCCCAGGCGCGCAGCGCGCCTATCGCTTCTCCGTATCCGCGCGCGCTGACCAGCAGGCTGGCCAACGGATCTTTCCAGTGCGAATCGAATCCCAGGCTCACTAGGATCATTTCAGGGCCGAAACGGTCCAGCAAAGACGGCACGATTTCTCCATAGGCCTGGCCGAAAGCGCCATCGCCGGAATAAGCGGGCAGCGGCATGTTGGCCGTCGTGCCTTCCCCTGCGCCGCGGCCGCGTTCGTCCAGCATTCCGGTACCGGGATAGAAGGGGGATTGATGCGTAGAGATGTACATCACATCCCCGCGCGCGTAGAAGATGTCCTGAGTGCCGTTGCCATGGTGTACGTCCATGTCAATGATGGCGATATGTTTGGCGTTCTCTTGCTGGATCAGGCTTTCAGCTGCCAGCGCCGCGTTGTTCAACAAGCAAAAACCCATAGCCTGCGTGGGTGTGGCATGGTGGCCCGGAGGACGGGTGAGGGCGAAGCCGGTGTCGGCTTCCCGCCGCCAAACTGCACGCGCCAAGGCCGCCGCGCCACCTGCCGCGTTGAGCGCCAGCTGCCAGCTTGCCTTATTTGTATACGTATCGGCGTCGAGGTTGGCTTCCATTTCGCAGGCGCGCCGAACCGTTTCGAGCATCTGTTCCCTATGCACGGCCTGCAGCACCGCAACCGGAAGTGCCTCCGTGTATACCCGTAACCCGTTCTCCCAGTACCCTGCTTGCTGCAAAGCGGTCCGGATGCTTTCGACCCGTTCTGGTTGCTCTTCGTGACCGGGGCGCGCATGCGCTTCGTGGCCTTGCGGATAGAAGAAAGCGATGGGCTGCATGCCGACATTATAAAAGGCGCGTCCGATGTTTCGGCGTGTTTATAATGAAGCAATGAGCCTGCTCAAAACAGCCGATCAGTCGTTTTGTTCCATCGAATCCATTGAGGCCAGCGAGTCGCTGGTGGGTACCGCGCCTCGGGCGGACGTCTGGTTCCTCCTGGAGTACCCTGGCCGCTGGGGAAACAAGGCCCTGAAGGAAAGCAGCATTCCCGAAGCAGTGAAGGCGCACCTCAATACCCAATTGCAGGGAATCGCCGAAGCCCGGCTCTTGCTCATCAAACAAAGCCAGACGCAACAGGAGGGCATCACTTTTATTGCCGCGCTGCCCAAGGCGGAACCCCCTTCGCTCTACCGCTTTAACCTAATGACCTATGAGGAATTACTCGATTTGGACTTGGGTGCCATCGTCGCCCAGGATGCGCGCTATGTCTCCGCTCTCACCATTGAGCCGCTTTTCGTCACCTGCACCAATGGGCTGCGCGACCGCTGCTGTGTCCTCCATGGCCTCGCCACCTATTGGGCGTTGGCCGAGAAGTTCCCCGGCCTGATCTGGGAAAGCACGCACCACGGCGGCCACCGTTTTGCGGCCAACTTCCTTCATTTGCCATATGGCTTGTCATACGGCCGCCTGCGGCCGGAGACCGCTGCCGAGGTGCTGCAAGCTGGCCGCGAGGGCCACATTGTCCTCGACCACTTCCGCGGCCGCACGATCTACGATGGGCCCGTGCAGGCCGCCGAGATCCTGCTGCGCCGGGAGACCGGCGACCTGAGCGTGAACGGGCTGCGGCTGCTGGAAACCGCCGAGCTGGCCGCCGACCAGTGGCGGGTGCGCTTTGCCGGCGGCGAGGCGATGCACGAGGTCGTGATCCGGCGGGAAGAGACGGGGGCCAAGGTGCATCTGTCCTGCGAGGACGAGGAGTTGAGTACGGTGGTGAATTACCAATTAGAGAAGGTGAGCTAGGCGACGATTTATAATTGTGCTGTTTCAAATACAAACGGAGTCACACTTCACCAGTCGTCAATCAGATATATCTACACTACAGGAATTCCTCCCATTCGCTTCGCTCAGGGCAGGCTCTGGGCAGCGGCGTTGAAAGCGCCGCTAAACGCCCTCGCTCGGAATGACAAATAAGAGGACTAATCAGATGAGGTGCAACGAATGAAATCGATACTGAAGAAGCTCAATATCCAGGAGGTCAACCCGGGTGCTTGTTACGGTCCGGACGCGTGGATCACGGATGCCAAGGGCAAGGAATTGGTGTCCTACAACCCCAGCAGCGGCGCCGCCATCGCCAAGATCGTCCAGGCGACACCGGCTTCGTACGAGAAAGTCGTCGGCGCAGCCCAGGCCGCCTTCGCCACCTGGGCAGCCACCCCGGCGCCCAAGCGCGGCCAGGTGGTGCGCGACCTGGGTGACGCGCTGCGCGAGTTGAAAGAACCTCTCGGCGAACTGGTCTCGCTGGAGATGGGCAAGATCCGCACCGAGGGTTTGGGCGAAGTGCAGGAGATGATCGACATTTGCGATTTCGCCGTCGGGCTCTCGCGGCAACTTTACGGGTTAAGCATGCACTCCGAGCGGCCGCAGCACCGCATGTATGAGCAGTGGCATCCGCTGGGCATCGTGGGCGTGGTATCGGCGTTCAACTTCCCCGTCGCCGTCTGGTCGTGGAACGCGGCTATCGCCGCGGCCTGCGGCGATCCTGTGTTGTGGAAGCCATCCTCGTTGGTGCCCTTGGCGGCGGTTGCCGTGCAGCACGTCTGCAACCGCGTAATGGCCGACCACGGCCTCAGTGGCATCTTCAACCTGGTGATTGGCAGCGGCCGCGATGTGGGCCAGCTGATGCTGGAGGACAAGCGCGTGCCGTTGGTCTCCTTCACCGGGTCCACGCAGATCGGCGTGAACGTAGCGGAAACGGTGGCGCGCCGTTTCGGCCGCACCATCCTGGAGCTGGGCGGCAACAACGCCATCATTGTGGCCGAGGACGCCGACCTGGACCTGGCTACCCGCGCCATCCTGTTCGGGGCGGTGGGCACCGCCGGGCAGCGCTGCACCAGCACGCGGCGCATCATCGCCCACAAGGACATCAGCGCCAGGTTGACCGAGCGCCTGGTGAACGCCTACAAGCAAGTGCCGATTGGCGACCCGCTGGATGAGAAGACGCTTATGGGCCCGCTGGTCTACCAGAATTCGGTCGAGGAGATGTTTGAGGCCTTGGAAAAGGCCAAGGTCGACGGCGGCCAGGTACTGGCCGGGGGCCAGATGCGTCCGGACCTCGGCCCCAATTTCGTTGAGCCGACCATCGTGAAGATGCCGGCGCAAACCGAGATCGTGAAGCAGGAGACCTTTGCGCCCATCCTCTACATCCTGGATTACAAAGACGTCGACGAGGCCATCCGCATCCACAACGATGTGCCGCAGGGCCTCTCCAGCGCCATCTTCACCAACAGCATGCGCACCATGGAGCGTTTCCTATCGGCGGGCGGCAGCGATTGCGGCATCGCCAATGTGAACATCGGCACCTCCGGCGCCGAGATCGGTGGGGCGTTCGGCGGCGAAAAGGAAACCGGCGGCGGCCGCGAAAGCGGCTCCGACGCCTGGAAGGCTTACATGCGCCGCCAGACGAACACGATCAACTGGAGCAAGGAACTGCCCCTGGCGCAAGGCATCAAATTCGGCGGGGATTGAAGACGGAGGACGTATTGAAATCCGGTTCCATCCTATACCTGTCCAGATCCGATGTGGTAGCCGTACAGCTTCCCATGATCGAAATCATCGCGGCGTTGGAGGCCATGTTTAAAGAAAAAGGGTCTGGCAAGGTAGAAATGCCGCCCAAGCCCGGCATCCACACCCGTCCCAATGCATTCATCCACGCCATGCCGGCTTACATTCCCAGCTTAGGAGCGGCCGGAATGAAATGGGTGTCCGGGTATCCCGGCAACCAGGCCAAAGGCCTGCCGTACATCAGCGGGCTGCTGATCCTGAATGACCCGGAAAGCGGCATCCCTCTGGCTGTTATGGACTGCACCTGGATCACCGCCAAGCGCACGGGCGCGGCCACGGCGCTGGCCGCCAAGTACCTGGCGCGGCCGGATTCTGCATCGGTCGGCATTGTGGCCTGCGGTGTGCAGGGACGCAGCAATCTGGAGGCGCTGGCCTCCATCTACAAGATCCAAAAGGTGAAAGCTTACGATCTTAACCCGGAAATCGCGGCGCGCTATGCGGATGAGATGGGGACGCAGCTAGGGTTGGATATCGAGCCCGTGCAAAGCCTGCCGGAGGCAGTCAAGGGGATGGATGTGGTGATCACCAGCGGGCCGATCCTCAAGAATCCGAAACCGGCCATTGAAGCCGGCTGGCTGGCAAAAGGCGCCTTCGCCTCCCTGGTGGATTTCGATTCCTACTGGCAGGGCGCGGCCCTGAAAGAGATGGACAAGTTGGCCACGGATGACCTGGCGCAAATGCGTCATTACCGCCAGGAGGGTTACTTCAAAGAAACGCCGGAACCCTACGCCGACCTTGGGGAGATTGCCGTTGGAAAGAAGCCCGGCCGCCAGACGGACGGCGAGCGCACGGCTGCCGTCAATCTGGGTCTCGCCCTGGATGATATGGCAACAGCTATTCGTATTTATCAAAAGGCGAAAAAAGGCGGCATCGGAACAGAGCTGCCTCTATAAAACAAATAAGACCCGCTAAGGTCTTATTTGTTTTGGTGTTCCGTGTACTGTGCTAACTAGGGGGCGATTGTGGTCTGGAATTATGTTGCGCACAGTAGAACGAAAGAAGGCGGGCGGCTGTTACCTTGCGTAGCTGTTCTTTGGCGGGCTAGTTAGCCATCCCAGCCGAACGAGGCTGGGAACGCATTATTTGAAGCGTATCCAATACTTCTTCGTAAATGAGGCGGCGGCATTCTTCGTTTTCATATTTGCCGCTTTGAACTCGCAGCAGTTCGCCCGCTATCTGTTTCCCCAAATACGGTTTTGCCGCCAATACACGCAAAGACGCCTTCACTACGGACATTGCGGTTAGAAGGTTTGGCCCATCCAGCGGCTCAAAATAGGCATCCAGGAATTCATCTATTTTGTTTTGGGTATCCACCTGGGCGAGGTTGGCCAGGATATATATGATTTCAGTCCGGATCAGTGGCTGCGAGGTTCTCAACAGGTCGACCAGGGTATTGAAATAGGCATACAGCAGGCGCGGATGGGCGCGGCTTACTTTGCGCAGCGCCTCTACACAGGCGTAGTTGACGCAGGGTTTTTCAGAATAAATACCGTCGATAACGGCTTGCAGCGGTTGATTTTCAGGGATCAACGCGGCCAATTGATCGGCGTCGATCTCGTGCTGATCGATCTTTTGAAATAGCTTTTCTGCTTGCATAATGCCCTGAGCAGTAAACGAAACACTCACCTTAAAGATACCCCTTACTAACTTACAGTTTGGCAAGGTAGTTGGTATAGAGGCTTGGTGCATGACGGATGGAAGGGGAATCGGTGGGCTTCCATTAGAGGCACTTGACTTAATAATGTTATTCCAGCGGGGGGCTTAAGGGAGAATATTATTCCAAACATTAGCGTCCGTTGACAAGAGGTTACGACCGTGTGGGGAGAGTTCGTAGCGGGCGAGTTTGCCCTGAGCTTTGCCATCGGAGCGGTTGATGAGGCCGGTGACCATGAGGTCGTAGAGGAGCTTGCGGACGGCAGAGGGGGAACTGCCATTGAGGTGCTGCATGAGGGCAGGGGTGGATGCACGAGGATGCTCGGCGAGGAAAACGAGGATGCGGCGGGCGGAGGGGCTTAAGCCGCCAGCAGGCAGATCTTCCGCGAAGCGTTGATCGGTGGAAGTGAGCCAGAAACGATCGGGTTCGAAATGGACCTGGGCGTGAAGGGTGATGGGTTCGACATCGCGGGATTTGAGGGTGGTGAGGCGGATGAGGTTCTGGCCGGGCGGGGAATAGACGGAGAGCATGTGGTCGACGCCGGCAGAGATGGAGGTGGAGCCGCGGAAGAGGCCGGATTTGTTGGTGTGGTGGACGAGAACGACGGCGGCGCCGCAGTCTATGGTGACGGCGCGCAGATGGCGGAGGATGGGCTGGATGGAGAGGACGCTGTTCTCGTTGCCGCCAACCATGACGTCGGCCAGGGAATCGATGATGATGAGGCCGGCACCGACGGAGCGGGCGTGCTCGATAAGATCCTGGGCTTCGGCGATATCACGGAAGTCGTAAGCGCCAGCGGAGATGAAATGAAAAGGAGTCTGATCGGTGGCGGCGTGGGCGGCGAAGGCGGAGTTGAGCCGCTTCCAGAGACGGAGCAAGCCGGATTCTTCTTCGACGAGGACGACCGGTTTTTGGGAGACCGTGCAACCGAGCCAGGGTTTGCCCATGGCGACACTGATGCCCAGGTCGATGGCGAGGAAGGATTTTTTGTGGCCGGGGTCTCCAACAAGGACGTTGAGGCTGGGGCAGGCGAAGAGGCCTTGGACGCAGTATTTGGGCTCGGGGGCAGGGGAGAGGATGAGGTCGGGGCCGTGGAGGGTGCGGAGCGAATGGGAGGGCCTGGAAGGCGAGAGGCCTCGGCGGGCGGCGATGGCTTCGTCGGCTTGCTCTTTCCAGTCAGCGCCCCAGAGGTCAGCGGGATCGGGCCAGGGTTCCATGCGGGGATTAAAGCAGGAAGGGGCGAAGAGGCGGGAAAAGGAGCGGCGATGTCAAGGGGTTGGATGGAGGGGCAAGGAGAAGGGAGAAAGGCGAAGGGATAAAAGAGGAGGGATGAAGGATGCAGGATAGCGGCTTGTGAGGCCGCGAGTCAGCCTGGCCAACTGGTTTCCGCGAACGGCGACCCATGTCCTGCTGAGATGCTAAATAGTTTAGGCAATGAATTCTTTTGTGGGGCTCTGCCCCAATCCCCCTCCGCCATAGAGGATTGGCGCGTAGTGGAAGGAACCCGCGCCGTGGAACGCGTCGGAGATTGAAGCGCCAGTGAGAGTTTACGGGCTGGTCGGCGAGCGCGCCTGCCCGTCATTGCGAGGAGTGGCTTGCGCAGCAAGCCCGACGTGGCAATCTTGGCCTTTGCATCGGCGGCTTGAGGAATGGAGGGGTGCCTTTTTAGGGCGTTCAGATTGCCACGGTCGCTGGCGCTCCCTCGCAATGACGATAAACTGCCTGCTGGCCGTTTATCGTGGAGGGGCTGCGTTGCTTCGCAACGCGGGAGAAGCTACCCGGCTGCGCCGGGTTACGCTTCTCCAGGGACGGAGTCCCCCAAGAAAGCGGGCGAAGGCGCAGGTAGGGCGGGCGAGGACCTGCGGGCAGGAAGCAGGGAACAGGAAACCCGAAAAGGGGTAGTGTCCTAATTTGAATTATGACCAGATGGTTGGTTTCGCTATAAGTATCCGCTTGTTTCCAATCTGGACCGGAAATGGGTCATGAAACTGACTTTTAGCAAACCAATCCTCGTTATCGCCCATTTCAATAATTGAGGTGTGGGTATCAGGCTGTATTAACTTGTTGTTTTTCCGCTTGGGTGGGAAGGCAATGATTAATTCTTTCGAGGGAAACAGCCTTCTCAATTCCTTAAGGGCGTTCTCGTAGTCACCGTCGCCAGATATCAAAACCTGTACATCGCAGACATTTTCAATGGCGTCCACGAATAAGGCGGTTACGAGATTTACATCCGTCTTTTTCTCATTGGGTTTTATATGGCGTCTACCACAGCTCTGACACTCAACTTTCGTGTCGCAATGCTTGCAATGACTTTGCTTTGATTGATAGCTCCCCTCATACACCTTAACCAATGGCGTCAGGGACTTAATGACGTCAATGTAAGCGGACTGCCTATTAGCCTTGCCGGGGTCGTCTGGGGTTGAGGAGACGCGGGAAGTAAAGTACCTAACCCTTGTAAGCGTGCAGTAGCTGGGCAAAAGAGCGGCAGACACCTTCGGCAGGTCTAACCAGAGATATCGCTCCCATTCCTTGCCTTTTAGGCCGTGATAGAGATTAAAGCCGTCTATATAAACGATTGCTTTTTTGCTCATGAGTACCTACCTATTGCCAAAGATTCGTGAAAGTTGTATAATGCATGTACAGCCTCGGGGTGAGTAGCCCTGAGGGGAGGTCGCTAATGGCGGCCTCCCATAGTTTAAAGGGCAAGTGCTTCCTCCAAAAACCTGCTCAGCTTCCAGTTCCATCTTTCCAGTCCCGTCGCCACAGCAGGTGTGGTTTTGAGAGTCTGATGCACACGGACGAAGTTGTAATACCCAAACCACATAGCAATAGCCGCCCTATGGTTCTCAAGTTTCTTGCTGAAAGCATTCGTTAGGCGGGTCAGTCGGCGAATGTGCATCCGCATTGTTAGGTTCTGTCTTTCGACAAATGAGGTTGAGGCCAATTGCATGACGGGGTTCCCCCAAACCATACGCTTTTCAACGGAGACGACACGCGGCGGGGAATACCTACCTTCTCCAATAGGGTCGGCTTCGTACGACTTTACGATTTGGGCAAAGTCAACCTCTGGGCCAAATGCCTTCCAGACTGCTTCGACATAAGCGGGAAGTTTGTCTGCTGAAAGCTGAACCCTGTTATCAAGGCGGGAGGCTAAGTCATTGACAAACCGCTCGGCATCTTCGCGGGTACGCTGACCGACTAAATGAGTGGGCACGAGTTTTGTGTCCGCATCAATTGCGACCCAAGTCCATGAATCGCCAACCTCGTCGGGATTATCCGTTTTGCGGATGTGGCGCTTCTTCTTTCCCACGAAAGACCACAATTCATCAAGCTGGACATGCCCCAAACTAAGGTTTTGCAACCTATCGTCCAATAGCCGCTGAGAACCTTCGCCCACCCGAACCATGAGCCGAAGGATGGTATCCCTATGCACGCCAGTCATGCGCTCAACCGACCGAACTGACGCGCCCTCAAGCAAGCCTCGAATGACCTGCTCCTTTTTATCGTTCCCAAGATGGTTGCTCATAGCTTGACCTCATGGTGTATAATTAAGGAGGAGCGAAGGGCAATTGAAGCCCGCACCGCTGTCACGGTGTTTCGCGAGTTTGTAAATTCTCGTTCTGTGCCTTCCACAGTTTCGCTCCATTAATTAATAGCGAGAGCCTGACCGCTCTCGCTATTCTTTACTCAGTCTCATTCTCGTCTTTCCGAAAATACCACAATTAGACAGTATTTTACTCTATCTTGCGTTTTTGCTAGAATCTAGGGGTGGAGGTGAACCGTATGAAAGGAGACAAGGTTATTGTTCGCACTTACGGCGGCAAGCCTGTAGTTTGCAAGGTGTGGGAGGTGACCCCCGAAGTTGTAGCGGTTTGCAGTGAGGAGAATTTCGAGACTCTAGAGCGAGGAGAGCAAGGTTTATGGCCTGTTGGCATTCCCAGAGAGGACGTGTTCTTCTTTGCCCCGAACGTTAAGGATGCTTCGTGGGAACGACTTAAGCAATATGCATAACGACACCATAGAAGCCCTTCGGCAAACGGTCGAGGGGCTTCATCAATGTAAGGCTGTTTTCGAAGTCTGGGCGTCCGTCCGCGAAAATTACTTGGAGAATTTAGTTTGGTCGGGTCGAGTTGGGGTTTTTGCGCTCGTAGACCATCCGACCGCGACTCGCGCCTATGCTTGGTCGTCGCCTATCGAGGGAAGCGAGAAGCGCAAGTTCTACGCGGTGTTACACGAGGGGCCAGTCAAATCGCCTGCCGACGCGGTGAGAGCGGCTATTGTGAAGGATTATCAGGAGAGTGAGGAAAAATGACAAAGTGGGAATATTACGCATTTGAGGCAGACGTATTAGGCGAAGCCGTATTAAATGACCAAAGGGTGAAAACCCTGACTCAGCTAGACGATATGGGGAAAAAGGGGTGGGAGGTTGTAACAATACTTCCAAACCCCGACCCTGCCCCTGATAAGAACCAAATCGTGTTCGCGCGCCGTAAACTGGACGAATGATTTCTCATAACTCAAATTAGGACACTACCCGAAAAGGAGGCCGATGGATTTTCCAAGGAAAAGTAGCGTAGAATCAGGGGGCAATTTATGTGAAGCATCCTAGGAGGAAATCGTGGCTATATATACTGCAAATCAGCCTGGCAAAACGCTAACTGTCCACAGGGATACCCATTGCCGGGTTGTGCCTTGGCCAAAACTTAAAACCTGCGGTTGTGGGGAAACAGAAATCTAGGAAATCAACTTTGGATGTGTGAAAAACACATAACACTTGAGGAGATTGATACTTTCCAAAATGGTCGACATTGGGCAACGATTTTGTGCGATATTTGCTTTAACCCTGAAGCTTAGTTTTTGCGGGAGGAAAGAGTGCCCAATATCGGATCGCTGGAAAACGTAGGATTAAGGGAGATTTGGCCGGACGAGGCGAGGGATTTCACTCCCTGGCTAGCTACAAAAGAAGGATTAACGCTGCTGGGTGAAGTGCTAGGCGTTGAACTAGAGCTGATAAGCAAAGAAAGTCGTGTCGGACCTTTCAAAGCCGACATAGTTGCCAGGATCATTGATGAGGATGAAGAACAGAAGATTGCCATAATCGAAAACCAATTAGAGCTAACAAACCATGACCACTTAGGGAAAATAATCACATATGCAGCAGGCCACAGTGCGGAAATGGTTGTGTGGATTGCCGAAACGTTCACGGATGAACATAGGCAGGCGATTGAATGGCTGAACGGGAATGTTACGAATATAGGTTTTTTCGCCCTTGAAATTCAGCTTCTGCGTATTGGCAACTCCCCAGCAGCCCCGCAGTACAAGGTCATTAGTAGACCAAATGAGTGGGTGAAAGCTGTAAGAACAAGCCAAGCCCGGGAACTTACCGATGTAAAACTGGACCAGCTGCACTTTTGGGAGGAATTGATTCAATACGCTTCTGAACAAGAACCGAGTGCTTTGCAGGTGACTCGCAAACCGAGGCCGCAGCACTGGTACAACCTTGCTGTTGGACGAACCGGGTTCCGCGTAACTTTGACCGTGAATTCCTTCTCTGGAAGAGTTGGATGCGAGGTATTCATGTATGATGACGATGCAAAGAAACACTTCGACGCGCTCGAAACAAGGAAGGCCGAAATCGAGGCGCAGTTGGGGTATTTACTTGAATGGCAGCGATTAGAGGAGAAAAAAGGATCACGAATAGCGGTCTATAGTGCTGGCCTTATCGATAATTTGGATCAAAGACCAATGCTGGTGCGTTGGTTGTTCGAAAAAGCAGTCGAATTTCACCGCGTTTTTAGTCCAATAGTCCAAAGGTTGGGATAGAGGAAGATCCCTGGGGAATTCAGCAATATGCATCGTGGATCTTGAGTGGAATCCATCATTCGGACGGGAAAATGAACAGTAATGAGTTTGATAACAGAGATGAAGTTTGGGAGGCAGCATTTAGACTCTACTATGATGCCTATTATGCGGAAATGTTGGAAGATGCAATGTTAAATAGATGGCAACGGCTTGACGACGTAACAAAAACGCTGGTTGCTTTAACTGCCGGCGGGGCTGCTGTGTTTGGCTGGGCAAGCTGGGAGAATGAAGGTTTTCGGATATGGTGGCCTATCCTTTCGGGTATCACGGCCGTTCTTTCACTAATCCATAGCGCTTTTTCAGTTGGGAATAGGTTGCAGGATCACTCTGAAAATAAGAAAAGATTCTCGTCTCTTAGGATCGCCATCGATACTTTTAGAATTAAAATGAGTGTAGATCCGAATTTCGATATCGATGTATTTATGAATGAGTTAATTAAACTGCGCGAGGAATTTTCTAACAATACGGATTTACTGCGGAATGATATCCTGAGAACGAAGAGACTTGCCGTTGCAATCCAAATCGAACTAGATGAGCAAATTAAGGATGAATTCCGATAAAGGAGGTGTCATTTGAGCATAAAAAACAACCCTCCCCGGCCTCGACCTGCTCCTCCTCCTAGACCGAAACCTGGCCCGGGCCCACACTAGAAGGATTGAAATCCCGCGATCTCTACGCTGGTAATAGCATCCAGCCAGCGAATTCGATGTAATCAGAACCCCCCAAGGAACCCCTCGTCGGCCAACGTCTCCACTCGGGATGACCAACCAAGAGGATTACTTCTTCTTCACTCTTCCCGTATACGCCGGCGCGGTGAGGGCGTAGATTGTACAGAGCCGAGTATCCAGCATGCGGGAGCGGATGCGCGTGGTCCATGCGTTGCTTCGCAACGCGGGAGAAGCTATTCGGCTTTGCCGAATGACGCTTCTCCACTTGGCAATCATTTCTTCTTCCTACCAGTGTAAGCTGGAGCAGTAAGGCCGTAAATTGTGCAGAGTCGAGTGTCGAGCATTCGACTCCTTATTCTAGGATCCATATCATCCATCTTGTCAGCAGTCGTTATGACGGTGGGGAGCTGGGCGTTGTAGCGGTGGGTGAAGAGCTGGTAGAGCTTCTCCCGCGCCCAGGGGGTGGCTGATTGGGTGCCCAGATCGTCCAGGATCAGCACTTCGGAATTACGCACTTCCTCGAAGCGCCGGTCGTAGCTCACCGGGCTGGCGGGGTTGAAGGTGGCGCGCAGGTGGTCCAGCAGGTCGGGCACCATGACGAAGAGTGGGATCTTGCCCAGGTCCTGGGCGTAGTTGGCGATGGCCGCGGCCAGGTGCGTCTTGCCGCTGCCGTGCGAGCCGGTGAACACCAGCCAGCCCTTGGGCTTCTCGGCGTACTTGCGCGCCGCATCGAAGGCCTTCTTCAGCGATTGGG